>NZ_LT629736.1:656250-1312500 GCF_900104945.1 Halopseudomonas xinjiangensis | reverse complement strand
GGCCAGCGACGTTCGCCGCCTGGCGGGCCTGCCTGACGTAGCGGGAATTGCCGTTCCGGGCATGCCGATCGGCTCGCCCGGCATGGAAATGGGGTCCCGACAGGATCCGTACACCGTCGTGGCCGTGGGCAGCGATGGCAAGCGGGCCGAACTGGCTCGCTACCCTCAAGCGAACCATGCGACACCCTAGCGGAATCGCTCTGCCTCGATGACTTCCGGCCCAAACCACTTTTCGGTGGTTTGGCGCGCCCTGCGCTTTACATCATCGTTGATGTACATCGAGACCATGGCCAAGGCGGCGGCCATGACTGTCAGATCATCACTGACTCCAATAAATGGAAGCAGATCCGGCACGGCGTCGATCGGCGAGATGAAATACGCCAATGCGCCGAAAATCGACGTCTTGGCCCAGGTCGGCGTTTCCGGGCGCCGTGCCGCATAGTAAAGGCGAAGCGCTCGATCGACACCCTCGCGCCCTGCCTTGCGAGCGTAGCCATTGAGCTTGTCCCAGAACTGTCTATCAGAAAACGGCTTGTTCAGCATGGGTATTCCCTCCGGGAAGCGCGACGGGCCAGAGGCCAGAGTTAGCCTTGAATGGCGACATCCGATGCTGAATTCGACACCAGCCCGGACGAGTTTGATCCCTCTGAACGAATGATGGCCTGATCACGGCCGTTCTTCTTGGCCTGGTAAAGGCGTTCGTCCGCTTCGTGCAGCCAGGTTTCGATACCCGAATGATCGGCCAACAAGGCTCCGCCAATCGATACTGTGACAGGCCCGCCGGGGCCGCTTAGCAATCGGCGGATATCTGCGAGGATGTTGTTGGCAAGCCGCACCATACCCCGCTCGTCGATCTGCGGTACCAGCAAAACGAACTCTTCGCCGCCCAATCTGAACAACCTGTCAGATTGCCTGCAGGCAGACCGCACGATGTCCACGAAGTCGACAAGCACCTCATCGCCGGCACGATGCCCGTAACGGTCATTGACCAGTTTGAAATGGTCCAGATCGAGAATCAGCAGGCCAAAACCGACCTGGTAGCGCGTGTGCTCGTTGAAGGCTATTTCCAGCTCCGTATCCATTGTGCGTCGATTCCCAACTCCAGTGAGCGGATCGATCGTGGCCAATTCGCTAAGTTTCTGACGCTGCTCCCGGCCGCGATAGGCAAATACAAAGGCGAACAGACTGGCGAGCAGGCTGGTCACCATGAACGAGGTCATCTGGAAGTCATCAGCGAACAAGGTGCCCGGGTTCAGCAAGCCGTAAAGACACAGCACCGTCAGCATGGACAGGGTGGCGATCACGCTTTGGAGCGGCGGCACGACGAAGAAGTTGAAGAGGATGAGCACATAGACCCAGAACAGGCCGTTGATACCGAGCTTGGTGACGATAACGATGGTGCCGATGGAGTAAACCAGCGCGAGGTACTGGCCCGGACGTCTGGTATCGCCGGTGCGCCAGGCGTAAAGCACTGCAATAACGGTATTCAGTACCAGGAAGGCGTCGATCAGGCTGACCAGCCAGTTGCTTTCAAACAGGCGGTAGACCGCGTACGGCGTTATTCCGCCAACCGAGCAGATGCCTACCATGGTGATGATTGACAGCTGGAAATCGTTATTCAGCCGCTTCCAGGCGTTGTGCATGGGGTCGCCACTATTGTTGTGAATGGGGACCCGACAGGGCGACCCCAAGCGACTTTAGCGGCAATTCAAGCTACAGGCAATATCTTATTGCCATCAGAGAGAGGCTCAATACGAGACAGAAACGATCGACATGACAGAAAAGGTTTTTGTCCCGCCTCAGGATGCGGCGGCCGCCGTATCCTGAATCCGTTTGACCATCGCCCGCAGCCCATTCCCTCGGGTCACGCTGAGATGCTTCATCAGATTGAGCTGCTCGAAGTATGCATCGATGTCGAAACTCAAAATCTGTTCGGGCGTTTTGCCATTGTACGCAGCCAGCACGACTGCGAGCAGACCTTTGACAATAAACGCGTCGCTATCCGCATCGAAGTACAGCCGATCGCCCTCTCGCCTGCTGACCAGCCACACCTGGCTCTGGCAGCCGCGAACGATATTCACGTCGGTGCGCTGACTGTCGTCCAGCGGAGGCAGCTCCCGGCCGAGATCGATAATGTATTTGTAACGATCTTCCCAGGTATCGAAAAAAGACAGCGAGTCGATGATGTCTTCGCTGGTGATGTCAGTGCCGAACTGGCTCATGCAAACCTCTCAGAAAAACATTCCGGTTTCGAGCTGAGCCTCTTCGCTCATCATCTCACGGCTCCAGGGCGGATCGAAGACGAGGTCGACGTCCACCTTCTCGACGTTCGGAACACGTTTGACTCGATACTCGACGTCGCCTACCAGAACCGGACCCATCCCGCAGGCTGGCGCTGTCAGGGTCATTTTGATGTCTACCCGCTTGGCCTGTTGGTCGATTGTCACGTTGTAGATCAAACCCAGATTGACCAGATCGACCGGGATTTCGGGATCGTAGACGGTGCCCAATGCCTCCCAGACCTGCTCTTCGCGGATCTGATTGTCTTCGGCTGGCGGAAAACTCAACAGCTCCGGCTCAAGGCCCAGGCTTGCAGCGTCCGTCCCGTCCACTCGAACCATCTGGCCATGATAGGTCACGGTGTAGTTGCCACCGAGCGCCTGTGTGATGGTGACGAAAGTGTCCTTGGGAATAGTCAGGGGCGTACCATCCGGAACGCGGCGCGCAGGACAATCTGCCTGCGCCACTACCATGCGTCTTTCCATCTCGGGACCTAGCTCCTTTTCGCCGGCAGACCCGAGCAGTCTGTCCGGATAGCTGTATGGAAGATGACTTCGGCGTTAGCTGACACTGAAGCTTTCGCCGCAGCCGCATTCATCCTTGACGTTCGGATTGTGAAATTTGATCTGCCGATTGATACCTTCCTTGACCAGATCAATCTCCGTACCGCTGACGACGGGCAGCGCATCGCGCGCCACCCGCAGCTCGACAACGTCATCCAGCTGGTACTGCACGTCGTCCGCCGCGCCTTGCTCAACCAGGTCGATGACGTACATGAATCCTGTGCAACCGCTTTTCTTGATGCTCAAACGGACGGATTGACCGCTATGGCTGGCCAGTTGGCGGCGAAAGTGCGCCAAAGCCGCTGGCGTGACGGTCACCGCCGGGCTGCCTACGGCTGCCGCGTGCGGATCAAACGATTCTACGCTCATGCTTCGACTCCTATAGGAGAAACTGCCGGGCCTTGTCGAGCGCTTCGAAGAGGCGATCGACGTCAGCCCGGGTGTTGTAAAAACTGAAGCTCGCCCGCACGGTACCCGGGATGCAGAACTGGTCCATGATCGGCTGGGCACAGTGATTCCCGGTGCGTACGGCCACGCCCTGCTGATCAAGCAGCATCCCCACATCGTGCGGATGCGTGCCCTCAAGCAAAAAGCTCATGACACTGGTCTTTCGCGCCGCGGTGCCGATCAGTTTGATGCCGGGCGTTTCGCGCGCACGCTGTTCAGCATACTCGAGCAGATCCTGCTCGTGCCGCGCCGCTGCGTCGCGATCGATGGCCTGCAGATAATCAACGGCCGCACCGAAACCGATTACGCCAGCGATATCCGGGGTCCCCGCCTCGAACTTATACGGCAGTTGGTTGTACGTGGTCCCTTCGAAACTTACCGTTTCGATCATCTCGCCACCGCCCTGATAAGGTGGCATCGCATCGAGGATTTCGACCTTGCCGTAGAGCACTCCGAGCCCGGTAGGACCGAACATCTTGTGCGCAGAGAAAACATAAAAGTCGCAATCCAGCGCCTGTACATCCACCGCCCAGTGGCTGATCGCCTGGGCACCGTCGATCAGGCACAGCGCGCCAACCGAATGTGCTAGCCGAACGATGTCCTCGACCGGATTGATCGTACCCAGAGCGTTCGACACATGACCGCAGGCGACCATGCGCACACGATCATCGAGCATCGAGCATAACGCGTCCAGATCCAGTGTGCCGGAGTCGTCGACCGGAATCGCTTCGACTGTCGCGCCCTTCTCCGCTGCCACCATCTGCCAGGGAACGATGTTCGAGTGATGCTCCATAGCCGACACCAGGATGCGGTCACCCGCTTTCAGCTGACTGCGACCCCAGCTCGACGCCACCAGATTGATCGACTCGGAGGTTCCTCGCGTCCAGATGACCTGTCGCGGCTCCGCAGCGTTGATCAGCGTCGCCACCTTGGCACGGGCCGACTCAAACTTTTCCGTCGCGCGGTCCGCCAAGGTATGCGCACCGCGGTGCACGTTACTGTTGTCGTTGCGGTAATAATCAACGATGGCCTGAATCACCGCCTCCGGCTTCTGGGTCGTCGCTGCGTTATCCAGGTAGACCAGAGGATGACCGTTGACGTCCTGATGCAGGATCGGAAAGTCACGCCGCACCTGATCGGCGTCGAACGACACGGGCCGGTTCATTGCCTCACTCATAGGCAAGATGCCCCACCTGCTCGTTGCCTTCGCCGAACAGCGCCGTCAGACGCGGGCGAAGATAATCGCGGACCGCCGCCTCGGGCGCCTGATTGATCACCTCATTGATGAAACCGAAGCTGAGCATGGTCACCGCGTCGGCGCGCGTTACGCCGCGACTCATCAGATAGAACAGTGACGTTTCGTCGAGCTGGCTGATCGTCGCCCCGTGCGCGCAGCGTACGTCGTCGGCGTAAATTTCCAGCTCGGGCTTGGTATCGATCTCGGCGGTGCGAGAGGTGAGCAGGTTCCGGTTACTCAGCTCGGCCAACGTCTTCTGCGCCTGGGGATGGATGTGGATCCGGCCGTTGAACACCGCGCGGGAGGAATCACCGACGATGCCGCGGAACACTTCGTTCGTCGTACAACAGGGCACACAGTGCTCGACGGTCGTGTGATAGTCGATCAGCTGGCGGTTACGCGGCAGGTAGATACCATTCAGGTCGAGATGCGCACCTTGCCCGCGGTGATAAACGTGATAGTCGATGCGCTTCAACCGGCTGCCTTGAGCAATGGTAAAGCCATGAAAGCGTGCGTCGCGCTGCAATACCACATGCACTCCACCCACGTGCAGGAGATCTTCCTGCTCAAGGTTCAAGCGATAGTGCTGTACCTGCGCATTGGCGCCGACAACGACCTCGGTCAGGCTGTTCACGAAACCGTTCTGCTGACGACTGCTCGATACGTAATGCTCGATCACCTCGGCCTGCGCACCCTCTTCCGCCACGACCAGCAGACGCTGGTTGCTGGCAGCAGGCTGCTCCTCAGGTATCGAGACATTCAGCACGTATACCGGCTTGGTCAGTCTGGCATTGCGCGGTATATGTACCAGCACGCCGTCTGCCGCCCAGGCATTGCTCAGCGCGGCAAACAGGTGGCGCTCGGTATCGACGACGGAGCCGAGGTGCTGACGGATCAGGTCCTGCTGGGCCGCATCGGCATCAGCGAAGCGCACGACCTCGGCGGGCAACGGGCTGGAGTCGGCAGGCGAAAACTGTCCGTTGACGAAGACCAGCCGAGTGCAATCGAGGTGCAGGGTCTCGATTTCACTTTGCCAAGCCGAGTCGATGGCAGCGGCCCAGCGAACCGGATTGTCATTCTGCAGCGGGGCGAGCGAGGTGTACTTCCACGCCTCGGTCTTGCGACCCGGCCATTTGGCGGCCGACCAGCGCGAAGCACCCAACTGGCGCACCTCGGCGAGCCAGTCGGGGCTGGTCTGTTGAGCAGCCAGCTGCAAGGCACTCTGTTTGAAGTCACTCATGCGTCAGGCTACCTCGTTTTCGATCCAGCCATAGCCCTTGGCTTCGAGTTCCAGAGCCAGGCTCTTGTCCCCGGACTTGACGATTCGACCGCCCGCCAGCACATGGACGTAATCTGGAATGATGTAGTCCAGCAGGCGCTGATAGTGTGTCACGACGATGAAGCTACGCTGGCCGTCACGCATCGCATTGACACCGTCCGCGACGACTTGCAGCGCGTCGATATCGAGGCCCGAATCGGTCTCGTCGAGAATGCACAGCTGCGGCTCGAGCAGCATCATCTGCATGATCTCATTGCGCTTCTTCTCGCCGCCGGAGAAACCTTCGTTGACGCCACGCTTGAGGAAGCTCGCATCGAGATTCACGCGTTTGCTGGTTTCACGCGCAAGCTTCATGAAGTCGACCGACGACAGCTCCGGCAGGCCCTTATGCTTGCGCTTTGCGTCTACCGACGCCTTGAGAAATTCCATGTTGCTGACACCGGGGATCTCCACCGGATACTGGAACGCCAGGAAAAGACCCTCGCGGGCGCGCTCTTCGGTATCCATCTCAAGCAGGTCATGCTCGTTGAACGTTACGCTACCGGCGGTGGCCTCGTATCCGGGGCGACCCGAGAGGATGTTGCCGAGGGTGCTCTTGCCCGAGCCGTTCGGCCCCATGATGGCATGCACCTCGCCCGGCTTGATCTCCAGGCTCAGCCCCTTGAGGATATCCTTCTCTTCAACTTTCGCGCACAAACCTTTGATAGATAACATAATTTACGCCTGATACTGTGTATTCAAATGGATCGCCAAAAGGGGGGCTTACTCAGCCCACCGAGCCTTCCAGGCTCACTTCGAGTAGCTTGCCCGCCTCGACGGCGAATTCCATCGGCAGCTCCTTGAACACCTCGCGACAGAATCCGTTGACGATCATGGAGATGGCCTTTTCGGCGTCCAGCCCGCGCTGCTGACAAAGAAACAGCTGGTCGTCGCTCACCTTAGAAGTAGTCGCCTCATGCTCGATCACCGCACTCGGGTTCTTGCTCTCGATGTACGGGAAGGTGTGCGCGCCACAGCGATCACCAATCAACAGCGAATCGCACTGGGTATAGTTCCTGGCGCCATCTGCACCCGGATTGATCCGCACCAGCCCCCGGTAGGCGCTATCGCTACGCCCGGCCGAAATACCCTTGGCCACGATAGTGGAACGGGTGTTCTTGCCTAGGTGGATCATCTTGGTGCCGGTGTCGGCCTGCTGGAAGTTGTTGGTCAGTGCGACCGAGTAGAACTCACCGACACTGTTGTCGCCCTTGAGGATGCAGCTGGGATACTTCCAGGTAACCGCTGAACCGGTCTCCACCTGGGTCCAGGAAATCTTCGCATTGGTATGCGCAATGCCGCGCTTGGTGACGAAGTTGTAGATGCCGCCCTTGCCCTCGGCGTTGCCGGGATACCAGTTCTGTACTGTCGAGTACTTGATCTGCGCACCATCCAGCGCAACCAGCTCGACGACCGCCGCGTGCAGCTGGTTTTCGTCGCGCATCGGTGCGGTACAGCCTTCGAGATAGCTGACGTAGGAGCCTTCGTCGGCAATGATGAGCGTACGTTCGAACTGGCCGGTGTTCATTTCGTTGATGCGGAAATACGTCGACAGCTCCATCGGGCAGCGAACGCCCTTCGGGATATAGACGAACGAACCGTCGGAGAACACGGCGCAGTTCAACGCTGCGTAATAATTGTCGCGCTGCGGCACCACGCTACCGATGTACTTTTGTACGAGATCCGGATACTTGTGTACGGCCTCGCTGATCGGACAGAAGATCACACCGGCTTCTTCCAGCTTGGCGCGGAAGGTGGTGACGACTGACACCGAGTCGAATACCGCATCGACCGCCACGCCGGCCAGCATTTCCTGTTCATGCAAGGGAATGCCCAGCTTTTCGTAGGTGGCAAGCAACTCCGGGTCGATTTCGTCCAGGCTCTGCGGCTTATCCGCCATGCTCTTGGGCGCGGAGTAAAAGGAGACCGACTGGAAGTCGATCTCGGGGTAATGGACGTGGGCCCAGGTGGGCTCTTCCATCTCCAGCCAGGCGTGATACGCCTTGAGGCGCCATTCGAGCATCCATTCCGGCTCACCCTTCTTGCCGGAAATGAAGCGGATGACGTCTTCGTTCAGGCCCGGCGGAAGCGTGTCGGACTCGATGGTCGAATGAAATCCGGCCGCGTAGTCTTTCCTGATGAGACTTTCGACTTGCTCGCTCACGGTATCACCTCTTTCTGCGGTCATGTCATTCCCGACATCCCGCGATGTGTCTCAGGCTAGCGGCGACCTCCCTGGGTCACCGCACGATTCGGACGGCTCTGGGGCCGTTTAGATGATGCGTTCCAGCTCGGCTACAGCCTGCCGCGCACTGGAGCAGCCACGATTATCCTGGCGCGTACGCACCCGTTGGATATCGTCGCGGGAAACCAGCTCGGCGAGCGTGATTTCATTTAGAAACTCTCGCAAACGATTACTCAGGTCCGACCACAGGTGATGGGTCAGACACACCTCGCCGTGCTGGCAATCGCCCTTACCTAAACAACGGGTAGCATCCATCGAGTCATTCACCGCCTCGACGATCTGCGCGACGCTGATCGAATCCGCACCACCGGCAAGGCGATACCCGCCACCGGGGCCTCGGACGCTCTGGACCAGCTTGCCGCGACGCAGCTTGGCGAAGAGCTGCTCGAGATAGGAAATGGACACGCCCTGGCGAGCGGAAATGTCGGCCAGAGTGATCGGTCCCTGCTCCTGATGAAGAGCCAGGTCCAGCATGGCCGTGACGGCGTAGCGACCCTTCGTGGTAAGACGCATAGATGCTCCCGGAGCCGGTTTACATGGCCGAAACTATGCAATATCCAAGCAATTTAGTCAACTATTACGCCGGTGATGACGCACACAGTATAAGGCTACTGGTGGCCAGCTTGAAGCCGACGCGATGCAGCAGAATCACCAAAGCTGATCGAAAACAAAACGGATGATACAAAACGGTAGAGAGTGCTATCGTTTCGCCTATTACTCGAACGGTACGATAGGAGCCTAGTAGCTATGAGCCATCACAGACAATTTTACATCAACGGCCAGTGGGTGGAACCCAAAGGCCAGGGAACCGTTGATGTGGTCAACCCCGCTACCGAAGAAGCGGTAGCCACTATCGCGCTGGGCAATCATGAAGATGTCGACCTCGCCGTCTCTGCGGCGCGCAAGGCGTTCGAAAGCTATTCTCAGACCAGCCGGGAAGAACGCATCGCGCTGCTGGAGAAGATCATCTCCGTCTTCCAGAAGCGCATGGGCGACGTGGCTGAGGCGATCTCTCAGGAGATGGGCGCGCCGGCCAAGCTGTCGAAGATGGCACAGGCACCATCCGGGCTGGGCCACTTCGCCGTCGCTCTGGAAGTGCTCAAGGATTACCAGTTCGAAGAGCAGATCGGCAACACATTGGTGGTCAAGGAGCCGATCGGCGTATGTGGTTTGATCACGCCTTGGAACTGGCCGATGAACCAGCTCACCTGCAAGGTCGCACCGGCGATCGCCACCGGTTGCACAATGGTGCTCAAGCCTTCGGAAGTTGCCCCGCTCTCCGCGCTGCTGCTGGCCGAGATCCTGGACGAAGCCGGGGTACCCGCTGGCGTCTTCAACCTGGTGAATGGCGACGGTCCTACCGTTGGGGCGGCCATGTCGGGCCATCGCGGCATCGACATGATGTCTTTCACCGGCTCGACCAACGCCGGTCGTCACGTCATGCAGAATGGTGCCGGGACCATCAAGCGCGTTGCGCTCGAGCTCGGAGGCAAATCAGCGAACATCCTGCTTGACGATGTCAACTTCGAGAAGATGGTCGCTCATGGCGTCATGTCCTGCATGAACAACAGCGGCCAGTCGTGCAACGCGCCGACCCGCATGCTCGTGCCTAACAGCCGGATGGATGAAGTCGTTGCCATTGCCCAGGCTGTCGCAGCCAAGGTCAAGCCAGGCGACCCGAATGCCGAAGATACGGTTATCGGCCCTGTCGCATCCAAGACGCAGTGGACCAAGATTCAGGACCTGATCACTCAGGGTATCGAAGAAGGCGCAAAGGTCATCGCCGGCGGCCCCGGTCGTCCGGAAGGCGTCAGCAAGGGCTACTACGTCAAGCCGACCGTGTTCGCCAATGTCACCAATGAAATGACCGTCGCCCGCGAAGAGATCTTCGGGCCGGTTCTGTCGATCATCGGTTATGAGAACGAAGATGATGCCGTACGCATTGCCAACGACACCCAATACGGTCTGTCAGGCTATGTATCGTCCGGAGACATCGACCGCGCGCGTAACGTCGCTCGTCGCATCCGTACCGGCATGGTCCACCTCAATGGTGCGCCGCTGGACAACCGCGCACCGTTCGGCGGTTACAAGGAATCGGGCAACGGCCGCGAGTGGGGTCACCATGGCTTTGAAGACTTCCTGGAAATGAAGTCTATCTTCGGTTACGTACCGAAAGGCTGAGCGCCTCGCAGCTTCAAGCGGTAAGCAGAAACCCGGCGAAAGCCGGGTTTTTTTATTGTCGCGGTCGGTGGCACTACGCAAGCCGCTCACGCGCGATTGCGTATCGCAAACAAAAAAAGCCCCGACATCGCTGCCGGGGCTTTGCTTTCAGCTTGAAGCTATCAGCTTGGGCTTAAACTCCCTGGGCTCAGCCCAGCGACTTGACCGCTTCGATCATCTGCACCATGACTTTTTGCGCATCGCCGTAAACCATGGAGGTATTCTCGGCAAAGAACAGTTCGTTCTCCACACCGGAATAACCCTTGCCCTGGCCACGCTTGACCACGTAGGCCTGCTGCGCGTAGTCGACGTTGAGGATCGGCATACCGTAGATCGGGCTCGATTTGCGGTGACGTGCGGCCGGGTTCACCACGTCGTTGGCGCCAAGAACGATCGCCACGTCCGCCTGACCGAAGTCCTCGTTGATGTCCTCGAGATCGAAGATGATGTCGTAGGGCACGCCCGCCTCGGCAAGCAGCACGTTCATGTGGCCAGGCATCCGTCCGGCAACCGGGTGGATGGCAAAACGCACGTCGACGCCCTGCTTCTGCAACAGCTTCACGAACTCGTACAGCTTGTGCTGAGCCTGGGCAACCGCCAGACCGTAACCGGGAACGATGATCACCTTGCTTGCGTAATACATAGCAATCGCCGCATCGGAGGCTTCGGCCGATTTCATGGAGCCTTCGATGTCGCCGTCGTCGCCGTCGCCGCCTTCGCCAAACTGGCTGAAGATCACGTTGGAGACCGGACGGTTCATTGCCTTGGCCATCATCAGCGTCAGCAGCGTACCGGCCGAGCCGACCACGGTACCAGCGATGATCATTGCCGGGTTCTGCAGCACGAAGCCCTCGAAGGCAACCGCCAGACCGGTGAAGGCGTTATACAGGGAGATCACCACCGGCATATCGGCGCCGCCGATCGGTGTGGTCAGCAGCACGCCAAGGATCAGCGCGAGAATGAAGAACACAGCGATCAACAGCATGGGTACGCCAGCCTCGGCGCCCATGGCGGTGATGGCAGCGCCCAGAGCCAGCGAGCCTAGGAACAGACCAGCGTTGATCCACTGTTGAGAGGGCAGACGCAACGTCTTGTTCATCCGACCGTCCAGCTTGGCCCAGGCGACCAGCGAGCCGGACAGCGCGACCGAGCCGATCAGACCGCCAAGAACAGCCAGGATGGTGACGACCAGGCCATGGGCCTGAGCGTTACCCGAAAACAGTTCACTGGCAGCAATCGCAGCAGCTGCGCCGCCGCCCATGCCGTTATACAGCGCGACCATCTGCGGCATGTCGGTCATGGCGACCTTCTTGCCGCTGAACCAGGCCCAGCCGATACCCAGCGCCAGAGCGACGATGACCAGGATGATATTGACGGTCAGATGCTCTTCGGCACGCGGATTGACGTCCAGGCCATAGAGAAACGCGGCGACGACGGCAATGACCATACCCCAACCGGCGACAACGATACCGGAACGCGCAGTGACCGGGCTGGCCATACGCTTGAGACCGTAGATAAACAGTAGCGCGGCGATGAAGTAAGCCGCCTCGATAATGAAGTTAGCGTACATTGATTATTCCTTGTCGGCGGTCGCGTCTGGCTTGCGCTTGTCGCTCGCCTTGAACATTTCCAACATGCGTTCGGTTACCACGTAGCCACCGGCTGCGTTACCGGCGCCCAGCAGCACCCCGAAGAAACCGATTGCCTGCTCGAGCGGTGTGGCTGCATTGAGCAGAGCCCACATCGCACCGACTACCACGATTCCGTGAACGAAGTTCGAGCCTGACATCAGCGGAGTGTGCAGGATCGCCGGCACACGTCCGATAATCTCGTAGCCGGTGAAGGCGGCGAGCATGAAAATGTATAGCGCTACGAAACCTGTAATGGCTGTAGTGACGTCCATGGGTGCTCCTCAGCTCAGCTCGGCGGCTTTGCGAGCCGTTTCGTTCTTGATTTCACCGGCGTGGGTAAGTACCGCTCCGGCCAGAATGTCGTCTTCCCAGTCCAGCGTCAGCTCGCCGTCCTTGACCATGAGTCCAACCAGATTCAGCAGGTTGCGCGCATACAGTTCGGAGGCGTGCTCGGCCAGATGGCTGGGGACGTTAAGCGGCGCGACGATGGTCGCAGGACCGACTTCGACGGTTTCGCCAGGCTGAGTCAGCGGCGTGTTACCACCACCTTCGGCAGCCAGGTCGATGATCACCGCGCCGGGCTTCATACCGCGAATCTGCTCCTCGCTGATGATCTTCGGGCTGGGACGACCGGGAATCGATGCAGTGGTAATGACCGCATCCGCGTTCTGAATGTGCCTGGTCAGCACCTCGGCTACCTTGGCCTGCTCTTCGGCCGTCAGCTCGCGGGCATAGCCGCCTGCACCGGCAGCCGATACGCCGGTATCGACAAACTTGCCGCCAACCGACTCGACCTGCTCCTTCACCTCCGGACGCACGTCATAGCCTTCGACCATCGCACCTAGGCGCTTGGCTGTTGCCAATGCCTGCAGACCCGCTACACCAGCGCCCATCACCAGAATCTTGGCGGGGCGCAGCGAGCCGACGGCAGTGGTCATCATCGGCAGGATGCGGTTGAGGCTGGAAGCGGCGAGCAACGCGGCGTAGTAACCGGCAAGCGCAGCCTGGGAGGACAGCGCGTCCATGGCCTGTGCGCGAGTGGTACGCGGCACCAGCTCCATGGCGAAGCAGGTAATGTTGCGATCGCGCAGCGCCCGGACAATCTCCGGCTCGCGATGAGCATATACGAAGCAGCACAGAACGGTGCCAGGCTGCATCTGCTGAATCTGCTCCAGCGATGGTGGCTGAACGCTAAAGATCAGCTGTGCGGAGGCGTCGCCACCGACAACTGCTCCTGCATCGACGAAGGCGCTGTCAGGGATGCGAGCAGCCTCGCCGGCACCCGGCTGAAGGCTGGGTTCGATACCCAATTTGATCAATTTCGCAGCAACAGAAGGAACCAGGGCAACGCGTTTTTCGTGTAACCGCGTTTCCCGGGGGACGTACAGTTTTACCGGCATGGAGACTCCTGGGCAAATGAATAGCCGTTTTTTTGCGCTACAGCATAGCCGAAGCGAGACAGAAGCTCAGCATGGATTCGTTACGGACAACAAAAAATTACTTATCGACACGAGACAGCGTCGCGATTGCGCAACACTGTCCCGCCAAAGGTAAGAAATACGCAACGGCGAAATGCTATCACCGTCGTCTGAACGGAAGTGAGCTTAACGCACCAGCCCGTCTGCGAACTCCGCAGCATTCATGCGCATGACTTCGCTGTTGTCGTGCTGCCATGGATGGAAGCCGTCGCGGTAAAAATCGCGATATACCGGTATGAGCCGGGTAAAAAAGCCGTCGCGACCCCAGAGCCAGCGCATGCCCCTGGCCCACGTCCCGATATTCGCGCACCCGTCGCGGCGCAGCATGTGCCAAGTCCCGAGCGTAACGTCCTTGAGAAAAAAGAACGTAGCCTGACGCATCGCCTTGCGCAGCAGGTCACGGTCTCCGCATACCTGCATATAGACGTCGAACGCCACAGCCTTGTGCTCGGTCTCCTCCAATGCATGCCACCGCCAGATCTGCTTCATCTCCGGGATCGCGCCCTCGAGCCACTGCGGTTCGCGCAGAAGCGCGTCGGCCAGGATGGCCGTGAAGTGTTCCATCGCGACAGTGCCTGCCAGTTGCCGCTCCGCAGTGAACTGTTTTTGTACGAAGCGAATACGCTTCTTCACCGGCATTTCGAGCTGATCGATGTCGTACCCCAGCGCCCGCAGGCGATCGTTGTACTCGACATGTTCGCGGCTGTGGTGCCCTTCCTGACCGATGAAGCCCCGGATCTGCTCTTGCAGGGACGGATCATCGATGCGGTCCCGGAATAGTCTCACGGAGTCGATGAAATAACGCTCGCCATCAGGAAACAGGACCGACATGGCATTGAAAAAATGAGTCTTGAACGGATCGTTGGAATGCCAGTGCCGCAGCAACGGATCGGGGAGCGCAAAATCCATGCGACGGGGAACGATCTTCAGGTCGCGGGGCGTCAGCGAATTCATGGGCAAGTCCTTGGGCAGTTTGACGCAGGTCCACCCAATATAGTCCTGCCAAAGGCGCACTGATAGCGCCAGAAAGCGCCAAAACCTATGGCAATTGCGGCCATCGCCCTCAGCGGCTTCGGTTATTCCCTGGCCGAATCAATCGAGACGACTACATTAAGACGTGATTATTACGTCAACGGGAATGGCGAGACAGACATGACTGCGATCATCGACTTTCTGAACAATATCTTCTGGGGCTACATCCTTATCTACGGTCTGCTTGGGGTGGGGGTGTTTTTCACCATCCGGCTTGGACTGATCCAGTTCGTGCATTTTGGCGAGATGATTCGTGCCATCAAGGGCTCCCGCCACAGCGACCAGAGCGGGATTTCTCCGTTCCAGGCTCTCTGCACCAGCCTTGCGTCACGTGTCGGGACCGGGAACCTCGCAGGCGTGGCGGTGGCTCTCTATCTCGGAGGCGCCGGCGCCATCTTCTGGATGTGGATGGTCGCCCTGGTGGGCATGGCCACTGCCTATGCGGAAAGCACCCTGGCGCAGTTGTACAAGGTTCGCGATGGCAAAGGGCAGTATCGTGGTGGGCCGGCGTTCTATATCGCGAAAGGTTTGAAAGCTCCCTGGGCTGCGGTGATCTTCGCCCTGGCACTCATCCTCTCCTTCGGCCTCGTCTTCAACGCCGTGCAAGCGAACTCGATTGCCGACGCAATGGAGGGCGCCTTCGGTGTTCCCAACATCTGGGTCGGCGTCGTCGTCGCGGTGCTCGCGGGTATCGTCATCTTCGGCGGCCTGCGCTCGATTGCGCGTTTCGCCGAGATGGTCGTGCCGTTGATGGCGGGTATCTACGTGCTCATGGCTCTCTACGTCATCGTCGTCAACATCACCGAAGTGCCCGGCGTGCTCGCCACCATCGTGCGCAGCGCGTTTGGTCTGGAAGAAGCCGCCGGCGGCGTAGCCGGCTCAGTAGCCGCTGCGATGCTGAACGGCATCAAACGCGGCCTGTTCTCGAACGAAGCGGGTATGGGTTCAGCGCCGAACATTGCGGCTACCGCAACGCCGATGCCGCATCACCCCTCCTCCCAGGGTCTGGTCCAGGCGCTGGGCGTGTTCATCGATACTCTGGTGATCTGCACGGCAACGGCGGTAATGATCCTGCTCTCAGGCGTGCTTGAACCCGGTTCCGGTGTCACCGGCACGCAATTGACGCAGCAGGCGATGGAAGCGCACATCGGCCCGGCCGGCACCTACTTCATCGCCGTGGCGATCTTCTTCTTCGCGTTCACCTCGATCGTCGGCAACTACACCTATGCGGAGAACTCGTTGATCTATCTGGGGGCGGGGAACACGCTTGGCCTGACGATACTGCGCGTCGCCGCACTGGGCATGGTGGTCTGGGGAGCGTACGAAGCGGTGGGCACGGTATTCAATGCCGCCGACGCGTCGATGGGTCTGATGGCAACCATCAACCTGATCGCGATCGTCTTGCTGTCGGGAACGGTCGCCAAGTTGACCAAGGACTACATGGCACAGCGCAAGAGCGGTGAGGTGCCGAAATTCCGCGGCAATGACTATCCCGAGCTGCGAGAAAAAATCGACACCGATATCTGGCGTTGAAGCAAGCGGCGCTTCGCTTGCGAAGCGCCGCTTGCTTAGCCTTTCATCTCCTGCAAGCTGTTGCCACCATCCACAACCAGCATCTGTCCGGTCACATAGCTGCATCCCGGACTGGCCAGAAACAAGGCCACTCGCGCGACTTCTTCCGGCGTGCCAGGGCGCCCGACCGGGGTACGACGCCCGGCCTGTAGCTCGTCCGGCAAACTCGAGTGCGTCGCGATCCAGCCCGGCGCAACCGCGTTGACAGTGATCCCCTGCCCTGCAACCTCGTGTGCGATCGATCGAGTCAGACCGACCATCGCCGACTTGGCGGCACTGTAACCGGCCGTCCCCGGGAAGGTCACCAACGGCCCGGTAACCGAAGCAACATTGACGATGCGCCCATAGCCCGTTTTGAGCATGTGCGGCAGAACCGCTTGTGTGACGTGGACGCAGGTATTCAGGTTCAGATCGATCTCGCGCTGCCAGTGCTCGAAAGGCATGTGGTGGAACAGTTTGGACTCGAACTCCTCCGCCCCCGATTGGGTCATGCCGGCATTGTTCACCAGTACGTCGATCCGCCCGAAGCGCTCGATGATCTTGTCGACCAGCTCCTGCGCCTGCTCCGGATGAGTCAGATCGGCTACCAGCGCAATACTGCGCTCTCCCTCCGGGTCGAGGCTTTTCTGGCGCTCGAATATACGGTTGGTGGTCGACGTCAGCGCAACGCAGGCGCCGGCTTCGAACAACAGCTTGGCGGTAGCAAAACCGATACCTTCGGCACTGCCCGCGCCCGTCACCAACGCAACACGGTCACGCAAATTGATCAGAGAAGCAGGCATGCTCAGTCCGCCAGTCGCCATGTGGTGCCACCCTTGCCGTCTTCCAGAACCACACCCATGGCAGTCAGTTCGTCACGGATGCGGTCGGATTCCGCCCAGTTCTTCTCGGTGCGCGCCGTTAGACGAGCCTGTATTAGCGCCTCCACCTGCGCTGCATCGACCTTTCCTTCGGCTCCGGACTGCAGGAAAGCGTCTGCCTCGAGCTGCAAGATGCCCAGAGTCTCGGACAACTCTCGCATGCGGCCAGCCAACGCGGCGGCGGCATCGGCGTCGCTGTCTTTCAAGCGGTTGATTTCGCGCACCATCTCGAATAGCACCGCGCAGGCTTCCGGCGTATTGAAATCGTCATCCATCGCCGCGGCAAAGCGCTCGGCGAAGCTTTCGCCGCCTGCTGCCGGTGCGACCGCCAACCCTTTGAGAGCGAGATAGAAACGCTCCAATGCGCCCTTGGCCTCCCGGAGATTATCTTCGGAATAATTGATGGCGCTGCGGTAGTGACTAGAAACCAGCAGGTAACGAACTACCTCGGGATGGTACTTTTCCAGCACTTCACGGATGGTGAAAAAGTTGCCCAACGACTTGGACATTTTTTCTCCGTCCACGCGTACCGCGCCGGCATGCATCCAGGCCGCGGCGTAAGGCTTGCCTGTGGCCGCCTCGCTCTGCGCTATCTCGTTTTCATGATGCGGGAAAACCAGGTCGGGACCGCCGCCGTGAATATCGAATGTGTCGCCCAGGCAGCAGGTAGACATGACCGAACACTCGATATGCCAACCGGGTCGACCGGCACCCCAGGGCGATTCCCAACTGGGTTCACCCGGCTTGGCGGCTTTCCATAAAACGAAGTCCAGCGGATCTTCCTTGGCTTCATCCACGTCGATGCGCGCGCCGATTTTCAGATCCTCGATCCGTCGACGCGACAGCTTGCCGTAGCCCTCGAACTTGCCCACTCGATAGTAGACGTCACCATTGCCCGGCGCGTACGCATAACCCTTGTCGATCAACGTCTGGATCATGCTGTGCATGCCCGCTACGTGGTCGCTGGCGCGCGGCTCCTGATCGGGGCGCAGCACGTTCAGACGGGTTTCGTCTTCATGCATCGCTGCGATCATACGGCCGGTTAGCTGCTGAAATGTCTCACCGTTTTCGTTAGCGCGACGGATGATCTTGTCGTCTATGTCTGTGATGTTGCGTACATAGGTGAGGTCATATCCGCGATAGCGGAACCAGCGCGCAATGACGTCAAAGGCAACCATCACCCGGGCGTGCCCGATGTGGCAGAAGTCATAAACGGTCATGCCGCAGACGTACATGCGCACCTGGTTGCCCACCAGCGGCTTGAGCGTTTCCTTGTTCTTGCTGAGCGTGTTGTAGATCGACAGCGTCATCAGCCACCCCACGAATCGCGAAGGGTGACGGTACGATTGAATACCGGCGCCTCGGGGCGAGAATCCTTCGAGTCGATGCAGAAGTAACCTTCGCGCTCGAACTGGAAGCGATCTTCGGCGGTCGCCTGAGCCAGCGACGGCTCGGCGCGGCAGCCCTTTAGCACAACCAGCGACTCGGGATTGATGTTGTCGAGGAAGGTACCGCCCTCCTCGCCCTTGTCCGGGTTCGGTGCGCGGAACAGACGGTCATACAACCGCACTTCGCATTCGACGCTCTCATCGGCGGGCACCCAGTGAATGACGCCTTTCACCTTGCGGCCTTCCGGGTTCTTGCCCAGCGTATCCGGATCGTAGGAGCACTTCAGCTCGAAGATATTGCCGTCGGCGTCGGTGATTGCTTCATCGGCGCGAATCACATAGCTTCCCCGCAGACGGACTTCGCCACCCGGCTCGAGACGCTTGTAACCCTTGGGCGGATCGATCATGAAATCGTCGCGGTCGATGTACAGCTCCCGGCTGAACGGTAACACCCGCACACCGATGTCTTCCTTCGGATGACGCGGAAGCTCCAACTGCTCGGTCTGCCCTTCCGGATAGTTCGTGATCGTGACCTTCAGCGGGCGCAGCACGCACATGGCGCGCGGCGCGTTGGCATCGAGGTCTTCGCGGATGCTGAATTCGAGCACGCCCATGTCGACCACGCCATCGGAACGCGTAACGCCAATACGCTCGCAGAAGTTGCGGATCGAGGCGGCGGTATAACCGCGACGACGGAACGCACTAAGCGTCGACATGCGTGGATCATCCCAGCCATCCACGTGACCTTCATCGACCAGTTGCTTGAGCTTGCGCTTGCTAGTCACCGTGTAGTTCAGGTTCAGTCGGGCGAATTCGTACTGGCGCGGAGTAGCCGGGACCGGCAGGTTGTTGATGAACCACTCGTACAGCGGGCGGTGGTCTTCGAACTCCAGGGTACAGATCGAGTGGGTCACGCCTTCGATGGCGTCGGACTGGCCATGGGTGAAGTCGTAGCTGGGATACACGCACCACTTGTCACCGGTCTGGTGGTGGTGGGCATGGCGGATACGATAGAGAATCGGGTCGCGCAGGTTCATGTTCGGCGCAGCCATGTCGATCTTGGCGCGCAGTGCTCGGGCGCCGTCGGGGAATTCGCCTGCGGTCATGCGCGCGAACAGATCGAGATTCTCCTCGACACTACGATCACGGAAAGGACTGTTCTTCCCCGGCTCGGTCAGCGTGCCACGGTACTCGCGGGCCTGCTCGGGCGACAGGTCATCAACATAGGCCTTGCCCGCCTTGATCAGCTCGATGGCCCAGGCGTGCAACTGGTCGAAGTAGTCCGAGGCGTAATGGATCTCTCCGGCCCACTGGAAGCCCAACCACTCCACGTCAGCCTTGATCGCGTCAATGTACTCCTGCTCTTCCTTCGCCGGGTTGGTGTCATCGAAGCGCAGGTTGCACTCACCACCAAATTCCTGCGCAAGGCCGAAATTCAGGCAGATCGACTTGGCATGCCCAATATGCAGGTAGCCATTGGGCTCCGGCGGGAACCGCGTGACAATCTTGTCGTGCTTGCCGCTCTCGACGTCGGCCTTGACGATCTGCCGCAGAAAATTCGCTGGCGGGGTGGTGTCCGGTTTGTTCATAGGGTTGAGCGACTCGTTACGGGCAGGTAGCCGTATCGGGCTACCTGCGGATTGTGGCTAGGCCGTACAGGCCAAAGCGCTTATCATACCGCAACAACGAACCCCTGTTTACATCCAGCCGAGGATTGCCTGCATGGTCAAACTGCACACGAACTATGGTGTCATTACCCTGGAACTGTTCGCCGACAAGGCGCCGGAAACCGTGGAGAACTTCAAGCAGTATGTCCGCGACGGCCACTACGACAACACCATTTTTCACCGTGTGATTCCCAACTTCATGATCCAGGGCGGCGGTTTCGAGCCAGGCATGAAGCAAAAGGAAACTCGCAAGTCGATCAAGAACGAAGCCAACAATGGCGTTGCCAACAAAAAAGGCACTGTGGCCATGGCTCGTACCATGGAGCCGCATTCGGCCAGCGCGCAGTTCTTCATCAACGTTGCCGACAACGATTTCCTCAACCACAGTGCGCCGACCGTCCAGGGCTGGGGCTATACGGTTTTTGGTCAGGTTACCGAAGGCATGGACGTGGTGGAGAAGATCAAGTCGGTCTCGACTACCATGCGTAACGGCCACCAGGACGTGCCCGCTGACGACGTGATCATCGAGCGCGCCGAACTGGTCGACTGAGCGCCGAATGCGCTACCTCTTCCTGTCAGACCTGCATTTGGAAGCCGAACGCCCGGACATCACCCGGGCGTTTTTGCATTGCCTTGATGAACACGCCGTCGGCTGCGAAGCGGTGTACATCCTCGGCGATTTCTTCGAAGTGTGGTTGGGTGACGATGATCCTAATCTTCTGGGTGATCAGGTTGCCGCTGCCCTCGCCCGGCTCGCCGATACCGAAACACGGATTTATCTGATGCATGGCAACCGCGACTTCCTGCTCGGCAAACGGTTCTGCCGCAAGGCAGGGGCAACCCTGTTGCCGGACCCGAGCATCGTGACATTGAATCGCGAGCGAGTTCTGCTCATGCATGGAGACAGCTTATGCGTCGATGATGTCGGTTACATGAAGATGCGACGGTGGCTGCGCAATCCTGTATCGGTCGCGGTGCTCAACGCCCTCCCCCTGTCTACCCGCCATCGCATTGGACGAAAACTGCGCAGCGAAAGCCAAACGCGAACCCGTATGAAAGCCAGCGACATTACCGACGTGAATCAGCAGGCGGTCGAAGCCGTCATGCACCGACATGATGTGCGCACCCTAATTCACGGCCATACCCATCGGCCAGCCGTACATGAGCTGCAGATCGACGGCAGAGCGGCGCAGCGCATCGTGCTGGGGGACTGGGATCGCCAGGGTTGGGTGCTGGAAGTGGATGAACGCGGTTATCGGCTGGAGTCGTTTGAGCTAGGTAGCGACGCCTAAATTCTTGCGTCCACGATCAGCCGAAGTGCAGTCTTCTTCGCGGTCATGCCTCGGCGACCCCGCCCGTCTTACACGTAACGCATAGTCTGATGTAGGAGCGCACCTGGGCGCGAAAGCGGATTCTTTGCTACCACAAGGGTCCTGTTCGGACACCGTGCATTGTTCTTCGCGGCCATGCCCGCTCTTGCAACTGAATGATGATCACGAACAAGCAAAAAACCCGGCCGAAGCCGGGTTTCCTGTTGCAACGTACCGCTTAGACCTTGCTTTCGAGCTCAGGGACCAGCTCGAACAGATCGCCTACCAGGCCGTAGTCAGCTACCTGGAAGATCGGCGCTTCTTCGTCCTTGTTGATCGCCACGATCACCTTGGAGTCCTTCATGCCAGCCAGGTGCTGGATGGCACCGGAGATGCCCACTGCGACGTACAGGTTCGGTGCAACGATCTTGCCGGTCTGGCCAACCTGCATGTCGTTGGGTACGAAGCCTGCGTCAACCGCGGCGCGCGAGGCACCGACCGCAGCGCCGAGCTTGTCGGCGAGCTTGTACAGCATCTCGAAGTTCTCGCCGTTCTGCATGCCACGACCGCCGGAGATGACGATGTCGGCACCCGCCAGCTCGGGACGATCCGACTTGGCCAGCTCTTCACCAACGAAGCTGGACACACCGGCATCCTGCGCGCTGGAGACGTTCTCGACGCTGGCGCTGCCGCCTTCGCCGGAGACCGGGTCGAAACCGGTGGAACGTACGGTGATGACCTTGACCGAAGCGCTGGACTGCACGGTGGCAATGGCGTTACCGGCGTAGATCGGACGGGTGAAGGTATCAGCGCTGTCGACACCGGAGATCTCGGAGATCTGATCGACGTCCAGCAGGGCAGCAACGCGCGGCATGTAGTTCTTGCCGTTGGTGCTGGCGCTGGCCAGGATGTGGCTGTAGTTCTTGCCGAGTTCGGCAATCAGCAGGCCCATGTTTTCCGGCAGCTGGTGCGCGTAGGCCGCGTTGTCAGCCAGCAGCACCTTGGACACGCCTTCGATCTTGGCAGCGGCGTCAGCCACGGCCTGGCAACCTTCACCGGCAACCAGCACTTCGATGTCACCGCCGATGGCCTTGGCCGCAGCCACTGTGTTCAGAGTCGAGGCGATGAGCTCGGCGTTGTTGTGTTCTGCAATAACCAGAGTTGTCATGTTCAGATCACCTTGGCTTCGTTCTTGAGTTTGTCGACCAGCTCGTCGACGCTCTTGACCTTGATGCCGCCCTTGCGTGCAGCTGGCGACTCGACCTTGAGAACCTTGACGGTGGAGCTGGTGCTCACGCCGAGGTCGTCAGGCTTGATGGTTTCCAGCGGCTTCTTCTTCGCCTTCATGATGTTCGGCAACGAAGCGTAGCGCGGCTCGTTCAGGCGCAGGTCAGTGGTGACGATGGCCGGAAGCTTCAGGTCAACGGTCTGCAGGCCGCCGTCGATTTCACGGGTAACCTTGACGCGCTCGCCATCGACATTGACTTCAGAGGCGAAGGTACCCTGGCCGTAGCCGGACAGCGCAGCCAGCATCTGGCCGGTCTGGTTGTTGTCCGAGTCGATCGCCTGCTTGCCAAGAATGACCAGCTGGGGCTGTTCCTTGTCGACCACACCCTTGAGCAGCTTGGCGACGGCCAGCGAGCTCAGTTCTTCGGTGCTTTCGACCAGAATGGCGCGGTCGCAACCCAGAGCCAGCGCGGTACGCAGCTGTTCCTGAGCGGCAGTCGGGCCAACCGATACGGCGACGATTTCAGTCGCCACGCCTTTTTCTTTCAGGCGCACGGCCTCTTCCACGGCGATTTCGCAGAAGGGGTTCATCGACATCTTGACGTTGGCGAGATCGACACCGGTGTTGTCCGCTTTGACGCGAACCTTGACGTTGTAATCGACCACGCGTTTAACCGCTACTAGTACCTTCATGGCAGCCTCGCTTGAGTGAATCGATAAGGCAAAGCGCGATGCGCTGCCTTATTTGGTGACCAGAACGATAAAATCGTTCACAAAATCGACGCCGGGGCATCATTTATTCAGAATTTGTTATCATGCCGACCGCACTCTTTAGGGTCAAGTTGGGTCTAGATAAAAAGTCGTATTGAACGCGCGACACATCTTTGCGTTGGAGCGACCTATTCGGGCTGATATAATGCCCGGCTAAACCGATCACGGAAGATCTCACGACAAATCGATTTTGATTGGGCCTAAAGTAGGAGATACATAGTGGAACGCGAATTCATGGAGTTTGACGTTGTCATCGTCGGTGCCGGCCCGTCCGGTCTCGGTGCGGCCTGTCAGCTCAAGAAGCAGGCAGCGGAAAAAGGTCAGGAAATCAGCGTCTGCGTTGTGGAAAAAGGCTCCGAAGTGGGCGCCCACATCTTGTCTGGCGCGGTAATCGAAGCCCGTGCGCTGACCGAACTGTTCCCCGACTGGAAAGAGTTGGGCGCCCCGCTGAACACCGAAGTCACGCGCGACGACATCTATTTCCTCACCGGCCCGGAGAAAGGCAACAAGCTGCCCAACTTCCTGGTGCCCAAGACCATGCACAACGAGGGCAACTACATCGTCTCCCTCGGTAACGTATGCCGCTGGATGGCCCAGCAGGCCGAAAACCTCGGCGTCGAAATCTACCCCGGCTTCGCCGCGCAGGAAGCACTGATCGACGAAGAAGGCATCGTTCGTGGGATCGTCACCGGCGACCTGGGTGTTGACCGTGAAGGCAACCCGAAGGAAGGCTTCTATACCCCAGGTATGGAGTTGCGTGCCAAGTACACCCTGTTTGCCGAAGGCTGCCGCGGACACATCGGCAAGCAGCTGATGGCCCGTTACAACCTGTGCGACGAGTCCGACCCGCAGCACTACGGCATCGGCATCAAGGAAATCTGGGACATTGACCCGGCCAAGCACGAGCAGGGTCTGGTGGTACACACCGCCGGCTGGCCGCTGGACGTGATGGGCAACGAGAACACCGGTGGCTCGTTCCTCTATCACCTGGAGAACAACCAGGTCGTGGTGGGTCTGATCGTGGACCTGTCGTACAGCAACCCGCACCTCTCACCGTTCGACGAGTTCCAGCGCTACAAGCACCATCCGGTCATCAAGCAGTATCTGGACGGTGGCAAGCGCGTCTCCTATGGCGCCCGCGCGATCTGCAAGGGTGGATACAACGCCCTGCCGAAGATGGTCTTCCCCGGCGGCGCGCTGATCGGTTGTGATCTGGGCACGCTCAACTTCGCCAAGATCAAGGGCAGCCATACGGCGATGAAATCCGGCATGCTGGCTGCTGACGCCATCCTGGAAGCACTGGCCGGCGGTAGCGAAGGCGGCGATCTGCTCAACGGCTACGTCGAGAAATTCAAGGGCAGCTGGGTATATGACGAACTGTACCGCTCGCGCAATTTCGGGCCGGCGATTCACAAGTTCGGCGCTTTCTTCGGCGGTGCCTTCAACTTCGTCGACCAGAACATCTTCAGCGGCAAGAGCCCGGTAACACTGCGCGATCTCACTCCGGACTACGCGTGCATGAAGAAGGCAGACGAAGCGCCGAAGATCGAGTATCCCAAGCCGGACGGCGTGCTGAGCTTCGACAAGCTGTCTTCGGTGTTCCTGTCGAACACCAACCATGAAGAAGACCAGCCGGTTCACCTGAAGCTGAAGGATCCGAGCATCCCGATCGAGAAGAACCTGCCGCTGTACGACGAGCCTGCGCAACGCTATTGCCCGGCCGGTGTATACGAAGTTGTCGACGCCGACAACGGTGAAGGCAAGCGCTTCCAGATCAACGCCCAGAACTGTGTGCACTGCAAGACCTGTGACATCAAGGATCCTTCGCAGAACATCAACTGGGTGGCGCCGGAAGGCACCGGTGGTCCGAATTACCCCAACATGTGATGTTGGCGGCATAAAAAACCCGGCGAAAGCCGGGTTTTTTATGTGCATTGCAACCTGAACTATCAGGCCCAGATCTTCCCCTGCACAATCCATCGAGGGTTCCGGTGGGAGCGGCGCCAGCCGCGATGGACCGCTCGCCGCTCAGATGTTGGCCATCAACCCCGCGACCGGCTCGTCATGCAAAGGGATCACATCGACCGCTACGGTCAGGGTGTGCTCCCCGCCCCCGGTCATTACCCCTTTCAAAGGCGTCACGTCGGCAAAGTCCCTGCCCCAGCCGAGAATCACATAGCGCTCGTCCGGCAAGCAGCCGTTGGTGGGATCGATCTCGAGCCAGCCCCAACCGGGAATGAATACAGCGACCCAAGCGTGCGTGGCATCCGCGCCGACCAGTTTCTGCTGCCCCTCAGGCGGCTTGGTTTCCATGTATCCACTGACGTAGCGAGCCGCCAGGCCTAGCGAGCGCAGACAGCCGATGGCCAGGTGAGCGAAATCCTGGCATACCCCGCGCCGGTTGGCCAACACGTCGCGTAGAGGTGTGGCGATGGTCGTCGACTCGGGATCGTAGGTAAACTCGGCATAGATGCGCTGATTGAGTTCGAGCACCGAGTCCAGCAGATTGCGGCCAGCACCGAAACTGATGATAGCCAGATCAGCCAGGCTGCGATGCGCATGAATGAATGGCGAATCGAGTGCATAGAGCCGTGCGTCCAGACTGTCGCGGTTGCTGTTCACCGTGTCCTGGCGCATCTCGCGAACTGCGTCCTCCCAGGCGATGCTGGAGAAGAAGTCCTGAGATGGCCGCGGGCGCGGGAAGGTCTGGATGTCGCTGTTTACATCGACCTGCAGGCTTTCATGCAGACTCTCGATCGAGAAGTACACTACGCGGTTACCGAAGAAATCGGTCCGCTCGCGCATCCGTTCGGGCTGCGGCGAGATGACCATGCTCGTGTTGTCGCATAGCTGCCACGGCAACGAACGCGGCAGAATCCGTGCCTCGTTGTGGCTGAGCGTAACCGAGCCGCTGTATTCGTAGCGGGTGGTGTGTCGTAGGTGGTATCTCATGGGCGCCGTGGTCAGGTCAGGTTGTACTGAACGGTCACCAGCTGCCGCGGACTTTCCACGTGACTGAAATGACTGTGCGAAATCGCATTGGAGAGTTCGGCCATCGGGCCGATCAATCCATCCAGCAAAGTGGTCAGCGCCTCGCGGGCGTCGGCCGAGCGCTCCAGATTGGTCAGCTTGTCGATGTCCACCAGGTGCAGTCGGCTGGTCGCTTCGATGATCAACCGGGTCTCCAGGTTGCGATACGGAGAGCTACCGGGGGAAGGGAGCTTCTCGATCTGCCGGCCGAGTCGCTTGAGCATGTAGCCGATCGACCGTGGATTGGTCTCGTCGAACAGCAGCAAGTCGAGGATCGCCGAAGGATGCAGCTGGGACCGGTAGCGCCGCCGGTACACGGTGAAATTGTCGGTGGACGAGAGAACCACTTCCCACAAAGGGATACCCGGCTGACTGGCCGTGAGCAGCGCCAGTTTCAACAATTCCAGACTCCCCAGAGCGCGTTCGATAAATCGACCGATATCGAGGAAACGCCAGCCGTAGTGATGCGGCATGGTTTCGTTGCACAGCCCAAAGAACGCGGACAGGTCAATCATCATGGCTTCGAGATGCCGCTGGCCGACCACCACGCCACGGGTACGCGAAATGGTGTTGAACCGCTGCCGCATGCTGTTGATCGCTCGCCAGGTATCGTCGCCCAGATGGTCGCGCACCGCCCGGCTGTTGCGGACAAAGTGTCCGAAAAGCACCGGTAGGCCGTCAGGCTGGTCGTCAGCGAATAGCTGCAAGAGCCGGTCACGAGTGGCCAGATAATCGCGACCGAAGCGACCGTATCCCAGCGGCGGCACGGCTGCACTTTCAGTCTCTTCCGGTTCCAGCGTAATTTCGAGTGCTGTCAGCAGGTCCGGCAACACGTTGGAGCCTGATTCGTGGCGGTCTTCCTGCAGCAGACGCGCAAGTGCCTCACGAAGCAGCCTTGATCGGGTATCGAGCCGCTCGCCATAGCGGCCCATCCAGAACAGACTTTCGGCCACGCGGCAAGGCAGGTCCTTGCCATCGCGGGTGACCACGATAGGTCCCTGGGCCTGGCGTAGCAGACTGATATGCGGTTGCGGCACGGGCGCCAGTACCCAGACATCCTTGACTGTACGACTTTGCAGCAGCGGCGCACCCGGCTCGCCGACCCAGGCCAGGCCGCCCGGCATAATGCGGAAATTGCGCTCGCTGACCGGTTTCTTCAGGTCGTCGGGCTCGACTAGACTGAAGAATCGCAAGGTGGTGTGCTGCCGTTCGAGCAACCGGGTCTGCGGATTGAACCCGGGCGTTACTGCAGACTCGAGCAGGCGCTGCGCGGTGAACATGTGCGGCCGCCGTGTCAGGTCTGATCGCAAGTCCTTCAGCGCATCGAGACTCATCTGATCGGGACGCAGCACCTTCCCCGGCCGAGCGATATCCCGGAGGAGCCAGTCATCCATGGAGTGGTTGATCGTCTCGATCGATTCGGGATTACCACACCAGAGCGTCTCGCGGCACGGCAGGATAAGCTCTTCGCCGAGGAAGTGCCGACACAGACGAGGCAGAAACGCAGACAGGGCTGGATGCTCCAGCACGCCAGCTCCGAGCGCGTTGGCGATACGCACCTCGCCGTTGCGGGCTGCCTGCAACAGCCCAGGGACACCGAGCAGCGAGTCGGCACGCAACTCCAGCGGGTCGCACCAGGGATCATTAATCTGGCGCACGATGACGTCTACCTGCATCAATCCACCCAGGGTGCGCATCGCAACCTGGCCGTCACGCACCACCAGGTCATCACCCTCTACCAGAGCAAAGTTCATGTAGTTGGCCAGCCAGGCATGCTCGAAGTAACCGGCGCTACCCGGGCCCGGCGACAACAAAACGATATTCGGCTGCTCGCGCTGGGTGTTGGCGAGACTCGCCAGACAACGATGCTGAGCCTGGAGAAAGCCCGCCAGGCGCTTGATCGGCGCATCGCGATAAATGCTCGGCAAGGCGCGAGCGAGGGTGATGCGGTTTTCCAGTGCATAGCCTGCACCGGAGGGCGACTGGGTCCAGTCCGCCAGCACCTGCCAGCGGCCGTACTGGTCGCGGATGACGTCGGTACCGTGGAAGATCAGCAGCGGGCGTTCGAGGTGGGACGGCGAGTCAGCGGCTGCGAACAGAAAGCCCGGATGCGTGAATACCAGTTCCGGAGGCAAAAGCCCGTCCTGGATTACCCTCCGCTCGCCATACAGGTCATCGAGCAAGTGCTCCAGCAACCGGCTGCGCTGCTTCAGGCCTGCTTCCAGATCCTGCCATTCTTCGGTGCTGATTACCCACGGCATGGTGTCGAGCTGCCAGGAGCGCAGCTGACCGGGGTCATCTTCATAGGGATTGAAGGTGACGCCGTTCTCGTGAAGCAGGTTCTGCGCTTCCTCGAATCGGCTGGAGAGCATGTCCGGCCCCAACTGGGCGAAGTCATCCAGCAGCGCTTGCCAGTGCGCGCGCGGCTGACGATCCTCGTTGTAGACCTCGTCGTGGGCGGCGTGCCCAGGGTATTCCCCGAGCAGCGCTTTGACCGCAGGGTCCATTTTGCCGGAAGGCTGCATGTTATGTTCCGCTAGACCCTGACCGGGAGGCGCCTCGATGGTAAAACCAGGCCGGCATTATAGCCCAGGCGGCCTGATCGCCGCACGGCGCAAATCGAGGGTATGCGGATATTCCTGACCGGGTGCCTGCTCGATCCGCACGATCCGGCCCTGGGTATGCCCGTGATCCCAGAAACGCGCCATGCGCCGGGCCTCCGCTTCGTTCGCGTTGACCGGGAAGGTCTCGTAGTTGCGTCCTGCCGGATGCACCACGTGGTAGGTGCATCCGCCCATCGAGCGTTGATTCCAGGTGTCTACCAGATCGAAGACCAGCGGCGCATGCACCGCGATGTTCGGGTGCAGTGCAGAGGGTGGTTGCCAGGCGCGAAAACGCACCGCGGCGACCGCTTCGCCCGGCACGCCAGTGGACTGCAGCGGCACTTGCACCCCGTTGCAGGTCAGCACATGACGCGAGGCATTGAAGTCGCTGACCTTGACCTCGACTCGCTCGACCGACGAGTCCACGTAGCGCGCAGTAGCTCCGCCTGCGGTCTCTTCTCCCAGCACGTGCCAGGGTTCAATGGCCTGACGGATGCGCAGGCCGACGCCCTGGTAACGGACATCGCCAATATGCGGAAAGCGAAACTCCAGAAACGGTGCAAACCACTCCTGTTCGAACGGGAAGCCATGGGCGCGCAGATCGGCGACGACCTCTCCGAGATCTTCCCAGATGAAGTGCGGCATCATCCACTTGTCGTGCAACGCTGTACCCCAGCGCACCAGCGGTTGCCGATAGGGTTCGGCGAAAAAGCGTGCCACCAGCGCGCGGATAAGCAGCTGCTGCATCAGGCTCATTTCGGGATGCGGTGGCATTTCGAACCCGCGCAGTTCCAGTAGGCCAAGTCGCCCGGTAGCCGAGTCCGGTGAATACAGCTTGTCGATGCAGAATTCGGCGCGATGGGTGTTGCCGGTAATATCGGTGAGCAGATGACGCAAGAGCCGGTCCACCAGCCACGGTTGCGGCACCTCCCCTTTCGGCATCTGCCCGAGCGCGATTTCCAGTTCATACAGCGCTTCGTGGCGCGCCTCGTCGACGCGCGGCGCCTGGCTGGTCGGTCCGATGAACAGTCCAGAGAAGAGAAAGGAGAGGCTCGGGTGGTGCTGCCAGAAGGTCAGCATGCTGGCCAGCAGGTCCGGTCGGCGCAGAAACGGCGAATCGGCCGGTGTCTGTCCGCCAAGGGTGACGTGGTTTCCGCCGCCAGTGCCGGTGTGACGGCCGTCCAGCATGAACTTCTCGGTACCCAGACGCGTCAGGCGCGCCTCCTCATACAGAATGCGCGTATTGCGAACCATGTCCTTCCAGCTCGCAGCCGGCATGACGTTGACTTCGATTACGCCCGGATCCGGCGTGATCATGAACTTCTCGATGCGCGGATCCGATGGTGGCGGATAGCCTTCGACACACACCGGCATGTTCAGGTGCGCCGCGGTTTGCTCGACGGTCGCCAGCAGCTGGATGTAGTCCTCGAGCTGCACCAGCGGAGGGAGGAAGACGAACAGCTTGCCGTCACGCGGCTCGATACAAAGCGCGGTTCCGATCACCCCGCTGTCGACCATATCCGGTTGTTGCTCCTGCCAGTCCTGTCCAGAGCCCTGATGATGGCGGCCCATATCGCGGATCTTCGCCGCCTGCTGGTCGTTGTAACGGCTGGCGACCTCGCCGTGAATATCAGGCAACGCCGGTAGCGGCTCGAAGAGTGAGCGCGGCAAAGGTTCGTCGCGCTTGGCAATCGGCAGGGCCGACAGCGGCAGGCGCAAGCCCATCGGCGAGTCACCGGGAACCAGGAAGAGATGGTCGCGCCGGACCGGCCAGGCGCCGCTTTCCCATTCATCGCCCTTGACGCTCTTGGCCAATGGCAAGGCGAGACCGGTGAGCGAATCGAGTCCGCGTTCGAGCAACCTGGCCAGGCGCGCACGGTTTTCGTCGTCGTCCAGGTCCGCCTCAAGCAGGTCGATATCCACCGGCTGGGTCTGCTCCAGCCACAGGTAGTAGTAAGCATCCTCGTAACAGGGGATCAGGAAGCGGTCGCTAAGCCCAAGCCGCCCGACCAGCTCGCGGGCAAAGATTCGCGCGTCGTCTTCGTTGATGTCGTAATCGGTGTCCATATCGGCCAGCCAGCGGTCGTCCTGCCACATCGGCTGCCCGTCTCGGCGCCAATAGCAGGCCAGCGCCCAGCGCGGAAGCGGCTCGCCCGGATACCATTTACCCTGCTGGTAATGGATCAGCGACCGCGGCGCGTAGTGCGGCCGCAGTCGCTTGAGCAATTGCTCGGAAAGCCCTCTTTTGGTCGGACCCTGCGCCGCAATGGTCCATTCTGGTGCATCCATGTCGTCGATCGAGACGAAAGTGGGTTCGCCACCCATGGTCAGGCGCACATCAAGCGCGTCGAGTTGTGCGTCCACCTGCTGGCCCAATGACTCGATGCGTTTCCATTCGTCTTCGGTATACGGCTTGGTGACGCGCGGGTCTTCGTGGACCCGCGTGACCGTCATGTCAAAGCCGAATTCGACCTCGCACGGCTCGGTCGCTCCGGTGATCGGCGCAGCGCTGGATGGCTCTGGCGTGGCGGCCAGGGGGAGATGCCCTTCGCCAGCGAACAAACCGGAGGTAGGATCCAGGCCGATCCAGCCGGCACCGGGAATGAACACCTCGCACCAGGCATGCAGATCGGTGAAGTCGACGTCCGTCCCAGACGGCCCGTCCAGAGCCTTGACGTCGGCGGTGAGCTGGATCAGGTAACCGGATACGAAGCGCGCTGCCAGGCCCAACTGACGGAATATCTGCACCAGCAGCCAGGATGTATCACGGCAGGAGCCGCGCTTGAGCTCGAGGGTTTCCTCGTGAGTCTGTACGCCAGGCTCCATACGGATGAGATATTCGATGTGCTGCGACAGCCGCTGGTTGATGTCGACGAGAAAGTCGCTAATCGGCCGTTCATCCTGCGGAACGGACTCGAGCCACTTGTTCAACAGCGGGCCAGCTTCGGACTTCTCCAGGTACGGCCCTAGCTCCTTGCGCAGCGCTTCGGGGTACTCGAAAGGGAAATGCTCGGCGTATTCCTCGACAAAGAAATCGAAGGGATTGACCACCGTCATCGGGATTTGCAGCTCGACGGTGACGTGCAGGTGATCGATCTTTTCCGGGAACACCAGCCGCGCGACATGGTTGCCGAATGGATCCTGCTGCCAGTTGAGGAAATAGTCCCCTCCTTCGACCTTCAGGCTATAAGCCTCGATCGGCGTCCTGCAATGCGGTGCGGGCCGCAGGCGAACCTGATGCGGTGCCACGGATACCGGCTTGTCGAAGTCGTAACGCGTGGAATGCCTGAGTGCTACACGGATGGTCATCTATCAGTTCCCGGGGTTGAGGCTCGAGTCTGTCGCTACGCCTGAGCTGGCCCAGTGGCGAAAGCAATGGCTATGCCAACGATTCATGGCGAGCTTTGCGTGCCGGTGACGGGCGCTTTCCGTCTCGCCTGCTAAGCTGATATCACCAGCATGTGACATACACAGCATAGCCCTATTTGAGCGATCGTCTCGCTGTTCTGCCGCCCCGCCGCACCGCCTCGCTGGTATGGCAATTGCAGCGCAACGTTCACCACTACCTGCCGACAGAGTAGATGAATGAGCAAAGTGAACTGGGACCAATACACCGCCAAAGGCTTTTACGACGAACTTATCGCTGCGCCGGGAAAGCCGCGCCCCGAGGCTGCCATGCTCTGCAAGTACCTTGCGGATCTGGATGCCCGCGAGCTGGCGGAGCACAAGACCGCCGCAGAAGTCGCCATACAGCTGATGGGGATCACCTTCACGGTGTATACCGAAGGCAGCATGATCGACCGTGCCTGGCCGTTCGATATTGTGCCGCGAATCATTCCGCTGGCTGAATGGCAGAAGACCGAGGCCGGGCTCAAGCAGCGCGTGCAGGCGCTGAACATGTTCATCGATGATCTCTACCACGATCAGCGAATCATCAAGGACAAGGTCTTTCCCGCGGAGATTCTGGAGCAGTCGGTCAACTTTCGCCCGCAATGCGTCGGGGTGAAGACACCGCACAACGTCTGGGCGCACATCTGTGGCTCCGATCTGGTCCGCGACAAGGACGGAACGCTTTACGTGCTCGAAGACAATTTACGGGTACCGTCCGGCGTCTCCTATATGCTGGAAAACCGCAACGTGACCAAGCGCGTTCTGCCGGACCTGTTCGCAACCGGCCGGATCCAGCCGGTCGATGACTACACCTCCCAGCTCTACGATATGCTGGCTTCCATGTCGCCTCGGCCCGGCGACGACCCGGTTATCGTCATCCTGACGCCCGGCATTTACAACTCGGCGTACTACGAACATTCCTATCTCGCACAGCAGATGGGCATTCAGTTGGTCGAAGGCAGCGACCTGTACGTAGGCGACGACGACTGCGTGTACATGCGCATGATCGACGGCGTGTCCCGGGTCGACGTGATCTACCGCCGCGTCGATGACATGTTCATCGATCCGGAGGTGTTCAATCCCGACTCCGCGCTCGGGGTGCGAGGGCTGATGCGCGCCTGGCGCGCCGGTAACGTTGCCCTGGCCAACGCACCCGGCGCCGGGGTAGCGGACGACAAGGTGGTGTACGCCTTCGTACCGCAGATCATTCAGTACTATCTTGGCGAAGAACCCTTGCTACCCAACGTGCCCAGCTATCTATGCATGTTCGACAAGGATCGCGAGTACGTGCTGGCCAATCTCGACAAGCTGGTCGTCAAGCCGGCGAACGAATCGGGCGGCTACGGCATGCTCATCGGGCCGCACGCCACTGCCAAGGAGCGTGAGGCATTCGCTGATCTGATCAAGGCCAACCCGCGCAATTACATGGCTCAACCGACGCTGAGCCTGTCCACGTCCCCCACCTTGTGCGGCGACGAACTCGAAGGCCGTCATGTCGACTTGCGCCCGTTCATTCTCTCCGGAGAAAAACCCTGGGTGACTACCGGCGGGCTGACGCGGGTGGCGCTGACCAAGGGTTCGCTGGTAGTCAACTCGTCGCAGGGCGGCGGCAGCAAGGACACCTGGATCGTCGACGGCGCGGGGAACTGATCATGCTTTCAAGAGTTGCAGAGAACATCTATTGGCTCGCCCGCTACCTGGAGCGCGCCGAAGACACCGCCCGGCTGCTCAGCGTCAGCAGCAACTTGATGCTGGATCTGCCAAGGCCAACCAAGCTGGGCTGGGCGGAGATCATCGCCATAACCGGTAACGACGCACTGTTCGATGAGCACTACTCGGTTCGTGACGAGTCGAGCGTCCTGGCGTTCATGTGCGGCGACACCCGCTACTCCGGCTCGATTCTGTGCTCATTGAATTCGGCGCGTGAGAACCTGCGTACGACCCGGGACATCATCCCGCGGGAGATCTGGGAAGAGGTCAATCATCTGTTCCTAAGCGTCAAGGAGCAGGTCGAACAGGGCATCACACCGCGCCGTCGCGACGCCTTCCTCGGCCGGGTAATCCGCAGTTGCCAGACGGTAAACGGGCTGATTGAGGGGACGCTCAGCTATACCCAGGCACGGACCTTCCTGATGCTTGGCCGGCAGATAGAACGCGCCGACATGACCACACGCATCATCGATGTGCGATCGGCCAATCTGTTGCCGAAGAACGCAGAGGAACTGACGCCCTTCGAGAATCTCCAATGGATGAGCGTACTCAAGTCCCTGAGCGGCTATCAGATGTATCGCCAGCACGTTCGTCTGCGCGTTCGCGGCCCGGATGTGCTGCGCTTCCTGCTTCAGGATCGGCAGTTTCCGCGCTCGGTATGCTGCTCGCTCGACCGGCTGACGGTCGCTTTGCGCAGCCTGCCACGGCACGAACAGGCTTTGCAGGAGGTCGAAAGCTGCGTCAATGACATTTCCGCAGCCGAGATCGCGCGTCTGGCGGCGGAGCCGGAACGTCTGCACGCCTTCGTCGACGAGATCCAGATCGACTTTACCGATTTGCATGAAGCTATCCGTCAGACCTACTTCGCCAGGCCTGATGAAGCAACTCAACATCAGCAGCAGTCATAGGAGCCACTCGGTGCGCTCCGGTTGACCCGATGGAGCGCACCTGAAATGACTTATTTCGATCGTCTGGTCGAACGTACTAATGGCAAGCATCTGTTCGATTATCATCCCAATGGTCATGTGCAGCGCTGCCGTTGCGGCCAGGCCGTGTTCTTTGACAATCTCTCGTGCGTCCGCTGCAGTACCGACCTGGGCTACCATCCGACCGCGGGCGACCTGCTCAGCATCGAATCGACTGCGAACGGCCAATGGCGCGTCGTCAGCGAAGGCCCACAGCACGGCAATGCCTACGCGCGCTGCGCCAATGCGCAGGGTCCAGCCCAATGCAACTGGCTGGTGACCGACTCGGCAAGCGCGCCCTTCTGCATCGCCTGCTCGCTGAACCTGACCATTCCCGACCTTAACCTGATCGACAATGCCGAACACTGGGCTCGCATCGAACAGGCCAAGCGCCGCCTGGTCGCGCAGTTGATTCTGCTCGGATTGCCCGTGGTGTCACGCAAACTCGACGGGCAACAGGGTCTGGGATTCAATTTCCTGCGTCAGACGCCCGGTGGCGACCCGGTCATGACCGGCCATGCCGACGGAGTGATAACGCTGAATGTGGATGAGGCCGACCCATCGCACAGGGAAAAGGTGCGAGAGAACATGCACGAGCCCTACCGCACCCTGCTCGGCCATTTCCGCCACGAATCGGGCCACTACTACTGGGATCGGCTCGTCCGCGACTCCGCCTGGCTCGAACCGGTGCGACAGCTGTTCGGCGATGACCGCATGGATTATCAAGAGTCCTTGCAGAAGCATTACAACGAAGGCCCTCCGGCTGACTGGAACCAGCATTACATCAGCAGCTATGCCGCCACCCATCCCTGGGAAGACTGGGCCGAAACCTGGGCGCACTATCTGCACATGACCGACACGTTGAACGTAGCGCTGGATTACGGGCTTCAGGTGGAAACGCTTGCCCTGCAGACCGACCCGTTCGACAGCAGCGTATTGGCTGGCTGCCGGGCCGGGGATGCCGATCCGGTGGATTTCCTGGCGTTCATCAACCGGTGGGTGCAGCTGTCCAGTGTGCTGAACGTCCTGGCGCGCAGCATGGGTATGCCGGACCTGTACCCGTTCGTGCTGAATGTGGACAGTTTGCGCAAACTGTTTCTGGTGCACGCCGTAGTCTCGGACTACGGCAGCGCCGGGTGACGCGTCAGGCGGCGATGGTCGGGATCAGCTCCGGCCCCTGTGGATCGAAAGGCAGCGGGGGCAGGCCGTGAATGGCCCTTGCGCGCTGACAGGTCGGGCTGGCCTGACCGTTTTTCGCCGTGATAGGAAAAATCACGACAAGCACTGGAGCGCTTGTCGTAGATGCTGCAGCGCACGCCGTCGCCAATGCTGCCTAGCAACGCGACGCATCGCGGGCTCGGCTGATTGGTTCCCTGCATGCAGCTGTAATAGTGATTGACCTGCTCGGTGAGATGCGAGGGGATGCTTCCCTCCGGGGCGGCATCGGTCTCGCCCCAATAGAATGAAACCCTGAATGTGGCACAACAGGCGCCGCAGTTCAGACAGGGCACGTCGCTCATTTCATCGGATACCTCGGGTGGCTTCGGAGCGCAATTTGTACTGTGTCTCAAGCCCTCCGCACAAGTTGCCGAACCCCGCTTCGAAAAATATATTTATCTCACCCGCCAACTGCTTATGCCTGCTCATAAACAAAGGCCGGGCGGCCTTGGTCTGGCGCGCCAAACAGGTACTATCATCGGCTTGGCACACGGAACAGGATTCAAGCATGACCAGCGACTCAAGCATCATCGCCGGACTGGATACGACACGTCTGGCGCGTATCGGCGAACATCTGCAATCCCGATATCTCGAACCGGGAAAACTGCCCGGCACGCTTACCCTCGTTGCCCGTCGTGGTGAGATCGCGTATCTGGACATGCGTGGCCAGATGGATGTCGAACGTGACAAGCCAGTGCAGCGCGACACCCTGTTCCGGGTGTACTCGATGACCAAGCCGATCACGTCTATCGCGCTGATGCAGCTGTACGAACAGGGCCGGTTTCTTCTGGATGATCCAGTACACAAGTACATTCCGTCCTGGAAGAACCTGCAGGTATACAAGGCGGGCGTTCACCCGACCTTCATGACGACGGCTGTTTCGAGACCGATGACGATCCGCGATCTGCTGACGCATCAGTCCGGCCTGACCTATGGCTTCATGAACCGCACCAATGTCGATGCGGCATATCGTGCGCTCAAGCTCGATGGTGGGCCTGGGTTGACGCTGGAGCGGCTGATCGACGAACTCTCTCGCCTGCCCCTTGAGTTCTCGCCCGGGAGCGCCTGGAACTATTCTGTCTCCACCGACGTATGCGGGTACCTGGTGCAGGTGCTGTCCGGCATGGAGCTGACCGATTATTTCGTCGAGCACATTTTCCGGCCGCTGGGCATGACGGATACCTTTTTTACCGTCCCTGCTGACCGCATTGATCGATTCGCTGCCTGTTATCAATACAAGCCGGGCGACAGGTTCACCCTGCAGGACGATCCCCAGCAATCGAACTTCACCAGGGCGCACGGCTATCTTTCCGGTGGTGGCGGACTGGTCTCCACCGTGGATGATTACTATCGATTCGTGCAGGCGCTGGCTAATGGCGGCGAGTTGAACGGCGCTCGAATCATCGGTCGCAAGACCCTGGAGTTCATGCACATGAACCATCTGCCGGACAATCAGGACCTTCCGACGGTGTCTGTTGGCTCGTTCAGCGAAACGCCGTACGAGGGAACCGGCTTCGGCCTGGGTTTCTCCGTCAAGACCGATGTCGCCAAGTCGCAGACCAACGGCTCTACCGGCGAGTACGGCTGGGGCGGAATGGCCAGCACGAATTTCTTCATCGACCCGGTGGAAGACCTGTCGATGATCTTCATGACCCAGCTTATCCCCTCTTCCAGCTATGCGATCCGGCAGGAACTGCGGGCGATCATTTACGGTGCACTGGTGGACTGAGTGCTCGCATTGTAGGAGCGCACCTGGGCGCGAAGACGGGGGCGTAGGCAGCGCTTGCACCGGTTACGTGGTGCATCCTTCTTCGCGGTCATGCCCGCTCCTACATAAGCCCCGCTGGGGCGGGGAATGCCAGCCTAGGACAGAGCTTGTCACCTGGCTGTAACACCCTTTTGTCATGCTGCTGTCACAGAACACGACGTGACCCGCCATGGCTGAAACGCTTCATCAAATTCAACGTCATCTTCCAGAACATCTGCAACTCGACAGCCTGCTCGACCAGGGTGCTCGGCACTTGCGCAGCCACGTTGCCGATACAGTGTGTATCAATGGCATAGGCATCCCTCTTCGCGTCATCGAGCTAGGCAGCCGCAGCGAAACCGCTCCGGTAATCGGCTTTTTCGGTGGTGTGCACGGCGTCGAGCGGATTGGCACGCAGGTCTTGCTGTCCTGGTTGCATAGTCTCATCCATCGGTTGGAATGGGATGCGAGCCTCAGCAGTCAGCTCGAACAGGTCAGGCTGGTGTTCATGCCGATGATCAATCCCGGGGGCATCTGGCACCGCACGCGCAGCAACCTCAACGGCGTGGACCTGATGCGCAACGCGCCCGTCGAAGCCATGGGACCGGTGCCCTGGCTGGTGGGCGGCCACCGACTCAGTCCGCATCTGCCCTGGTATCGGGGGGACCGCGATGAACCGATGCAGGCAGAGGCCGCCGCGCTGGTGCGCACGGTCCAGGAGCGCCTGCTCACGGCGCCCTTTTCGCTCAGTGTGGATTGTCATAGCGGCTTCGGCAGGCGCGACCGGATATGGTCCAGCTACGCCCGCAGCCATCGGCCGATCGAACACATTGGCGAGGTCTTTGCGCTCAAGCAACTGTACGAGCGAACCTTTCCCAACCACCACCCCTACATCATCGAGCCGCAGTCGATCAACTACACCACCCACGGCGATCTCTGGGACTACCTGTACGACCACGCCCGTGACGCACATCCGCAGAACATCTTTCTGCCATTCACACTCGAGATGGGGTCCTGGCTCTGGGTGCGCAAGAACCCGAAGCAGATGCTCGATTACTTCGGCTACTTCAATCCAGTGATCAGCCACCGAAAACGGCGGGTGCTGCGTCAACACCTGCCCTTGTTCGAATTCCTTACCAACGCCACCCAATGCTGGCGCAACTGGATCCCCGCGCCGGACAAGCGTGACGAACTCGCCCGCCAGGCGATTGCCCAATGGTTTCTGCCGGGCCAGTGACAGACGTCTTCCTGTAACACTGCCCTGCCATCCTCGCTGCGTTTTCATCAACCAGCCCCCGAGGGCGAGAGACGGAGTAGCGGCTTCATGAAAGGTATGTCACGGCGAGATTTTCTTCGGGTTTCCGGCTTGGCGCTGGGAGGAGTGGTCGTCTCGACCGGTTTGCAGGGATGTCTGAGTGGCAGTGGCTCGTCCAATCGATCCGAGCCGGAACCCGCGCCAGTCCTGCGTCAGGTCGCCTTCCAGCATGGTGTGGCCAGTGGCGATCCGCTAGCCGACCGGGTCATCATCTGGACGCGCGTTACCCCGCTTGACGAGCAGACGGCGGACATCGCAGTTCAGTGGGAAGTGGCGGCCGATGCCGGGTTCACCGAGCTTCTGCATAGCGGCAACGCTCGCACCAGCGCGGACCGCGACTACACACTCAAGGTGGACGTGCAGAATCTCGAACCGGGCAAGCGGTATCACTATCGCTTCGTCTCGAACAGCGTTACCTCTCCAGCGGGCAGCATGAAAACCTTGCCCTCCGCTGGCATCGAACAGGTGCGCTTCGCCGTGTTGTCCTGTTCCAACTACCCCGCCGGCTACTTCCATGTATATGCCGCAGCTGCGAAGGAAGCCGACCTCGACGCCGTGGTTCACCTGGGCGACTACATTTACGAGTATTCGATGGGCGGTTACGCGACCGAAGATGCTGAAGCCATGGGCCGCGCATTGCCCGTGGACAACGATGTCGAGACGCTCGCCCTGGCCGACTATCGCAAGCGCTACGCCTTGTATCGCACCGACTCGGACCTGCAGACGCTGCATGCCGCCGCGCCGATGATCGCGGTGTGGGATGACCATGAAATCACCAACGACACCTGGCGCGACGGTGCCGAGAACCATAACGAGGGTGAAGGCGAGTTCACGGAGCGCAAGCTTGCTGCCTTGCAGGCGTATTTCGAATGGATGCCGATACGGCCGGCCGATCCGAACGACGAGTTGACCATCTACCGCAGCTTCGATTTCGGCGACCTGGTCAGTCTGCACATGCTCGACACGCGGGTAATCGGACGCGATGAACAGCTGTCCTACGGCACCTACACGACCGAGTCAGGCTTCGATGCTCAGGCTTTCGCAGCCGACGCCAGCGACTCAAGCCGCACTTTACTCGGACAAACGCAGATGGACTGGCTCCAGGCGCGCCTGGCGAATTCCACCGCCACCTGGCAGGTGCTCGGCCAACAAGTACTGATGGGCCGCATGATGCTCCCGGCAGAGTTGCTGACCGCGCTTGGCAACCCCAGCGGGGGCGATTTGCTGACCCAGTTCAGCGAACTGGTGCAGATCAAGCTGCGCATGCAGATGAACGACCCCACCCTGACCGCCGCCGAGATTGCGCGCGTCGAGACGGTCATCCCGTACAACCTGGATGCCTGGGACGGCTACGCCTACGAGCGTGAAGTGATTCTGGGTCTGAGCCGCTCGCTGGACAAGAATCTGGTGGTGCTCGCCGGCGATACCCACAATGCCTGGGCGAGTGATCTCGAGACACTTGATGGCTCGGCAGTGGGCGTCGAATTCGCGACCGCATCGGTCACCTCGCCGGGGCTGGAAAGCTATCTTGCAGTGCCACCAGACATGATAGGCCAGACCGAGCAGGTGATCACCACGTTGGTCGACCCCCTGCGCTATCTCAACGCCAGCCAACGCGGCTACCTCATCGTGACGTTCAACGACGAGCAGGCGCGGGCCGACTGGCGCTTCGTCGACACGGTCAAACAGCGCAGCCATTCAATCGACGCGGCACGCAGCAAAACGCTGACCACCTTCATCGGCTCGGCCAACCGGCGCCTGGTAGCCAGCAGCTGAGCAGAGCCCGCCGACAAACCCCTCGTGGCTGATTCAAGGATCCACGCGCCCCCGCAGCGCCTTGACCTTGCCACGAGCGGTTTTGCTGTCGACCCGCTTCTTTTTGGCAGTGCGGCTGGCCCGTGTCGGGCGCCGCGGCTTCTGCACCACGACCGACTCGTTGATCAGTTCCTGCAGCCGACGTATGGCGTCCTCCCTGTTCTGCTCCTGATTGCGATACTGCTGCGCCTTGATCACCACGACCCCGTCGCGCGTGACGCGATGATCAGACAACGCCAGAAGCCTCTCCTTGAAAAAATCCGGCAGGCTCGAGCTCCGAATATCAAAGCGGAGGTGAATCGCGCTAGACACCTTGTTGACGTTTTGCCCCCCGGCGCCCTGGGCCCGGATGGCGGTGATTTCCAGCTCAGACTCGTCAAGCGAAACATTGTGAGACAGTTCGATCATTGCGATTCCCGATTGAACTAAGCGAAGCGGATTGGACTCAACAAGGCTAAAGGAGAAAAGGACGATGCACAAAACTCCACTGCTCGGCGCCCTCCTGGTTGCTTCGAGCCTTGCGCATGGACAACAGGCACCTACGGAAGACGACGGTTCCGATCTACCTGAGTGGACCGTTGAAAAAATTGACCCCTGGCATGACAACGTATCGCGCTGGGTCACCAATACATCTCGCAGCATCGACGGTTTCTTCGGAACGGACGACTACCGTGCCGTGAACAACGAGTCCTACCTCAGACTCACTCAGGAATTCGAGTACATGCAGCGCGAAGGATTCGATTCGGATACCGGGATACGCTTCAAACTCGACCTTCCCACCACCAAGGAACGGCTGCGTCTGATTATCGAAAGTGACCCCGAGGAAACCCGGGGCACCCTTGCCGACGCGCCGGCAGAGCGTATCCTGCGGGACCGCAACGTCAGCAGCAGTTCGATCATTGGCCTCAGCCAGTTCGGCGGGAACGACAAGACCCTTGCTTGGGAAACCCGCGCCGGCGCCGGTGTGAAGTTTCGCTTTCCGCTGGACCCTTATGTACGCCTTACCGCAGAGCGTTTGTGGGGCCTAGGTGAAGGTCCCTGGCAACTCGAGTCCTACAACCGTGCGTCCTGGTTCAACAGTGATGGCTACTCGGTCCGTACGCGCTGGGACTTTGGTCGCCCCCTCGATGAAGCCCGGCACCTGCGCTTCATCAGCAACGTTCAGTGGCGTGAAGAATACGACACACTGGAGTTCGCTCAGAGCGTCGAACTGAACCGTATTCTCAGTGAGCGCAGCGCCTTGCGCTATGCGGCAGCCGCGGTGGGCACAAGCTTTTCGCGGCCCCGGATGAACGACTATGTCGTGCTTGCGCAGTATCGCCGCGATCTGCACAAGGACATCATCTTCGTGGACGTGGTGCCCGAACTGCGCTTCACCCGCGAACACGATTTTGATCCCCGCGTCGGAATCACCCTGCAGTTCGAAATGTACTTCCGTGGCGAAGTCACCAATCGTCGACGCACCAGTGCCGGCCTGGATAACCTGGGCAGCTCGGTCGCGCGTGATATCGCCTTAGCCGGCCGCCGCGCCGGACCCCAGGGCGTGGTAGCGAGAGGCCCCGCGCTGCAGGAAAGCGACTATCCAGCGCATCATTAGCGGCCCGTCGATCTCGGCGTTGAGCGAAGCGTGCCCGGCACGCAAACGCTCAGCGGGGATCAAGCCTTCCCGAGCATTCATCAGGTCGCAGGAATAGCCCTTGCAAAACTCGGGGTGCCCCTGAACGCTCATGAAATGCTCTCCGTACTGCACCAGGTAGTAATTGCAGAACTCACTGTGCGCCAATACTTCCGCCTGAGGCGGTAGCAGCATCACCTGATCCTGGTGGCTGACGATGAGATCTAGCTTGTCCTGCCAGGGCTCCATCCAGGGCTTGCGAGCGGTGACCCGGTTGAAGGACACGCCGACTCCCCACCCCTTGTCCGACTTCCGCACCTCACCGCCAAGCGCCTGTGCCATCAGCTGATGTCCGAAACAGATACCGACGAGGGGCTTGTGTCGCTCCCATAGCGCGACGACAAACGCCTCCAGCTCCGCAATCCATGGCAAGCCGTCATAGACCCCGTACTTGCTTCCCGTCGTCAGATACGCATCGCAGGCATCGACGTGCTCGGGCAGTTCGCCATCCTGCGTCCGAAATACCTGCACCTCCGCTGAAGGGATGTGCTGCCGCAGCAGCCGCAGAAACATTTCCGGGTAATTACCATGCCTGGCCTGCAGGCTGGCGGTCACATCATCGCATTGCAACAATCCAAGCTTCATTCCGCGCCTCGTTAATGCACATTCCCACTGCCGGCGGCCGCTAGCGCGCCGTCGGCTTCTTCAGTCCTGCTCGCCGATATCCTCGTTCCAGAGTTGCGGTTGATCTCGGATGAAGTCGCGCATCATGGCGACACATTGCTCATCCTGAAGAACCGTCACCTCCACGCCCCGTGAGCGCAGAAAGTCCTCTTCTCCCTGGAAAGTAACGTTCTCCCCGACAATGACGCGAGGAATGCCGTAGAGCACGATCGCCCCGCTGCACATCGAGCACGGTGACAGCGTGGTGTACAAGACCGACTCGGCATAGACTTCGGCCGGTTGCCGCCCGGCATTTTCGAACGCAGACATCTCGCCATGCAGGATCGCGCTGCCCTTCTGAACACGAAGGTTATGTCCCCTGCCGATGATTCGCCCGCGGTGCACGATAACCGAGCCGATCGGAATACCGCCCGAAGCCAGACCTTCACGCGCCTCGTCGATCGCTACCTGCATGAAAGCGTCCATAGCCACCTCTGAAATTTGACGTTGCGTTTCATCTCTGCAAGCACCGGGCCGTTTCAGAGCTTTCCTTCCCAGCCCGGCACGCCTCGACGTATCACTTCCGAAAATTCTTCAGCCTGATCAATATTGCGCGCCCGCTCGCTGAAGCGTCCACGTTCCTTCAGCTCTTCCAGCGGGCTGTCCTGCAGGCCGCCCACGTCCTTCACATAGGAGGGAAGACGCGCTGAAAGCAACAAGCGGTGATCGAGCGGCAAACCGTCAACGATCCGCCGCATCATGTTGTAGACGATGATGGTGCAGTTTGCGGTAACCGTGTGATAAAACCGAGCTTCGCTGGCCAGCTGATTGGCCTCGTTGACGTAAGCCATGAACAGATCACGCATCGCCGATTCCGGCATGCTTACCCGATAGATATGCGCCTGTTCCTCCCGCACGTTGGTGCGCACACGCACCGCGTCGTTTTCATCCGTCGCCAGAACGGCCAATTCGAACTGCTTGAAGAACCCACCGATGGCCGAAAAGCTCTCGTTGCGCTCGCGGCGAATTTCCACGGTGAAGGTAATGAACTCGCCGGTATCGAAGCCGAACGAGACCAGCACATGGGCGATGCCCGGCATGCCCCACTCCGAGGTGATCAGATCGACCGAGCGCAGCCGGGACAGGTCATAGCTCCGGGTTTCCCATAGCTCATCGTAATCATCGCGAGATCGCCAGGTGAAGTTCCGGACATGCTCCAGCGTGACCTGATCGCCCTCCACCGTACCGGTGGTGATGTGGGCCAGATCGTCCGCCCATTGCCGTTGATGGGAGGGCTCGAGCCGACCCCACCAGAGCATGAGCACGGCGAACATCAGCACATACGTGCCCGCCCCGGACCAGTGTCGCCCGCTCCAGGCCAGCCAGAGCGAGGCAAGCGCCAGCAGGATCCAGCATCCGGCGACAGCGATCCGTGCCGGAGTCGGCCACGGCAGTTGAAACCATAAGGCGAGCACTGACCAAACGCTGGACAGCACGACCACCAGGGTGAAAATTGACAACACAATCATGCGTAGCATCAGCAGGCTCAGACCAAACGTCTACATTACTGCAACGAAGCGGAGAACGTATCGCACTCTCGCACATTCCCGCTATCGAAGCCGCGACGGAACCACTCCATGCGCTGTTCCGACGAGCCATGAGTAAAGCTGTCCGGTACAACCTCCTGCCCTGCGCGACGCTGCAGACGGTCATCGCCTATGGCTGATGCGGCGGTGAGCGCTTCGTCCAGGTCGCCCGGGTCGAGCAGGTCTCGTTCATCGTTGGCGGCATGTGCCCAGACACCAGCAAAGCAATCCGCCTGCAACTCCTGGCGAACCGACAACTCGTTGATCTCCGCCTCGCTCTTGCCCTGACCGGCCTGACGCACCCGCTCACCAATCCCCAGCAAATTCTGCACGTGGTGCCCGACCTCATGGGCTACGACGTAGGCCTGAGCAAAGTCACCCGGCGCCCCGAGCTGGCGCTCCAGGTCACGAAAGAACGACAGGTCGAGATACACCTGATTGTCCGCCGGGCAATAAAAGGGGCCGACTGCTGCGCTGGCCGTCCCGCACGCCGAGCGCACCCGGTCGGCAAACAGCACGAGCGTCGGCTCGCGGTACTGCTCGCCGCTCTGCGCGAAGATGGTATTCCAGGTCTCTTCAGTGTCGGCAAGGACTACCGAAACGAACTCGGTCAGTTCCTGTTCCTGTTCGGTAAGTTCGCGCGAAGACTGCGCGACGGCGGGCCCCTGGCCTTGCAAGGCTGGCAACAGGTCTATGCCCATCATTCGCGCGCCGACAAATGCGAGTACGCCAACCACCAGAATGATGCGCCCCACCCGGGTACGCAGCAAAAATGGAAGAAAGCGCAGCAGCATGAACAGCCCCGCTCCGCCAGCGCCACCTCGCAGGGACTCGCCCCGCCGATCTTCGATATTGCTGCTCTGCCGTCTGCCTCGCCAATCCACTGTATCGCCCCTGTTCGATCGGGCCAGGCCCGCTAATCGCTGGCGCTGCCACCGGCAGCTTCACTGCTTGTTAGGGTGCGACGTAGCGGAAAAATTCAGAAATGGCAGCGAGGCGGCGGAAGCGAAAAATCCCGCCAGAAGGCGGGATTCTCGATCAAACCGGAGGCAGGGCTCCGGCATGAAGGCGCAGATCAGAACTTGTAGACCATACCCAGCGAGAACACGCTGATGTCGTCACCGGCTGCTACGACTTCGTACACGTCGGTGTCGTGGCCGCCCTTGATGCGGTAGGCAGCGGTGTTGTCGTCGTTATCCAACTGGCTGTAGATGCCGTATAGCTTGAGATTCTTAGCCAGCGAGTGGTCCAGACCAACGCTCAGCTGAGTAGCGCCGCTGTCATCCACGTCGCTCCAGTCATCAGCCATCATGTACTGCACTTTCAGAGCATTGGCGCCGAAGGTGAACATGCCGTTAGCGCCCCACGCGTCACGATCAGCATCGTCTGCTTCAACGCGGTCATACATGCCGCCGAGACGGAAGCCACCGAAGTCGTAACCGGCAGCCAGACGCGCCGCATCGGTTTCGTCTTCTGTCACGTCAGCATCAGTCTTCTCGTAACCAGCGGTGATTTCGAAACCACCAGCGGTGTAGCCGACGGCGGCGCTCATCAGCGAGTAATCGTTGTTTTCCAGGCCTTCTTCGGTTTCAGTGTCTTCGAAAGCGGTCGAGTACATGGCGCCGAAGATCAGGCCGCCCATTTCCGGAGTGATGTACTGGATGCTGTTCTTGGCGCGGCGGTTGGCCTGATCGGCCACGTTGCGAGCGTCTGCCACGGTGTCGCCGAACAGGTCGAACACGCCGCGGATATTCTTGACCGGGGTATCCTGGTTACCGAACAGTACCTTGCCGAAATCGCCGCCCAGACCAACGAAGGTATTGCGGCCAGCGAAGTTGTCACCGCCCTCGTCGAAGATGATCTTGGATTCGATCTGATAAATGGCGTTGAGTTGATCGTTGATCGCAGTCACGCCCTTGAAGCCCAGGCGCGAAGAGTTGCTGGCCAGTGCCAGTTCGCTATCGGTATCGTTGTCAACGAAGTCCATGGACAGGTGAGCCTGACCATAAATCTCCAGCTGCTTGCCGATGATCTCGTAAGCGCTAGCTGTAGTGGGCAGTGCGAGGGCAGCGGCGATGGCGGTCAGAGTGAAGAGCTTGCGTGACATAGAGAGTTATCCTTTCTTGCTTTCCCAGTTTTGGAGAATTCGCGTTGGCGGCCGTCTGCAGGGCTTGTCGTCGCCCCCCTCGCGGCTGAAGAAAGGATGTCCGTTTGCTATTACCGAACAGAGTCGAAATGGTTACATTTTCATGAAACCGCAAAGCTACGCGGCACTTTGCGGTCGGAGCACTGTCAGCGTTTCGCCCTCACACTAGCTGCAGAAGATTTCCCCGACGATCGACAGCCAGAAACTGACCGACGATGGCGGCCTGGATCTGCTCGGTCATCATGCGTAACGGCTGTTCGGTCTCGTCGCTACTGGGAGCCACCCCGCCCCGGCCGCTCATCGCCGACACGAAGGCCACATCCCAGCTCATCCCGGTATGGGCGGATTCCTCGATCAGCGTCTGGAAATCGGCGGCTTCCTCGGTGCTCTTGTCGACACAGAGCACCGGTGCGAGCGCACCGCCCTCGCCTTGCTCGAACGATGCCTTTTGCTCAGCCGTGGCACCATCGGGCAACTCGGCCCGGGCGAAAACGAACAGCAGCCGCTGGGGCTCCGGTTGTGCGCGTGCGGCGGCGATGAGATCGGCGTAGGTCTGAATGTGCATGGCTGGGGTCCGTATCGGTGATCACCATGCAAAGGCTAGCAGAGCAATGCGCACATTTCGTCGCGCAAAGGTGGCACTCGCGACTACGTCTTTGTGAGTAGGCGGTTCAGAGAAGATTGATCCAGATCGCGAAGCTCCCTAGAAACAACCAGAATCCCGAGAACAGCCACGGGGTTCGTTTGGAAAACACCAGACTCTTGCGTTGCCCGGAATGGCTTGATTCCCAGGTGGAAAACAGCGGCGAATCATCATAGGCCTGGCCAATCACCGGTTCGCAGTTGAGCAACCCGGTCTGTTTGACGTACCAGTGGTCGATGATATCGCAGGCTGCCTTGATCCCCGGCCAGGCGCTCAGCGAGCTGAGGATGCCGAACAACGCCAGCGTCGCCGGAACGACCAGGGTGAATATCTCACCCCATTCGGGATTTCTGTTTGCCATGGACGACGAGTAGGCGATCACCAGGAACGACTGAGCCGAGAGATACGCGTTGGTGCGGCTGGAGAGGTTACTGGTCTCGTTGTGTATTTCGCGACGGTAGAAGTCGAGACGATCCTTCGGGGAGACGAAGATTTCCGTCTCCATTTCCTTGATCGCTTTCTCAGGCGTTTGCGGGGTAATGATCATGATTCGTTCCTACGGCATAGCATGCCGTATAGAAACGAGCGCGACGATTCAGTTCACCATTCAGCCGCTGAGCTCGACCAGCGGCAGACCGGTCACGACGGCCCGGCAAGCGTCGGCCAGCGCAGCCGACGCCCGAGGTTTTCGGAAAACTCCTTGGCGGCTGGCCAGCGCATATGGATGGCATCGACGAACCCGTCTTCCGACGGCGCCCACTCGCGGTCAACATTCCAGTACTGCCCATCGGTGCCAGACAAGGCTTCCAGCAAGTGCGAATCGAAGCTTTTGAGCAATGTTCCGTCCGGGTCCACCTGAGCCTTCCATGCCGGATGCAACGGCGTGGACACCACGGTGAACCTGCGCCCTTCCTGATCGAGTCGGGTCGCAAGCTGCTTCAGCGATGCGAAACAGACCGGATCGAGCGGCGGAGGGGCTCCATAGAACAGGCCACGGCTTTTACTCGTGGTCAGCGGTCCCGCTCCGGATGGCGTGAACCGCAGCGGATCCATGCTCTGCGGATCGGTTCGCTTGGTCTTTATGCTGGCGGCGTTGCGCAGCAGCGACCCTGGCGCGAAATAACGCATGTAGTACTGCCATGGCCAGGTATCAGCGTACACATAGCGATCCGCGTCCTCGCGGTTGAAAATCGCGTCGCGATTGACCGCGCATTCGCTGAAGTCGATGGGATCGACGACCATGACCACATCGCGAATGCCAGGCTCGCGGTCGAGCAACCAGTTTGCGACGTACAGCGTCTGGTTGGCATGTAGTCCGCAGAATGCCCCGTTCAGCGGCCTGACACCTGGCGCATGCTCGGAAAGCGTTGAGCTGTCCACGTGACGCCAGGCTACTGACGAGCCAACGATGAGCAGGTTCGGATCTGCTACCGGGTGGTCTCGCATGAAGGCGAGTTTTTCGTCTACGCAAATGCTGTTGGAGAACGCCGGCGGAGGAAGATGGCCGGTGCGCCCGAGCCCCAGCAGCAACGTGGCAAACACCGCCATGCTGACAACCAGCCCTCCGAACATGCCAATCGCGTAACCGCGCGGGCTGCGCTCAGGGCCTGCTGCTGGCTTATCCTTGAAGGAATCACCCGCTTTCATGCTGTTTAGACTCCATTGAGCTTGCTGCTGATCAACTCGGCGAAGTGACCGACGTTGCGCAGCGACTCGAGCTCTGCGGTACGGAATTTGACTCCGAAGCGCTGCTCGGCAGCGACGATCAGGCTCACATGCGCCAGGCTGTCCCAGCCCTCTATATCCGGCGCCGAGGTCTCTGGGGTGAGCACAATGTCGTCATCATCGAACACGTCCTGAAACAACGGATGCAGCGCTTTCAGTACTTCATCTTCGGTCATGGAATCTCGATCTCGATGTGGTGTGTTTTCGGTGCGGCCGAATCAAGCGCAAGGCGCCAATAGGTCGCTTCGGCCTCGGCGGCTGCCGGGGCGGGGCACGCCTCGAAGCCAAGCTTCGGGTAATGTTCGGCGACCATACCGTTACGCGCGGTCGGGCGGTATACGCCAATGAGCGTCTCGTAGCCCTTGCTGCGTGCCAGCTGCACCAGGGCATCGAGCACGGCAGTTTCGACCTGTCTCCCCAATACCCGGCAGCTCATTACCCAGCTGTCGATGAGCAAGGAGTCCTCGGCAGCCTGGTCTTCAGGCCCACCCAGCACCACGCTGATCAATCCGTTGTCACCGAACTTGTCGCTGAGCCGGATAGCCAGCGCCAACGACCGCGGGTCCCTGGCGAAGCGCTCGACCTGCGCCTCGCTGTACCGCCGAGTCGTCAGGTTGAACTGATTGGTCTTGTTGATCAGTTGCGTGGTACGTGGCAGCTCCGACGGGCCCACCTGTGTCGCCTGCATCACCATCTGCAATCCGCGCAGATAGCCGTCCATATCGGTAGCCTGGCCAAGTGCGGCTTTGCGCTCCACGTTGAGCGCATAACTACGGCCTCGGGCGGCATCGTCGGCCGTGAAAGAAACGGCTTCGAAGTAACCGCCCGCAGCGATGCGCGCCGCATAGTCGGCGACGTCCTCGGGCAGCTCCGGTACCGCCACCTGAGGCAGTTCACGGCGCACGATGTCGCGCTCGGCCGGGTTGTCGTCGACGAATACCAGGCTGTCCAGGCCGATATCGAGCATCGAGGCGATCCGCCGCAGATTGCCGGCCTTGTCATCCCAGTTGGCAACGAATGCGGCTATGTCGCTGCGCTTGATCACCATTTCCGGGTGTTCGAAAGCCGCTTCGGCGACCGCCAGGTCATTCTTGCTGCATACCGCGAGGATGATCCCGCGCCGGGCCAGCAGCGCGACGTAATGCTGGAACGCAAGATAGGCCTCCCCGGTCGGATTGCCCTGCCCGATCTGAATGCCGTTCACCCCGTCGTCGCCAACCACCCCGCCCCAAAGGGTGTTGTCCAGATCCAGCACCAGGCATTTGCGCGACAATCCGGCGCTGGCAGCAATGACGCGCGCGAGATGGTCGGCGTACAAGGGCGCAAGATTGGGGCTGACCAACTGCTTGGCCTGGTGCCAGCGCACCGCGTCCGCCAGGCCGTCACCGTACGAGCCCTGCGCGGCGTGCCAGGCGAGATCGAGCAGCAGAACGCCCTCCTCCCGTGCGGCAAGTCGGATAGCGTGGTTCAGACGCTGGACGACGTTGTAGGGTGCCGCTGGCACCAGTGCTTCGTACGAACCAAATACCGGCGGATCCATCGGCACCAGGGTTTGCTGAATGATCTGCGCGGTGAAGCGCTCGCGAGCGCGGCGCCACAGCATCCGTAACTCGTCCACCCGCAACTGGATCGCTTCGGCAACATCCTCATCGCCAGACTGGAGCGGCAGCTGGATCGGTGCGTCCCGCGCGTCAAGCGCCAGCACCACTACCTGCGGAGCGAACCTGGCCAGGTCGGTGTCGTCAGTGAGCAGTGCCTGCCGATACATTCCGTATGGCGCGACGTGAACGGACAGCGCAAGTCGACGTTCGAGCCCGGCCACGCGCAACGCCGGCACAAGTTGGTCCACCGTGTGGGAAGCGAGGATCGCCACGCGGCGGCTGGTCAGCCCGGCAGCCAGCGAATCATCGCCCAGCTGTGACAGGCCTTCAGCGGCAAGGCGATCAAGCTTGTTGGTCGACATGAAGTCTCGACGGAAGCCAGCGAGCCCAGCGGCCAGCTGCAGACGCTTGACCGCATCCGGCTCGCGCTTGGCCTCCCCTATTGCCACAGCAAGATCAGCATGAGGCGGGAGCCAACACAACTGTTCCATCAACCACACTCCTTCCAGCGTCGAAACTGCCCGCCAGTGTCAGAACTGGAAATAGAGAAACTCCGTGGGGGCTTCGGAAAACGCCACCGCCAAAGCAAAGAATCCCGCCACACCCACCGCCGCTCCCATCACAGGCGTCAGTCGCCAGGTGAGCACAGGCAGCCAGCGTTCGGTCCAGCTCGGTTGCGCCCGGAAATTCAGCGCAGTCCGTGCATGGCCCATCCATTGCTCGACGTTTGGCAGCGCCCAAACCACTACCATAAGCGCCGCGATCATCAAGGCATCGCCTCGGGCGAGATTGCCGCGCTCGCCGGAAAGGCCGAGCATCCCCGATAGCATTGCCGTCGCTGCCGAAACGCTTTCGGCACGGAAGAACACCATGGCTACGACGACGCAGCCGAAGGTCACCAGCACTGCCGCTACCCGATGTACAACCCGGTCGCTATCGAGCTCCCACCCGCGGCGCACTTTCCAGGCACGCCAGCCATGGGCGACGACCAGATAGAAACCATGCAGCAGACCGAACACCACGAATTGCCACCCGGCGCCATGCCAGACCCCGGAAATGAACATCGTCAGAATCGTCGGATACGCGACCAGAGCGGCGAATGTGCCTGCGGTCATCCTGCCGCGCCGCGGTTGCGGCTTACCCGCAGCGAGTCGCGCCCGGCTCTTGCGCAAAACGATCGGGTTGTAGATGTAAGCGGTCAGGAAGCGCGTCAGCGTCATGTGCCAGCGCGACCAGTAATCGATGACGTTTCGCGCCTTGAACGGGCTGTTGAAGTTGACGGGCAAGCTGATGCCGAACAACAGAGCCAGACCTATCGCCATGTCGCTGTAGCCGGAAAAGTCAAAGTAGATCTGCAGCGTATATCCCACTGCGCCCGTCCACGCCTCGACAAAACCGGGAATGCTTCCTGTCGCGGCCTCGGCGAAGCTTGGCGAAGCCATCTGCCCCAATGGATCGGCAATGATTACCTTCTTGAACAGGCCAAGCAGAAACACCGTCGCCCCGATCGCCAGGCTCTGCACGCGCGGCCTGAACATATCGCGGTCGCGAAACTGCGGGAGCATCTCGCCATGGTGGGTGATCGGGCCAGCGATAAGCTGCGGGAAGAACGCAATGAACAGGCAATAGTTGAAAAAGTCGTGCTCCTGCACTTCGCCGTCGTACGCATCGACCAGATAGGCGATCTGCTGGAAGGTGAAGAATGAAATTGCCAGCGGCAGGATGATGTCATCGATACGCCAACCGGTATCGAGCGCCCCATCAATCGTGCCGAACAGAAACCCGGTGTACTTGTAGTAGGCAAGCAGGAGCACGTTGGCGGCGACGCCCGCAATCAGCACCCAGCGCGACGGTCTGCGCATCAGGTACCCGCCCAGCACGAAATTGGCCACGATGCTCGCCACGAGCAAAGGGAGATACGCCGGATTCCACCAGCTATAGAAGAACAGCGAGGCCAGCGCGAGCCAGATCACTGCCCACCGTTGGCGACCAGTACCAGCAAGCAGAATGAACCCGAGGAGGACGACCGGGAGGAAGCCGGCGATGAAGACCGTCGAATTGAACAGCATGATTCCATGCTCCTTCGTGCGTCGACCCGATTGCCGATCCTATGGCGACGCTTACTACTGTCTCGATACTTCCCTGCAACCTGTATCCATGTGAGTGCGACTGAGCATGTAACAGAAAGTTTAGAGTACGCCGGACGAGCGGCAAGCGGAACGCCAGGCGGTCAATGCTGTCGAGAAAGAACCATTGCAGCCTTAGCCCGGCCTTCTCCGGAGCCCTGTGCAACGATCCTGGAACCCAGATGATTTCGTCAGCCGTAAAGTATTGTTTTCTGCTTGCTTCAACCTTGCTTGTCGCCTGCTCGGAGGACCAGTCGCAGCAGCAAGGGTCCCGTCCACCGCCTGAAGTGGCGGTAATGACGTTGGAGACCCAGCCGGTGCAGAACGTGGTCGAATTACCCGGGCGGGTTGAAGCGTTCCGCACAGCCGAGGTTCGCGCGCGCGTCACCGGTATTGTCCAGCGCCGCCTGTACGAAGAAGGTACCGAGGTGGAAGCTGGCCAGGAGCTATTTCTGATCGATCCGAGGGAGATGCAGGCGAACCTGAATTCCGCCCAGGCCGCACTGGAAAGTGCCCAGGCCAACGCCACCAACGCCACCCGCAACGCAGAGCGCTATGAGGAGCTGGTCAAGCGCGGCGCCATCAGCCGTCAGGAGTACGACACCGCCGTCGCCAATGCACGTACTGCCCGAGCGGCGGTCTCCCAGGCCGAGGCAGCGGTGGAAAGCGCCCAGCTGAGCCTGGAATACTCGCGCGTCACCGCGCCCATTGCCGGAGTCGCCGGACGCGCGGAAGTCACCGAAGGGGCCCTGGTCAGTGCTGCCGAAGCCACGCTGATGACCCGAGTGGAGCAGACCGATCCTGTCTACGTGAACATAGCCCAATCCAACTCCGACCTGCTCGCCCTGCGCGCCCAGTTCGCTTCCGGACAACTGGTTCTGCCCGAGGACGGCAAAGTAGAGGTTCGGCTGATTCTGGAGAACGGTGCCGAATATCCGCACCCCGGCTACATCGACTTTCTGGCGATGACGGTTGATCGCTCAACCGGGACCGTCGCCGCCCGGGCGCAGTTTCCCAACCCCGATCGCTCGCTGCTGCCCGGTCAGTTCGTTCAAGCCAGAGTCCTCGCCGGCTCCAGACCCTCCGGAATATTGATCCCCCAAAGAGCGGTGATGATGACCAATCGCGGCGGCAGCGTCATGGTGCTCAGCGAGGCGAACGAGGCCCAGACACGACAGATCCAGCTGGGCGACATGCGCGGCAGCGCTTGGGTCGTGAGAGACGGACTGGAGCCAGGCGAACGCATCATCGTCGACGGCTGGCAAGGCGTTCGTAGCGGCAGCGAGGTACGCACCCGCCCCTTCGAGCGCGAGCCGACGCCGCACGAGAACGCTGCCAGCACCGATGGGCAGAACTGACATGTCGCCAGCCTTTTTCATTCGTCGCCCGGTACTGGCCTGGGTCGTCGCACTGGGCATTCTGCTCGGCGGCCTGATCGCCCTGCAGGATCTCCCGGTAGAGCAGTATCCGGAGATCGCGCCACCGGCGTTGAACATCAACGTCACCTACCCCGGCGGCGACGCACAGGTGCTGGAAACCAACGTCACGCAGGTGATCGAGCAGGAACTCAACGGCGTCGAAGGTTACCTGTACATGGATTCGACCAGCCGCTCCAACGGCAGCGCGCAAATCGAACTGACGCTTGAACCGGGCACCGACATCGACGCCGCGCAGATGGATGTCCAGAACCGGCTCAGTCGCGTTGAACAGCGTCTGCCCGAAGAAGTCCGCCGCCAGGGCATTCGCGTCTACCAGGCAAACTCGAGCTTCCTTCTGATTATCGCCATCCGCTCGGAAAGCGGCGCGCTCAGCAGCCTCGAGCTGGGCCATTTTGCTACGACGGATATCGTCGATGAGCTGCGCCGGGTACCTGGCGTCGGTGACATCCGCGAGTTCTATACCCCGTACGCGATGCGTATCTGGCTGAATCCGGATCGGCTGGCCAATTTCGGGATGTCCGCCAGCCAGGTACTCGCCGCGGTCCGTGAGCAGAACAGCCAGGCCGCCGGTGGCGCGATCGGCGATACCCCGCTCAGCGAAGGCGTCGAGATCACCGCACCGATCGAGACCCAGGGCCGGTTCACCACGCCGGAGGAATTCGGCTCGATCATACTGCGTGCCAATCCGGACGGATCGGCCGTTCGCCTGCGCGATGTCGCCCGGGTCGAACTCGGGGCACAGGACTACACCTCCCGCAGCGAGCTTAACGACAAGCCCATCGCCGGTCTGGCCGTGCAGTTGTCACCAGGCGCTAACGCGCTGGACACCGCCGGCGCGGTCAAGGCGCGCATGACGGAGCTGGAGAACAGTTTTCCCGAGGACATCAGCTGGAGCGTGCCGTACGACTCGACACCGTTCATTTCGTCGTCCATCCGCCAAGTGTTGATGACGCTAGGTCAGGCCATGCTGCTGGTCATTCTGGTGATGCTGCTGTTCTTGCAAAACTGGCGGACCACAGTCATTCCGACCATCGTCATTCCGATTACCCTGATCGGCACCTGTCTGGGGCTATGGCTGCTGGGGTTTTCCATCAACCTGCTCAGCCTGTTCGGCATGGTCCTGGCGATCGGTACGCTGGTAGATGACACCATTGTCGTGGTGGAAAACGTCAAGCGCCTCATTGACGAAGAAGGCTTGTCGCCCTACAAGGCGACGGTCCAGGCGATGAGTCAGGTCAGTGCCGCCATCATCGGCACGACTCTGGCGTTGATTGCGGTATTCGTGCCGTTGGCCTTCTTCCCCGGCTCGACCGGCGGAATCTACCGGCAGTTTGCGGTAACCCTGTCCATCGCCGTGGCCATCTCTACCTTCCTTGCGCTGACGCTGACGCCCGCGCTGTGTGCAACCCTGCTCAAACCGCGCGACGAGAGCGGCAAGAAGCGCCTAAGCGAACGCGTGTTTCATCCGTTCAACAGGCTGATGGATGCAACCACCACCCGGTACCACGCCGGGGTCGGGAAGGTCCTGACGCACCCCATGATCTTCCTGCTCGGATTCGCTGCGCTGCTGGCGCTCACCGCCTTCCTCTTTCTGCGCATGCCGACTGCATTCCTGCCCGAGGAAGACCAGGGCTCGGTCATGACAGTCGTGCAGGCGCCGCCCGGAGCAACCATTGAACGTACGGCCGAAGCGGTGGAACAGGTCAAGGCGTTCTATCAGGACCAGCCTGTAGTGGAGAACGTGTTGGCTGTGTACGGTTTCAGCTTCTTCGGCCAGGGCCAGGCCCATGCGATGTCCTTCGTACGGCTTACCCCCTGGGAAGAGCGCCCCGAGCCCGAGCAGAGTGCGCCAGCTCTGGTGCGCAAGGCGATGGGTGCCCTGTCGCAGGTCGCCGAAGCCCGGGTGATCGCACTGAACCCGCCCTCGATCCCCTCGCTGGGCGTGGCAGGAGGGTTCAGTTTCGAGCTCGAGGATCGCGGCGGCCGCGGTTACGACGCGCTGGTCGAAGCCCGGAATCAGTTGCTCGGCATGGCCAGCCAGAGCGAGATTCTCGAAAACGTGCGTCCCGAAGGCGCCGAAGATGCGCCCCGGCTACGGGTCAGCATCGATCGCATCCGCGCTCGCGCGCTGGGCCTGTCGATCAGCGAGGTCAATGCCACGCTCGGCGCGACCTTCGGCAGTGCCTACGCCAATGACTTCAACCTTGACGGTCGCGTCTTGCAGGTATTGCTGCAAGGCGACTCTCCGCATCGCATGACGCCGCAGGACGTGCTCGATCTGAAGGTTCCCAACGACGAAGGCGAGAACGTGCCATTCGGCTCCTTTGCGACAGTTGAATGGACGCAGGGGCCAACACAGCTGCACCGCTACAACGGCTATCCGGCCATGAGTATCTCGGGTAACGCGGCTGGAGGGCATACCACCGGCGAGGCCATGGAAGAGCTGGCACGTCTTGCCAGCCAGTTACCCGAAGGCTTCGGCTACGAATGGTCTGGCGCGTCGTTCCAGGAGCAGCAGGCTTCCGGTCAGGTCGGGCTGCTGCTGGGCTTGTCGTTCATCATGGTATTGATGGTGCTGGCTGCGCTCTATGAAAGCTGGACCATTCCAATTGCCGTGCTGCTGGTCGTGCCGCTCGGCGCGCTAGGTGCCATCCTGTTCGCTATGATGCGCGACCTGCCCGCCAACGTGTATTTCAACGTCGGTCTGGTGACCATCATCGGGCTATCGGCGAAGAACGCCATCCTGGTGGTGGAGTTTGCCATCGAGCAAGAAGCCCAGGGTAAGTCGGTACATGACGCGGTGATGGATGCCGTACGCATGCGTTTCCGCCCGATTCTCATGACCTCGCTGACGTTCATCCTCGGCATGCTCCCATTGGTACTCTCAAGCGGCGCTGGTGCCGCCGGACGCATTGCCGTAGGCACTGGCGTAATGGGCGGGATGATCGTCGCCACTGCACTCGGCCTGTTCTATACGCCCCTGTTCTACCTGGTGGTACGCCGCTGGCTGAGCAAGAAAAAGATCCAGCCCGAGGAAGATGCCGCGTGATTCCGAACCAACCCCTTCGCGCCCAGGTGCGCTCCTACAGACGAGGCCGACGCGCTTTTCCGTAGGAGCGGGCATGACCGCGAAGAAGAATCCACGCCGTTAATCAATCAGCACGCGGCGCCGCCCGCCTAACCCTTCCCGCCCAGGTGCGCTCCTACAGACGAGGCCGACGCGCTTTTCCGTAGGAGCGCGCATGACCGCGAAGAAGAATCTGCGCTGTTATCAACCACCTCTCGGCGCCCACCAACGCAACCCTTCGCGCCCGGGTGTGCCCCTACAGGTCTATTTCGATCCAGGTGGGTGCGTGGTCGCTGGCCTTGGGCAGATCACGCACCCAACGATCCACGCCTCCGGCGCGCAGGCGCGGCGCCAATTCGGCATTGAGCAGCAAGTGGTCGATGCGCATACCGGAGTTCTTCGGCCAGTGCTGACGGAAATAATCCCAGAACGTGTAGATGCGCTCGTCCGGATAGAGATGCCGCAACGAGTCGACCCAGCCCTGGTCGAGCAGGCGCTGATAGCATTCGCGGCTTTCCGGCTGCAGCAGCGCATCCTTTTTCCAGGAGCGGGTGTTGTAAATATCGAAGTCGGTGGGGATCACATTGTAGTCGCCGGCCAACACAACGGGATGGCCGCAGTCGAACAGGCCCTGGGCATGCTTGATCAGCTGCTCGAACCAGGCCAGTTTGTAGTCGAACTTCGGCCCTGGCTGCGGGTTACCGTTGGGCAGATACAGCCCTCCGACAACGATGCCATGGGCAGCAGCTTCGATATAACGGCTTTGCGAGGTATCCGGGTCATCCGGCAAGCCACGACGGATAGGCAGCGGGTCCATGTCCTTGGCGAGAATGGCCACGCCGTTCCAGGACTTCTGGCCATGCCAGATGGCACCGTAACCCGCGTCGCGAATGTCATCGATGGGAAACACATCATCCCCGGCCTTGAGTTCCTGCAGACAGACGATGTCGGGCGCCTCTCGCTTCAGCCATTCCAGCAGGGCCGGCAATCGCGAGCGAATACCGTTGATGTTGAACGTAGCGATTTTCAGCTGGCTCACGGACATCCTCGGGTTGGGATCATCGGAAGGAAATCAGGCGCGGTGACGGCACACCGCGCCCTGGCGAGCTTATTCGCCGTTGAGCCGCTCCTGCTTTGAGAGGAAGTCCTCTTCGAGCATGGCGTCCTTAACCTCCTGCGGTGGCTCGTCGAGCAAGGGATCATCGATCCGGCCCGGTGAAACCGGGTGCGTATCGAGCTTGCCAGTGAGGTGATCAAGGGCGTGGCGGGCCTTGTCGGCGGCACCTTCGACCGCGAGCAACAAGGATTCGGCCTTGTGCGTGACCGACATGGATTGGTGGCCCTTGGGGCGAAACTCGATCTGGCAGCGCTTGTCCTCGGCGCCGCCCTTCTCCGCGTTCTCGTCACTGACATGGATCTCGACCCGCGTCAGCAGCTCATCATAGCGCTCGAGGCGCTCGACCACGGTCGAACCCACCCATTCCTGAAGATCGACACTGCCTGGGATGTGATTGCTGTTTACCTGAACTTGCATAGGGATCTCCTCGTGGTGACTGCGTACAACCTTTGAGGCGGTCGCAGCCCCGAGGTTCAGGTCGAGTGCCGAATGGTTTCACAGCGCCAAGCGCAGCGGAACTCCGCCGGTAGACGAGCTATCACACGTATGACGCCCGTAATCCCGCCAGCGCCAAGCGCTGCCTCGATCTTCACGACAGGCCACATCATATGAAAGCACTGCGCCCTCTTTTCGTTCTGCCCCTCGTCGCCAGCGGCACTGCCCTCGCCCAGGATCCGGTCCAGGAGCAGGTCGAGCGCCTCAAGGCTTCCGACGTGGAAGTAGTCGGCCACGTATTGCAGCCCGGCGAGGCGTCGCAGACGGTGTCGCAATTGCGCATGCCCGCCGGCTTTACCATCACCCGGTTCGCCGAAGATCTCGTCAACCCGCGGATGATCGCGGTGAGCGACGACGGCACCGTGTATGTGACGCGGCAAGAGATGGGCGATGTATTGATGCTGCGCGATACCGATGGTGACGGCGAGGCGGACGAACAGCGGGTCGTCGCCAACCGGCCCAACATGCATGGCATCGCCATCGACGGCAACACCGTGTATCTGGTGACGATCAAGAACCTGTACCGCACCAGCATTCAGGAAGACGGCAGCTTCGCCCCGCTCGAACGGCTACTGGATGACTTGCCTGACGCAGGCCAGCATCCGAACCGCACGCTTGTCGTGGGGCCAGACAAGGCGCTCTATCTGAGCGTCGGCTCCACCTGCAACAGCTGCAGCGAAGACAACCCGGAAAACGCCACCATGCTGCAGGTCAAATCGGATGGCTCGGCGCGCAAGGTTTTCGCCAGTGGTCTGCGAAACACCATCGGCTTCGGCTTCGAACCGGAGACCGGTCGCCTGTACGGTTTCGACCATGGCACCGACTGGCTCGGCGATAACGTGCAGCATGAAGAACTCAACCTGATACGCGAGGGCCAGCGTTACGGCTGGCCCTACATTTACGATGACGGCAAGCCCAACCCGGCGGACGAGCCGCCTGGCGGCATAACGCATGACCAGTGGGCCCGGCGCAGCGTCAATCCGGTGGCCCTGTACGTGCCGCACGCGGCACCGATGCAGATGGCCTTCTACAGTGGCGAGCAATTTCCCGAGGAATACCGCGGCGACGCCTTCGTCGCCATGCGCGGCTCCTGGAATCGCAAGCCGCCGTCTGGTTACGAGATTGTGCGCGTCCGCTTCGAAAGCGGCCGACCGGTCGCCTTTCAGCCGTTCGTGACCGGTTTTCTGAATCAGGACGGTGACCAATGGAAACAGTCGGCCCGGCTGGCGGGCCTCGCCCAGGCCGGCGATGGCTCGCTGCTGGTGTCGGATGACAAGGGCGGAATCATCTACCGGATCAGCTATTCTCCGGAAGCGGCGCAGTCTGCCGAACCGGTAGAGCTGACGCCAACCAATGCCGAAGGCGCGTGGGTCGGCATGCTCGATGACCAACAGCTGAACCGCGAGCAGCGTCCACCCGCCTCGAACAAGCTGGCTACCGAGTTGCTGCAGCACGACGGACCGGACCTGCAGCTGAGCTCTTCGGACTTCGGCCAGGATGCCAGCATCCCCCAGGAACACGTCGCTGAGGGTGATGACATCTCTCCGGAACTGAGCTGGAATGCCGGCCCCGAGGGGACTCGAAGCTACGTGGTCATCATGGAGGATCCGGACGCGCCGACAGCCAGCCCATTCGTGCACTGGCTGCTTTATGACCTCCCCGAGGACACCACCGAGCTGTCCTCCGGCGTACCCGGCATGCCTCGCCTACCGCATCTGGACGGCGCGCTACAGGGGCAGAATGATCGCGGCACGCTGGGCTACTACGGCCCACGCCCGCCCAAGGGCGATAATCCTCACCGCTATCATTTCCACGTCTTTGCGCTCAACAGCAAGCTCAACCTGCCGTTTGGCGTAGGACGTACGAGATTGCTGGAGTCGATGCGAGACAAGGTGCTGGCCAGCGGGACACTGATAGGAACCTACCAGCGTTAGTGGGCTGCGGAGAGTGGCGCGGGTAGTCACCCGCGCCACTCTCCAAAGATTTTCGCGGTCATGCCCGCTCCTACAGAAAAACCACCCCACTAGACCCTCTGTGTAGGAGCGCACCTGGGCGCGAAAGCGAGCCATGAGCAACCTTTTTCGCAGTCACACCGCCCCACCCCTACAAAGCCGACACCACGCCCACTCACTGCTCCTGCGGTTGCTGGAACTCCTGCAATGCCTGCCGGCATCCCGGCCCGGTGCCTTCCCCGGTTCCTGTTTCAATCCACGGCAGGATGGCGAGCGGCGGCGCAACCAGGGCACCCACTACACTCGCTATGCCCTTGGCAACCAGACTACCGGTCAACACACTGACCTTGGGATCACCGAGGCTACCGTTCAGCTCAACCGGGGTATCGGCCGACAGCACACTAAAGTCCTTCGCATTCGGCTTGATTACCAGATCCAGCTGCTCGGTAGCCAGATTGATGGTGCCGCCACCAATGATGTTGGTGTCGGCCGTGTTGATGTAGAAATTCTCCATCGTAACCAGGCCGTCCTCGGCGTCCGCCTTGACGTAGGTACAGCGCAGCGGTACGCGCTGATCATCCGACACAGCCGAAACCAGAGCCTCGCCTGCGTCGAGCCCGACCACCTCGACGGCTAGCGCATCCAGGTATCCGCCTGACATGGCTAATTCGATAACGCCATCCAGGCCGGCCATCAACTCGGCAACCGACTCACCCGAGAAGCGCAGGTTGCCCTTCCCGCCCAGCACGCCTGCACTGTCCTTGGCCAGCTGCGGCAGATCCGCACTTTCAAGCAATGGAGTGAGATTGACCTGTTTTATCGACAGGCTCAGATCGCCCTGCAACGCGGGCTCCCGGGCGTTAAGCTCGCCGTCGACGCTCACATCGCCACCGCCAAGTCCAACGCGCAGCGGCTTGACCTGCAGAACCCCCTCGTCGAGGCTCGCATCGAGCACTACATCATTCATCGGAATATCCTTGGCGATGATGTTATCCGCGCGGTAGCGAATCTCTGCATCGATCTGACCTAGTACCTGAAAATCCAGCGGCTCATGGTCGAACACTTCTCCGGGTGACTTGAATTGCTCCGGGTCCTGCTGGTCGGCTGTGTCAGCGGCTTCTGCCACTTTGATGAGGTCGTTGGTGTTGATCTGATTGGAGTGCAAGGTAGCCCACAGCATCGTCCTTCCGTCGAAATCCACCCGTACATCGCCGCTCAGGTCGCTCTTGCCGATGGTGGCTCGCAGATCGGTCACGCGCAGCAACTGATTTTGCAGTTGCATACGCCCCGAGGCCTGATATTGCTGGAGGTCGGGAAGACTTAGCCCTGTCACCGGATTGAGTTCGGCGGGGTTGGGTCCGGCGATGTCGAAGCGAATATCGAACGCCTTGAGCTCCAGAGGCTGGGTGATGCTGCCGTCGATGGTTGCCCTGGTTTCGCCGGAAGTCAGCGTGCCCTCGACCGGATAGGGTTGATCTTCCGCCTTGAGATCAAGCAAAGGGCCCATGGTCAGGTTGAACTCAAAGCCTTCCCCTTGCCGCGTGCCCTGACCTTCGACGTGCAACCCCGGTGCTTCGGTGTCAGGGACCTCGCGCGACATTATCTGCGCCTGAATATGCAGCTCCTGCTCGGGCTTGTCATGGCTGAGCTGGGTATCGCTGATGCGCAATGCATCGCCATCGAATGCGCCGTGCAGCTGACCATCGACGATACCCAGCTGCTCCATTCCGAACGGCTGCAGTGCCTGACCAAGGTTCAGGTGGTCCAGATTGGCAGTCAGGTCGGCGCGGATGGTGTCTTCCTGTGCTTCGATCCAGCCTGACGCGCCCAGCCCGCCTGAATCCTGAGCGGCGTTCAGTTGATCAATCTGCAACCTGCCCGACTCAAGCGAACCCTGCAGTGCGAGATCGCTCAGACGAGCTTCGCCCAATATCAGCTCGCCCACTTGAACATCCGCATTGCCGGCATAGTCGCGCAGCGGCGCCAGCATGTCGGACATGCGTTGGTCCCAACTCGGCTCTTCGCCGCCTTGCTCCTGCTCTTGCTCCTGTTGCTTCTCTTCCGTGCTTTGCTCCACTCCGACCTTCGCGCCGCGCTCGCGGTTGGCGGGGTCGCGCTTCTCTGCGAGCATCTCTGCTACGCCAAATTCATTGAGATTGATCTGTTCGGAATCGAGCTGAACGTCAAACTGCGGCGTGTCGGTCAGCCTGACGGCAGCCGAGCCACTCAGGTCGCTGCTACCCGCGTTGGCCTGAATGTTCTCAAGCGCCCATCGCTCGTCCTGGTGATTCAGCTCGGCCTGCAAGTCCACAGGAGGGACAGTCAGGCCGGGCTGGTCCAGCAGATTCGTCAGCTTGGTCAGCTGGGCCTGATCCGGAGCGGTGAACTCGATATCACCGTGTAGCGCCTCGAGACGGTAGATGTTCAAGGATTCGCCTTCGAACCCTAGCCGCATGTCCCCGAGGCTCGCATCGATAGTCACCGGGTAACGCGAACCCTGCTCCAGCGCCTCGGACGGGGCACCTCCCTGGGCGTCGAGCTGGAAGGTTTCTCCCTGGAACTCGCCACGTCCGGTGACCTGAAGCTGCCGCTGCTCCTCGCTCTCCTCGGTCTGCACCGTCACAGCGATGTCGGCATCCAGGGCTTCATCCCGGTAGGTGAATGTCCCGTCGCGTATGCGGATGATGTCCGGCTGAACCGGCGGCTCCTTATCCTCCTTTTCTTCATCAGGAGTCAGCGCATCCCAGTTGGTGGTACCGTCCTCGCGGCGGGCCAGATGCACGGTTGGTTGCTGCAGATCGACAGTGCCCAAGGCAACCTGGCCGCGAAACAGCGGACCGACCTTGAGCGTGACATCCAGCGCATCGACACTGAGCAGCTGTTCATGCTCAGCCCAGTCCGCATTAGCAATTTGTACATCGCTGGCCTGAATACCGAGCGGGAATCCCCAGTCGATCTCCAGGTCGCCAATGTTTACCGCCCGACCTTCCATGCGTTGACTGAGCTGATCTTCCATCAGGCCGCGAGCCCATCGCGTTTCGACCGCGACCGCGGCGGCGATCACCAAAGCCAGTAGAACCAGAAGGACGATCAGAAGGATACGGCCGAGTTTTGCCACGAAGAGTCTCCTGCATTACCGCAAGGGATGAGCGATGCGCTGCAAACTGCGACCGGAACGGCCATTGCGCTGATGATTGATGGACCGGAGGTCAGGTGGCTTGTTCCAAGGAACTCGGCAGTAAATCCGAACGCTGACCGCCGGTAACCGGGCGCACGAACGGCCGCCCAGGTGAATCAGTGCGCTTGAGTTATCTGGTTTTGCGGTAATGACCGTTGGAATAATTCCCATTCGGCGCGGATTACATCGGTAGAAAGATAATAACTGTTGCGTTTGGAGTGCCCGATACTGTTCGGGTCATCCAGATCGGAGTACCACTGATAGTCGAGCCCGAAACCAAGATTGATACCTAATACCGCCTTGTCCGCACCATATAAAGGGCCGCCGGACATACCGACGGTTAATGGTGCATCGTGCGTGGCATAAGCAACTTGTGAACTTTTGTCTTCGAGGAGGACCCGAGTCGACTTGGCGTGCCCGGTGCCCTGTACCGGGACCAACATCGCACCGCTATAGCCCACCGCAACGACTTCTTCTCCAGGAACAGGCTCCCGCCATTGCGGCACTGGGCCTTTCGCCTTGCGCTTGATAAATACCAGATCGCAGCCAGTGCTGCAGCGATGTACGACATTGTCAGTAAACGGGATATGCGCTGCGGTTACGGCATATTCGTCGTTCCATTGAGTTGCGGTGCCCATGAATACCATGGGAGCGGGCAAGCCAGAAAAGATCGCCTGGCTTCCAGCGTAGTCATTCCCCGGGGGCAAAGGTCGGGTAAATCCGTTACAACCTGAGAGCAATCCTAGCGATACCGCCACCGGCAAAAAATGAAGCTTGTTCATATTTCGCCTTATGTTCTGCTTTCAACGGAAGTTGATATCTTCCTAACTTGGCAAGCCGTCCCTCGATCGATGAGATAGTGATACTTTGATACCACTTACAATCGTCTTATGGCATCCTTCCACCAACATAGTGACAAAGGGCCACAAGCGAAGTTCAGCGCTTCGCTTGGTCTGGCTTGATATTGTGATTGGGGCGACATATGAACCGGCACAACGACGCCGAGCAGATGAACATCGCTTCACCTGAGGGGTCCATTGAACAGGATCGCTTGAAAGGAGAAGCACATGAAAGAATTGAAGATGCTATCGGCCGCGCTATTCGCCACGACGCTCGTATTTGCCGGAACTGCCGGCGCCGACGACAAGCGCGACGACCATATGCCACACCACAACTCCCCCGCCGAAGATGCGGGCGGAACGCCCGGCGAGAAAGGCGTGGGTGGCTCGGTAGAGGTGCCGTCCGCCGGTGGTGGCGCCGAAGACATCACCCCTTACGATGATGTAGGCAACATGGACGACGAAGAAAACCGCCGGGAACGAGCCGAAGAAGAGGATGACGACGGCGTGCGCGGCGTCATTACAGGGGAAAAATCACTGCACGAAACTCAGGAAACCCGGTAACACGTTTCCGTGCCAACCCGCTCCGGGCCGCTACTCGCCTCCGGAGCGGATGGCCAGCGTTTTAGGGTCATACTCCCCACCGAAAAACTGCTCGAGAACCTGGCGAAACACCTCACGCTGTGGATCGGCGAGCGCAAACAGCGTCATGCTTGAACGCAGCTTCATGTCATCCGGCGAGCCCATTATTTGCCGTGCCGAGCGGTTACCCCAGGGCAGCAAGGCTTCCGCGCTGCGCTCGAGGCGTTCGCCGAGAACAGGGTGTTCCAGATAGGCTTTCGCTTCGTCGAGGCTGCCAATGGCGTAGCGACGAGCCATATCGCTCTGACCCAGTCCGGCAAGCTGAGGAAAGATGAACCACATCCAGTGCGATTGTTTATGACCAGCCCGAAGCTCTGCCAGAGCACGCTCGTAGACGCCGTTCTGCGCGTCTACGAAGCGCTCCAGATCATACTGCGCAGTAGGCTCGGTGACTGCGTTTCGTGCATCCACTAGCCAGGCACCTCATTTTCGTCAGTGTCGATATTGCTCTTGATCTTCTCGGCATCGACCTTGTCGAGATTTTCCGAGTTCACCGCACCTTCTGGTGCGCCCTCTTCCATCTCGTCGTAATCGGCTGGTTGTTTCGGATCGTTGGACATGTGACCTCCTAGAATGAACAGGGTGTGCACTCTTTCGATTCGGCTCTGCAGCGGGAGTTCGATACCTTCCGGCGATCCAGTGCATAACCTGTTGGTCGCATTCCTCTGGTACGGTCGACGCGAAGCGTGATCGGGTATCGAACCAACCGAGCTGCCTCCGGTCGGTTCTTGCAAAAGCGCCTGCGCGCCCTCAAGGTAAGTACATGAGCCTGGTCAAACGCATCTACAGAAAACTCAACCCTACCCGGGCCGAAGACCTGGAGCCTGCCTTTCGCCACAGCGAAGAGCACCTGCCGACCCTGTGGTTGATCGGCAAGACCGGCGCCGGCAAGTCGACGTTGATTCGCGCGCTCACCGGGTTGAGCGAGATCGAAGTCGGGCGGGGCTTCCGCCCGTGCACGCAAACCGCCACCCAGTACGACTTTCCGCAGCAAACGCCGGTCCTGCGCTTTCTCGACACGCGAGGACTATCGGAAGCCGAATACGACCCAACCGAGGATATCCGCGCCTGCGCGCGCCACAGTCATGCCCTGGTAATCGTCATGCGTGCCGACGACCCCGAGCAATCCGAGCTACTCGACGCGCTCAAGCGCATCAAGCGCTCAGGGACAGTCCGCAACGCGCTGCTGGTACATACAGCCATCGACACGCTGGATTCGAAGCAGGAAAGCGATAAGTGCGTCCTGCACAATCAACAGGCGGTCGAAGCTGTCTGGGGGCCCATCGGCAGCGCACCGGTCGATCTGATCGGCAGGGACGGTCAGCCAGTCGGCATAACGCGGCTGGTCGATGAGTTGGGCAACTTTCTGCCGATCGTTGCCGAACTGTTCGAGCGGCGAGGAAAGCACACGGCCGAGGAAAAGAACTTCCGCAAATTCAAGAGCGAGATCATGTGGTACGCCGGCGCCGCCGGGGCCACCGACGCGGTCCCCATGGTCGGTCTGGTTGCGGTGCCGGCGATTCAGACCAAGATGCTGCACAGCCTGGCCAGTCACTACGGTTTGCCCTGGAATCGGCGGCTGCTTACCGAACTACTCGGCGCCATGGGCGCCGGCTTCGGCGTGCATTACGCTTCCCGGCTCGGTCTGCGGCAACTGGTCAAGTTGATTCCGGTTTACGGGCAGACTGTCGGCGCAGCATCCGCGGCCGTTACCAGCTACTGCGTGACCTACGCGCTGGGCCGCGTCGGCTGCATCTATTTCTTCAACAAGATCAGCGGCAAGCCAACCTCAACCGAAGAGCTCCAGGAGGTCTATCGCAAGGCCTTCGAACACATCCTGCCGGTCGCCAAAGATGACGCTGAAAACAACCGTTAAGGCCTTTCGGGCGGCCGCTCAGTTCTCGGACAGGATCACGCCTTTCCTGCTCATCGCCGTGGTATTACCCATCGTCGTCCTCGCATTGTTCGGGGTCTATGCGATCTTCCGGCACAACTACATCCTCACCTTCGTTGGGCTTCTCGGACTATGCACACTGTTCGTGGTGCTGCCGTTCTTCTTCATCCGCAAACGGAAGCTCAAACGTGCCCCACCGGTGGAGCCCGAACTGATCGAAGAGATGGAAACGCCCGATTACTGGACGCCGCTTGATCGCCAGGTTCAGCGGGAGATGCTCCCAGAGGTCAGCGCTCTGATTCAGCGCAAGGACACCTGGCGTGCCATGCCGGACGACGCCATGCTATTGGCGCGGGGGGTCGCAGCCTATTATGGAAAGGGCAAACGCCACGCCGAGTGGGCCTTCTCCCCCATCGCCCTGCTGGCGATCGCCGAAAAGCTCTCGCAACGCTATCGACGCACGCTCAAGGAGCACGTGCCGGGGATCGACCATCTGAAGATATCCCATGTGCTCTGGCTGGATGAGAAGGCCGATCAGTTCGCACCGGCGGTAAAGGTGTTCAACGTATACCGCAAGATTCGCATGCTGACGCCAGAGGGCATGCTGGCCGAGCTAGGAAGCCAGGCGATTGGCCAGTCGTTCGAAGGCTTGAGCGATGAGATGCAGGAGCGGCTCAAGCGATTGCTCCTGCTGGAAGTGTTGCGCGCCGCGATCGACCTCTATGGCGGCCACTTCCGCTTTGATGAAGATGAGCTGTCGTTCACCGCCGCGACCTTGAAAGACGACGAGCGCCAGGCGGAGAAGCCCGAGCCGATCCGCATTTGCCTGATCGGCCAGACCGGTGCCGGCAAGTCGTCGGTGATCAATGCACTGACCGAAGGCTGGCAAGCCGAAACCAGCGCCCTACCCAGCACCGATCGAGGATTGGTTTACGAGTGCAAGGTGGACGGCATCCCATTTCTTCGGCTATTGGACTTGCCGGGTTTGAACGGCGACCCAAAGCTGGAGAAGGTCCTCTTCGAGGAAATGGTGCAATCAGACATGGTGCTCTGGGTACTGCGCGCCAACCAGCCCGCGCGCAAACTCGATCAGGAATTCGGCAAACGCTTCGAGGAGTGGCGACAGAAGCACGTTCACGTACAGGCCCCGCCGACCATCGGTCTGCTGAACCAGGTCGACCGCCTCGGTACCCACAACGACTGGAACCCGCCGTATGAACTGGACAGCACCGATCCGAAAGCTGAACTGATCAGCGAAGCGCTGGCGTTCAACCGGGAGGTACTGCATCTGGATGAAATCCTGCCGATTTGCGTATCGCCAGAGCGCGAACAGTACAACGTCGATGCCCTGCGCGACCTGCTCAACGATCGCTATAACAAGGCGCTGAACGTACAGCTCAACCGGCGCCGCCGCGAAGCCGGTGCATTCTCTGCCAGCAAGGAGTTCAAGCGCGTCCGCCAGGCCGCCAAAGGCCTCTTCGGCCTCGTCACCCGCCGCTGATCCCCGGTAGATGCGCCCCACACAAGCCAAACCCAGCCCCGGACCCTGTAGGAGCGGAACTGGCCGCGAAGCAGAATGCACCAAACCCTTCGCGCCCAGGTGCGCTCCTACACAAGCCAAACCCAGCCCCGACCCTGTAGGAGCGGACCTGGCCGCGAAGCAGAATGTACCAACCCCTTCGCGCCCAGGCGCGCTCCTACACAAGCCAAACCCAGCCCGGACCCTGTAGGAGCGGACCTGGCCGCGAAGCAGAATGCACCAACCCCTTCGCGCCCAGGTGCGCTCCTACACAAGCCAAACCCAGCCCCGACCCTGTAGGAGCGGACTTGGCCGCGAAGCAAAATGCACCAACCCCTTCGCGCCCAGATGCGCCCCACACAAGCCAAACCCAGCCCCGACCCTGTAGGAGCGGACCTGGCCGCGAAGCAAAATGCACCAACCCCTTCGCGCCCAAGTGCGCTCCTACACAAGCCAAACCCAGCCCCGACCCCGTAGGAGCGGACCTGGCCGCGAAGAAGAATGCACAAAACCCATCGCGTCCAGAAGGACGCTCCCACAAACCCCAGCCCTACTCCCACCCGGTAGGAGCGGCGCCCCCGCCCGATCAATCCGTCAACAGGACCCCTCCCGCGGTAGTCACCGACTGGTGCGAATACTCGCTCCGTGCCGGCCGCGACACGTTGCCCTGACGCTGCAGATAGTCGACCAGGCTCTGCGTATACAGCAGATAGGTATTGGTCGACCTCCCATCCTCGGTCACTTCACCCAGAGTGGTATACCCGTCCCGACCTTCGCCGATGAAATCATTGGTCACCAGCACATAGGTCACAGACAGATCGATCGGCTCCCACAGGCCGGCATCGCTACGCACTTCGACATTGGAGAACCGCGACCCGCGCGCGGCAGACATGTCCAGATCCCAACGCAGCCCGGCCGCATAGGGCTGTGACCCGGTCGAGCCGCCTTCTTCCAGATGGTTCGCCACAGCATCCTCCAGCGCGGCCACAACCTCCGCTCCGGTGATGTCCAATTCCACAAGCACGTTGGTAAACGGCAGCATGGTGGAAGCGGTGTCAAAGGTGATGTCGCCTGCAGCCAGCGGAATGCGCACGCCGCCGGCATTCTGCAACGAGAAGTCCGCCCGCAGGCTGGCATCTAGAAATGCTTCGGCCACCAACTGGGCGGCATCACTCCCGCGCGCCAGCGTGTTAGCGGACTCGCACCCGGCTACGCCAGCACTGCGATTGGTCGACTCACCCGGCACACGAACCAGGCAGAACGACTCGTTAGCCTGGCCGATGACCTCCTGCTTGCGCTCGTCGATCTCGCCTTTGTAACCGGAAAGGATGGCTTCGGCTTCCTGATCAGGCTGAATGACCCACAACCCATCGATCGCCTCGGCCGCGCTGAGCAACTCGGCACGACGCGCCTCGCTCACGGCGACGAAGCTGCCGTCAACCGATTGCTGGAAAGTGTCGCCAATCAGCAGCGATGCCTGACCCGCACAGCTCTCTACCATGCCGGCGGTATCGAATTGAACATTCATCACCCCGATTGCCTTGCTGTATTCCCAGGCCTGACCAATGCACACCAGCTCGCCGTCGGCATTGCGCGCCTGGGTTGGATAGGCCCCGGAGGACGACAGTCCGAGCTCGGTGAAATCACCCAGCAAGGAATGCGAGTCGCCACCGACGATCACATCCACGCCGGTCAGCTGTGCAGCCATGGCTTGGTCGTTCTCATAGCCCTGGTGGGTCAGCAGCACGATGTGCTCAATTCCCTCGCCCTGCAGGGTATCGATGGCTGCCTGCGCTGCGGCGACTTCGTCCTCGAACACTGTGGTGTCCAACGGGCGTGATGAGTTAGTGGTTTTTCCGGCGATGTCCAGCCCGACGATGCCAACCTGCACACCCTCTATCTCCTTCACCACGTACGGCTTGATGTAATCATCGACCGCCGCAGGTGCCAACGGGGTTCCTACCTGGGGCTTGACGTTCGCAGCCAGGACCGGCGTGTCGCACGATCCTGCGGAGAGGTAGTCGAGGAAGGTTTTCAGCCCTGCGTCGCTATCGTCGAATTCGTGATTGCCGAGCGCGAAGGCATCGAAGCATACGGTGTTCATCATGTCCGCGTCGGCTTCGCCCTTGTAGAAGGTGTAATACAAGGTGCCAGTGATGGCGTCGCCGGCATGCAGCTTCAGCAGATTGGGAAGGCTTTGCTCAAGTTCTGCGAAAGCAGCCGTCACTCGCGAATAGCCGCCGAGCTCCAACTGGGTTGCTTCACCGGCCAACTGCACTTCAAAGCCGCTGAAGGGCTCGAGTTGCGAGTGGCTGTCGTTAACGTGGGCGATGTTCAGCAACAATGCCTGCTGCGGCTCGGCTGGTGGCGCGGGAGTGACGTCATCGTTGTCCGAGTCGCTGTTGCACGCCGCCAACGATACACACATCGCCAGCCCGGCGAGCCCTTTCCATGTATTGCTCATCATTTGTACCCATCTGTAATTGTCGATGGGTTGAAGCTATGTGCGGGGTGTTACGGCTGCGTGACGTTCACGGAAGGTTCATGAGAGAGAGCGTACAGGACCCTTCGCGGCCGGGTCCGCTCCTACAATAGTTCGAGGGAGCGGCGTCCTCGCCGCAATCCGGCGTTCGGTCCCGCGACCTGCATCAGCCAAACCGCACGCACTCATCGCGCCAAATCACGCGACAACTTGTGCACCGCCGCAATCTCCCCGCTCCAGATCATCTCGTAATGCGACGTCTGCTTCACGGACACCACCTGCCTCGGCGTCAGCAACCCCCAGCAGACACCACCGGGCTGGCGCACCGAGTGATAGCGAATGCCAGTCGCCCCGGCATTCAACGTATCGCGGCCAAGCTGGCGCGAGGCGCTGTAATCGTCTGGCGAATAAATCAGATCGTTGCGCGACACGGACAGCGCATCCAGCGCGCCGGCCTCATCGAACCGCGCCGCCAGCCCGCGGAAGGTGAAGCGCTCGTAGCGCAGCCCCTCCACCTGCGACCAATAGGCCTGCTGGTGATGTCGTACCTCGGCGATTGCCGTCTCGATGCAGTCGGCAAGATAAAGCACGCCGAAGGAGCCATCGCTGAAGCGCGAGCCGTCCGGGTTCACGTGCGTAAAGGGCGCCGTAGCGTAGGAACAGCCGGGGATGCCGAAGGGGATATCCGCACGCGGGATCAACTCCAGCCGGCCGGTCTGGTTCGATAGCCGCGGATTGGTCAGCGCCTGGATGGCGAACAGATCCTCGAACTCCTCAGCGCTGGCGACGTCATCGAAGATGGCGATTGGCGGAAACTTCGAATTGACCAGCCGATGCGTGAGAACCTGCCCGGCGGGTAGAACCGGCAGCTCCGCGGCTATTACCACTGGCTGCTCCGCAGCGCATCGATGCGCCGGAAGGTCTCGTACACCGCAACGAAATCGCCGCTGCCCATCACCTCGAGCGGTGAGCGCCCGTAGAAGAATGCGTTGTGGTTGGGCATGCGCATGAAGCCGTAGAGATTCTCCGGGTTGTCGAACACCACGCGGAGCGCCGCATGCATGTTGAGCACGAAACTCACCCGGGTGAGCTGATCGCGATCCAGATTGATCGACTGCAGGCCGTCCTTGCGCTTGGCCCGTGCATAGGTGCTGTGCGACACACGAAGAATCGCCTCGCCCTGTTCGCCAGTGGCGCCCCACTTGTCCAGGATGGTCACGGCGGTGCGCAAGCCGGCGGCGGCAGTGGATTTGATTTCCGGGGCAGCTAGGGAGCTGAGCATGGTTGACCTCGTGTAACGCTGTACCTACAGACACTATAGCTTATTGATAGTATCTGCAAGCACAACGCTCCCCGATATCGTTCGGCGTTGCTCGTGAACCTTAGCGTTGGGTCAGTCGAACGGCTCCTTGGCCACGTTCAGTCTCCGCATGAGCCCGCGGTTCTTGTGTTGGTGTGCCTGCATACGCCGGAGCAGATCATCCAGAGTGCGGATCGCTTGCAGAATATGCGGCCCCTTGTTGAGCATGACGCATTCGGCCCGCACGCCCATGGCCGCATCGGTGATCTCCGCACGGGACGGCGAACCCTTCTTGGCCAGCGTTTCCAGCACCTGAGTTGCCCATACCACCGGAACATGCGCCGCTTCGCACAGGCACAAAATTTCCTCCTGCACTTCTGCCAGGCGTTCAAAGCCCGTCTCCACAGCCAGATCGCCGCGGGCGATCATCACCCCGAAGCGCGGAAAATGCATGCCGGTCAGCAGCATTGAAGGCAGGTTTTCGAAGCCCTTGCGCGTCTCGATTTTGAGGATGACGCCGATATCTTCCGCGCCCAGCTTTTTCAGCTCAGCTGCCAGAGCCTGGACATCGTCCACCGTATTGGCAAACGACAGCTCGATCACGTCAGCGCAAGTGACCGCGACCCGCATTGCCTCGAGATCGTTTTCGATCAGCGCTGCAAGCTGCAGATCCGTTTCCGGCACGTTGATACCCTTTTCGCTGCGCAGCTTGGTGCGGCCACCGGAACCTGAGACGTGATCAATGCTGATTTCCAGCTGGTCGTCAGCAACCGCTGCAATGCGGCCACCGATCTTTCCATCGTCAAACCAGATTGGCTGCCCGGGTTGTGCATCACGAAAAAGCTCCGGTACGTCGCACGGGATGGAGGCGGGCGTGGTGACCTTCCCGCTATCGTCAAACTGAGCCGCGCGCCCTACCCCGTCTCGCGTAAGCAGCAAGGTTTCGCCCTGCTGCAGTTCGAGATAGGGCTCCTGCGGAGGTACGCGTAGAACCTTTGCGCATGAGCCTTTTTTGCCTTTGGCTTTGATCTTGATGCGGGGCGTGAAGTACGCGGTTTTGTGCAGCTCGACCCAACAACCGTTGGCGTTGCTGTCGACCACCTTCAGCGATCGTTTCGATCCGCGCGCGTCGCGTAAACGTAGTTTATCGCCGCAGGCCAGCTCGCTGAGCCACGCGTCCGGCAACTCGACCCAGGTGGACTGCTCGGCGTCATCGACCCCGGACTGGTCCGATGCCAGCCAGAACCGGGCCGGTTCCGTAACTCTTCCGTACTTGTCGCGTTCCGGCTTGACCTTCAGCACCGACGGTCCTGAATCGATCGGGCCGGTTCGTAGCTTGGGACCGGCCAAGTCCATCACCACCTTGCAGGCGCGGCCAAGCTCTTTGGAGCCACTTCGAACGTGTTCGGCCATCCGGCGCCAGCGCTCGGGGTCGCCATGAGCACAATTGATGCGCGCGCAGTCCATGCCCTGCTGGAGAAAATCTCGAACCATGATCGGATCGTCTGCGGCTTGGTCCGGCAAGGTCACCATGATTCTTACTGGGCGCTCCGCGGGCACAGCACCCAACAAGACTTCGGTATGGCTCGTGAGCAACTGCCGGCCGCGCGCGAGATCAACCTCGGCAACCTGGCGATTTGGGGGGGCTTCGCCGGTCAGGCTGCACAAGGAGGCAATCACCTTGCTGACCGCGCTCAGAGCATGCGCCTCGCAACCGGCCAAAGATGACACGCCGAGCCCGGTTAACTGGGCCTGCAGCGGCCGCAGCTCGTGCCGGCGCAGACAGAGGTAGCCCAGCAGGTTGATCGCGCTCTCCTCGTACGACCGGTCTATCGGCAATCCATCCGGCAATCGTGCACAGTCGCCGGCCTGCATCTGTTCCTGAATATCGAGCAATTTGCGCAACACAGACTTGGCATCGTCAGCGCGTTTTGGGTCATTGATTGAAGCACGGTCGTTCGCACGGGGCATGGCTGGCTCTAGGGTCAGCGCTCCTCGCCGGAGCAGGCAGTTCAGAGACCAGCCGAGCTCGCCGCGGTTTCGGTAAGCTGATGAAAGGCGCTGTACTGGGCTTGCTCTATGCTCTGGCTCAGGCGCGGTTTGCCTGTAAACTTCAAGCACCGCCTATAGGCACCCAGAACAGGACGAAAGCCAATGCCTGCGGCATCTCAGCATCGCCTTAACATCGTTCGCGCAGCAGCCAGGCTGTTTCGCCAGCAGGGCTATGCGCGCACCGGCCTGAACGACATTCTCGCCGTCAGCAAAGCGCCAAAGGGCTCGCTGTACCACTACTTCCCAAACGGCAAAGAACAGCTCGGCGAAGAAGCGCTGCGCTATGCCGCGCAGCAGGCTACCGACACGCTGACCGGTTTGCGTGCCGAGCATGCCACTGCCCCGGCGCTATTGATGGCGTTCGCCAACCTGCTGGCCGAGTGGCTGGCCGCCTCCGCATATCAGGACGGCTGCCCGATGGCCACGACCATACTGGAGACCGTCCCCCGCGCATCCGGCCTGACTTCAGCAGCCCAAGCAGGCTTTGCGGCCTGGAGCGACATCTTCGAACAAGCCCTCCTGGCCGACGGCGCCAAACCGGACGACGCCCGCCGGCTCGCCAGGCTGAGCATCGCCACGCTGGAAGGCTCGCTGATTCAAGCGCGCGTCGAACAGAGCAGCACGTCGATCATCGAATCGGCCGAAGAAGTCGCCGGACTGATGCGCGCTCGTTCGAAACACCCCTAACCCCTGTCACTCCATTTCGCTTGCAATAAATTCGAATACGCCTAGATTATAGTGACTGGTCTACATGACAATCATCTCAACTGGAGCGCAGCATGGACACCGCATTTACCCCACCCGCAGGCTTTGCCCGCCATACCCGGCGCAGCGGACTGACCGACCCCTGGGAGCCGATCTACGCCGCCACCGCCGAGGAGACGTTCAGTCTCGGCCTCTTTGCTGACGAGCCCCACGTCAACAGTCGCGGCTTCGTCCATGGCGGGCTGCTTTCCGCACTGGCAGACAATGCCATGGGCCTGAGCTGCGCCCGGTTGATCGACAACGTCGGCGGGCTGGTCACCATCAGCCTGAACACGGATTACATCGGCACGGCACACAAGGGCCACTGGATCGAAGTGCGCGCCACGCCCACTCGACTGGGCCGCTCGCTGTGTTTTGCCGAAGCGAAGATCTATTCCAACGACGAGCTCTGCGCCACCGCCAAGGCGGTGTTCAAGGTGCAGATCAAGACCAGCCAGGGAGCTGCCTGAGATGACGGACAACAACGAACTGCTCGAACGCCTGCGCGGCATCTCGCGCCTTGCCGAGTTCAACAGCTGGCTGGGGCTCGAGGTGATTACGGCCGCCCCGGGTGAGGTCGAACTGAGAATGAAGTGGAAGAAAGAGATGGGCCAGTACAGCGGCTTTTTGCACGCCGGGGTTCAGGGCGCATTGATCGACACCGCCTGCGGATTCGCCGCCGCAACGCTGAGCGGCCGTGTGCTGGCTTCGCAATTCACCGTGCGCTGCTTGCGCCCGGCGGTGGGCGACAGATTCCGAGTGGTCGCCAAGGTAACCAAACCCGGCCGGCAACAGATCTTCACCACCGCCGAGCTATACGCCACCCAAGACGGAGAGGAAAAACTCGTCGCCACCGGCGACACCTTATTGGTCCCCGTCCAACCGTAGGGTGGATAACCGCAAAGCGTTATCCACCGATACCAAATGCCGTGTCTCCCCAAAGCCCGCCCGGTGGATGGCTTCGGCCATCCCCCTACGTAAACCCCTCACACATACTGATAGCGCAACACCCGCTGCTTGAACTTCTCCAGGATCACCTGATCGATCAGCGTCGCAAGAATGGCGATCACCAGGATGTTCATCATCACCCCGACCATGTCGGCGATCTCACCTGAATACGCCAGCGACCGCCCCAGACCCTGGCCAAAGCCAACCAGCATCTCCGCTGAAATCAACGCCCGCCAGGCATTACCGAAGGCCAACTGCGCACCGGTGATCAGCTCCGGCATCACCGCCGGCAGGTACACGCGCTTGAGCAACTGCCAACGCGACGCACCCATCACCCGGGCCGCCGACACATGCACCGGCTGCACGCTTTCGGTCGCGTTCATGACCGAAAGCGCCATCGGGAAGAACGCCCCAAGCGCCACCACCACGATGATCGGCAAGTTGCCAAAACCCATCACGATCAGAAACAGCGGCACCCAGGCGATCGATGGAATCGACTGCAAAATGATGATCGCCGTACGCAGCGTTTCGCGGAAAAAGAACAACACTCCACCAACCAGACCAAAGCCGATACCGAACAGCATGGCAAAGCCGTAACCGGTACCCAGGCGACTCATGCTGCCCATCAGCCCGTCGAGAAATTCCTGTTCCTGTACTGACTGGAACAACCGTGCGAACACCACCGGAATGTCCGGCATCAAAAAGTCCGGCAGGCTCCAGGCCGCGGATTGCCAGATCAGCAAAATGAAACCGACCGCCAGCACCACGGCCAAGTACTTCTTGGGCCCGGTCAAACGACGTCCCTGGCTCATGCGCGTACCTCCGTCTTGATTCCGAGCAACTGCAGAATCTCCTTGCGCTGCTGCGCCACGCCAGACAAGTCATGGCTGCGTTCGCAATGCTCGAAACTGAACTCCTTGAGTACATGTGTCGGCCGCGGGCCGAATACCAAAATGCGGTCGGCCAGGTACAGCGCCTCGTCCACATCATGGGTTACCAGCATTACCGACGGCTTGTGCTCCTCGATCAGCTCATGCAGCACATCTTGCAGCGACATACGCGTCAGCGCATCGAGCGCACCGAAGGGCTCGTCCAGCAGCAGAATCTCCGGCTTGACCATGAATGCCCTGGCCAGCGCCGTGCGCTGACGCATGCCGCCGGAGACCTGATGCGGGTAGTAATGCTCAAAGCCCTTCAGGTTGACCCGCTCCAGCCAGCCTTCGGCTTCGGAGTAGGATTTCTTCTTGCCCACTCCCTGAAGCTCCAGCGCCATGGCCACGTTGGCTTGCAGCGTCAGCCACGGATACAGCGCGTGCTCCTGGAACACCAAAGTGCGTTGCGGATTGGGTGCAGTGATCAGCTTGCCATCGGCCAGCACCCTGCCCTCGCTGGGCTTTTCCAGCCCGGCGGCCAGATGCAGGATGGTGGATTTGCCGCAGCCGGACGGACCGACCAGCGCGACCAACTCGCCTTCGGCGACTTCGGCATTGAAGTGCTTGATCACTTCCAGGCTGCCGAAGCGCTTTTTGACGTCTTCGAACTTCAATTGCATGACGGTGTAACTCATGTGAACGATCCGGCCAGCGGATCGAAAGGCGCCCGGCACTAAGGCCGGGCGCGGATCAAGGGTCGAACAGGCTTAGAGGTCGCGCGCCTGCTGCCAGGAGAGATCAAGGATCGACTGGGTGTCGAACGGCTTGCCGTCACGGGTCGTCAACGAACCCTGCTCCTGCATAATATCCGCCAGCTCCTGGATGCGGCTCAGGTCCTGCTCGCTCAGACCGGCATCGAAGTCCTGGGTGCTAATGGCCTCTTCGATCACCTTCTCACGCGGCACTTCGCCACGGTTGAGCGTCTTCAGCGTCGGCTCGGCGATGAAATAGCTAGCGATGAGCTCGGCAGCCTGCGCCGGCTTATTCTCCAGCATGTCGATCGCTTCGCGCTGAGCATCGAGCGAACTCCAGATGGCTTCCTTGCGCTTGTCCAGCGTCTCGCCGGCGGTGATCACCACCATGCAGGGGAACGGCCATACTTCGCCGATCTCGTAGATCTGCTTGACCGGCGCGACCAGCTGCGCAATGCGGTCATAGGGTTCGAACAGGAACGCTGCGTCCACCCGACCGGAAACCAGCGACTGCACCGCCACCGCCGGGCTCACGCCCATGATGTTCAGGTCGCCCGGCTCAAGCTCGGCGCTCTTCAGCGTGACGCCGCGCAGTACCGAATCGGCGGTACTGCCTTCGCGCTGCGAAGCGAGCGTCTTGCCCTTCAGGTCGGCCAAGGTGTTGATCCCGCTGTCTTCACGCGCCAGAATCGAGTGATAACCGCGCTGCGCGCCGCCAACCACTTTCAGATTCGCGCCCTTCGAGGCCCAGGCCACGGCATTGCTGAAACCCAGCACGCCGGTATCCAGCTGCCCGCCGACGATCGCCTTGATCAAGTCGGTACCCGAGCTGAATTCCACAAGCTCCACGTTCAGCCCGTGCTTTTCATACAGGCCCGCCTCCTTGGCGACCATTACCTGCGCATCGTCCATCACACGAATGAACCCGACCTTCAACGTCTCCTGCGCCTGCGCAAATGCGCTCACCAGCAACAATGCCGGCACCAACCATAGCTTTGCTTTCATGACCTACCCCTTTCTGAAAGACGGCATACAACCGATTGCCTGGATGAGAATTAGTTCGGGGAGTTTACAGGATGGGGTGGGGTTGTGCTTGTTGGGGTCATCTGCGCCCCCAGCCTGCGCTCCTATGAACTGATTGGAAAGCAGGCAGCCGCTAGCTCAGTTACTAATCGCCAGAGGCTGAACGGACAATCGACCGAACAAACTTCGTTGGAATCTGCACGTGCCTCAGGGGCTCTAGCTCTGGGCGCAGAATGATCGCGTCCCCGAAGGACCACACCACATGTACGTTCCGCAACGTGCAGTCTTCGCTAATCCCTAAATTGCTCATGTCACGGTCGCAAAAGGCCGGATCGAGGGTGACCATTTCTGCTTCATAGGCGCCAAGGCCTAAGCTCCGGACCGCCTGCTCAGGAAGCGTCGTCAAGCCGCCGCTATAGGCGACGGCAAGAATTCCGAAGAACAGGCTGAAATGCATCGCGGCGCTCCAACCCCCAAAGTGCGCCATCGAGCAGATCGTCACCAACACCGCGAGGCTGATCGGGATCGTTAAGACGATGGGATACTGCCAGGTAGCGTCAAGCCCATCTAGGAAAGGAGCGCCGTTGCGCAGCACAGCTATCAGCAGGAGCACGAATAAGAGCTGCGCAAGATAAGCGATCCAAGCGAAGCTGAAAAAGCTGTAACGAGGAAGATCGAAGCGCCATTGCAGAAAGCAGCCGAAAAGTAACCCTACGATCGCCGGTACGATAAACGCCGCCATGGTGAAGCTGGCATAGCCGAACAAGACCATCGCCAACACGGCTAGGCCGCACAAGCAAAACGGACCGAAATAAGCCAGCCCAATCAACTGCAAAACCGTACCGCCGCGCTTCTCTTCCGCGTAAGGCATGGCGTACTGAAGCTCTTCCTTGATTGCCTTGCTGTTGATGAAAAGGTGAAAGAGCAGCGACCCGGGAGCGAACATCGTCATAACGACCAAGCCCACGACTGCGAAGCCGATGCACGCTGCGGCCAGTAGCAACGATGAAAACTGGAACAGATCAAAACTTGGGTAAAACTGGTTGCGGTAGAAATATAGAAGGAAGATGGCAAAGCCAACCACCGGAGGCACGGCTTTGCTCAGCAAAGATGCATGCCGCCGAATCAGCGCTTCTGACGAGTCAAGCACCGCATCAATCGGATCTTTGTTTGACGGGCGGTCAGTCCATTTCTGCATCGGGCTTCCTTGCGAATGTGCGTGAGCGGATCATAGCCGCAAGCCTAGCGAGTCGGGTATCCTGGGCGAAGCATGAGCCCTGCTCCCACGCTTCACTTACGAAACGAGAAAGGAATCATCCCGCTACCGCGGCACTGTCAAATATCCTGCTCCAGCAGAGCGCCATGCTTCTGTAGCCAAGCCTTGGCTTTATCCATTGTTGGCGCCTGTGCGTTCACGATGTTCCAGAAACGGGGCGTGTGGTTAGGTTCGATAAGGTGGGCCAGCTCGTGCACTACTACATAGTCGATCACGAACATAGGCGCCTTGATCAAGCGCCAGTTGAAGATCACGTTGTCGTTCGGTGTGCACGAACCCCAGCGGTATTTGCCGTCCCCGACTTTGGCTTCCTTGTAAGTGACCCCGAGGCTGTTGGCGTACATCTTCACGCGCGGCAGTATTTTCTCCTCGGCGCGCGCCACGAACCAATTCCGGAATGCCGCTGACTTGCCCGCTAACGCCTGCGGTACCAGGAATTTCTGCTCGAAGCGGATCCCGCCATCGCCTGCCACCAACTCAATGCGGTAATGCCGTCCCAAGTAGGGCAGGGATTCTCCGGACACCAGCTCCTTACCTGGCGGATGCGGAAGCGGGCTGTATTTCTGCGCATGGCGGGTCTTTTCGTAAAGCCACAGCTTGCGCGATTCCACGACCCGATGAATCTTTTCTAGCGTTGTGCCTTCCGGGGCCTTCACTACGATAGAGCGGTCACGCTCGACCGAGATGGTTAAGCTCTTGCGCTTTGAGTAGACAACCTTATAGGCCAGTTCCATATCAACTCGCGTACAAAATTCGGTCGTTGTTCTTCTCGGCGATTTCCATCACACGCGAAATGATCTGGTGACGAAGGGGGACTACCCCTGGCAAGGAAGCAAAGGACTCCGACAGCAAAATCTGCTGAATCTCCGCCTTAAGCTTGTTACGCGCTGGCACACTTTCCCAGAAGCTTGCCAGTTTCAACTCGCGCTCAATCACCAAGTAGACCTGTTGGGTCAGATCGATCAGCACGGCAATACGCTCCTCCGGTTTGCCTGCATAGCTAGGATGTTGCTCCAAGGAAGTACCCAGTTCGGCCTGGAACATACGAAAGAACGGCATCTGCTTTTTCTTGTGCAGGCCGTACGTCGGCTCGTTGGCGGCGTCGATGATATGTTTGCGAAGCTTCTCCAGCTCTTCGTAGATTTTCTGCCAGTTGTTGGCGAATTCTTGCAGGATCTCCGCGAGCGCGACGGAAAAAGAAGCCTGCAGCTCCGGGTCGTCGTCCAGTTCTATGTCCAGATGGTGACGGATGGCGTGCTCCACCTCGGCGGCCTTGGTCTTGGCCCGCTTACGTTTGCCAACCTGGCTCTCGAAGTCCTCGTCGAGGATCGAAATCGGCTTTACCTTCTGATCAATGCCTTTCGAAGCCAGATATTCATCGGTGATCGCTCGCAACTTGGGCGGAATACCCTTCATGCTCAGGCGCTGGTCGTTCAGGTGGCGGCCGGCCAGCACATTAATCTCAGTAAGCGCGTTGTAAGTTTTCAGGTACCCCAGCGCTTCCTTGGCTGGGAAAACCAAGTCGAGGCTGCGGGTCAGCTTCTTGTAGGCCAGCATGAATTCAAAGCGCACATCCTCGTCGTAGAAAAGGTCAAAGAAGGCATCGTGGTCGTTGAAGTCGGTCAGGCCGTACTTTTCCAGCAGATCCATGATGGCTTTGTAGTCGGCATGCAGGGCGCGCAGTTCATCCTCGGGGAAGCTCAGGCAGTCGAGCACTTCCTTCTGCTCGCGTTCGTCATAGTTATCGATGGCTTTCTTGAGGTGATGACCAACGCCCACATAATCGACGATGAAGCCTTTCTCCTTGCCTAGTCCGCCCACCCGATTCACCCGGGCAATGGCCTGCAGCAGGTTATGGGCAACAATCACCTTGTCCAGATACATGACCTGCTCGATGGGTGCATCGAAGCCAGTCAGCAGCATGTTATTAACAATCACGATGCCGATCTCGCCGGTCACGCCTTCGTCACTGCCGTCGAAGGGCAACTTGAAGCTTTTGATGGTGCGCTGGTGGCGAGAACTGTCGGTGTAGGCCTTGATGTGGGGCAGGTCGTTGTGACTACCGGAGATCACCACGTCTGTTTTGAGTTTTTTCAATCTTTCTCGGTCAAGGTTGAGCGGATTGGCCTGCTCCAACTTCTCGATGGCCGCGGCCAAAGCCGCATCCAGCGCTTCCTTGTAGCGCACCGCCGCCTCACGCGAGGTGGCCACTACCTGGGCCTTGAAACCGTTGGGAAACACGTGCTCCAGATAGTGCGCCACCATATCCTCGGCCTTGGCCACGATGGTGGACTTTGCTTCCAGATAGGCGTCGCGGGAACCGTAACCAAGGATCTCCAGCCGCTGCTCCAGGATGTATTCACTGAATACGTCAGCGAATACGCTGTCCATGCCAGCCTGGTCTGCCAACTCAGCGTTGTGGGTGCGCCCTTCGTAGACGATCTCCAGCGTCACGCCGTCTTCAATGGCCTGGCGCATGGTGTACTTGTCGATATAGTCGCCGAACACCGTTTCGGTCTTGTCGATGGGGGTGCCGGTGTAGCCAATGCGCGCCGAGTTAGGGATAGCCCTGTCCAGATTCGCGCCGAGCAAAGAGTATTGTGAACGGTGCGCCTCATCGGTCATCACTAGGATGTTCGCGCTGCTATTCAACTCTGGAAAGAATTCCGACAAATCCGTCTCGCGGAACTTGTGGATCATCGCCATCACTAGGTCAGAGGAGTCGCTGCGAAGTAGGTCCTTCAGTTTGGCGATGCTGTCCGCCACCTTTACGGTAAAGCCGATACTGCCGCCAGTCTCTCCGAGTTGCTGTTCCAGTTGCGTGCGATCGGTAACGAACACTACCTTCCATTTTGAGAGCTGAGCGTGGCGGTACATCTCGCGCACCATAAACATCATGGTCAGCGACTTGCCAGACCCCTGGGTGTGCCAGACGATACCGCTGCGCGCTCTCGGGGTCTTACCGGTCAGCAGGCGTTGTACCGCCAACTTCACTGCACGGAACTGCTGGTAACGCCCGACAACCTTGATCAACTCGCCCTTGTCCGATTCCGAGAAAATGGTGAAGGTGCGGATGACGTCCAGCAGGTTCTGCCGATCTAGCATCCCTGCCACTAAACGCTGCTGGTCGTTGGGACTGCTACCGCCGTGAGCGAGGTCCTCCACCGTGCGCGGCCAGGGATCAGACCAGCGATAGAAATGCTTTTCAATGTGGGTGGTGATGGTGCCGAACTTAGCCTGGTTGCGGCAGGTGGCCACCACGAATTGATTGAAGTAGAACAGTGGCGCGCTGCCCTCCCCCTTTGCTCCGCGCTGTTCGCTATAGCGCAGCATCTGATCGATAGCCTCAGGAATCGGTTCCTTAACCTTGGGGGACTTGCACTCGATCACCACCACCGGCAGCCCGTTCAGGAACAGCACGATGTCCGGCACGATATGGTGCTCGGTGCCGAGGATGCGCACCTTGAACTGGCAGATGGCAATAAAGCGATTGTTGGTCACGGTCGCAAAGTCGATGTAGCGCACCGTCGGACTTTTTTCGCCAGTCTGGCGGTTCTCCGCGACGCTGGTGTTTTCCAGCAGCAGGCTGAGCACATGGCGGTTGTTTTCCAGCAGGTTGTTGCCGGAGAAGCCAGCAGTGAGGCGCCTAGCGACCTCCTCCACCTGGTCGTCCTCCAGCCAGGGGTTGATCACCTTCAACTGCTCGCGCAGCACTGGCCCTAGCACCACCTCGGTAAAGTTTTCGCGAAAGCTTTGGCCCGGCTCCTGCTTCATCTCCAGATCCATGACCTCCCAGCCCAGTTCCTCCAGCTGATCGAGCAGCGGTTTCTCGACGTGGTTGCGTTCGTCGATGCAAATATGGACGGGTGTCTTATCCTGGTAGGCCATACGGCAGTCCTTGTTATTGTGCAGCGGATTGTGCAAAAAGCGAGATGACGCGGCGTTCGCCGGTGAGAAGGTCGTGCGTAAGGCCAGCCTTCTGACGAGTAAGCTTCTTCAAATAAGCACCGTCACGTTCAACCTGTCTGTCAGTCGCATCCAGTAACTCAGCAACACGCTCTTGCTCGTCAACCTTCGGGACGACGATAAGCAGCTTACCGACTGTTGGTAGATTTAACCCAGCCTTTGCGCCTGATTCATTCAGTTTGTCGATCTGTGATCGACCGATAAACCCGTTAAGAAGGTGGCCAACGAATCGCGGATTAACCGCATCGCGGTCCAAACGCACCAATGCGATATGCTGATTAACGTAGGCTTCGCCGAAATCTGCTGGAATAACTCCGATGATTCCGAGATCAGCAGTTATCGATATAAGGAGGTCGCCTTCACAGACCGAGGTCCGTTTCCCCTCGGACAAACCTGGCACCTGAACAAAAACCAGGTCGTCAAGACGGAGGTTAATGTGCTCTCGGGTTAAATTCCCGATTCGGAGGAAAATAGCTCCCTCGCTACTGTAGTAGCGCGCCCACCCTCTTGAACCACTAGTAAGCTGCTTTGCAACTGCATTAAGCTGCTGCACCTCCCACTCCACCGGGATCCTTCCCAGCGGGGAATCCTTGAAGGCGTGGGTGGCTTCGGAGCGGATGTTGCCGTACTCGTCGATGCCATTGGTGAGCAGGTCCTGCATCAGGCCGGTTTTGATGCGCTGCTGCTTGGCGATCAGCGCCTCGGTTTGCTCGATGGCGCGGTCCATGCCTGCAATGACCTCAGCCACTACGTCCTGCTCATCACGGGAGAGCAGAGATAGCGTCAGATACGACAAGGCACTCTTATTTAACTCGACCTGGTTTGTGCTGCCAGAAAAGCAATACGTTTCCATCGCTGTCTGGACGGCCGGACTTTGGAGCAAAGCAGTCAAATAGCGCGGATTGACAACTGCAGTATTTGGTCTGGCGATTGTCACGTGTGAGTCAGCGAAAAAGCGATCCACCTCGCTCGGAGATTTCGCCCAAAGCCCAACCCGTCCTATCGTGCCGGTGCCGGTGCTATTGATACAGACATCCCCATTCTGAAGCACGGCAAATTCTTTAACAAAGGCCAACGGGTCATGTGCACGCGAATAAGCGGCATCAACGATTCCATTTCTAACGCATTTTTGATTGATCGCATGAATTGGCGATTCACCTTCGACGTAAGTTGGACTTTGCCCACGACCAAGACCGAGTAGGCATTCCCCAAAATCTCTGAGAGTGAGTGAAGGCGTCATTCCAAATACCCCAATCCCTTAAGGAACCCATTGAGAGCTTCCAAGGTCTCTCTGCGTGCGCGTTCAAGCTGGCGACTCGACACCTGGTACTTGTCCCACAGGTTAACGACGGTGCCGAGCAGCGCGCGTTTTTCAGCATTCAGATAGCGCAGCAGTTCTTCATTAGCGTTATCGTGAAGTTTTTTCAGGACCAGGCGTTTGGCGTCCGCCTCGCTCAACTGGCCGCCGATGGCAGCGAGCAGGCCGTCGACACGGGCGAGTCGCATCTCCAGCGCGGCGAGGTCCCTCTGCAGGGCAATAAGCTTTTTCTTCTGGTCCTTTACTTCAGGGTTCAAAGTCTGAATAACACCCTTGGCATGGGCGATAATCGTCCTGGTTTCAGCCTTTACCTCTTCTCCACCAATACGTTTTAGCTGCAGCTTCTGCTGCAGCTCGCCCTGCTTGATCTTGAATCGATCCTTGAATTCCTTGATGCGCTTTTCAACGGCGCTGATACCGTCGCGTAGGTTGTCGTACCGCTCGCGCTCCTTTCTTGCGGAGTCGGTTCTGGCATCGGCGAGGTCGTCAATCAGTGCCTTAAGATATTTCTTGATGACCGCAGCTGTGAGCTTGCCCTCGCCTTCTTCGCCTTCGGCCTCTTCCGGCTCGTAATTGGAGGCTTCGGCGGCGGCTTCGACTGCCTCGGCCAGCGCGCCCTGGGCCTCGTTGATATTGCCCTCCAATACCTCGATCTCGCTGGCCTCTTTTTGGAAGTACTCGGCGATGAGGTAGCTGTCCGGGATCAGGGTGTGGTGCCAGCCAGTGGAGACGACAGTCTTCAGGTCATAACGGATGACTTGCCACCAGTTAACGAATACGCCTGCGCTCTTGAATTCATCCAGCACACCCAGGGGCTGGAGTTTGTGCTTGAGCGTGGTGAGCAGTTCGCTGCGCACGTCGGGCAGCTTGCGCCCTTCCCTTAGTTGGGAGAAGTCGCCTCGTGCCACCTGCCACCATTGCTCCAGTGCGGCGTGATGCCCAGCGACCCTTGCTTGAAGGTTCTCGTCCGACTCCAGTATCGCCTTGATAGCAGGCTTGGTGTCCAACGCGGGACGGAAGGCCAGGTAGCCCGGGCGCAGAGGTTCGAACAGGGTGTCGGGTTGCACGCCAAACTTGTCGAACTCGGACCGTTTGGCTGCGACCTCGCTCTCGGGAATGCCGCCGATGAGGTGAGCCTGCAGGTCTTCCGGTTCAGGGGCGGGGGTGTTGTCCACGTAGCGGCGAATATTGAGGTTGTAGTCGTGCCGCTTGACGATCTCCTCCTTGTCCACCAGACGGCTGTATTTATCGATGGTCAGCTTGTGGGTGAAAACGTGGTCGATCTTCTCGATGTCTTCGGGCCGGAGCTTGTTCTGGTTCTTGCCCTCGGCGTATTCGCGATCGGCGTTGATGAACAGCACCTGGTTGCGTAGCGCGTCGGGCTTGCTTTTGTTGACCACAAGCACACAGGCGGGAATGCCGGTGCCGTAGAACAGGCCGGGCGGCAGGCTGATGATGGCCTCTAGATAATCGTCTTCGATCAGTAACTCGCGAATGAGTTTTTCCTTACCGCCGCGGAACAGCACGCCGTGGGGCATGACGGTGGCCATGTGCCCCTCGGGCTTAAGGCTGGCGATCATGTGCTGCATGAACATGAGGTCAGCCTTCTTGCCGGTTTCCGGACAGAACTCGCGGAAGCGGTTGGTGAAGCTCATAGTGGCGCGGCTGTAGTTCTGCGAGAACGGTGGGTTGGCGAGCACACAGTCGAACTTGCGCGGCTGGTTTTTCTCAAGAATCTGCGGGTCTTCCAGCGTATCCCCGTGTTCAATGGTGAAGCGGGTGATGTTGTGGAGAATCATGTTCATATTACAGATAGACCAGACCGTACCATTGGAGTCCTGGCCGTAGAGAGCGAGGTCATTCGGGTCCTGGCCCTGCTCTTCCACATACTGGTGCGCCTGAATAAGAAAGCCGCCGGAGCCGGCGGTGGGGTCGTATACGGTATTGCCGGCTTTGGGCTTAGTGAGCTGCACCAGCAGGCGCACCACCTCAGCGGGCGTATAGAACTCTCCGCCCTTCTTACCCGCGCTGTCGGCGAAATACTTAATCAGGTATTCGTAGGCAGCACCAAGCAGGTCGGGGAACTCGAAGTTGTCATTGACCAGCACGAACTGGGGCTGGTTGAAGTGATCGAGCAGGTCTTTCCACTTCTGATCAGGGATCTTGGTCTTACCCTTGACGGCGTTGAATTCGATGTTGTTCTTCAGCACCCCGGCCAGGGCGTCGTTCTCATCTTCGATCGCAGCAATGGCCTTGTTAAGCATGCTGCCTATGTCGTGCTTTAGGTGCTTAAGCGCCGGCACCTCGTTGCCCTCCTCGTCGAACCAGCTTTCATGCCAGCGGGCGCGAGGCGGCACGAAGAAGGTGTCGCCGTAGGAGGTCTTGTCATTGAGCAGCTCCTCCAGCACCGCGGGCTGGCCCATTAGGTGGACGTAGGTTGTATTACGCAACACCGCGCGCTTGCGGTCGAACTCGTCGGACAGGCGCTTGATGAACAGCATGCCGAAGATGAATTCCTTGAACTCACTGGCGTCCATCTTGCCGCGCAGGATGTCGGCGGCTTTGAAGAGGAAACCTTCGAGCTGGGAGAGGGTTATTTTTTCTTGTTTCATGAACAATTCACTTTCCTGGATTTTTGGCCGTGTTGTCTGCCCGGCTAGCGTTCAAAACGTCCATCGACTACTGCTTGATCCACATATCGATATCAGTGCCCGAGAAGCGCCATGTCCCGCCGACTTTAAAGGCCAAGCGATAGACCGTTCGCTTACCTACCTTCAGGTAGGCAGCCACATCGTCGAGGGTAAGTATTTCGCGAGTCTCTTCTTCCATCGTGCCCTATGCCGTCGTGGCGGCCCGCACCCGCTGTGATGGCAAGGATACTGCTAACTTGAGCATCTTTGTACGGATGAATCGTACGGCATGGGATCCAGCGCCGAACTAAGCGAGGTGTCGACTGCAGCATGAAAACTTACCCTTTGTAGCGGTCTACTAATCCCGGATACCGAGATGGTTGGTGCACAGCTAAGGTGCGATAACAAGACAACGTCGCACGTGTTCCAGAGTTCAAGCATGATGCAGCGTTGTTAGTTCTAGACCAGGGGCTACTCGGTCATCTAGGCGAGCAAGTCCTTTGGGGTTGGCCAATCAGCACTTCGTCGCTGGGTGGACCAATTACGAATCGCGCGCAACGGCGACCCTCCCGAGGGCAAAGCCTTGACCCCTGAACAGCAAAAGAACCAGGAGTTCGAAGCCCGTATTAACCGGCTTGATGGAAGCCTCAAGCATCGGTAGGGCAAAAAAGTCGCGCAAAATTCTAAAACGTGCGAAAACCTTCAGGCATAAAAAAATCCAATCACCGTTGAGTGACTGGATTTTTTAATGTTTGGTCGGGACGGAGTGATTCGAACACTCGACCCCTTGCACCCCATGCAGGCGTCTCACGCCAGCTAAGCCGTTGATTCTACGCAAAACAGGCCAGCTACGCCAGCGCCTTTTTCGGGAGTTTTGTGCGTTTCGCCATCTATGCGAATCAATGGTTTACGTTGGGGTTTTGCGCGAACCCGCCTCCCCTCGTGTCGCCAGGCACGTCTCCGGCTCGCCGAGATTCCACTTGGCGTGCTCCCGCCTCTGCTGGTTTAATGCTGTATATCCAGCCAGTACAAAAACAATCCTATGCATTTCCAGATCACCCGCATGCGCCTCCTCGGTAAACCGCTCGACAAGAAACAGCTACGCGACGCCGAGAGGATCACGGCGGACGTGCGCATTGAGCACCAAAGCAACATCGGCGACGGGGTGAAGATGGGCCGCGCATCGGTCATTGCTACGCTCAAGGGTGAGTGGCCGCTCCAAACGTCACCGTGGCCGGACCTCGTCGACGTCCAGCTTCATTCCATGGGGCCGCTCGGCATGACACTTACCGGAACCGAGTTCGTAGATGGAGTGGGCTACGCGCAGAGCTGGATTTGCCTACAGCGGTGACCTGAGCCACGTCGTGCTGAACAGTGTCCTATCCTCGAAGTAACAAACGAGGACCTTCCATGTGCGGACGCATCGCCCAGCACCGAGCTCTACAACAGTACATGCGCTACCTGGCCAGCCCGAAGCGGCTCGCCTCCCCTCCCAGCGATGCACCGATCGCGCGCTACAACGTGCCTCCGAGCACCCAAGTGCAGATCATCCACGAGCATGACGACCAACTGCATGTTGAGCCGGTCCGCTGGGGCTATGCCCCATTCTGGGCGAAGGGCAAGCGCCCGCCTCCCATCAACGCCAGGCTTGAGACAGCCGCGACGAGCAAGTTCTGGAAGGGAATATGGTGCACCGGCCGGTGCCTGGTGCCTGCGGACGGCTGGTTTGAATGGGTAAAGGATCCGAACGATCCGAAGAAGAAGCAGCCCTACTACATCCGCCACGCGAGCGATGCGCCCATGCTCATGGCTGCGATCGCACAGCTGCCAAAGGACGAGGACGACACAGGCGGCTTCGCTATCATCACAGCGGATAGCGACCAAGGCATGGTGGATATTCACGATCGCCGGCCGGTGGTGCTGCCGCCTGACGTAGCGCGGGAATGGCTGGAGCCGGGGCTGCTACCCGAGCGCGCCGAAGATCTGGCGCGACACCATGCCGAACCAGTCGAAGCCTTTGAGTGGTTTCCCGTCGATAAAGCGGTTGGGAACGTGCGCAACGAAGGCAGCCATCTGATCGAGCGAGAGATTTAACCAAAAGGGGAACGATATGACTGACAAACATCTGATGGAGCGCGCCGGCGCTGCCGCGGGATACGAAATACAGAACTGCGGTGACGGCACGTTGTGCAACATCACCCTGGACAAGGAAGGCTGGAACCCGCTGGAGGATCAGAGCGACGCTGAACGCCTTGATACCGATATGAAGATGGGCGCGAAGGACCTGGACACAGTTGCCGGGCGGCGAGCATTGGTTGAGGCTGCAGTGGATTGTTGCGTAAAGGAAGACTGAATCCCCGCCATAGCTATGAGTCCCGAAAGAGGGCCTCAAAAGGACCTAATTATGGCCTGCATATTTATTTGCTTAAGTAAACTACCGTTCGTCGGATTACCACAATAAAGGACAGAATGTCTGTGTAGTATTGGAGAAGCAAACGCAGCTGATAACATGGCTGGCAGTTGGTGCTACGATTCAACCGCACCTAAGCCAAGCCACTGGGCAAGGAGGTAACTATGGAAGAGTAAATAAAAAGCTTTCATGCGAAAGAGCGTTAGCGCGCAAATCCGCACGAAAGCTTGCGAAAGAACCGTCGGCTAGGACGATCTCTCGGTACAGCGATAAGCCTCTCTATACTGGGAAAAGATGACGACCCTGTCAACTTAAGGTTGAAACCGGCCGACGAACATCAACGTTCGTACAAAGGTTCAATAGGATGAAAATCTTATTCCTTACGGAAGTAGTTCAACTATTGATCAAGCTCGTCGAGCTATGGATCGTAGTTTATAACCTGCCCATGCCAATGCTTGGGTAGGCTGGTGGCCCGCTCAGGCGGGCTCCCTTTTACGACCCCTCCTACGGCACCGGAGGCTTCTTCTCCGCCCTCACCCACTCCTGCAATGCCCCCAACGTCACGGCGCACTCGTCGGCGTCTCCGGTGATGGCTGCAATACGTGCTGCATCCGCTGGGTGTATCTCGGCTCGAACTTCTTCATCATCCAAGCCGGCGGCTGGGCTGGTGGTGGGCAGGCTGTCGCAACGGGCTGGAGGGTTGATGCGGACTGACAGCCGCCGGCGAGCAGCATCGAGGTCAGCAACAAGCTGAGCGTTGGTCTGCGTGACATCGGTGTATTCCTTGAAGTGGTGTTGGTCGATGAGCTCGCGCTCCTGCTCGAGCTGGATCCGCTTGGCCTGCTCGGTCTGCAGCTGCCGCGCGCCGGCGCGGGCGATCTCGGCCAGGGTGTTGCTGTGCAGCGTTTCGGCATCGCTGTACTTCGCCTGCCAGCGATTGTCCTGCACAAACCACGCCCCGCCGGCACCCGCCGCGAGCAGGCTGGCCATGACGGCGGCGTACAGCAACAGCTTTGCGCGGGTGATCATGCGAGCGCACCCCCGCAGTTGCAGTAGATGGCGACCAGCTGGTTGTCCGGCCGGACCTCGGCAACGCGCTCTTCGCCATAGATGCCCAGCAGCCTGGCCAGCTTGTGCTCGCGCTGGCCGTACCCTGCCCCGGGCAGGCTGGCCCAGATGGGCGCCGCCTGGCGGATGGCTTCGACGATGCTGCCTTCGCGGATCAGCGGCAGCGCGCCGCACTCCTGCAACAGCTTGATCGCGGCCAGGTCCTGCGCCTCAGGAATGAAGCGCCCGCGAAACCCGTAGTTGCGCACGATCGCATCCCAGGTGCGCGACAGGAATTGATACCGCCCCGCCGCGGTGGACTTGATGCCCAGGTTCGGCAGCGGCACAAGCTTGCGCGGGTGGTCGCTGTAGTCGTCGAACAGCTCGCCGCCGACGATCACGTTGTAGCCGTCATCGCTGGCCAGAATGGTGCTGGTCCCCTCGCTCCATGCGAGCATGTCGAGGAAGGCGACCACGTTGATACCGCCAGCCTTGTCGGGCTTGATCACTGCCATGTGCTTTTCTCCAGGCAATAAAAAACCCCGCCGAAGCGGGGTTTCTTTGAAAGAGCGTTCTCAGCCGAAGGTTAGCTCAACCTTCGCGTTGGCCGGGTCAAGGGCATCGTGAATATTGACCATGGTGGCCGGTAAGATCATCCACTGGGGCTTTCCGAAAGTCTGCGGATAACCGATCCCATCTGGCTCATGCCAGCGGCAGGCCAGGCTGGGCTTGTCGCCGCCCTCCCAATATCCGGCAGCGATGGCAAAACCGCCTTTATTAAATAGGATGCGATCGACCTTAAATTTGCTGGTACTTCCGAGCATATAATCACCTCAAAATTGGAATTGTCGGTAGCGCTCGTCGGGTTCGTTGGCCACTGTGCCAACCTCGCCTCGGAGCAATATCAGTATGCCGTTGCGATTATGCAGATTGCAACGCTTCGCCCGCTCATGCCTTTGTGATTGGGTTCGCGGATTTGATGGCGCAGCAATGGCACACTACAGAAGTCGGGGACGATCAGCCCCGGCACTCCTTGTTGTATGCCGGGTTAGGCAGTACCGGCTTTTACGCCTTCCGATACAGTCACCGGATACGGCAACAGCCAGAGATCACGCGGGGTAATCCGGCGCTGATCGAATCGCAGGTCTAGTAGCCCGCCGCTTACCTTTGCCCATTGCACCAGCTCTGAGCAGAACCAGCGATCCGCATGGTTCCAGTCGCGCTGGGCAGCGATACCGAGCAGGCCGAGCCAGTCGTAACCCTTGCCGAGCTCTTCCCGCGCAGCAGCGTATGCCGCCGCTTCGTCCGGCACTGGCACGTCCTGAATTACCCATCTGCCGTAGCGAGTGAATTTCTCGACCGGCGTCTCGACCACGCCGTGTTTGGCCGATGCTTCGATTACGGTCTTGTCGTCTTCCATGATCACGCCGCAGTGGCTCCACTCGCTCATGAGCGCGGTACGCAGCGCCCAAGAAGATAGGTGTGGGCCGGTTGAAAAGACTATCTTCATAGCATCGCTTCCTGAAGGTCCGCCGCGGCGGTGTTCATCACGGTCTGCTGGATCGCGTGCAGCTCCAGTAGAACCTCCTCCGTCAACTCGAAATCTAGTCCGGGGTTGCCGCCAGCCTTGATCTGGTCCTCATACTTCTGCCGGCGCCCAGTGAGAAACGCGCTCATCACCTTGAACTGCCGGGACTTGATCAGCGTACGCCGGACGTACTCCTCCTTGTCGATACCCCGCTCTTTCGCAGCCCGGTCGATCCACGGCGTCTCGGCGTTGCCTGGGCTGGCCAGCCACGTCTTGGTTTCGGTGTCCTGTGTAGGCCACGTGTCCTTTTCGAGCTGCGGGTAGTCGCCGGTAAGCGCGTCGGTCGCGGCGTTGTACGCGGCGTTGTTGCGCTGCAGGCGCTCCGTGATCGTCGGCTCCGGCGCAGACAAAGGCGTGTTGCCCTGCGCGACCCATGTCTGAAATTCGACCCAGTCCCGGTTACCTTCAGTCTCGGGGATGCACGCGTTATCGCGGAGTCGCACGATCCCATACTTCGATTGCTGGTACATGACTACACCTCCGCGTCCGCAGTCCAGAACTCGGCGAACGCTCCCTGACTCTGCCCCGCTGCTGTCGAGTCCCTGACGGTGAGGAACCCTTGGGTATTTATCGCCGTAGCGAAAGGGGTCGCACTGAGGTTCAGTGGGTTGCCGTCGTTGGTCTGAATGACCGTAGGCGCAGCACGCTTGGTAATCCTGAACGGAACCTGAAATGCGATGTTATGCGATACGCCGACCAGCCCGTTCCACTGGAACCGAGCCGTCTCGTAGTACCGCTGGCACAGCGTCAGCTCCAGCCCGATTGGGCGGCTCTCGAACTGAGTTGCCACTGCGCTAGCCTCGATCTGAACATCGGCCAGCTCCACCGTGAACGTCTCCCCGTTAGTGGCCAGCCAGCCCGCTGCCAGATAGTCCGTCCCGCTGGTGCCGACCACTTGCCCTGCTATCGACGGGATGTCGACCACGACCGAGACGCGCTGCCAGTTGCTAGTCAGCGTAACCGGCATGGGCTTGGTTACGGTTACGTCCGCTGACGGAGCCAGCGGCAACGGCTTGAGTATCGTCCCCTCCGTCTCACCCGTACCGAAGTGCTGCACGAAGTAGAGCTGGAGCGTCGGAGTACCCGCCGTTACGCGGATGTCGAAGCTGAACACTGCCTGCTGCCCGGCCAGCGTACTTACGTTCTCGATGGTCTGGCGCAGCTGCGGCGGTACAGCGCCCGACCCCGCGGCTGTCTGCTGCCAGCTATAGGCAAACCGCCCGGGCGAACGCACTATTCGGCTTATTGTGCCGCTGCCGGCGTCGCTGCCGAACCACTGCTTCCAGCGATCCGCGAGGAAGTGGTTGGTGCCCTGCCCCACGGTTAGCGACGTGCCGCGCTGCCATACCCGGAAGTCGCCGTTGATCAGCTTGTTGCGGTACGTAGGCTTGGTATTGAGCTCGTACGACACCAGCGTGCCGAGGCCGTTGGTGACGTAAATATCGAACCCGGTACCTACGCGAACGTAGTACACCGAATCCGCTTCCAGCTCAGCAGGCAGAGACGAGACGACCTTGTGGTGCTTGATGCGTGCCATGGTGCCGCCTCACCAGCCGTTGGTCGCCCACACCGAGGACACGTTGGTGCCGTTGAGCGTCAGCCCGTCCGTATTCGTCCCCAGCGCGTCCAGTGTCGTCTTGTTCGCGTGCGTGTGCGACGCGCTCACTGCCGAGTCGATCTGCGCTGGCGACGAGCTCGGCCCATCATTGATGTTCGCCCATGTCACCACGACGTCCATCGACTCGTACTCGGCAATCTTGATCCACGTGGCACTGCTCTGCCGCCACGCGTAGGTCGCCGACCCCACACTCACCGTGGCATCGGCCGAGGCGTCGATCACCAGCACCAGCTTGTTGGTGGTCGGCGCCAGTGCGTCACGCGCGGCGATGTCGGGAACGATCTCCATCTCGCTCTGCATGCCCGATTCGAAGTCGGCCAGTGCCTGATCAATCAACGCGTTGATCATCGCGGTGTTACCCACCGAGCGCGCCACGCCTGCACTGTTGGTGATGTAGCTCTCAGCGAACGTGCCGTTCTCAACGTAGTAGAACGCGTTGGCTTCCAGTGTTGCGGGAAGGGTCGTTACCTTGTGAAATTTTACCAATGCCATGTGTTTACCACTCCGTTGTTAGCCAAACCGCTGCGCCATCGCCGCTGATGACAGTCATGAATTGTTCCCAGGTACCGCCAGGGTTGCGCTTCAACCACTCATCGAACGCACCGATGCCTGGCGGGCCTTGCTCGCCGGCAGTCACCAGCATCACGTCCGGCTCGGCCTCGACGACCACGGCATGCTCGACCGACTCGACCAGCGAGGCGGATTCGCTCTCGGTCGTGACGGCGGTCACGATGGGCACTTCGCGCACGGTGCAGGGGGCGTCCATCTCAACGCTCCCCAAGGGTGATAGCGCCCTCCCAGTACCGGTGTTCGGTGCCGTCCGGGTAGCGCACTTCGAGCCAGTAGCGCACTGGTGTGGATGGAATCAGCACATCCGCACCGATCACGCGCTCGATGGTGCCGGGGCCTGAGATGCTCAGGCCGCTGTCGTTGTCCAGCGTCAGCACCGTGTTGCCGACCTTGTCGAGTACCTGCATCTCCAGCGTGCAGCCGGTCAGGTCGACCGGAGGCTGGTAGCGCAGCTCGCCACCGGACGGGTTGCGCCCGGTCGCGCTGATCCGGTTGATCTCCAGCGTGTTGGCGTCGATCACGTGCACGCGGTGCGGCAGTTCCCGCAAGGCCTCGCGGTTGAGTTCGGGCATGTGCTGCACGCCGGATAGCCAGGCGTGCCAGGTGTCTGTGGTGATGCCGTGGGCGGGAATAGTCAGGCGCACCGGGGCGCTCGCCTCAATGGCTGTCACCGGCTTGTAGGTCCAGGTGGGCTGCATGACGCGAAGCAGCTCCCGGTGAGTCGTGCCCGGAATCAGGCGCAGGGGTACGTTGGCCGGCTGCATGGGCGGCTATCTCCGATGAGGTGTCTATGGAAGCTGATGCTTAAACGATGGGTACAGGGCTAGTTTCGGGTTCGGAGTCGGCCAGAATCCGGGCGCTGCAGTAAATGTTCTGCGCCGGGTCGCCGGTAGAGATGGCTAGATCAAAGAAGACGTAATCTCCCGGCCCCAATGTGATGGTGATCAACGATTGCGATTGCGTAACCGTGAGCGAGGTCAACCGATTGTCCAGCCACGCGCCTGGCCCGGACTGAGAATGCCCACCGGGCACGTTGGAGAAATCGACCTCCAGGGTCAGGGAGTCGGCGGACTCGACGATAAACGGAATGACTACATCGCTGAACGCTTTCAGCGCAGGGAGGACCAACCGCTGAACCGGGTTCGTGGCGCCGCTGACATATACATCGACTGCATGGTGCGGCAGTACTTGGACCGGCAACGGCGCGTCAGCGTCTATTGCGATGACCTGAAACGGCGCAAAGCTCTGCCGGTCGATGCGCTGCCAGTCATAGACATGACCGGTGCCGGAAGCGCGGTATATGAACGGCAGACCCTCCTCAACAGCTGCGATCCATTCCGCGCCCACCTTGTCGGGTGCAGAGCTCGGCGGCACAGGCGCGACGATAGGCGTCGAGGCAACTTCGGCCAGCCCGCCCGCCGTGATCGAGCACATGACGAGCGCGCCGGACCCCCACGCACGCGCCGCTGTGCCCTCTAGCCCGCGTTGAATGGCCAGGCCGTCGCTGACCCGAACGATCTCCACAGCGGTGCGCTGGGTGGCGTCGAGGTTGTCGGTCAGGGTCAGCAGGTATTCGCCGCCGCTGGCAAGGTCGAGCCGGGCGGCATCAGCCGCAGCCAGCGGCAGAACCGTACCCGCAGCGTCGAGCGGACCGTTCAGGCTGACCTGAAAGTCGTTGATGAATCTGAGCATGGGTTCGCCTCGTGAGTGTTACTGCCAGCCAATCAGTGTGCGGCCGGGGGTGTCCGCCTGCCGCGCCACTTGGCCTGTGATGGGGTTGTAGATGCAGGTTTCAGATGCACCCTCGACCGTCTCGACGACGGCGCCGGCTTTGCCCGCCGGCGTCAGTACAGCGCTCAGCCACCAGGGTGCGCCAGTCTGAAAGCCCAGCCCGCCGCCGACGAGTGCGGCAGTCTTGTTGCTGCGCGTTGATGCCGGGCGCAAGGTGAGTTGCTGGCCTGAGAAAATGTCCAACGGTGCCCATAGCCGACCAGAGGGCAAAGCTGAAGGCGCGTCGATGCCGGGCTGCACCGGGTAGCCCTGCACGATCGGACCCTCTTCATAGGTCTCCTCATATGAGGCCGGCGTGCCAAGTATCCGCTCCTCTCTAACGAACGTGAGCGTGCCCACGTCGTATACGCCGGGCCCGCCAGGCCCATCCTCTAGAAAGGTTTGGTCGACGTTGCGGTCGTAATCTTCGGTCCGCTCATATTCCAGGCTGACCGATGCAAGACTAGTCCGCAGCGTCACTTCCAGCCCTACCCGCCTGTAGTTGTCGAGGCGCCAGTGTTTGCGCTCGTACTTCTCATCGCTGGCGTTCCATTTGCTGGAATACGACCCGGCCAGGCTGACGGTGTGCTCCTCGAAGAACGTGTAATCCGCCCGCACCATTTCAATGCTGTCATCGGCGCGGAACCAGGCACTCATAATCCGCCCGTTGCGGGCGAGGCTTTGACTGTACTGCCCGTTGGAGATCGCGCCGGCAGACGGTGTCGGGTTGATGGCTGTCGTGCTGCTGTAGGTGCGTACCACTTCTAGCCCAGCCTGATCAATGGTGAGCTGAGACAGACGGGCATCGACGAACCGTTCTACGGCAAGGCTGCCGATACACTCCTGCAGACCGGCGACGACTTCCGTCTGCCACGTCCACGCACCGTCGGGCTGGAGCGTGAACTCCACGGTCAGAATCGCGACGAAAAAGACGTAGGTACGGGATCCGTTCAGCCTTGACGTGACCAGTCCCAGCAATCGCTTACGCCCGTCCGCTGAGCGGTCCAGCTCGCGCAAGGTGCCGTCCATAGGGTTCAACGTGAATTCAGCCCTGCTGTACGGATCAGACAGCGTGACCGATGACATGCTCAGCGCAAGCACCCCGAGCTTGGTTTCATCCAGGTTACTGGGGCCCGTACTCTTCCAAACCTGAATTCCATCGGTGCCGCGACGGAAGAACAGATTCACCGTGCCCTGCCCTTTGTGCGTCAGACCGCTATTGCTCGGCAGAATCCGGCGCGCCATCGACTCGGCGCCCACATCGTGCAGATATTGCGAGAACGGCGGGTCTTCCCGACCCAGATCCCACAATGAGCCGTCCAACGCTGCCACATACGCATTGTTTATTGGCATCACGGACGGGTTAATTGTCGGCGGGACGGGCCGCGGCAGACGCGGTCGCCCGCCGCTCGGCTGCAGCCAGTTTGTGCCGGATTCGGCATAGACCAGTCCATGCCACGGATATGGGTCAAGCAGCTCAGGCTCGCCAGGGCCTACCCATTCTGTCGGATTGCTCATGTCGCTGGCTGCGTCCCTGTGTAATTGAACACGACCTCACGCCCTTCCGCGTCCTCGAAGGTGATCGACGCCACCCGCTTGACGCGCCAGTAACCGAACCCGTCGACCGACTCGACCCATACGGGGTCGGCGGCGTAGGTGCGCGCCGTCTCGGTCAGGGGGCTGGCAATGCCGCTGCCGGTTGGCTGAGAACCTGTGCCCGGCTGCAGATTATGTTCCGCGTAGCCGCGACCGGGCGGGATGTGGCCCCGCGGCTCTTCCCGCCTTAGCGTCGGCTGGGGTGGCTCAGGGGTGAGGCTGGACAGATCACGGACCAGCCCTTGCTCAAGCCGCTTCTGCCGGGCGTTCAGATTCCCCCGAATCCGCCCTTCCCGCTCAGCCAGCTTCTGCCGGTTGCGGTCGGTACGCTCCTGCATATCAAATCTCCAGCGTGTCGGTTGGCGGCGCGATGCGGTAGGTCATGGCGCGCTCTGCCTGAATCTCGTCTCGCCACTGCTCGGGAATTTCTGGTGTGTTGATCATCATGCGGCGCGGGTAGCGCAGGGCTGGATCGCCGTTGCCGATGGAGTAGGAGCCAGCAAAGCCGGGCAGCTCTTCGTCATACAACGGGCTGTCGCTGCGCAGCCCGATCTGCGTCGGCAGCGCGCCGGGCACGCTCGGGCCGGTCACATCGAAGAACGACGGCGCGGGCGGCATGACCAGCGCGTCCGATGTAGCCGAACCCGGGCTGACCGAGAGGCCGATGGTCAGGATGGCCGCGCCGGATTCGATGTCGATCTCGTCGACCAGCGTCGTGACCATGCCTGTCGCGGTCGCGCCCTGATCGTTCAGGCGCAGCTTCTGGCCGATGTCCACGCCCAGCGCATGGGCCAGCGGCACCTGCCAGCTCACAAGGTTCTGCCGTTGCGCGGCGAGCAGCTGTGCCCGACCGCGAGCCAGCGCGCAATCCATGGCTGCCTGCAGGCGGGCCGAGTCACGCTGCGGAACGTCGACCGGTACGTCAGTCGGGTTCTCGTCGATCTGCGAGGCGCGGCCCGCTTCCCATAGGCGATCCGCATCAGTGTCGGTATCGAGCACCACGCGCTCGCGCTTGATGACCTCACCCACTGCCGCCACGGCATCAGCCACTTCCAGCCGAATGCGGTACTGCTCGACGGCGCGCTGGCTCCAGCGGATAGACGCGGTCCAGTCGGCGGCAAGCAGCAGGTCGGTATTCTTGTTGTACCAGGGCTGCGGCAGATCCGGCAGGTCGCCGGGCAGGCGGAACCAGGTCGGCGCCGTCAGATACCAGCCCGCCGACTCGGTCGCCTCGACGATCATCGCAATGTCGGGCAGCTCGGTTGAGTTGGAGCGCCACGCGGTGAAGCCGTCAATGCTGCGGTTGCCGCCGATGCCGGGATGCTCCCAGCTGTAACGCTGATTGCGCTGGCGGTATCGGGTGAAGCGGTAGTCCAGCTCCAGCTCGATGACGTTGGTGGTCTCGCTCAGCGAGGCCAGGCCAATATCGATGGACTCGTGAATGGTCGAGCCGGGCTTGAACTCATAGGCCACAGCAGCACTGTGCCAGTCGGTAATGCGCGGCGCGCCGTAGCGGTCCGCGTTGAGGCTGGCAGCGCGGGTGCTCAGTCGCTCCTGCGCATAGTCCCAGCGGGACCGGCCTTCGACCGGCTCGAATACATCCTCGGACCAGAGCCCGCCAACGAACGTGTCGACAGCAGCGATTTCCATCGCCTCGACGCCATCCTGCAGGCGGGTCGTTGCCTCACATGACAGGACGCGGCTCAAGACATTGAACTCAGGTTGCACCAGATAGCCAGTGAAGCGCCGATCGATCACAGCCGGATCGCCCGCGACGATGAAGTCGATCACTACTGGCAGGCCGGTGTAGGCAATCACGTTGACCGGTTCCAGCCCCAGCCACAGGGCAAAGGTCGCTACGCTGTCGCCATCCTCGGAGCGGTCGACCTTGATACCGCCTGTGAGAATGTCGCTCACGTCCGTGCCGCCGACCGATACCGCGACTGTCCAGGCGAAGCTGCCGCCCGGCGCGAGCTCGACAGGATCAGGACCGGTTGTCGATGTCGTTGCCAGGCTGTTGAGCGGCCCGCTGTTGAGCGGTTGACTGTTCAGCATGGATCAGACCTCGCGGCAGGTGATCTGCCAATCGACGGCGCCGCCTGCATAGCCTTCGTCTGGCGGCGTGCAGAGTACGGTGAATTGCGGGAACCATGCCACGGTGTAGAGCGTGGCACCTGTAACCGGTGTCACAGTCGCGGCGCGGCCCGTCGCGGTCACAGACGCATTCACCCAGCGACCACCAACCAGAGCCTGTGCGGTTACAGCCTCGTCCGGGCGCGGGTCAGCGGTCAGGGTAAACGCCGTGCCGGCGCCACTCAGGCGCAGCGGTGACGGGCTCAGCAGTACATGCTCAGCATCCCAATCCAGCGCATCCAGCCCGGTCGCCATCCAGCCGGTTCCGGTAATGGTGATGACCCGCTTGGAGAAGTGGCGCATGGCAATCGGCTTACCGCCGCTGAGCGTCACATCCGTCCGCCCGCCTGCATCGCTATACCGAACGTCAGGCGCACCGCTATACAGCGTGACCGGAATCCCTCCGAGTACCAGTTGAGTCATGGTGTTACCTGCGCTTGAGTTTGGCCGAGCGAACGACGCGGGCCAGGTCTTCGATCGTTCCGGAATCGCCGTTTAGGCTGAACGTCTGGCCTTCTAGGCTGAGGTTTAGAGGCGTACCGCTGGACGCTGGCTGGATGTTGCCGACCAGGCCACCGTCGGCGAACTTGGGCAGGCGCATGCCGTTGATCTGATCCAGGAGGTTAACCCCGTACTTCCGAACAGCGGCGGCCTTGATCATGTATTCGCCATTGGAAGCGCGGATCAGCATGCTGTCGCTGGTACCGGTGCCAGGGCCGCGGATCGAACCGCCTGTAGCGAAGCCGGGAATATCCGACCCCGTAGAACCACTCGCGCCAGCAATCTCCGCACGAATCGAGATCGGCTTACCCAGCTTCTTCCGCAGCTCTTCCATCTGGTTGATGAGGTTCTGCTTTTCCGATTCCGGCAGCTCGATCTTGATGTCGATCTTTTCAAGCTCAGTGATTTTCGCCTGCAGCGACTCCATCTGACTTTTGATGCCCTCGATCTTCTTGTCGGCATTCGACTGTTCGATGGCGTTGGCTCCCAGCTCTATACGCTGCAGCTCCTTCGCGAACCCCTCGAAGCCGTAGGTGTTCTCGCCGGCATCAGATAGCTGCTCGAGGATTTTCAGCGCTGCCTGAGCCTGCTTCTGTGCGGTCTCGATGTCGCCGCGCTGCAACGCTTGCCGGGCGCTTAGCTTGAGGTCCTGCGCTTGCGAGTAAGATGGACCGCCAGCGCCGGCACCATTGAACTTGGCGATTGCCTCGGCATAGCGACTCTCGATCGCCAGGCGCTCCTCTCGCAGCTTGGCAATGTCGCGCTGAGCGGACTTCTCGTCGCTGACCAGCTCGCGTAACGCGGCCTTCGCATCGCGCACCAAGTTCTTGTACGAATCGGACATCGCCTGGTGGGCGCGCTCGGCATTCTCGACCATGCTTTCGTTGAGTTCACGCAGATCTCCAGACGCCTGAGCGGCTCCGGCCCCAACCTCGGCGTAGGTGCCGTCCCACAATTTGCGGATCCGCTCCGACGAGCTCGCCAGCGCTTCCTCGTTGTCAGCGACGACGTTTCGCAATACGTCTGCTGCGGCAGAAAACTCGCCTTGCGCAGCCAGTGCTGCTGCTGCGGCCGCCCCGCCGATTGCGCGCCCGACCATGCCGAATGCGGTCGCTACGCCGATGGCGATGCTCGCGAGCAACTTCAGTCCTGCACCCAGCGCATCCGCAACCGAGCGGGCGTTATCGCCGTCCTCGGACAGGTCGATCATCAGCCCAGAGAGTTCGTTCAAGGTGGGCAGTACTTCGCCGGCGATGGTGTTCGCAGCACCGCGGGAAACGCCACCGAGCACAGACAGATTGTCGTTGAACTCCTCGGACGCTTTCGCCTGCTCATCGCTGATTACCAACCCAAGCCGCTCGGCCTGGTCGGTCAGTGCTTTGATACCTTCAGCGCCACCGTTGAGTAGCGGAATCATCTTGCCGCCGAGGTTGCGACCGAACAGCTCGGCTGCCAGCGCGGACTTCTCAATGCCGTCAGGCATGCTCTGGAAGCGGTCGGCGATTACACCGAGAATCGCCTCGCTCGAGCGCAGGTTCCCTTCCGCATCCTTGATCGAGATGCCCATGCTGCGAAACAGCGTGGCTTGTCGATCGCTACCTTCTGCGGCTTGCTGTACCACTTGGCTCAGCCGGCTCATCGAGTTGGTGAGCTGCTGCGCATTCAGACCGCTCTGCCCGGCAGCGAAACTCAGCCCGGTAAACGCCTCAGTGGTCAGGCCTGCCGCCTGAGCAAGCTTACGCGACTCGTCGGCAGCGTTGATGCTCTCCTTCACCCAAGCGCTGACGACACCAACCGATAGCGCGCCAGCGATCGCAGCCCCGGCTTTCTTTGCAGCCGAGTCGAGATTCAGCAGCTGCTTGTTCGCGTCGGTGAACGCCCGGCCGGCCTTGTTGATGCCCTCGATGATGATCTGCGTCTTAGTTGTCATCGAGTTGCCTCATCAGCTTTTGAAAGTCTTCTTTCTTGGATTGAGCCGCGCGCGCAGCAACCATCATGTCGCGGAGCCGCTCACGGTCGTCGACGCCGGACTCGGCGGCGAAAAGCTCGATCTGGTCGAGGGTGTAATCCTGAACGTCCTGCCAGCGGTGCCCGTGGGCAATCAGTCGCTGGACGACTCGGCCCCAGCCAGCACACTTGCCGCGCTGACCAGGGCTTGCTCGAAAAAACCCTTGTTCACACGGATCACCTCGAACATCAGCTGCACCACCACGACGGCAGGCAGCCGCCGGATCCGCCATTTCGAAAGGCTGGTTGCCGGGCCAAGCACATCAAGCAGCACGCCGGATTTGGTCGCGTACACGTACAGCTGTTCGGTGGTCTGGCTGGCTGCCATGGCGATCGCGTTGCCCGCAGCCCTGCCGAACCGCTCGAAGTCGCGAAAGCGCACCGGCTTCACCTCTACCTTTCGGCCAGCGACATCCACGAACTGGCGTTCGGGAAACAAAACCTTGTGTGACATGTGCCAATCTCCAGGCGTAAAAAACCCGCCGGAGCGGGTTTCAGTGTTCCGGTCATCGCCCGGAATCAGATGTAGCAGCGCGCTATCTCTCAGTCCACGTCCTGAATCTGCATGTACTGGCTCAGGCCGGTACCGATCTTGGTCGCGTCCTTCTCTGCTTTGCCACTGAAGGGCATCTCGCCGAAACTGTCCCCGATCACGCCCAGGCTCGACGGACTGTGGCTGATCTTGTACACCTCGATGATCTGCGGCTTACCGGTGCGCGCCTCGTTCAAGCCCTTGAACACCATGCGGAATTTCTTGTTGCTGGCGGTCAGCGCCTGGATGTCTGCGTGCGGTGGGTAGGCGTAATCGATGGTGATGGCCGCAGCGTCAGCGATGTTGCCGCCTTCAACGATCTCGATACCCGCCTCGTTGACGATGTAGTCGGTGTCGAGCTCGTAGGTGGTATCGCCCGCCTGATTCTTGACCACGACCGTGGACGGGCTCGGGAACGCGGTTTTCACCAGCGCGCCTTTGTAGGCGGTGTGAGCCTCCCCTTCGACAGTGCCGGCCGCCTTGTCAGTGACAGTGGCATACAGCGCCCGGGCAATGTTTGCCTTGTTGAAGTGGTGAGCGGTATAGGCAATGTTCACGGCCACGATGCGGTTGATGCTCGCGTCGGTACCGCCGCCAGGCGTGGAGTAATCGGGAAGCGTGATTTCCTGCGGCTCGGCCTCGTACGTGAGCGAGGAGCAGTTGCCGATGTAGATCAGCTTTTCCGGGGTGGCGATGTCGGCAAGGTAAATCTTGCCGCTGCCGATGAAGGCGCCGCGTGAATCCATGGTGGGTTTCCTCTAGCAAAAAAAGAACCCGCAGGTGCGGGCTTCGTGTCGGTCAGGTTTCAGTCCTGACCACTGCGTGCAAATAAACGGGTACCAGTACGCTTGCGGCAGGCTCGCCAGCGCCAGGCGGGAATTGCTCCGCCGGGCCGAGAGAAAGACCGCACACGCCCGGCGGGGCCCAGCGAATGTGGGCGCCGATGACAGGCCCCACACAGCGCAGGATATCTAGCTCGAGGTCGTCCAGCGCATCCTCGTAATCGTCGACGCCCGCCTGCACGGCGCCGATGATGTTGAAGCCGCAGAACGTCTTGATCACCCCCGCGCCCGGCTCCGGGTCCAAACCTTTCGCCTTGCTGACGACGATCAACGGAAGGGCCGTTTTGCTTGAAGCCAGCACTTCGTTTAACCAGCCGGAGCGCACGTTGGTGCCGGCGTCAGTCCGGTACCCGTTTGCTACGGTGATCATCTCTAGCCTGGCAATCAGCGCCTTACGCGCCTCGGACAGAATGTTCATCGCTGCTCCATGCAGGCTGCAGTGATCCACTGCCCGTCGTTGGCGATTTCGTCCTCGACGATGAAGCGCTCGCCGTCGAGGATGAAAAGGCCGCCACGGTCCACCGCCCCAAGACTCGACACAGGCCAGGTGATCGCCACGGTGCTGGCTCGAAACACGCCTTCGGCGCCTTCCAGGCTGACACCGCGATCGATCTGGAGCGGGATGTTGCTGACGAGAATGGACTGGTGCTGATAGCTGCCCAGCGCATCGGCCAGCCGGGCAGCGGCCACGCTGTTCAGGCGCCCCACCGCCCGACTGAACCTGCTGCTCATCAGTTGATCAACAGCAGGTCAGCAGTGCCGCTAGCGGTTGCGGTGGCGAGCTTGCCGCAGGCAACAGCCTCAGCCGTAGCAGCCGCGACCACTTCGCCATCCAGCAAACCAACCGCCGCGCCGGCAGTGAGGCCCGCAGCAGCCGGCACGTTCCATACGCCGCCGGTGTGCCCTTCAAAGGGCTCACCTTCTGCCGCAGTGGAAGCCGCGACGACAACCAGCGCGCCGATGGCATACAGCCCACCCGATACCACGCCGCCCGCAGGGGCGGTGAAGGACAGCACGCGGCCGTCCTGAACGTAATTCTTAGCCATGAGATCGTTCTCCGATTGGCGAAAAAGAAACCCCGCCGAGGCGGGGCGTTGCGGGCCTTAGTTGCCGGCCAGCTTGACCATGGTGCGCCAGGACAGCGGCGCCACACCGGCGTCGATGCGGACCTTGAAGGCCGCGCCGTCGACGGTGAAACCCTGCTGCTGCTCTAGGTACGGACGGTCGTTGCCATCCAGATACGCAACCTCGATGGTGTCGTACATGGATGCACTGGCGGTCATGTAGCTGGTGGTCTTCGATGCGTCGTCGAGACGCGGATCGGAGATCACCTCAACCAGTCCGCGGATCGGGTTCGGCACGCGAGCATCAGCCAGAGCCGGATCGAACTCGGCAGCGAGCAGCGCCTTGGCAGTCGACTCCAGCGCCACCGGCGTGAGCAGGTAAGCCGGGCGAATGTTCAGGGCGGCTTTCCCGTCCTTCTGCAGACGCATCGCGCTCTTGGCCTCGTCGATACGGCCGACCGACAGCGAACCGGCGGCGAGCTGGTTCTTGTGGTCGTTGTGGAACAGCGCCTTGCCGTCGGACATGGCCGGGTTGCTGGTGAGCACCGCGTACACCAGATCCGCAACAGTGCGAATGGCAGCGCGGCCCATCATCTGCGGTACGCGGGTCATGGCGGACAGGTCGTCGTTGATCACGGCCTGGCGGGTGATGCTGAACAGCTTGCCGTAGGTGGCCAGCATGATCTGCTCGCCGCGATCGCCCACGGTGCCGTACTTGTACTCGGCGCCCTCGGCAACCTTGTCCAGATTGGGAAAGCTGGTCAGGTCAACGCGCTGAGCCGGACGGAAGTCGGTCAGCGTGCCCTTCCCTGTCCATTGCTGGAAGGTCTCGCCCGCCTCTTCCAAACCCTTGAGCATCGACTTGCGGGCTACGTCTGCCAGCAGCGTGCCGAAGTCGCTCGAGCTGTGAGTGAACGCCATACCCACGATGCCGTTACGGTCCATGCCGGCGATGCCGACGCCGCGATGACTCAGGGAAGCGCGAGCCAGCTCCATCAGGCTCATGCCTGCGAAATAGTTACCGGACTCAACCGCGACCAGCCCCACGCGAGACTCGACAGCGTTGCGTACCGAGTCGCCAACTAGGTTGCCGTTGCCGGCGTGGATGATGACGTTCGGATTGGTAGCCGCGGCGCTCGGCGTGGTGGACTCGCCCAGCTTGGCCAGGAGCTTGTCCTTGGCTTGCTCGGCGGTGACGTTCATGTCCAGCAGGCACTCGTTGAGCAGTGCCGAGTGGCCTTCGCTGAAGCCACCGAACGCAGCACGAATGCCAGCGCGGCGCGCTTCTTCCCGGGCCTGCATCTGAGCGCGGATGTCCGCCTCGGATACGGCAGGCTGTGCCGGGGGTTGAGTGGCAGCAACCGGAGCGGTCGCGATCGGTTCAGCAGTAACGGGCGCTTGGGGACCTTGCGCGCGCGGCTGCATCAGGGCTTTCAGTGCTTCGGGCATGTGGTCAAACTCCTGCATGCGTTTTGATTTGAGCTGAGCTGCAGCTGCGAGCGGCTCGGTGAGTTGGTCGGCAAAGCCGGCCTCTACGGCCTCGCGGCCAGTCATCCAGGTCTCGCCCTTGAGCAAGGCCTTGATGTCTTCTTCTGATTGCCCGGTCTTGCTGACGTAGGCCTGCACCAGCGTGCCCTCGACCTTGTCCAGCAATTCGGCATAACGGCGCATGTCGTCGGCGTCGCCGCCCTGAATGCCCCAAGGTTTGTGCACCATCATCATGGCGTTCTCGGGCATGTAGATGGTGTCGGCCGCCATAGCGATGACAGAGGCCATCGACGCGGCCAGCCCATCGATATGCGCCTCGACCCGGGCCGGGTGATGCTTGAGCAGGTTGTAGATTGCGGTGCCTTCGAACACGTCGCCGCCAGGCGAGTGGATCCGCAGGCTGATCAACGACAGGTCGCCCATTGCCTTGAGGTCGCGCGCGAACTGCTGGGCTGAAATGCCCCATGCGCCGATCTCGTCGTACAGCAGCACCTCGGCCTGGCCGCGTGCCAGTGCGTGAATCGTGTACCAGCTCTGCTCAGGCTTATTCGTCGCCGTCAGGGCTCCCATCGGTGCCAGCAGCACCGCCATCCTGTGGTTGCGCATTGGGCGCCTCCTGTTTGCTGTAGTACTGGTGATAGGCGTCGGAGCTGAACACCAGCCCCTGCTCCCGGTTCGTCTTGATCTCAGCGGCGCGGGAGCGCTTGAGCTCCTGCGGGTTGCGGCCACGGGCACGAGCGACTTCCGCCTCGTCGGAGAAGCCAGCCTCGACCAACGTCTCCCAGGCATTGGCTTCGTGCACCGGGTTGATCCACGGCATCACCGGTCCTTGGTAAACGGCGGCGTATGCGGTGAGCGGGTCCACGTCACCAGGAACGACGATCTCGCGGGAGGCGATCGCCATGCTTAGCCATTCGCGGTAGACCGGGCGGCACCAGTAGTCGACGAAGTCATGCTGCAGCTGGTCGTACCCCAACTGCGACTCGACCAACTCCTGGCGCTGCGCGCTATAGGTGCCGTCGTAGCTGCGCGCAACGGTGGAGTACGCACTGCGTGTACCCGCCGCCACGGCGCGAAGCTGGCCGTTGCGGAAACCTTCGAGGAACGGGTTCGGGCGGTTGCTGTTGATCATGCCGACGTCTTCGCCCGGCTCCAGGCCGTCGAAGATCATGCCGGGGGCAATCGAGAAGCTGCGGCGCTCGGCGCCGTCCTTCGGCGCGGTGTACAGGTCCGGCACGCCCTTCTTGATGTACATGGCCAGCGCGGCACTGATGCGCGCGGCGACGCGCTCGGACTCTTCGTAATCCTTGATCTCGGCCAGGCGAATCAGCACGGCGTGCAGCAGCGGCACGCCGCGGTTCTGGCGAAGGCGCTTGCGATACGCGATGTGAATGATGCGGTCAGCCTCGACCGGCTTGGTGTCCTGGTAGTAACCCTGCATGTCGCCGGGGTGAGACTTGTGCAGGTGGTACCGGCGCACACGACGCCATGCGTCGCGCTCGACGCCTTGCAAAATGCCGCGGCTCGGATCGTTGTACTCGAGCGGCAGGTAGTCGGGTTCCAGCAGCTCCAGCGCGAACGGGATGCTGGTCTTGTATTCGTAGTTGGCCACGCGACCGCGTAGCTTCTGCGCAAGGGCCTCGCCATCGCGCAGCCAGGTGCGGCACACGAGCCGTTCCATCTGCGGGCGGCTGAGCTCGCCCGATGTCTCGGGCCGCAGCGACCATTCAGCCCATGCCGATTTGATCTGAGCGGCGAATTCCAGATGGACCTCGCCGTCGAGAGTCAGCGGCAGCGGCTCGACGCCAATGCCTGCGCCACCCACGACCCGCTCCTCCAGTCGGTCGAACAGACCGGTGACCAGGTCATGATTCTCGTCCAGCCAGCGGGCCTGCTCGCGCAGCGACTTGCCAGCGAGGCTGATGGCGAGGTCAGCGCTGTGCGGCTCGCCCTTGGCCTTGTGGGTGCGGCTGGGTTTGGCGGCTTCGTAAGCCTGAATCAAGCGCCGCGCGGCCAGGCGCTGAGCAACCGCGCCCGGGGCGAACGGCGCAATCAATCGGTCGATGATGTTCATCAGTCGAACCTCGCCAGCGCCGGCCCGCTGCTGCGGCCTTTGGTGCTCTCAGCCTGCACGCGGCGCTCCCACTCCTGGCGCCCTTCGCGGATCTGGTTCAGGTCGGCCATGCTCAGGGTGCGACCACCGAAGGTGACGGTGCGCCCTTCGAGCACGGCCACTTCGGCCTCGATGTACTTGTCGAGCATGTCGGTAGCGATCGTCATAGCCAGGAGCTTCCGGAGTCAATTTGCAGCCAGCTCCCCGCTGCCGGGGCCGCTTGCTTGGGTGTAGGTGTTGGCTCGGCCGCCGCGGCCGGCACTGCTTCAACCAGCGCGTCGAGGTCCAGCCCGTAGCGCTGCTGGCTGATGCGCAGGGCAGCCAGCGCATACACGAAGCAGTCGAGCGCTTCGTTCCTGCGCCCGCCGGCATCCCACCGATACACGCGCCGGCCCTTCTCGATCTTCAGGCGCTTGGTCTCGGCGGTGAGCTGCTTGAGCTCGTCCTCGCCGCAGATCTCGTCATTGGCAGGCAGGTGTACGCAGCCAGGCACTGCCTCGTTCGGCAGCGGCTGCAACCGGAGGCGGCTGTAGATCAGTTCCTTGGCGTTGTCGGTACCGACTTCGGTCAGGTAAACCCGGTCCTTGTTGCGCTTGCGCGGGAAGCTGGCGATCGGCTTGTCGTACACGTTGGCGCCCTTGATCGGGATCACCCAGTGCACGCCATGCTTGCGACTCTCTGCGTACACCTCATCGGTGTAGTGGCCGCCGGAGTCCCAGCACCAGCGCTCGACTTTCATCGGTACGCCGTCCGCCCGGGTGTACAGCTCGTGAACCTTGAGCCCGACCTTGCGCCGCAATTCGTCGCTGGCCGGGTCACCGTTGAGAATCCAGCGATCAACGAGCCAGCTTTCCTCACCTGGTGCGAACGCCCAGACGCGACCTTCATACCGGTCATCCTGCGTATCGATTCCGCCTACCAGCACCACCGCGCGGGTGGGCACTTGCGGGTAGACTTCGCGCCGGCCGTAGAGCATTTCCCACTCGACTTTCTCGCCCCGGTCTTCTTCCCAGGTCTCGCCGAGCGTGGTGTTTGTAAAGGTCTTGAGCTTGCTGATGTCGTCCTTGGCTTTGTAGAAGTCCAGAACGATGCGCCCCCAGGTGGTGAACGGGCTGTAGGCCGTCCACACGTGGTAGGTCAGTGATTCGGGCGTGGGTATCGGCTCGTCTTCGGAGTCGAAAAAGTCGATGCCGTCACGGGTCCAGATGCCGGTTTTCTCGCAAACCCAGCGGCCCGCGGCGTGCTGATCCTGCATTTCGTGCTGCTGGACTACGCAGCCGTTCGCCTCACACACATACCAGGCATCCTGCGGCCGGTCGGCATCCCACTTGATGCCGAAGCTGCAATCCTTCCCGCCCCACTTCAGGTACTGCTCTACCCGGCAGTGCGGACAGGGAATGTGCAGTCGCAAGAAATGCGGAGACTCGCTGGCGGCGGCCTCGATCTGGCAGGTGCCTTTGATCTTTGGCGTGCTGCCCCGGATCGACTTCGGAAAGGTCGAGCCTTCGATGCGCTTGTCACCTAGGAAGGTCGGACTCCCCTCTTTCTCCACGTCCGGCTCGAATGCAGCCAGCTCGTCGTAGATGATGGTGTCGACGGACTTCTCGCGGTAGTTCTTCGCCGCGGCGCCGCCCAGGCACCAGAGCTGCTTCGAGTGTGAGAAGCGCTTGGTGTCGAGCGTGTTGTCCCGGTGCTTCTTGCCGTACCACGGCGCCAGAGCGTAGATGCTCGGCACGTCGCGGATCATGGTCTCGACGTGCGCCTTCATGAACCCTTGCGCGGCGCCATCGGTTGGCAGCAGCAACAGGATGTTCCGGCGCTTGTGTTCGATCTGGTAGGCCGATGCCGCGAGCAGCATCTTCGAGTAACCGACCCGGGCAGACTTGATCACGTTGACAGTGCGGATCTCGTCGTTGCCCATCGAGTTCAGAATGGCGACCTGAAACGGCAGGGTCTCCCACTTGCCTTCCTGGTAGCTCGACTCGCTGGACAGGTAGAAACCGTCATCAGCATCTGCCCATTCCACCGGAGTCATCGGCAGCGGACGTGACAAGGGCGTCAGCCCGAGTCGGATCGCTCCGGCGAACTCATGAATCTGCGGTGTCGAGATACTCATTCAGCAATCCGGGCAGGCGATCATCCAATGTCGCGGCCCGGTTGCGTGCCTTCGCCAGCTCGCGCTGAACCGAATCGATGTGCCGCGTCTCAAGGTCGGGATGCCGGCGCTTGAGCGTCAGCGGCAAGGTGTCCAGCAGCGAGCCGATCTCCGCAGCCAGGCGCGAAAGCACGAACGTGGCGAACTCGGTCGGCACCGACTTGCGCCGGGTGATCTCGTTCTTCAGCTCTTGTCCGTCAGCCTGAGCCGCGGTCAGTCGCAGCTTTTCCTGCGTCAGCTTGTGCTCGGCCAGCGGGTCGAGGTCCTCGTCGCCTGGCGGTTGGTGCTTCTCCTCGGCGCGGCCGAGGCGATTGGCGACCACGGATCGGCAGTTGTAGAACGCTTCGCGGCCGATTCGCTCGACCGGCTCGACGCCCCATTTGTCGAAGGCCTGGACGGAAATGCCCAGGCTCGCCGCCATCTCGGATTTGTTCAGCCAGCCGCGCTGCTTCTTGGGTTCGGATTTGGTCATTTCGAAACAACAACCTCGCCCCAGAAAAACCTCATACGAAGCGAAACATCGGGCCTCGAATTACCCGCAGCCGGGGTACCCCCTCAGGAGGACCCGCGACGCGTTGGTTGGTGTAGTTAGCGAGCAGTGCGGATCGCCTGCTCGAAGGCCTTGCGCATCTCGATCGGCAGGTTCTTCACTGCCACTCGATCGCCAATGCCGTAGAAGTCCAGCCGCTTGCTGTAGGTGGGCCGGCTTACGAAGGCCAGCAGCAGCTTGATGTTGCGTCTGCTCGTGCGTTCAGCGATGCCGAGCGGTTTATCGCCCTGATACATGACGAAGAACTTGCGCTTGTTGGCCGCGCTGCGGGCGCTGTCGGTGCTGTTCTGGTACCGATCGAACTGCGCACCCAGCCCTGACAGAATCTTCTGCATCTGTCCGAGCCTCACGTTGCCCGACTTATCGAGCCGCATGCTTTTAGCCGGGGCAATGTACTTGTCATTGGGCAGGATCCCGCGCGCCCTGAGTAGCTTCTCGCTGCGCTTGTCCTGACGCGGCCCGCCCTTGATCTCCGGGTTCAGCCAGCGTGCAGCAGGAACGCCCTTGGCTGCCTCGTCCTTCAGGTCGACGCGAGCCTGAAGCTTGGTCTTCTTGGCGGGGATCAGGCGAAGGCTATTCAGCGTCCAACGTGTGGGCCGGTCGAACACCGACTCCATCTCCTGCTTGATCGCACGCTCGGCGATCTGAGCCGTCCGCGTCAGCGCCAAGGCCGTTGCGAACGGTATCTGCTTCTCCTGCCGGGCCAGCTCCTTGCGGGCTGCAGCGAACCCGACAGGAACGATGTTGATCACTTCCAGATGGCCCCTTTGATCTCGACGATCAGCTCGAGCAGGGTCAGCTCCTTGCGCGCCTCGACGTAGGCGAAGTAGGCGCGCACCAAAACCCAGCCCGGCAGGCTGCACACGAAGATCACGCCTCCGATGGCGACAAGGCCCAGGTAGTCATTAGCCCAATGTGCCATCTCGTACCAGCGCACGACGAACGCGCCGCCAGCGAGTCCCGACACCACGGTACAGACGAGAGCAACCCCGTACTCACGAGGGTTGCGCGGCATGGTCATGGCCATGACTACGATCGCTGCCAGCACCGCGAATACGCCGCAGAAAGCCGCAATCTTGTACAGGGCCAGCCCGCCAGCAGTTGTAGTAGCCGGCTCGCTCATCTCTCTCGTCCTCATAGGTGGGTGTTCCCAGGCGTGGCTGTCAGGCCGTCCGTAGCGCGTGGAAGTAGATCCTGGCTCCCGTCACGCATCTATCCGCTCGGAGCTGAGAAGAGGTGCAGGAGCCAGAAACAGAAATGCCCGCACGAGGCGGGCACGTTTGGGCAACAAAAAACCCGGCGCGGTGGCCGGGTTTCGAGTTCCTGAGCGGTAAAACCGCAAGATGAAGCAAAACTACGTTAATGCTGTTAACAAATCAACCGTCTTCAACTTTAAACTCTGGCACGTGATAAAGCGGGTATTTACACGCTACCGCCGCCTCAGCCGCGGCCTGTAGCCGTTCGGAAGGTTTCTTCGCTTCATTCATGGCGACTGCCACATGCCCCTTAATTTCCTGCCGCACCTTGTTCATCGAGTCATAACCGTGCTTACCACTTTTACCAGCAGCATCGAGCGCATTGACGGTTACCGCGGAAGCTCCGGCCAGCCCGCTGGAAAGGGCGATCCATGCAGCGTTTCCGGCGGGGGCCGCCGCTAATAGTGCTGGGGTAATCATAGTCCCCGCGACCAGCCCGACTCCGGTAATAACCAAGCTGGTCGATACGCCGTTTTCGGCTTCTACCTTGCTGGTTCCGAAGAACGTGTCGCAGGGCTCCAGATATTGATTGACTTTCAAGGTAGTGTCGAGCGGAGTCAAACTGGAGGCGTAGTCGGTTTCCGCGGATACCGCATTAGGGAAAACCGCAGCAAGCGCCACATTGCCTGTTTGGAGTTCGGCAAGCAGGTCTTCTACGGTCTTGCTATCGGCACCGCCCCCACCCGTCGACTGTGGAACTGCGACGTCTGGCAACGAGCCAACAGCAGGCGTCCGTCCCGTGTCGGCTGGTTCGATATCCCGCTGCTGGGCAGCGAGGATCTTAGCGTCCACAGCAGCGATTGCCGCTTCGTCTCTCGTAAGCTGTGGTTGACTAGCACACCCCGCGATGAATCCAGCAGAGAGACAAGCGATTAGACCTTGCTTCATATTCCTTTCCTTGGATGAGTTCGCGAACCGATTTCTTAATTGATGTATTCGATCTAGTCAACTCAGTTCACGCGGCAACGACTGCCATGTCGAGGCATGCCTCGACGTAAGCCCTTCCGGCAACTAGTAATTCTCGGACTTTGAGCCTCGGCAGACCAAGCAGTATTCCGACGGAGTGCATCGACCTCCCAGTGCAGTAGTAAACTCTAACGCAGTCTCCCATCTGCGCGTCGCGACGCCACATTCTGGCCACGATCGAGTCTACGAGCATCGCCTCGTCGTCGGTAATAGCCGGGGTTGGCGCTGAAGTCTGAGCAACGTTGTCACGCATAAGCGCGTAAAGGGGGCTCGTATATGTAGGAACCCCAGCCTGATACCACACCCAGCGGCCCCAGTTCTGCAGCAAGTTTTCCGCGTCGCATTTGGTCATGGCTCAGTCCCCTGTGTAGTGCCCGCGCGCGCCATCGCGTGGGCTGGCTTGGTAATCCCTTTCGGCACCCGCTGGTTGCGGCATCTGCGCTTGAAGCAGCCGATTGTGTGCATACAGCTTCGTCAACATACGGCCCAGCTCAACGGCTAGATCGCGGCCTGCCGACGGCAGCCAGCCGATCCCCTCGCACGGCTGGCAGTCCAGTTCATGAAAAACACCGAGCACCACCCCGCGCCCTTTGCAGGTCTCGCAGCGCTCCGGCATCGTCACCTGCTGCATCAAGTCCGGCCCTGATCGCTTCACTGGTGCTCCTCCATGTGGATGCGCACGCACTTGTCCAGATCGTCAGGGTCATGGCTGAAGAAATACCCGCCGTCACGCTGGCATGTCACGATGAATATTTCACGCTCCCGCAGACGATACCGCTCGCGACGGTAACCGCCGGCCGCTTCCCAGACATCGAGGCCCGGCTCGACGCGCTCCCACTGGATCCGCTTATTCGAAGCGCTCATAGGCCCACCCCGTCTTCGCCTTCTTCACTGCAACAAACGGGAACGGGAACAGCTCTGCCGCTACCTTGATTTTCACCCGGGCATCATCCGTCCAGACGCCCTTCACCTCGTGAATCTCGATGTGACCGTCAGCCAGCATCCCCGGGAAGTCAGGCGTGTAAAAGGTTGAATCAGCCAGGCGAAACTTCATACCCTCGAAGCTGTACCAGAGCACCTCGCCGCAGGCCTTTAGCAACTCCAGGTGCGCCGCATAAGCCTGCTCGGTTTTGTTCATCTGGCCTTGCTTGAGTCGCCCCAGCGCCTGTATGGCGACCTTGCCGGCTGAGGCCTTCGAAGCGCTTTTCGGTACCGACGCCCAGCGCTTAACCATGCGTCTGTACCTCCACTATTGCGGACGCGGCATTGCGTTGCGCGGCCTTCTGCAATGCGGCCTCGGCAGGAAAAGCGCAATCCGCATTGTCTCCGTCGATCAACCCATGAACGGCGGTGAAGCCCCGCGCATCTAACCACTCGTGCCACCTCTCCAGCGCCTCCCGCTTCAAGGTATCCGCACTGGTCTGGATGTACGTCCGCGCCATCGCGCTCATCTGGTGGTTCAGCAGCATCTCGCCGATCAGGTAATCCACGCCCAGCTCTGCCCATCCGGTCCGGGCCAGCTTGCGCAGATCGTGGCTCGACCAGTTGCCCCCCGTCATCTGGCAGAACTTCTCGCTGGCACCCTTCTCACTGAGGCACTTGCCGGGAGTCGCTGGAAACACAAATGCGCTATCTCTGTGTCTCGCACCAAGGCCATCCCTGTACCGCTCCAGCAGCGCACAGACTTGCGCCGTCAGTGGCAACTGATGCTCCGTACGGGTCTTGGTCACTTCGGCAGGGATGATCCACACACGGTCGCTGAGGCTGATGTGCCGCCAGCGTGCCTGACGGGTCTCGCCAATCCGGGTGCCGTGGCAGAGCATCATCAGCGCCAGTAGAGCGCCCTGCCGGTCCCGATCCCAGAGGTCCTGAAGCGTCAGCAGCAGACGCGGCACATCCATCGCATGCAACCGCGCCGCCTTGGGCTTCACCTTCGTCTGCACGAAGTCCACGAAGCGAACCCCGTCCAGCGGATTGCTGGGTATGAGCTGCAGCCGCAATGCCTGCTTGAAGGCGCTGCTCAGCGCTCGCAACACCTGGCGCGTGTAAGACAGCGAAAGCTCCTCCTGCAGCGGCCACATCAGTTTGCGGTCCAGCAGAGGTCGGTCGAGATCGGCCAACAGAACGTCCTTCAGACGCGGCAGCATGTGGCAGTCCACCATCGACTTGATGCCCGCTCGACGCTTGGCCGACAGCCCACGGTCACGCTGGGACCGCTCCCGGTACCACTCAAGCAGTTCGCCTACCGTCCGCCATTGCGACGAGCCGAAAGACGCCCCCGGATCCGCCGCCAACCGCGCCCGCACCTCCGGCAACATCCCCACCACCGTCTTCACCGGCAACTCCGGCCAGGTGCCCAGCTTGTGCCACTTCTTCGCCTTGATCAGAAACCAGCTGCCCCCGGCCCGATCCTGCCTGAACCGCAAGCGCAGCCCCGTATGCCGAGGGTCGCGCAACTCCGCCGCACTCCCCTCCGCCTGCCGCTTGATCTCGGCATCGCTCAACGCCACCGCTACACACGCCATCAGCTGCACCACCAGAACATCAACCGCACCAACAGGCCCCAAACCACCACTGCCAGCCCCGCCAACACCACCCAACCAACCAGCGAAAGCCCAAACCACCGCAGAATCGTCACCCCTGCGTACTCCGTCTTGCGCTCAACAGCCTCTCCCTCAACTGCCCTGGCTTGCTCCATTCGGTCCCGCTCCTATCAGCTTCTTCAGGTGCCGGCGCACGGCCGGTTCCAGATCGCCCAACTTGGCCAGTTCTGGCTCAATCTTCAGGCTGTTGCGCTTCATCCGGTGCAAGCGCTCCGCCTGCTGGTAAATCAACCTCTGCCGCTCCGCACTGGCTGCCCTCTCCTGCGTCAGCGCTGCCTTCGCAGCGGCACTCAGGGTCGCCAGATTGCAGCCAGCGCGTACCGCACAACGCTCCTCCTCGGTCATGCATCAGTCGTCTCGCTCACCGGCATCTGGATCAGCACTCTGCCGCGCAGCTCGTACTGCGTCCCGCAGCCCACCCGGCGCAGCCTGATCGGGTCGCGGCTGACGATCTCGTAGCCACGCTGAATCTTCTCCTGCACCGCTCCGCGCAGGTCCAGCTGCATGCGCCGCTCGATCTCGATCTCGCTCATACCGGCACCTCCTGCGCCTTTTCGCGCTCTGGCTGGAAGTCGCCGCGTAGGGGCATAAGCTGATTCGGCGAATATTCTTGGGCGTAGTCATGCCCTTCCCGGGTACACACCCAGCAGGCCCGATCCATATGGAACACCCCGTTTGGAGCGCGAACGGTCGAGCCCTCTGGGACGAAGAGATACAAGCTGACGACGCAACCCGCCGGCCAGTCCTTGTTTTCAACCAGCGTCAGCGCCAAATCCCCCGCCTTGAACTGATGACTCATAACAACCTCCCGATTTCGGCAGCGACGGAAACTACCGCTTCTCGGTAGGCCTTCATTTCGTTTCCGCAAGCCAGGTCGCTGTTCACGAACATGATCGTGTCGTTGACCTGTACGACTCGCTCGTCGCCCTCCCCGCGAAACGAGACATCCATGTTCAGCTTGGCAGCGAGTCGCGCCGCATCGCCGTCTTGGTTGAGCGGGCCCCAATATCGCCTTTGGCGAATCGGGCCGATCACCAGTTGCCCGTCTTCGAAGCCTATAACCGGTCCAATTCCATACGCCTTAGCCGCCAGCTCCAGCAATTCACGCTCCCTCATACCGCCACCCCGCTCACAGCCGCCCGCAACGCCGCCAAGGCCTCACGGGCCTTGCCCGGGTCACCCTTTCGCTTCACATCGGCCGGCAGCAACGGCGCAGGCTCCGGCAAGTCCTCACCGCGGGCGATACGCTGAATCACCGCCTGATACGCCTTCTCGAACTTCAGCCGGCTCACATCGGCAGGCAGGGTCAGCAGGCTGTGCCGGCTGCACGCATTGGCCGCATGGAATACCGCCCGGTGGCTCCAGCGCTCATGACCCGCCATTGACGGGTGACTGTTGCGCTGGGCCTCCCAGTACGCAGCCTCGGTGCCAGGCGCTCCCAGCTCCTCCGGCGTCGGCCAGCAGCGGGCGAAGAACTTCCCCGGCGACGGCACAAACTCGACCCCCTCCGCCCGCCACGCCCGCAGCGCCCGCTCCACCTGCGCCCAATCGGTAATGCCCTCCTCGAGCATCGTCTGCGTCCAGGTCGCCTTCGCCACCAGGTACAGCGCCTGTGTCGGCCACGCCTGTTTCCAGGCGGTGAAGATCGTCCGCATTTCCTCGAACATTCGGTTGATCAGCTGCTCGGTCTGCCGCTTCACCTCGGGCGGCAGGTCCACGGCACGGATGGGCGCAGTGGTCTGTGCAGGCATCACCGGCAGTTGTCCGTTGGCGGGTAGCAACGCGTTCACAGATTTCATCAGCGCTCCTCCAGCCAGCCGGTGGCCCGGTCATCGAGGTCAGGCCCTCGTGATGAGCGCCCAGCGAACGGCACCACCCGGGCATCCCGCGCAGCGTCCCGTTTCACCCAGGCAACCAGCGCGCTCGTGTGCTCCGGGCCAGACTTCACCGTACCGCGGGCTTCGTGGTGGCAGATGAACGGGCCGATCGCCTCCTGGGTGAACTGGTCGACAGTCATGCCGGCGGTGCGGCAGTACGCAGCCAGGGTGTTCGGGTCGGGTTGCCAGTCGAGGTACATCGCAAAAGGCACCGCAGCATCGCGCGGTGTGTGTGAGGGGTTTATATCTCTTCTCTTCTCTTCTCTAGGTAACGCGTTTTCTTCGCTTTTGGTAACGCTCCCACCGTTACCTTTTGCGTTACCTGTTTTGTGCTGCGACACGCGCTTCGCCGTCTGAGCCCTATTCTTGGCGGTTTTCCCGTTGTGGCGGGCAAAATTGGGCAGGCTGATCACGCCCTCCGCCTCATGCATCCAGCCCACCGCTTTCATGTGTTCACAGAAACCGGTAACGCCAACCAAACGATCGAGTAACCGTTTGGTAACGCTCGGAGCGTTACCTTCTGCCGTCTGCTGGTCGAACCACGTCCACACCCGCAGCAGCTTGCCCACCACCGCATCCACGTCGATGTCAGCCATGTCGGCAATCTGGCAAACCTCCGGCTTGTCCAGGGTCGCCATCTCGAACTTGATCCAATCCCCAGCCATCAGCAGGCCCTCCCAAGTTTCTGCGCCAGCACCGTCAAACCACGCGGCGTGACACGCACCTGTGACGCAAGCCGCTGCGCACCATCCTCCTCGGTACCCAGCACCGTCACCTTGTGCTCCAGCAACCCAGCCTGCAGCCGCGGCTGATAGGCCAACCAGCGCGCCGCGCCCTCACGCCGATAGATCCAGCGGTTCGCCTGCATCCACTCCAGCAACGCCTTGCGCTGCACGCCCAGGTGCTTCGCCGCATCCGTCAGGCACAACGTCCCGCTCGCAGCGGATATGCGCGCCAGCGCTTCCACCTGTGGCGCCTGCTCCTGCACCACCAGCCGCAGCGTGTTGTTCTGCTCGGCCAGGTCGGCAGCCAGGCGCAATGCCTCCGGCAGTGAGCGCGGCACGGACGGCTGCATCACCTGCGCCTCCAGCGCCTGCCACCGGTCCACCAAGCGCGCCGTGAACTCCGGGCACAGCTGCGCCACCACCACATAGCTGTCGCGCTTGCTGATCCGATACGCCTGTACCACCACCCCATTGCCGGAGCGCGGCCCATCCACCAATGGTGGTTGGGATATAACGCCCCGATCCACCAGCCGCTCCACCGTCCGCTTCACGCTGTCGTGCCGCGACTCCACCAGGTCAGCTATCTCCTGGCTACTCATCCACGCCACCGGCGCACTATTGCCCAACATGACATCAGTGTTCATAATCACCTCTCTGATGTAACAAGCCCCGGCTGGGCGGTCACCCAATAGCCGGGGTTTTTTATTGCCTGCACAAAACACTTCCCGCGCGCAGCCTGACCATTCGTCGGCAAGCAACGCGGGGAAGCATTCGGTCGGGGAACTGAAACTAAAGCGCAGCGGACCAACCCTGAGCCGGACCTCAAGTAACGAGCCAGCGCCCTTTCTGCCTTGGTTACTGCTCGGCTCGCTCCAGGCGCAGCCGGGGTATCACACTGTTTGGCCTTCATGGCTTCCTTCTCGTCTACCGCGACTTATCCCGTCACGTTCCTGACCCGCCCGTAGGCGCCCTTTCCTGCCGCTCCGGCAGGCCTAGCTATCGATCGTGCTGAAGGTCAAAACTCCTGTATGGCTGCACAGCACTGCGAGTGGGCTGATGGCAAAGCGTGCACCGCAGTAATCTGTTCATGTCAGGCGGCCTTGCTCGGCGAGGCTTCTTCGAGAAGCCATTCAGCCGTGAACGCGCCCTCCGATGCAGCCGCGAGACGCTGCGCATAGTCGGTCTCGCCGGTGTACTCCGTGCGAGGTAGCGAGCCGCTAGAGATCCACTTGTAGATAGCCCGCGAACTGATGCCGCAGAGCTGTGCGGCACGCGCCGGACCGCCCGCCTTCTGAATTGCCAGTTTGATAGAGCTCATGGTCTAGCGCCCTTATGAATTTGAACTTCGAGTACATATTATGGCGGAACTGAAAGTACATGCAAGGAAATGCGATGCTGAACCTATGGTTCAGTCCAATGATCTCCGCCGCGCTTTTGTTTTGCGCTTGAAGCAAGCCTTAGCCGCCGCAGGGATCGGCGAATGGGGCGCGGGCGTTCGCCTGGCGCAAGTCACCGGCACGACCCCCAAAGCAGCAAGCAAGTGGCTGAACGAAGAATCGATGCCCGGCCGGGCCAATATGCGGAGCATTGCCCGCGAACTTGGCGTGCGGGTTGAGTGGTTGCAGTACGGGGAAGGACCCATGAATTCCGACGCAGACCAAGCTTTTAGGTATGCGACGGGCGATGCCGACCGGGAAGCCGGCTACCCAGTAAGGGAAAAGGAGAGCAACGTGATCGCTGCTGATTTCTCCGCCAAGGACAAGACTGGCGAACTATCGATACCCCAATTCAACGTACGCGCAGCCATGGGCAGCGGCCAGCTGCCGAACGACTACGTCGAGATCATCCGCCATGTCACGATGCACAAATCGCATCTGGACATGCTCGGCATCACCTATACCAGCCCCGCCAACCTCGCGCTGATCACCGGCTGGGGTCAGAGCATGGCCGGCACCATCAACCACGGTGAGCCAGTGTTCGTCGACCGCGGGGTCAACGCCTTCAACGGCGACGGCGTCTACGTGTTCACCTGGGACGACCTGGTCTACATCAAACGCCTTCAGAAAGAGTCCAAGACGCACTTCAAAGTCATCTCGGATAACCGCGAGCACGACCCCTTCCAGATTCCGATCGCCGAGGTTACCGTACACGCCCGCGCTCTTCTTGTCTGGAACGCGCATAAACTTTGAACCGCCGCTGGGCGCCTGAAGAGACAATCATAATGCAAGCACAGACCGAAACCTTCTCGGTAGCCTCATTTTTCGCTGGTTGTGGCGGCTTGGATTTAGGGTTTCAAGGTGGCTTTCACTTTAAGGGTGAATCGGTGCCCAGGACGGCTTTCGAAATAGAGCAAGCGTTCGAGCTCGACCCGCTCTGCGAAATTACCTACAAGCAAAATATCGGCAACCATTTCCATCGTGCTGATCTTTCACAAGCTTGCGTTGCGGGGATGGTCCGCGCCGACTTGCTCATAGGCGGCTTCCCGTGTCAGGACTTCTCGATTTGTGGCCCCCGGAAGGGATTGGGATCAGAGCGCGGCCGACTTTACTCTTCGCTAGTCCAATATTGCGCCATACACCAACCGAAAATGTTCGTTGCTGAAAATGTTGCAAATATTTTGACCATGCATAAGGGAAAGGTAATCGAAAGAATCTTGGGAGATTTTCGTGAGGCGGGCTACCGGGTCGAGTGTTGGCGCCTCAACGCTGCGGACTACGGGGTGCCGCAAGCACGTTATCGAGTCTTCATCGTCGGCGTCCGGAACGACATTTCCGGTTTTCCGGACAAGCCGCTCCCGCAGTACGCGGATAGCCACCGATCAATTGAATGGGCTATTGGGGATCTGGTTGGTGTTCACGACGAGAGCGTCCCAAATCAGAGTCAGTATTTCAAAGCCAACCGAGCGAAAAACGGCCATGGCCAAGGCGACGAAATATCGCAGGCAGGAAAGCCCGGATATACGGTAAGAGCTAATGCCAAGTCTCGTGTTCAGTTCCACTACTCTCTCCAGAGAAGACTAACTATTAGAGAGTGCGCGCGGCTGCAGACGTTTCCCGACGACTTCGTTTTTCCGCATTCGGCGACTTCCAATATCATGCAAATCGGCAACGCCGTCCCGCCACTTCTTGCAAATGCCGTCGCGCGAGTTTGCGAAAGATTCCTGCTACAGCAACACACGAGCGACCAGCTAGACGTCACGCGCGATAAAGCTGCCTAAACAAGGACTGAAGATGGCAAAGCCGAAGAGAATCGAAGTGGACTCGCTCAGCTCATTTGCGAGCTGCATTGAAGGTGCGCTCACGGCATCGAGAGCCGAAAACGCGAACGATGCTCACCTCAATAACTGGTACCGCGGCCATGGGATGCGATCCTATGCTCTCAAGCCCAGTTTGTATCGCCATCCGTCTGTTAAGGAGGCAAATGATCTCCTGGACCTAGAGTCGCGAATGATCCGGGAATTCAGACGGCAGGGAACATTGCACCAGATTCCTTCGTTGAACAAAGACGAAGAAGAGAAGATAGACACCCTTTTTTATATGCAGCATTACGGCGTACCGACGCGGCTGCTGGATTGGACGTCAAACCCCTTTATTGCCCTCTACTTTGCGCTCACCGATGCAGAGCGCGGTAAAAAAAGGGGGAAGTATACCGAACCAGCCTCTGTATGGATTTTGAACCCGTGGTCTTGGAACCAAGCATCGCTCGTTCAGGTCTCCTATGGCGAGCGCGGGCCGGTGCCGCCGGACAGCGGCACACTGAACAGTTATCTCCCGAGACTCAACTATACGGTCTCCGAAAAGGTGGGCATGTACGAAGATCCTGTGGCCATATTAGGCACAGCTAACAATGCGCGCATGTTTGCGCAAAAGGGAGTGTTCACCATATTCGGAAAGAGTGTGGATTCAATGGATAAGATATTCGAATCCAAGCGCTATCCAGAAAACTGCCTGAAAGAACTTGTAATTAAGGAAGAGAATATCGAAGCGCTGTTACGCGACTTGCTCTGCATTGGATATACTGACTCGGTGGCGTACCCTGATCACCAGGGGCTCGCTTTGGAGATCAAACGGATGAATGGATTTTTCGCATGAGCCATTTCAGAGTAACTCAGCACGAGCCCCGTCCGCTCAGGTGGTGGGCTTCGCAGAATGAGCAAGCTCAGCTTGATCTGGAACCCCAGTATCAACGTCGGGGGAACTTGTGGAGCCAGTGGAAAAAGGCACATTTGATCGACTCCGTTCTAAACGACTTCGACATCCCCAAACTCTATGTCGCGGACTTCACGCGATCCAGCAGCGCGGAACTCAACCCTGCTCGCAAACCATACTCTATCGTCGATGGAAAGCAACGATTCGGCGCTTTCTTCGATTTCCTCGCGAACCAGTTCCCGCTGAACCAATCTTTTGCGTTAGATGCAGATCCCAGCGTGGAAGCTGCCGGCATGACATTCGCGCAAGTACAGCAGCGCTATCCTAAGCTAGCTTCGAAGCTCGAAAATTACGTCCCGACCGTAATGAGTATTGTGACGGATGATGAACTTAAAATCACAGAGATGTTTACGCGGCTGAACAGCGGAATGTCTACTACTTCCGCAGAAAAGCGCAACGCAGTCCCTGGTCCCGCGACAGCAGTCATCAGACAGATCACTGCGAATCGTTTTTTTATGAACAAAATTCGTTTCAATGTATCGCGGATGCAGGAATTTAACCTTGCCGCGAAACTTGCGCTGATAGAGTACAAAGGCGGTTTCACTGATACCAAGGCACGGAACCTGGATCAGTTCGCCGAGCAAGGAGCAGCGTACTTTGTCCAAGGGTTCCGCAAACGTGGGCCTCGCCTTTCTGAGGAGGAACGGCAAACATTGTTAGAGAAGTACCGGGATACCGAAGAAAAAGCGTTATTCACGCTCGATAGTATGGCCGCTGAATTCCGAGATCGCGATCCTCTGCTGGGTAGCCAAGGGCACATCCCAGTTTACTATTGGTTAGTGCGAGAGAACCCGGATCTGTGCAAAGGAGTTCTGCGCGATTTCTTGGAAGAATTTACCACCCGGGTAAAAGAAGCTCTGCAGCTGTCGAGAACGGCTCCGGAAAGGGCTGACCCTGAGTTGATGAATTACTACACAATGGGCAGAACGACAAACGACCAGAACTCGTTGTCCGGCCGGTATGAAATATTGCTTAGGCATCTGCGGCGCTTCAGACCGCATCCTCGCCTCGTGTGAAGAATAAGGCCCGCCTCTGCGGGCCTTGCTTTTGTAGCCCTGCGCCCTACCCCTCCTCCCGCTCCGCCTCGAACTCCCATTTGACCAACCGCCCCATCGCTGCGGTCAGCCAAACCAACCCACCAAACGTCAAACCTACCGGCACCCACCGCATCGGGTCCAGCTCATAACCCGTACTCCCCGGTGGGCGGATCGGTAGCATCATCAGCGCCAGCGAACCAATCACGATCAGCCCGGCCGGTGCCAGCAGCAAGCCTGCCAGGCGTGCGCAATCCTTCGTATGCATATCGAGTCCTCCCTCCTGTGGAGCCGGCACCTTACCATCGGCCGCAAACCCTGGCATTCCGTGACCGCCAGGTCGCGAAGCCGCTCACGAAAAATATGTACTTATGGTTCTTGACTTGATGTGTACCTGTAGTTCATATTTGGTTCCAAGCCGGCCAGCAGGCCGCACCGGGGCGAAGAGACCCCACGCTCATTAACAATCAGCGCCATGAACGACTACCCCCAGCATCGCTGGGCATAGGTCACTCCCGGCAACCCTCAGGGGGAGAACAGTAAACCTGATGAAACAGACCGCGCAGCCTCTACCGGCGACCGGCGATCCGACAGGCATGAGCCTGCCCACGCGGGACGAACCCGACGGCGGACGAGGTTGGTACGACCGAACCGAGCGAATGACCCGGCACGCTCCGCGCCCCGCCCCACCCTGGCGGACTGGTAAGGGCTGTTTCCTCGATGGCCTTGGCGACAGGGCCATCCGGGAAACCAACATGGAGGGTTTGCGATGTTTTCAGACTACTGGATCGGGCAGCCCGGCGTACCCGTCATCGCCAGAGAAGCTCGTCCCGAGCATATCCGCTCGGTCATCGAACCGACCACGCCCCGAGAGGAGTATCTCGTTGCGCGAATCGAGGAGCTGGCCGCGAAAGCGACGGGCGCCGAGGTGCTGGGCAAGTACTTCGATGAAGACGACGACGATGACGAGATCTACCAGAAGATTGATCTTAAGCGCCGTGCCGAATACGCCGAACGCCAGGCTGACGAGGCGCGGCGCAAGATGCTCGCCATCACCGAAGCAGTTCGGTCCTTCACGCTCGCCCAGTCCGTTGTTGCCAGCCAGGAACAGCGGCTCCAAATGATGCTCGACGGCATCAAGCAACTGAGCGATCAGATTCGCGGGTAACAGCATCCCAACCGCGTCGGCGGATCGCCAAAGCCCGCGACTGTTAGCCGGCCGTCTCTACTCAACGGCCCGCCTGTGTTCTCAGGACAGGCAAGGCGCACCGCAGGAAATCCGCAAGCCAGGGAGAAAGCGACCCCATTGCAGCGTCACCCGGACGCTGGCGACACACGGGCGACCGGCCGGGCGTAAGCGGCCAACACATTCACAGGGAGTGACGTATGGACACCATGATCAGAGGCAACTGGCAGGGCTTTGTCGGCAGCATCCTCAGCCCGCGCGAACTTGAGTTCACCCTCGGCGTCGCCGCCGGCAAGACCGACAAGCAGATGGCCCGGGAAACCGGCCTCGCGCCAGACAGCGTCCGCAAGCGCGTATACAGCGCCATGTTCAAGCTCGGCGCCACCCGCCGCGCCCAGCTGATCGCCGAAGCCATGCGTCGCGCCATCATCGCCCCGCTCGTCCTCCTGCTGATGGTCTGCTGCACCAGCGCCAGCCTCAGCGCACCGGACGACATGCAACGCCCACACCGCGTCACCCGCACCCAGCGCGGCGGACGCCGCGACGACTTCATCGACGACACATTTGACGTGTAACCATCACGAGGACGTGACCATGCCCATGCACACCACCATCGTAATCAAGCCCGCCGGCCGCCGCGTACTTCCCAGCGAACCCGACGACCGCGGCTTCTGGCAACTCACGCTCGGCGGCACAGTCGTCGGCTGGGCCACCAGCTACAGCAACGCCCTGGCCAAGGCCGAACGGCTCGAACAAGCCCGCCAGGCGCCAGCACGGCCGCAGCTGAGGGTGGTGGCATGAGCCGTTCAGGATATTGCGACGACAGCGGCGGTTGGGACCTTATCCGTTGGCGAGGCGCGGTTAACTCAGCCATTCGAGGAAAGCGCGGCCAACAGTTCCTGCGCGAGCTACTGGAGCAGATGGACGCGATGGAATCGAAGCGACTGGTCGAAGGCGCGCTCGAAGCTGACGGCGAGTTCTGCACGCTCGGTGTTGTCGCTGCAGGACGAGGCTTGAAAGCCAACGATCCAGAAGATGCAGAGGAAGCCGCCAATCTGCTCGGTATCGCTAACGCCCTGGCGCGCGAAATCGTTTACGAGAACGACGAGTGTGGAATGTATCGACGGAACCCAACCACCGGTAGCTACGAGCAAGAAACGCCGGAGCAACGGTGGGTTCGGATGCGGGCTTGGGTAGCAAAGCAGATCGCTGAGCAGGCGCGGCCAGACCAAGGGGGGGAGTGATGCTTACTCCATGCAGCGAATATGAAGCGCGTACAAACACTTGCCGCAGTGGGCACGTCCAGCTTCACCCGCTTTGCCGTGGCGTCGATGTGGCCCGCTGTGAAAGCTGCGGAGCGGGTAGCGTGCCGGGATGCCTTAAAGACGACCAGCCGAACCACTTGATCCAACCAGACGGGATGCCGTTGCGCTGGCCGACGGCCAAGCATGGGGTGTCCCCATGACAGCCCACCGCTTCATAGGCGGCCCTATGGATGGCCGCGTGCTAGACGTCAGCGGCAAGTCCCAGTTCGTTGAGTTCCCGCTGCCGGTGGCCGGCATGGACCGCTACGAACGCACATACTTGCACCTCGCCCCGTACCAGCCACCCAGCGATGACATGCGCGCCCGGTTCGAAGCCTGGGCGGTCGATCGCTGTTTCGATATCACCCGCAGCAACCACGGCGGCTATCGCTACGGCGAGACACAAGCCGCGTGGGAAGCCTGGCAAGAATGCGAAGGGAAAGCCGCATCATGACCTCCATGCTCACATCCGAAGTCCTCGCCAAACAAGCCGAGCGCGAAGAGCTCGACGCCCTGGTGAAAGATTTCCTCGCCAAGAACCGCCCACCGGTTACCGAGCCGGTCCAGCCGCAGCGCCCCGTAATCAACACCTGGCGCAGTCGCAACCGCGCCAGCGCTGACGAGGCGCAGGCTGCCAAGCTCAAGAACATCGCTGATAAACACTGCGCCAAGCCGAAGCCCGACAACAAGGCGAAAGTCGCCAGTCTTCACGAGGTCAGGTCAGCCAAGGCCCGCGAACGACGCAAAGAGCTGGCCAAGCAGATCGCACCAATGCGCGAAAAGCAGTGCACCACCCTGCAGATATCCAAAAGCCTTGGCGTCAGCTACGCAATGATCGTACGCGCCGCCAAGGAGAACGGAATCGAGCTCAACCACAGCCCGGCCGCGCGCGCCGTGAAGGAATAGCCATGGGAACGCAAGAACGCACGCTGCCTCGCCTCGTCGCCAGCACAAGCCTGCCCGTCGTCTACGTCGCCGGCCCCTACCGCGCCGGAAACCGCGCCCGGGTCACGCTCAATATCCAGAGCGCCCGCGCAGTCGGCCTGCTCGCTATCGAGAAAGGCTGGTCCGCGCTGATACCTCACGCCAACACCGGCGACCTCGACCTCTTCGCGCCGACCATCCCAGACGAGTTCTGGCTCGAAGCAACGCTTGAACTCATGCGCCGCAGCGACGCCGTCGTGCTCGTACCAGGTCACGAAGCCAGCGCCGGCACCCGCGCCGAGATCGCCGAAGCCTGCCGCCTCGGCATACCGGTGTACTACGCCGTGAAAGAGCTGCCGCTCGCCGCGCACTTCAAGCTGCAGCAACAGCGCCAGCAGGAGGCCGAGCGCGGGTACCGGCTGGAGCCGACCTGATGTCAGCCAAGACCGCCGCCGAGCGCAAGCGCGAGCAGCGCGAACGCGACAAGCTGCGCGAGGAAGAACGGCAAGCCCGCCTCCTAGCCTACCGCCTGCAGATCGAGGTCTACCACGCTACCGCCGAACACCTCGACCGCGTCCTGGCCGTGTGTGACCTCGAAGAGAAGCAAGACGCCCTGACCCGCCTCATCCACAACGCCGCCCGCCTACCTGACGAGAAGCTGCGCGAGTTTCTGCGCCAGCCGTAGAGTCACGGCGGCATGTCACGCGGGCGAAAATCCAAGTAACGGCTTGTATTTATCAGGAAGGAGCGCCCATTCACCCCAGCTTGGATGTTCGACAGCAAGTCCAATCCCGCTGCGAGTGACTTCTCCATAGACAAGCACAACACGACCAACCGACTTGGCGGTCAGTCCTCGGCGCTGAGCCGTCGAATTCAAAACTTTCAAGGTGAAATCGCGGACGTCCTCGTGGCATTCCAATCTCGTCATACAAACGTTGTTGGGCCCACCTTGACCCGCCACACTCACGGATCTGACTACCCCGAAGTACAAACGAGGCACAGCCTCGGTGTCGTCCACCTGTTTTACATCTCTCAGCAGATCGGCCAACAGCCGGGCATTGTCAGCGCCAGGCAAGTGGTAATACTTCCATAGGTGCGTGTCAAAACGAGAGCAAATCCCCATCACGGACGTCACCACACTGGGAACGGTGAAATTTTCGCCGACATGTCTCCCTATGGGCACGCTGCTTTCTGGCCCCTCTTCATCCTCGACAATCGTTTCTTGATACTCACCCGGAGCAGCGGCTGATAGAGCGGGCTCGCCTTGCATGAAACCATTAATCACTACCAGTTCTTCATTCTCTACGGCGCGGCGCGCTTCTTCCCACGTCTCGTAGTGTTTCCCCTCCGGCCTCTTAGAACGCAGATCACATCGAACATGTCGCCATTTGGGCTGGTGGGAAAAAAATGGCTCTCGCTCATTACTGAAGATCGCTTTGGACTTGGGTACGCGCTTTAGATTCGTTCCGCAAAGCGGGCAGAAGATAGACCCCTCCATTTCAGGCGAGTACTGGTCAATCGTGACTTCATTAGCGATCGCCCGCAGCGTCGCTACTTGAGCCGGGTCGGCCTCCCATCCATCTCTGTGTAAAGCGTACGGTATTCGTCTACGTGGCTCGTTCATCGCTAGTCCCTTTATCGACCTACTCACCAATATCGCATTGCCTAATCCTCGTGCCAAGTTCGGAAATAGTACGCACGCTCATCATTTTTGCCGCTCTTCGGAAGTTAATTCACTTGACGTTTTCCCGGATATGCCAGAGCCAGTGAAGCTCTCAAGGACACCACTATGGACAACAAAGCCAAAATCCTCGCTAAGGTGCGCAAGTGCATGGCCCTTGCAAGCAGCGCCAACGAACACGAAGCCGCAGCCGCGCTCCGTCAGGCACGCAAGATGATGGACAAGTACGGCCTCAGCGAAGAACACGTCGAGCTGTCCGAACTCGGCCTAGAGCAGATCGAATCCGAGCACGTCAATAAGCCGCTATGGGCGCAGGCGCTGCTCACCATCATCGGCCGTGCGTTTCAGTGCACGGTGTTCAGTGGCTACCGCACCACATCGTTCGTGGGGCGCGCCGAGAACGCGCATATCGCAGGCTTCACCGCCTTGGTTCTGATGCGCCAGATTAAACAGGCACGCAAACGCTTCCTCGAAGAGCGTGTATCGAACATGTACACCCCGGCTCAAAAGCGAAAGATATCGCAGGGCTATTGCGAGGGTTGGGTGTCGGCAGTGCAGGCGACCGTACTCGAGTTCGCCGCCCCGCTCCGGGAGGAGGATGACCGGAAGCACACCCGCTTCATGCAGGAGATCCACAACAAGAAGGTCACCGAGGCGCGGCAACCCAAGTCCGCCACCCGAGGCAACAAGCTAGCAGCTATCGCAGCTGCAGCCGGGGCCCGGGATGGGGATGGCGTCCAACTGCACACGCCTGTGAACGGCTCAGCGCCAATCCCCGGCATCAGCTTTCAGAGCCAGCCAGCATGACGCAACGCTACTACCCCAAAGGCGGCCGCTGCCGAGGCTGCGCCAAGCAGCGCGAAGATTGCAGTGCACTGCCCTTCAACATCATGCCCAAACACCGTACAGACGGCGCCGACACGGTTGTCATCTGCACCGAGTTTCGTCAGCTGAACCACGATGATTCGCTACGTCCGCCCCGAGTAACAAGGAAGTGATGTATGAGTGAACCAACCCGCTCCCCTCTCACCTGGCCCCACTGGTTCCCGCGCACTCCAGCGAGAGAACGAAAGGACGGCCGCTTTAAAACCAAGAACTCTTCGGGATACAGCCACAAGTCGCTGACGTTGCAGCAGGCCTGCGGGCGCGTTCTCGCAGAGCTCAGCAAGTTCACCCGTCACGGGCACACCTGGCGCTGCAATCCGGACACAGTAATCATCAGCACCGACCTGCAACTGCGCCGCGATGGCCTTCCTCGTTCAGGTCAGCGAGCGCCAGCCGACCCGGGCGCCGCTGTGTACTTCAACCTCGACGGGCGCGATCGTTGCATCCCATGCGATACCTACAACCGCATCGAGGACAACATCGCAGCGATAGCCGCCACCATCGAAGCGCTGCGCACGATAGAGCGACACGGCAGCCAGATGTTCGAGGCCGCGTTCGTGGGCTTCCAAGGCCTGCCGGCGCCAGATCAGGTAGTGGGTCGCTCGTGGCGGGATGTTCTGAACTACTACGGCGCCGATCTGGCCGAAGCCCGCCAGGCCTACATGCGCGCTCGCAAGGCAGCGCATGAAGACCACGGCGGCAGCTCCGACCAGTTCCACCAGGTGCAAACGGCCTGGGCACAAGCCCAGCAGGAGCTCGGCCCGTGACCCTCCACCCAGACGCCCTACCCGCCGCCGCGCTACTGCTCCTGATCTCAGCGCTGGCGATCGCGTTGCTTTACCGCTTCAAATAACCGCCCCCATGAGGTACTTATGAGCGAGCTCATCAAGATCAGCGTTTACCAGCGCCGGGTCTGGGGTGAAAACGGCACCCCACAGTGCGCCAACGCCATCCGCGAACAGATCAAGCGCGGAGACCTGCCCGGCAAACAGATCGGCAAGTTGTTTTACATCGACTGGACCCGCTATCAACAGCAGACAGGGAATAGCCTGGTCGACCGGGTACTGAACAAACGGAGAGCATGATGGCGCCGCGACCGCGCAATTCGAAGAACAAGGGACTGCCGCCGAACCTCTACGCCGATGCGCGGCGCGGTACGTATCGTTATCGCCGGCCGGATGATGGCAGCTGGCATTCAATGGGCAGCAACAAGGCAGACGCAATCGCAGCAGCGCGCCAGCTGAACAGCCTGCTGATGGCGGGTGTCGACCTGGTGCAGCGGGTCATGGGTAGCGAGAAGGTGCTCGTCCGCGACTTCATCGCGCAGTTCGAGCGAGACGTCCTCCCGCATCGAGAACTGGCCAAGGCCACGCTCGCGCTGTACGCCGTCCGTTTCCGCCAGATCATTGCAGCAATGGGCGCGCAGCCCATCGACGAAGTAACTATCCGCATGATCGCAGCACTGCTCGATCCGCTATCGCCCAGGGCAAGCAACCAATGCCGGGCGCTGCTGATCGATCTGTTCAACCACGCCTGCGCGAAAGGTCTGTGCCCTGACAACCCAGCAGCCAGCACGCTGCCAAGGATCGAGAAGAAAGCGCGAAAGCGTCACACGGTCGAAGGGATCCGTGCCATCCGTGAAGCCGCCCCGCTCTGGCTACAAAACGCGATCGACTTGGCCTTGATCACAGCGCAGCGCCGTTCGGATGTGCTCACGATGAAGTTTGAAGATGTACAGGATGGGTATCTCTACGTGGTCCAGCAGAAAACCGCTAAGGCCTCCGACGCAGCATGGATCCGCTTCCAAGTCACACCGCAACTGCAGACCGTCATCGACCGGTGCCGGGACAACGTACTGTCCCCGTTTCTGGTGCATCGTCAACCGGAGCGCATGAAGCAGAAGCAGCAACAGAACAAGGTGCACTGGACGAAGATCGAAGAGCGCTACCTGACCAGGGCATTCAAAGCCGCGCGGGAAGCAGCCGGTTGCTACAAGGATTGGACCGACGAAGAGCAGCCAGGCTTTCATGAGATCAGAGCGCTGTCACTGCATCTGTACAAGAAGGCGGGCAAGGACGGGCAGAGAATTGCTGGCCACGCCAGCGAGGATATGACGCGCAACTACCAGCGCGACCATTCGGAAATCGTCTGGGCCGATGCTACGCCAGACCTCGACATTGCAGCGATTACCGGGTGACGTTTTGCGCGTATTTTGCGCCGGTATTGCGCAGGCCTGAAACGAAAAAAGGGACCAAGCCGCTAAGTGCTTGATCCCCCTTATCTAATTTGGTCGGGACGGAGTGATTCGAACACTCGACCCCTTGCACCCCATGCAAGTGCGCTACCAGGCTGCGCTACGCCCCGACGATGCTTTGATTTGTCTGCCAAAGCGGGTCGCATGATACATTAACCGCCTGAAATGAGAAAGGTTTTTTTCGGTTTCAGGCCGTCGTATCAGTGCGCTTTCAACACCTGCAATACCTCTTCGAGCTCGGTGATCGTTTGACGGATCAGCTGCTTGAAGTGGGTGACATCTTCCTTGGCTTCGTCGCCGGACAGCCGCTGACGGGCGCCGCCGATGGTAAAGCCCTGGTCGTACAGCAGCCCGCGAATCTGGCGAATCATGATCACGTCCTGACGCTGGTAATAGCGACGGTTGCCACGGCGCTTGACGGGTGACAGCTGCGGAAATTCCTGTTCCCAATACCGCAGAACATGAGGCTTGACTGCGCAGAGGTCGCTGACTTCGCCGATGGTGAAGTAGCGTTTGCCGGGGATCGCCGGCAGCTCGGCGTTATGAGTGGGTTCCAGCATAGGCTTCTACTCGGGCCTTGAGTTTTTGTCCGGGGCGGAAGGTGACCACGCGCCGGGCAGTGATTGGGATCTCTTCGCCGGTCTTGGGGTTGCGACCGGGACGCTGGCGCTTGTCGCGCAGGTCAAAGTTGCCGAATCCGGACAATTTGACCTGCTCGTTACTCTCCAGAGCATTGCGGATCTCTTCGAAAAACAGCTCGACCAGTTCCTTGGCTTCACGCTTGTTGAAGCCGAGCTCCTCGTAGAGACGTTCGGCCATTTCTGCTTTCGTCAGAGCCGCCATAACCCTTATTTCCTTAACGTGGCATTGAACCCTTGCTCCAGGGACGTGAGTACCTTGTCCATGACAGCGTTCACCTCATCGTCAGTAAGAGTGCGCGATGAATGCTGCATCGTCAAGCCGATGGCAAGACTTTTTCTATTCGGATCAATGCCTTTACCTGCGTAAACGTCAAACAGCCTGAGGTTCGTCAGGTTCTCGCCTGCTGCGTCGCGAATGGTTGCGAGCAGGTCTTCGGCAGCGACGGACTGATCGACCAGCACGGCGATGTCGCGGCGCACCTCGGGGAAGCGGGACAGTTCACGGAAGGCCGGCAGGCGCCCTTCGGTGATGGCGCTCAGCGTCAGCTCGAAGGCGAACACCGGGGCCTGCAGGTCCAGCTCACTGACCAGCTGCGGGTGCAGCGCGCCCAGCCAGCCGACAGTTTCGCCGTCGCGGGTGATGCGTGCGGTCTGGCCCGGGTGCAGCGCCGGGTGCTTGGCCGGCTCGAAGCGGAAGCTGGCCAGTGCACCGCCCTGCCCCAGTACGGCTTCCACGTCGCCTTTGACGTCGTAGAAGTCGAGCTTGTCGTTGCCGTTGGCCCAGCCTTCCGGCTGACGGGTGCCACAGGCGATACCCGCGAGCATGGGCTGTTGAAGCAGCTCACCACTGGCTTGCGGGACGAAGCGCAGGCCGCTTTCGAACAGGCGCACGCGCGACTGCTGGCGGTTGAGGTTGTGCTGCACGGCCTTGCTCAGGCCCGGCCACAGCGAGGTGCGCATCACGGCCATGTCGGCTGAGATCGGGTTGGCCAGGGCCAGCGGCTCGACTTCCGGATCGAACAGCTTGTTCAGGCTCGGCTCGACGAAGCTGTAAGTGATCGCTTCCTGATACCCGCGGGCCACCAGCAGACGACGCAGGATCGGCAGCTCGCCGCGGGTTTCCGGCTTGGCGGTCAGGTTCAGCGACGCGGTTGGTGCGCTAACGGGCAGACGGTTGTAGCCGTACAGGCGCGCCAGTTCTTCGATCAGGTCGATCTCCAGGCTGATGTCGAAGCGGTGGCTGGGCACGGTGACCTGCCACTCGCCTGCTCCGCTGGCCTTCACAGTCAGGCCCAGGTTGCTCAGATAAGCCTCGATGTCGGCTTCCGGCAGCTCCATGCCGAGCATCTGCGTGATGCGTTCGTTGCGCAGGGTCACTTCGGCAATCGTCGGCAGTGCGCTGGGCTCTACAGCTTCGATCACCGGGCCCGGCTCGCCGCCGACGATATCCAGAATCAGTGCAGTGGCGCGCTCGATCGCTTCGCGCTGCAGCTGCCAGTCGACGCCGCGCTCGAAGCGGTGCGAAGAGTCGGTGTGCAGGCCATAGCCACGCGCCTTGCCGGCGATAGCGATGGTGTCGAAGAAGGCGCTTTCAAGGAACAGGTCAGTGCTCTTGTCGCTGACGCCGCTGTGCTCGCCACCCATGATGCCGGCTATGGCCAGCGGGCGTTCGTGATCAGCGATGACCAGGGTGTCGCTGCGCAGGGTCACGTCCTGGCCGTCGAGCAGGGTGAGCTTCTCGCCCTCCTCGGCCATGCGGACACGAATGCCGCCCTTGATCTCGGACAGATCGAAGGCATGCATCGGCTGGCCCAGTTCGATCATCACGTAGTTGGTGATGTCGACCACCGGGTCGATGCTGCGAATGTCGCTACGGCGCAGACGCTCGATCATCCACAGCGGTGTGCCGCGGGATAGATCGACGTTGCGGATGACGCGGCCAACGTAGCGCGGGCAGGCCTTGGGTGCGACCAGTTCGACAGGGCGGGTTTCGTCGTTGACGGACGGTACGGCGTCGATCTGCGGGCGCGCGACCGGTGCGTTGTAGTTGGCGCCGACTTCGCGGGCGAGACCTGCGATCGACAGGCAGTCGCCGCGGTTCGGCGTCAGGTCGACTTCGATGATGGCGTCGTCCAGGCCCAGATACTCACGCAGCGTCTGGCCTACCGGTGCATCGGCCGGCAGCTCGTACAGACCGGAATGGTCTTCGGAGAGCTTGAGCTCGGCAGCCGAACAGAGCATGCCGTGCGATTCCACACCGCGCAGCTTGGCCTTCTTGATCTTGAAGTCTTCGCCGAGTACGGCGCCGACCTGAGCAAACGGGATGCGAATGCCGGCGCGTGCGTTGGGCGCGCCGCACACTACCTGAAACTGTTCCTTGCCGTCGCTGACCTGGCACACGCGCAGCTTGTCGGCGTCCGGGTGCTGTTCGGCGCTGATGATCTCGCCGACTACCACGCCACTGAACTCGCCCGCGGCCGGGGTGACGCTGTCGACTTCCAGGCCGGTCATGGACAGGCGGGCGACCAGCTCGTCACGCGAGACCTCGGGGTTCACCCAGCCGCGCAGCCATTGTTCACTGAATTTCATTGTCGTTTCCTGCTGTCAAAGGGTTTGCTCGGGTGCGGCTGCGTTCAGCGAAACTGCGCAAGGAAGCGCAAGTCGTTATCGAAGAACAGGCGCAGGTCGTTCACGCCATAGCGCAACATGGCCAGGCGCTCAACGCCCATGCCGAAGGCAAAACCCTGATACTGCTCGGGATCGATTCCCGCGGAGCGGAACACGTTGGGGTGCACCATGCCGCAGCCCATCACTTCCAGCCAGCCGGTCTGCTTGCACACGCGGCAGCCGTTGCCGTTGCACATCACGCACTGCATGTCGACTTCGGCGGACGGCTCGGTGAACGGGAAGAAGGACGGACGGAAACGCACCCCCAGGTCCTTCTCGAAGAACACCCGCAGGAACTCCTCGATGGTGCCTTTGAGGTCGGCGAAGCTCACTTTACGATCGACCAGCAGGCCTTCGACCTGGTGGAACATCGGCGAGTGGGTAATATCCGAATCGCAGCGGTATACACGGCCCGGGCAAACGATGCGGATCGGCGGCTCCTGGGTTTCCATGGTGCGTACCTGGACCGGTGAGGTATGGGTGCGCAGCAACGTGTTCGCGTTGAAGTAGAAGGTGTCATGCATTGCCCGGGCCGGGTGGTGGCCGGGAATGTTGAGCGCCTCGAAGTTGTGGTAGTCATCCTCGACTTCGGGGCCTTCCGCGACGGCATAACCAACGCGGGTGAAGAATTCTTCGATCCGTTCCAGGGTGCGGGTGACTGGATGCAGTCCACCGGATACCTGGCCGCGGCCCGGCAATGTCACGTCAACCCGCTCGGCGGCCAGCTGCGCATTCAGCGCGGCGGCTTCCATCTCGGTCTTGCGTGCGTTGAGCACGCTCTGAACCTGTTCCTTGGCTTCGTTCACCATCGCCCCGACCTTGGGGCGTTCTTCGGCAGGAATGTTGCTTAGGGTCTTCATCACCTGGGTCAGCTCGCCCTTCTTGCCGAGGTACTGCACACGCAGCTGCTCAAGTGCATTGATGTCAGCGGCCTGCTTGATTGCGTCCAGGGCTTGGGAGACCAGGGCGTCGAGGTTTTCCATTAACACGCACTCCAGAAACAAAAATAGGGGAAGAGCTTTGAGGCTCTTCCCCTATCATTGACGTTGCATCCGGAGCCGAGGCCCCGGTGATTGTCGTAACGAGGGCTTAAGCCAGGCTAGCCTTTGCTTTCTCGACAATCGCGGTAAACGCCGCTTTTTCGTTCACGGCCAGATCGGCCAGAACCTTGCGATCGATTTCGATGGAAGCCTTTTTCAGGCCAGCGATCAGACGGCTATAGGACATGCCATTCTGACGAGCACCGGCGTTGATACGGGCGATCCACAGAGCACGGAACTGACGCTTGCGCTGCTTGCGGTCACGATAGGCATACTGACCTGCCTTGATGACCGCCTGCTTGGCAACGCGGAACACGCGCGAGCGCGCACCGTAGTAGCCTTTGGCGAGTTTCAGGATTTTCTTGTGACGCTTGCGCGCCATTACACCACGCTTAACACGAGCCATTCTCTAATTCCTTAACCTAGACTTAACGGAGACGCAACATGCGCTCAACTTTTTGCACATCAGCAGGGTTCAACTCGGAGGTACCCCGGAGTTGACGCTTACGCTTAGTGCTCATCTTGGTCAGGATGTGGCTCTTGAAAGCATGCTTGTGCTTGATGCCCTTGCCAGTCACCTTGAAGCGCTTGGCGGCACCACTCTTGGTCTTCATTTTTACTTTTGCCATGTTCATGTACTCCGCATGTAGCGTTAATAAGATAACCATGAGGCCTGGCGTTGCCCCGGAGGTTACTTTTTCTTCTTGGGAGCGATGACCATCATCAATTGACGACCTTCCATTTTCGGGTGCTGTTCAACGGTGCCGTATTCAAGCAGGTCAGCTTCGACCCGCTTCAACAGCTCCATGCCCAGCTCCTGATGAGCCATCTCGCGACCACGGAATCGTAGCGATACCTTGGCCTTGTCCCCTTCAGATAGGAAACGAATCAGGTTACGCAACTTGACCTGATAGTCTCCCTCTTCCGTCCCAGGACGAAACTTGATTTCCTTGATCTGAATCTGCTTCTGATTCTTGCGCGCGACCGCCTGCTGCTTCTTCTTTTCGAAGAGGTGCTTGCCGTAATCCATGATTCGGCAAACGGGCGGGGCCGCGTCTGGAGAGATTTCAACCAGGTCCAGCTTGGCTTCCTCTGCGGCTGCCATCGCTTCCTGAATGGACACGACACCGATTTGTTCACCTTCGGCGCCAATCAGGCGTACTTCGCGCGCCGTAATGTTGTCATTGATCGGCGGGCGCTGTACGGCTTTTTTGTCTTGTCTCATCTCGCGTTTAATCTTTATAGCTCCGAATTCGGGCGGCCTCGTTGTGCGACAGCGCGGGACAGGAATTCGGAGAACTCGGCAACAGTCATGGAACCCAGGTCTTTACCCTCTCGCGTGCGCACGGCCACTGTGTGCGATTCGACTTCTCTATCACCTACCACTAGCAGATAGGGAGTCTTGTGCAAAGTATGCTCTCGGATTTTAAAGCCGATCTTCTCGTTTCTCAAGTCCGCTACGGCTCGATAACCCTTTTCATTGAGGGTTTTCTCCACTTCTTTGCAGAATTCGGCCTGATTATCGGTGATATTCAGCACCGCAGCCTGCGTCGGTGCCAGCCAGGCAGGGAAGTCGCCCGCGTAGTGCTCGATCAGAATGCCGATGAAACGCTCGAAGGATCCGAGGATTGCACGGTGCAGCATGACCGGCGTTTTGCGGCTGCCGTCTTCGGCGACATACTGCGCACCCAGACGCCCCGGAAGCATGAAATCCAGCTGCAGGGTGCCGCACTGCCAGACGCGACCGATACAGTCACGCAGGGAGAATTCGATCTTCGGACCGTAGAACGCGCCCTCGCCCGGCTGCAGATCCCACCGCAGGCCGGCCTCGTTCAGCGCATCTTCCAGGCCCTTCTCGGCCTGATCCCACAATGCATCGTCGCCTACGCGACTTTCCGGACGAGTGGACAGCTTGAGCTCGACGTCATCGAAGCCGAAGTCCTTGTACACCTGCAGGGTCAGGTCGATGAAGTTGGCGGCCTCGGACTTGACCTGCTCATCGGTACAGAAGATGTGGGCGTCGTCCTGAGTAAAGGCACGCACGCGCATCAGACCGTGCAAGGAACCGGACGGCTCGTTGCGGTGACAGGAGCCGAACTCGGCCAGGCGCAGCGGCAGCTCGCGGTAGCTCTTCAGGCCCTGATTGAACACCTGGATGTGGCCCGGGCAGTTCATCGGCTTGATGGCGTAGTCGCGGCTTTCCGATTCGGTGGTGAACATGGCGTGGGAGTAATGCTCCCAGTGGCCGGAGCGCTCCCACAGCACGCGATCGACGACTTGAGGCGTCTTGATCTCTTTATAGGAGGCGGCGCGCTGCACCTGGCGCATGTATTGCTCGAGCACCTGGTAGACGGTCCAGCCGTTCGGGTGCCAGAACACCATGCCGGGCGCTTCTTCCTGGGTGTGGAACAGGCCCAGGCGCTTGCCGATCTTGCGGTGGTCACGCTTCTCGGCTTCTTCCAAGCGCTGGATGTACGCAGCCAGCTGCTTCTTGTCGGCCCAGGCGGTGCCGTAAACGCGCTGCAACTGCTCGTTCTTGGCATCGCCACGCCAGTAGGCACCGGAAATGCGGGTCAGCTTGAAGGCTTTCAGGAAGCGCGTGTTCGGCACGTGCGGACCGCGGCACATGTCGACGTATTCTTCGTGGTAGTACAGGCCCATCGCCTTTTCGTCGGGCATGTCCTCGACCAGGCGCAGCTTGTATTCCTCGCCACGGCCGTTGAACACCTCGATCACCTGTTCGCGCGGCGTCACCTTTTTGATCACGTTGTACTCGGTGTCGATCAGCTCGCGCATGCGCGATTCGATCGCCGCCAGGTCTTCGGGTGTGAAGGGGCGCTCGAAGGCGATGTCGTAATAGAAGCCTTCTTCGATCACCGGGCCGATGACCATCTTGGCAGTCGGGTACAGCTGCTTGACCGCATGGCCCACCAGGTGAGCGCAGGAGTGGCGAATGATCTCCAGCCCTTCCTCGTCCTTGGGCGTGATGATCTGCAGCGTGGCGTCGTGTTCGATGACATCGCAGGCGTCGACCAGGCGGCCGTCGACCTTGCCGGCTACGGTGGCTTTCGCCAGTCCAGCGCCGATGGATGCAGCCACGTCGGCTACGGATACGGGTTGTTCGAACGTACGCTGACTGCCGTCAGGAAGGGTAATAACGGGCATGTGCCGCTCCTTCTCAGTGGTGACCCCTACGCAAGGCCACGTGATGGATACTGCCATTCGCTGTGTACGGTGCAGTTCAGGCGGCACACGATCGCCGACAGCCCCGGTGGGCTACTGCAAGGTCGTCACGAATGACTGAGAGAAATGCCTGGCGACGTGCGCCCGACGGGAAGCGGAGCACTCTATCACAAGTGTTCTGGGGCTTGTAGCGTTGCGGTGGTACTGCGGTAGAACGGGATAGGTGCTCCTACCAAACTGGTGCGAATAAAGGTTCGTGCATCCTTCTTCGCGGCCGGGTCCGCTCCTACATCCCAAGGCGGGACCGTGCGTGCGTAGGAGCGCACCTGGCGCGAAGGGTTTTGTGCATTCTTCTTCGCGGCCGGGTCCGCTCCTACATCCCGGGGCGGACGGCACGCTCGCAGATGGTGAACTGGGCGGGGTGCGATCGAGCCTGCGCTATCAATCTCTGCGCGACGGATCCATCCGATACGCTTCGGGACCCAGGTCGGTTTTCTCAGCGTCATAACGCTGATACGTCCTGCGCTCGCGATCGTCCAGCTCGCGCTCCCGATCTTCGGCCGAGACTTCGTCATAGTCGTCATCATTGGTATTCATCAGATCGAGCGGCTCGCCCGGATCATCACGGAAACGGTTGAGATTGATACCGCCCTTCTCACCCGCATCCTGAATCACCGGGTTGTCGACCGGCTGCTGGGCCATCGATTCGTACGACAGGGTGCTGGCAACGGCAACGCCAGCAAGGATTACGATCAAGCGAGGCTTCATGATGGGCCTCCTATGGGTTGGCTGGGTTAGAAGTCCCGCAGGCGGCGGGTAACGTTGTCCTGATATTCCTGATATTCATCTCGATCGAGGCCGCGGCTGTTGTCAGCGTCGTAACGCTCGAACAACGTCTGGTCCAGATCCCGACCTTCAAGCGCATCGAAATCGCCGGTGTCGTAACCAAAGCCGTCGTGCTCGGCGTCGGTCTGCTCGGCCGGCGGCTCGTCACCGTCCGAGTGCTCATGGTGAAATTCGTCGAACTCGATCTCGCCGGAGCCGTTTGCGTCCAGATTCGAGAAATCCGGGCCCGTCGATTGGGCGTGCGCGCCGGCTGCGATAACGAGGGACAGCGCGATACCTGACAGCAAGGCGGTGGATAGCGATTTCATGGCGACCTCCGAATAGGATCCTATGCAGAATCAGACCCTGGGGATGGCGCTAGTTCCGATCAACTTGGTATCGCCCGTACCGTCTCGCTTCGCCTCATGCGTCGCTATCGAGTGGTTTGGTGCGATCGGGAGCGGCGCCTGCGTGCTTGCGATGGAGCCGCGTAAACGAAGCCGCGGATACGCCGTGGACCAGGATGGAAGCGAAAACCACCGCGCTCGTTATGTGCCAGAACATGGGGTCGTGGGTGTGCTTGTGGGCGAGCGTCGCGTAGTAGATGGCTGCGATACCGATCGGACCGAACCAGCCGAGAAAGGCAATATCCGCCCGATTGAAGGACCGGCCGATCAGTGGCATCAACGCAGCGAGCACCGGGAGCCGGCGAAATAGCAAAAGAGCCACAACCAGAATGACCAATGGCCAGCCGATGCCGGACCATTCGCTGAAAGGCAGACTCAACCCGAACAGGACAAACATGGGTAGCGTAAACAGCTTGGAAACCGCTTCCTGAATGTTTTCTTCCTCATGTTCCTCGCTGCGATCGCTGCAGAGGTTGAAGGTGAGGCCTGCGGCGAAGACGGCGATCAACGCATCGGAGTGAACCAGCTTTGCCGCGCCGAGCGTGAACAGCGAAAACGCAACGGTGTACCCCAGCATCGACTGATTCGCTACCAACCCGCGGCGGTCTGCTGCGGACAGCAGCTTGGCTGCAGCAAAGCCGACCAGCACGCCTATGGCCGTGGCGAGCAGTACGCCGACCACCAGGACATCCAACAGCCATTTCTGTGTCGTCTCCGCAGGTGGGTGACTCATGGCCAGGATGGGCAGCATGACGAAGAGATAAGCGAGACCGTCGTTAGCGCCCGACTCATAGGACAACCCGTCTCGAACCCGAAGCGGAAGGTACTTTTGGGCAAACTTGCCGGTCACCACGGAGCTGGCGACGACCGGGTCAGTCGGCGTCACAATCGCACCCAGCAGCAGCGCTGAAAGCAATGGCAACCCGAACACCAGCGCAATGCCGGACGACAGCAACCACATCCCCAGCATGCCGAGGATCAGTAGCAGCGAAACAGGCCGCAGGAGCAGTCTGACGCTGTCCCGATCGAGTCGCAGCGCGATCCCCATCAAGCCGATGGCAAGCGTAAGCCGCGCGGCCTGCTCGAGGATCACCATGGGGTCGCCCCACTTGGCGATATCCAGCAACCCTGCTCCATAGGGCCCCGCAAAGATGCCGATGGTCATGGCCAAAATCGGTTCGGACACGACGCTGCGCTTGATGAGGCCCGACAGCAGCGCGATCAGGATCGCGGCGAACCCGAAAATGGCGAGACTCATGTTCAGTTCGTACATTGCGTCATCCCCGAGTCGTTATTTGTAACTGCGAGCCGGTTCGCTGCTGTTTGGTTCCTTGAGCGTGCGATGCAGCTCGACTGCCAGTCGCGGCATCGGATCATTGGACGCCAGGCGCGGCAGTTGTGGGGAAACGTCCGCGTCGGCGGGCAGAATGAAGCGGTGCGGGGTGCGAACTGAGGCAGAACGGGACTTAGCGGGGTCCGCTTAGCGCGGCTAGCGAATAAAAAAGGGCGACCCTTTCGGATCGCCCTTTTTTGTCCCGTGCAGTGCGGGAATGTTTGGTAGGCACGATTGGATTCGAACCAACGACCCCCACCATGTCAAGGTGGTGCTCTAACCAACTGAGCTACGTGCCTGCAATGGCCGCGAACTTTACGCACGGCTCGGAACCTTGTCAAGCGTAACTGACTGAAAAAATACGATTTAAATGGGTGGGCGGGCAAGGCGCCAGGATTGGTGCGGGCTGCAGTGGCGAAGCCCATCGCGTCGAGCGCGGCGCGCCTACCGTATGGAGCCGGGCCCCACCTACACGTTCTGTAGGAGCGGTCATGACTGCGAAGGAGAATCCGCAAAACCCTTCGCGCCCAGGTGCGCTCCTACAGGCGATTCCACCGCGGATGTCGGAACGGGCGGGGCCGCGTAGAAGAAGCCGCGGAGGCATGCGCTCCGCAAGTTTCCCGCAGGGTCGTGACGTGGGAGCGTCGCCCCCGGCGCGATCGGTCGAAGACCAGGCGGCATTTGCCGCCCCGGTCAGACCTTTTTCAATTGATCGCGCAATTTGGTGATTTCGTCCCGAATCCCTGCCGCCGCCTCGAATTCCAGATCCCTTGCCGCCTGGAACATCTTTTCCTCGAGCTGGCGAATCCGTTTGGTGATCTCGGAGGGTGAGCGCAGCGTGACAGCGTACTCGCCGCCCTCTTCTGCCGCCTGGGCTTTCTTGCGTTTGTTCGAGCGGCTACCCGGCACCACCGCGCCTTCCATGATGTCTGCGACGCTTTTGGTGACACCCTTTGGCGTGATGCCGTGCTCAAGGTTGAACGCGATCTGCTTTTCACGACGACGCTCGGTCTCGTTGATGGCCCGCTCCATGGAGCCGGTCATCTGATCCGCATACAGGATCGCCTTGCCGTGAAGGTTACGCGCCGCTCGGCCGATGGTCTGGATCAGCGAGCGTTCTGAACGCAGGAAGCCTTCCTTGTCGGCATCAAGAATCGCAACGAGAGAAACCTCTGGCATATCAAGGCCTTCGCGTAGCAAGTTAATGCCGACTAGCACGTCGAACTTACCGATGCGCAGGTCGCGGATGATTTCTACCCGCTCGACGGTATCGATGTCCGAGTGCAGGTAGCGCACCTTCGCACCATGATCGGCCAGGTAATCGGTCAGGTCTTCGGCCATGCGTTTGGTCAGCGTGGTGACCAGCACCCGCTGGTTCTCCGCGACGCGCAGGCTGATCTCGGACAGCAGGTCGTCGACCTGAGTACGCGCTGGCCGTACTTCGATGAGCGGGTCGACCAGACCGGTCGGGCGGACCACCTGCTCTACCACCCGTCCGGCATGTTCTGCCTCGTACGGGCCAGGCGTCGCCGAAACGAAGATGGTCTGCGGCGAGATCGCCTCCCACTCGTCGAAGCGCATCGGGCGGTTATCCAATGCCGAAGGCAGGCGGAAGCCGTACTCGACCAGAGTTTCCTTGCGTGAACGGTCGCCCTTGTACATGGCGCCGACCTGCGGCACGGATACGTGAGACTCGTCGATGATCAATAGCGCGTTGGCCGGCAGATAGTCGTACAGCGTCGGCGGCGGCAGACCCGATGGGCGCCCGGACAGATAGCGCGAGTAGTTCTCGATGCCGTTGCAATAACCGAGCTCCATGATCATCTCGATATCGAACCGGGTACGCTGCTCCAGGCGCTGCGCCTCGACCAGCTTGTTGTTCGCGTGCAGATACTCCAGACGCTCCTTGAGCTCGACCTTGATCTGCTCGACGGCATCCAGAAGATTCTCACGTGGCGTCACATAATGTGATTTGGGGTAGATAGTTGTGCGCGGAACCTTACGTAAAACCTCACCGGTCAGCGGATCGAAAAAGCTGATGTTCTCGACCACATCATCGAACAGCTCGATACGAATCGCCTCGAGATCCGATTCAGCCGGAAACACGTCGATTACGTCGCCTCGCACGCGATACGTGGCCCGCGCCAGCTCCATGTCGTTGCGCGTGTACTGCAGCTCGGCGAGACGCCGCAACATGGTGCGCTGGTCTAGCTGATCGCCGCGGCTGATGTGCAGCACCATGCGCAGGTAGGACGACGGGTCACCCAGACCATAGATAGCTGAAACGGTCGCGACGATGATCGCATCCGGCCGCTCCAGCAATGCCTTGGTCGCCGAGAGGCGCATCTGCTCGATGTGATCGTTGATCGAGGCGTCCTTCTCGATGAAGGTATCGGAGGACGGCACATAGGCTTCCGGCTGGTAATAGTCGTAATAGGAAACGAAATACTCGACCGCGTTGTTCGGAAAGAACTCGCGAAACTCGCCGTATAACTGAGCGGCCAGCGTTTTGTTAGGCGCCATGATGATCGCCGGGCGCTGTACCTGGCTGATGACATTGGCGATGGTGAAGGTCTTGCCGGAGCCGGTCACACCCAGCAGCGTCTGGTGCGACAGCCCCGCTTCCAGCCCTTCCACCAGTTGATGGATGGCTACGGGCTGATCACCTGCCGGCTTGAACCGGGTTTGCAACTTGAACTGGCTCATGAGTACCGCTTCTGCCTCTTGATTGCGTGCCCCCAGCATAACACTGGCACCTGTGACCATCAGAGTGGTGGCCGCGTCGGATGGTTTCAAGGGTCCACTGCGCCACTCGCATCGCCTGTTCGGTACGTCTATAATGTGCGGCCGCAAGCGCATTCGCCGACACCTTCACATTCACCTGTCTCGAGTACCCCCGATACCATGAGTCTGTTCTTCCCTGTCGAAATGGCCCCACATGATCCGATCCTGGGCCTGAACGAAACCTATAACGCCGATCTGCGCGCGGAAAAGGTCAACCTGGGCGTGGGGGTGTATTACGACGAAGCAGGCAAGGTGCCTTTGCTGCGCGCCGTACAGGCCGCCGAAGAAGCACGCGTCGCCGAGCATGCGCCGCGCTCCTATCTGCCGATCGAAGGTCTGGCGCCGTACGACCTGGCCGTGCAGAAGCTGCTGTTCGGCACCGAGTCGTCGATCGTCGAATCAGGCCGTTTGATCACTGCGCAATCGCTCGGCGGTACTGGTGCGTTGAAGCTGGGCGCGGACTTCCTGTTTCGCCTGACCGGCAAGAAGCTGGTGGCGATCAGCGACCCAAGCTGGGAAAACCACCGCGCATTGTTCGAAGCGGCCGGCTACGAAGTCGTGACCTACCCTTACTACGACGCCGCGACCAACGGCCTGAACCTGAATGGCATGCTCGAAGGCATCGAAGCCCTGCCGGAAGGCAGTGTCGTGCTGTTGCACGCGTGCTGCCACAACCCCACCGGGGTTGATCTGGGTCTGGCTGACTGGGCGCGGGTGATAGATGTGATCCAGCGCAAGAACCATGTCCCGTTCCTCGACATTGCCTATCAGGGCTTTGGCGAAAATCTGCAGGATGACGCCCTGGCCGTTCGGCTGTTCGCCGAAACCGGCATGCCGTTCCTTGTGGCAAGCTCGTTCTCCAAGTCTTTCTCGCTGTACGGCGAGCGCGTTGGCGCGCTGACCCTGGTCACGTCCACTCCGGACGAGCGCGATCGCGTTCTGTCGCAGCTCAAGCGTGTGATCCGCACCAACTACTCCAACCCGCCGACCCATGGAGCCAAGGTGGTTGCAGCGGTGTTGAACAACCCCGAACTGTACGCCATGTGGGAAGACGAGCTGGCGGAGATGCGCGAGCGTATTCGCGGTATGCGTCAAGCTCTGGCCGAGAAGCTCAAGGAAGCCGGCGTCACGCAGGACGTCGATTACATCCAGCGGCAGCGTGGCATGTTCTCGTACTCTGGCCTGAACAAGGACCAGGTCAAACGTCTGGCAGACGAATTCGCAATCTACGCCGTGTCCAGCGGACGGATCTGCGTGGCTGCACTGAACTCGGCAAATATCGATCACGTGGCCAAAGCCATCGCGGCCGTAATGAAGGACGCCTGAGACCTGGGTCAAGCGCTGCGCCTGACGCAAAATATCCAGTGAAGACATTGACTTGGCTGGTGTTTTTGATAAAGTTCGCAGCGTCAATTCCGCGATAGCTCAGTCGGTAGAGCAAATGACTGTTAATCATTGGGTCCCTGGTTCGAGTCCAGGTCGCGGAGCCAATTGAAAAAGCCTGTGTAGCGATACACAGGCTTTTTTATTGCTTCGATTCAGGCTGCGACGCGCTTGATCGCTTCTTCCGCCTCGGCGCGGCCCTTCGCCGCCTCCGCTTCGCCCATGGCCTGCCCTTCCACGTAGACGAACACCACGTCGCTGATCCCGATAAAGCCCAGCGCCGTTCTCAGGTAGGGTTCCTGATGATCCAGCGGGCTGCCCTGATAGCGGCCGCCTCGCGCCGCAACGACATAAACCTTGCGGTCGCCGGCGAGACCGATCGGGCCGTTTTCGGTGTAGCGGAACGTCTTGCCAGCCGCCAGCACATGGTCCAACCAGGCCTTCAAGGTCGAGGTGATGCCGAAGTTGTACATGGCCGAGCCGATCACAACGATATCGCTGGCGAGGAGCTCCTCGATCAGTTCAGCGGACCGTGCCGCAGCCTGGCGCTCGGCCTCGGTTTGCGCCTCAGCCGGTTTGGTCCAGCCGCCCAGCAGGATTTCGTCCAGATGCGGCAGTGGCTCGATGCCCAATTCGCGGGTCACGATGCGGGCGTCGGCGTGTTGACCGCTAAGCGCCTGCACCAGTTGATCGGTGTGCTGGCGTGAGGCAGAGCCTTCGCGGCGAGCGCTTGTCTGCAATACAAGTATCTGTGTCATGTCATGTTCCTCTTCAGTGGATTCGATGAAGAGATGCTATGATCAGATTCACTTGTATAAAAGTACAAATATACGCTAAGAATGATCGATGTTATCGATGACAAGCTATTGTTCGGGTGTGCATGCTACGCGAGAGCGAACGCGGTTGATTTCCCGTTCGAACGCCTGGGTCACCGTGAGCTTCTCGCCCGCCTCGACCGTCAGGCGCTTGCGGGGTGGACGTTCAGGTCCGTTCTCGAAATACACCTCGCAACGAGCCGCCTGGTCGCCTTCGTTGATCAAGGTGATCGTTGCAACATTGCTGATGTAACCGGTCGTACCTTTGACATCGACTCCTTCGTTTTCCACGTTAAGGTCGATGGTGAAGGCAAACGCAGTGGCAGGCAGAAACAAGGCAGCCAGGATCGCATGGAATTTCCGCTTCATATCGATTCTCCGTATAGGCAGACACAAGGGCTAGTTCTATGAAAGCACCACGGGTCACGCTGGAGCAGTGGCGCACACTTCAAGCCGTGGTGGACAACGGCGGCTTTGCCCAGGCCGCCGAAGCGCTACATCGTTCGCAATCGTCGATCAGCTATACCGTCGCGCGCATGCAGGAACAACTGGGCGTGCCGCTGCTGGAGATCGAAGGTCGCAAGGCAGTGCTGACCGAAGCCGGGGCGGTATTGCTGCGTCGCTCGCGTCAACTGGTCAAACAGGCAAGCCAATTGGAACAGCTCGCTTGGAATATGGACCAAGGCTGGGAAGCGGAGGTTCAGTTGGTGGTCGACGCCGCCTACCCGACCGGCCGCCTGGCGAGGGCGCTGCAGGCGTTCATGCCGCTGAGCCAGGGCTGCCGGGTTCAGTTGCGCGAAGAAGTCCTGTCTGGCGTGGAGGAGTGTCTGCTGGCCGGGACGGCTGACCTGGCAATCTCGGGAATCAGCATCGCTGGCTACCTGCCGCAGCAGCTGAACGCCGTGGAGTTTGTCGCTGTGGCGAATCCCAACCATCCTCTGCACCAACTTCAGCGGCAGCTGACTCACGCCGACCTGGAAACCCATCTGCAGGTGGTCATCCGCGACTCGGGACGGCGCCAGCCGCGTGATACCGGCTGGCTCGGCGCCGAGCAGCGCTGGACCGTCGCGAGCCTCAGCACCGCGGCCGAACTCGTAGCCAGCGGACTGGGCTTCGCCTGGCTCCCCGGCCACGAGATCGCTCGACAGCTGTCGGACGGTCAGCTCAAGCCGCTGCCATTGCAGCAAGGCGCGAGTCGCTCCCACTTCTTGTATCTCTATGCGAACAAGGATCGGCCTCTGGGCCCGGCCACGCGGATCCTGGCTGACCTTTTGATTGAACATTCGATGACCGACGAGGGTTGAGGCTTCAAACCGTGCGGCGACTCTGTTAAGAATAAGCGACCCTGTAAAGGAACTGCTATGCCGCACCTTACTGCCAACGGATGTCGCCTGTACTACACCGACCAGGGCCAGGGTGAGCCCGTCGTCCTGATTCACGGCCTTGGATCCAGCACCCGCGACTGGGAGAACCAAACGGACGCTCTGTCCGAGCGCTATCGGGTAGTCTGCGTTGACATGCGCGGGCACGGGCTGAGCGACAAGCCGAAGGGCAACTATTCCATCAAGGGCTTTTCCGACGATCTTGTCTGCCTGACCGAAGCGCTGGATTTGCAGCGGCCTCACATCATCGGAATCTCGATGGGTGGCATGATCGCCTTTCAACTTGCTACCGACCATCCCGACATTCCCGCCAGCCTCACCGTCATCAACAGCGCTCCAGAAGTCCGTCCCAAGCGCGTGAAGGAATATGCGATGGTCGCCCAGCGCCTTGTCCTGGCGCATGCCCTGCCCTTGAGCGTGACTGCTCGCGGCCTGGCTCGGGTACTCTTCCCCAAAGCCGAACAACAGACGCTGCGGGAGACCTTTGAGCAGCGTTGGTGCGAGAACGACCGCAAGGCCTATCTCGCCTCGCTGCGGGCCATTATCGGATGGAGTGTGGTCGAGCGGCTCGATCGGATCTGCTGTCCGGTTCTGGTGATCAGCGGCGACAACGACTACATGCCCATCGAGCGCAAGCGCGAGTACGTCTGCCGGCTCGGCGACGCTCATCTGGAAGTGATCGCCGATTCCTGCCACGCCACGCCCGTCGACCAGCCCGAGCACTGCAACCGCCTGATACTGGACTTTTTGCGCCAATCCGAGTCTTCTAGGCAACCCCAACAAGAAATCACCGGAGCTTGATAATGATCAAACGCCTCGCCGCCGCCTGCGGCCTGTTCCTGCTTGCCACCACCGCCCACGCCGACAATCCGCGTGTCGTGCTCAATACCAACCTGGGCGAGATCGAACTGGAGCTGTACGAAGACAAGGCACCTGTTACGGTCGCCAATTTCCTTCGCTACGTCGAAGCAGGCCACTACGACAACCTAGTGTTCCACCGCGTCATTCCTGGCTTCATGATCCAGGGCGGCGGGTTTACCACGGACATGCGCCAGCGCAGCGTCGGCAAGCCGATCAAGAACGAGGCGGATAACAATCTGAAGAACGAGCGCTATACCGTGGCCATGGCACGTACTAACGATCCGGACAGCGCCACCAGCCAGTTCTTCATCAACCTGGCCAATAACGAGTTCCTGGATCGCACCAATAGCAATGCCGGTTACGCCGTGTTCGGCAAAGTCGTCGATGGCCAGCATGTAGTCGAAACCATCGCCAAGGTACCGACCGGCAACCAGGGGATGCACCAGAACGTGCCGCAGAACCCGGTGACCATCATCAATGCCAAGCGGGTCGAGAGCGACGCCGAGTAAGCGCGCAGCTCATGTAGGAGCGGGCATGACCGCGAAGAAGGAGCACGGACTCCGCTTTCGCGCCCAGGTGCGCTCCTACAGCGGTCCGGCGCACCCCTCGCCCTTGTAGGAGCGGGCATGACCGCGAAGAAGGATGCTCGGGGCAAACGGGTGGCAAAGCCCTACTGCTGCCTATACGGCAGGTAATTCCTCGCATCGTCCCGATAGGCTTCGATACCGGATCGCTCTCGCCTGAGAAAATCCGCCACCGCCTCATGCAATCCAGGCTGCAGCTTGTGCCAGGACTGCGTCAGGACGGGTTCGAATCCGCGGATCAGCTTGTGTTCGCCTTGCGCACCAGCATCGAAGCGGGAGAATCCTTCGGCTATGCAGCGCTCCATCCCCTGGTAGAAACAGGTTTCAAAGTGCAGCCGGTCGTATTCCTCCAGGCAGCCCCAATAACGGCCGTAAAGGGTGTCGCCGCCGGCCAGGAACAGCGCACCAGCCACGTCTCGGCCTTCGTGGCGGACGAATAGCAGCCGTACCGTGTCGGCCATCCCCGAGCCCAGCATGGAAAAGAACGCCCGGGTCAAATAGGGTTCCTGACCGCGCTTGTAGTAGGTCGCAGCGTAGAACGGGTAGAAGGTGTCCCAGTGCGAATCGTTCAGGTCCTGCGCGGTCACCCAATGAAAGCTGAAGCCCTGTTCAGCCACCGCCACGCGTTCCTTGCGGAAGTTCTTGCGCTTGCGCGAGCTGCACGCAGCGAGAAAGTCGTCGAAGGTTGCGTAGTCTCGATTGAACCAATGGAACTGACAGCCCAGTCTCTGCACCCAACCGTGCTGCTCAAGCGCCGGATTCTCGGCTCCGTTGTTGAATAGCAGATGCGCACCGGAAGCCTCACGACTCGATAGCAGGCTGTCCAGCCCATTCAGCAACGGTTCCGCCTGCGACGCGTCGCGCGCCACCAGGCGCGGTCCTTGCACTGGCGAAAACGGTACCGCCGCGACCAACTTCGGATAATAGTGCTGCCCTGCCCGCTCCCAGGCATCGGCCCATTGGAAGTCGAACACATATTCTCCGTAGGAATGCATCTTCCGGTAGAGCGGTAACAGCGCGTCGAGTCGGCCCCCTTCTCCTTGCAGAACCAGATGCGCCGGCGTCCAGCCCGTCGCAGGCGATACCGAGCCGCTGGCTTCCAGCGCATGCAGAAAAGCGTGCCTGAGAAAGGGATAGCCCGGCCCAACCAGCTCATCCCACGCTTCCGGCTGGACCTCATCGATCGATTCGAGTTGCAGTATGGTCATGCCCCTAGCATGCCACAGCGGCGCCGGAGCCGGAGAAATCAAAGCCATAAAAAAACCCCACCGGAGTGGGGTTTGAAGGAGCAGACCGGGCGCACCAATGCAGAAGCATCTATCCCCGGCAAGTCATCCTGACCGGCCGTCATGGCGGGCCCATGTCACAGTCGTGAAGCTTTGGTGACAGGCAATCTCAGAGTTTGCGAACGATTACGCTGCCGATCGAATAACCCGCGCCAAATGAGCAGATCACGCCATGAGTGCCGGCGGGCAGATCGTCCTGATGTTTGTGGAAAGCGATGATCGAGCCGGCCGAACTGGTGTTGGCGTACTCGTCGAGGACTACCGGCGCTTCCTGCTCGTTCGGATCCCGCCCCAGCAACTTGCGGGCAATCAGCATGTTCATGTTCAGGTTGGCCTGGTGCAGCCAGAAGCGACGGATGTCGCTGACCGGCAGGCCGGTTTGCTCCAGGTGCTGGCCGATCAGCTCGGCGACCATCGGACAGACGTCCTTGAACACCTTTCGACCCTGCTGAATGAAGAGCTTGTCGGGCTGGTCGGCGTATTGATCATCGGCGCGATTGAGGAAGCCGAAGTTGTTGCGAATGTTGTTGGAGAACTTGGTCAGCAGCTTGGTGCCGAGGATTTCCCACTGATATGCCGAGGTTGCGTCTTCGGCGCGTTCGACTACGACAGCAGTACAGGCATCACCGAAAATGAAATGGCTGTCGCGGTCGCGGAAGTTCATGTGACCGGTGCAGATCTCGGGGTTCACCATCAGCACGGCACGTGCCTGACCCAGCTGGACAGCATTGGCTGCGGCCTGGATGCCGAAGGTTGCCGAGGAACAGGCGACGTTCATGTCGAAGCCGAACCCTTCGATACCCAACGCTTCCTGCACTTCAACTGCCATCGCCGGATAGGCGCGCTGCAGATTGGAGCAGGCCATGATCACACCATCGATGTCGGCAGCGGTCTTACCGGCACGCTCAAGCGCCTGATTGGCCGCCTTGACCGCCAGCTCCGCCAGTACCGCCAGCTCGTCATTGCCGCGCTCGGGAATGTCCGGCTTCATACGGTTGATATCGAGAATGCCGTCCTTGTTAACGACGTAACGGCTCTTGATGCCGGACGCTTTCTCGATGAATTCGGTGCTCGAGGGAGCCAGCGGTGCAACTTCACCGGTAGCGATGGCGGCAGCGTTCTCCTGGTTGAACTTCTCGACGTAGGCATTGAAGCTTTCAACCAGTTCTTCGTTGCTGATGCTGTAGGGCGGTGTGTACAAACCCGTTCCGCTGATCACTACTTTCTGCACGGTCGGTCCTCTTTATGGTGTTGGCAATGTCGTTGTGTGCCGCCGACAGGTCAGGCGGCGCTCTCGTTGGTCTTCGCCCCGTGGATTCGCTGCTGCATCCAGGCCAGCACGAGGGGGAAATGATCCAGTGACGCCTGCGGGTGGGTGAGCAGGTCGTTGTGGCCATAATTGCGAGAACAGCCTGTCCCTTTCTGCAGCAGGATCAGTTGCATGTCATGCGGCCCGAATTCCCGGGCAAACGCCTTGACGTCATCAAACTGTCCCAAATATTTGTCATGTTTGCCCGCAAGATACAACCCCGCCGGCCATGACAGCTCTTCTAGCCGCAAAGCATAGTCGAATCCGTCCTCCAGATCACGCCATTCGGCGCCGCGCGACCATGCCAATTGCCCGGCATGCAGCGCCAGCGAGACATCATTGGAACCGATGCCCAGGGAGCGGGCGGGAATCAGACCCTGGCGCTTGCCCAGCGCCGGCATCACCTTGGCCCACAGCGTTTCGACCATGAGGCGATGTCGCCACCCTCCACGACGCGACACGCGCCGCGCAGCAAAATGGATGAGCCCGGCGACGCGATCGAGCCAGGCCGGTTGGCGGGTCAGCGCAGCGGCCAGGAGCACGCTGCCCCAGGCATGGCCAACGGCGAAGAAATGCTCCCCCGGGTGGTGGGCTTCGATCAGCTCAAACAGCGCTGGCATGTCCTGGCACACGATATCGTGTTGTGTGATCGAGACGCCCGGGGCCAGCCGTGGAGGGCTCGCGCCATGGCCACGCAGATCCGCCACAAAGACATCGAAGCCCGCTTCCGCCAGAAACACTGCCAGGCCTGCCCCGTTGCGCGGACAGAAGATGCCGCTGTCTTCAGCCAGGCCATGAATCATCAACACGGCAGGCCCGCCCGGATCGGTAAAGAGCCGACTGACCTGAAGCGCGAGCTCGTCGGTTACGGTGCACTGCAAGGTACTGACGTTGAGGTCGGGCACGATTGGTCCTTTGCGAAGCGAAATCTCAGTTTATCGACTGTCGCCGATTCAGGCTGTGATTTCCTGCCAAAGTTTTTGCAGCCGTTTGAGCGATACCGGCATTTTCGTCCCTAACTGCTGGGCAAACAGCGATACGCGGTATTCCTCGAGCATCCAGCGCCAGGTTTGCAGCCGTGGATCGACCCGCCCTTCCTGTCGCTGTTTTTCCAACCGCGCCGAATACTGCTGCCACAGATGCTGGATTTCATCGGTCCAGACACGATCGCGTTGTACCTGGCCCGGCAGCTTGTCCAGCCGCTGCTGCAGCGCGGCCAGGTAGCGCGGGTATTGCTCCAGCCACTCGCCCGGCACATCACGGACGAAACCACGATAAACAAGGTTCGCCAATTGCTCGCGGATGTCATTCAACGCGAGCGCCCAGGACAGATCGATGCGCCCCTTGAGCCGCTTTTGCACCGCGTGCCAATCCTTGAGGATGGTCAATACACGTCCTGCCAGTTTCTCCGTGGCCGGCACCCATTCGGCACGCCCGCGCTCGACACACGCAGCGAGCGACTGCGGATCGCGCGGCAGGCTTTCGAGCGGTTGCAGACAGACCTGATCGATAGCCGCGAGCAGTACATCATCGGTCAATTGCTGAACGGTACCGAGCTCCCGATAGTAGATGGATGCGTCCTTCAGCGCAGTGACCTTCTGCCGGAGAAACTTGGCCTGTTCCGGCATCGACTGCAACAGCAACCGCTGCACTCCGCGGCGGTGCGCTGCCTCGGCCTGGGCCTGGACGTCGAACAACTCCTCGACCACCGACTCGCCCTGGTCAACCCAGGCCGGCCAGAAGGTCACGTCAATGCCCGCCTGGCGGCGACTGACCTGTTCAGGCAAGGCCGCGGTACCGGCAGGTTTGGCATCCTGCTCGGCCTGAATGGTTACCGGTGCAGCGGCTTCGATCGGCTGACCAGCAAGGCGCGCACAGAGCTCGCCATAGTCGCGGCCCGAGGCGATTTCGCGCCCCTGCGCGTCAACCACTTCAATGCGCATCTTCAGGTGCGGCTCGAGGTCGACGTCTGCCCAGGCGTCTTCAGGAATACGCGCGCCCGTCATCCGCGTCAGCTCCCGGGCCAAAGCCTGGGTAAGACTGCCCTGCCCGAAAGGCATGCGCTCCAGCGCCGCGCGAACAAAATCCGGCACCGGCACAAAGTTCTTGCGCAGCGCCTTGGGCAAACCGCGCACCAGCGCCAGGCATTTGTCATAGATCAACCCGGGCACCAGCCATTCCAGCCGCTCTTCGGGCAATTGCCGAAGCAGCGCCGCCGGCACTCTCAGGGTGACGCCATCCGCCGGGTGATTCGGCTCGAAGTGGTAGGTCAGCGGCAGCGCGACACGCTCCCAGCGCCAGGTGTCCGGGTATTGTTCGGCAGTGACCTCGTTGGCATCACGCTGCAGCAGATCCTCGCGGGTCATGTGCAGTAGCCTTGGCTCATCCACGCTCGCCTTTTTCACCCAGCGCTCGAAACTGGCCAGCTGGAAGATATTTGCCGGAATGCGCGCATCGAAATAGCGATACAGCGTCTCGTCATCGACCAGAATGTCACGCTTGCGCGCCTTGGCTTCCAGTGCGTCGAGTTGCTCCAACAGCGTCTGATTCGCCTTGTTGAACGCAGCCTTGCCGTGCCATTCGCCGGCAACCAGAGCCTGCCGGATGAAGATCTCCCGCGCGATCACCGGATCGATCGGCCCGAAGTGCACGCGGCGCTTCGGCACGATGACCAGACCATAGAGGCTGACCTGCTCGTAAGCGATGACCTGGCCGCGCTTCTTCTCCCAGTGCGGCTCGCTGTGGCTGGTCTTGACCAGATGCCCGGCCAGCGGCTCGACCCAGTCCGGGTCGATCTTGGCGGCGATGCGCCCATAGAGCCGGCGTGTTTCGGTCAGCTCGGCGACCATGATCCAGACCGGTCGCTTCTTCGCCAGCTTCGAGGAAGGATGGATCATGAAACGCCTTTGGCGCGCGCCCATGTAATCGCCGTCCTCGGTCTTGTTGCCCAGATGACTGAGCAAGCCTGCCAGTAACGACTTGTGCACCGGATCGCTACCGGCTGGCTCGTTGCTTGTCCTGAAGCCCATGTCGCGACAGGTAAGCAGCAGCTGCCGGTGCGTTTCGCGCCACTCGCGCATGCGCAGATAATTGAGGAAATTGCGACGACACCAGCTACGCAGCTGGTTCTGACTCATTGCCTGACGCTGTTCTTCGAAACCGCGCCAAAGATTGACGAACGCGGCGAAATCAGAGGCTTCATCCGCCCACTGCGCATGCGCCTGATCGGACGCCTGTTGCCGCTCGACCGGTCGTTCACGCGGGTCTTGCACTGACAGGCCACTGGCGATGATCAACAGCTCTTCCAGACAGTTCTGATTGACCGCTTCGAGTAGCATGCGTCCGATGCGAGGGTCGACCGGAAGGCGTGCGAGTTGACGCCCGACCTCACTGATCGCCCCGCTCCGGTCCACCGCAGCCAACTCCTGCAGCAGCGTGAAGCCATCGCTGATGGCGCGGCCTTCCGGCGGCTCGATGAACGGGAAATCCTCGATCCGGCCCAGGCGCAGGTGCAGCATCTGCAGGATCACTGCGGCCAGGTTGGTGCGCAGAATCTCCGGATCGGTAAAGGCCGGCCGGCTGTTGAAATCCTCTTCGCTGTAGAGACGAATGCAGATACCCGGCGCGACGCGGCCGCAGCGCCCCTTGCGCTGGTTAGCGCTGGCCTGGGATACCGGCTCGACCGGCAACCGCTGCACTTTCGAACGGGGGCTGTAGCGGCTGATTCGCGCCTCGCCCGGGTCGATCACATAGAGGATGCCCGGGACGGTGAGCGAGGTTTCCGCCACGTTGGTGGCCAACACCACTCGGCGACCGGAATGCGAGGCGAAGATTTTCTGTTGCTCGGCAGCGGACAGGCGCGCATACAGCGGCAGGATTTCGGTGTGCCTGAGATTGGCTTTGCGCAGGTATTCGGCAGTGTCGCGAATCTCCCGCTCACCCGGCAGGAAGATCAGCACGTCGCCCGGTAGGCCGCGCGTGGCCTTCTCGTGCTCGTCAATCTCACGCAGCGCAGCGAGGATGCCCTGGTCGATGCTCAGGTCTTCCTCGACGCGGTTGCCCTCCTCGTCCATCTCCGCAGACAGCGGGCGGTACCAGACATCGACAGGGAAAGTCCGGCCGGATACCTCGATGATGGGTGCACCGTCGAAGTGTTCCGAGAAGCGCTCCAGATCGATGGTCGCCGAGGTGATGATGATCTTGAGATCTGGGCGCTTGGGCAGGATGGTCCTGAGATAGCCCAGCAGGAAATCGATGTTCAGGCTGCGCTCGTGCGCCTCGTCGATGATCAGCGTGTCGTAGCGATTGAGGAACCGGTCGTTCTGCGTCTCGGCGAGCAGGATGCCGTCAGTCATCAGCTTGACCAGCGTGCTCTCGCTGCTCTGGTCGGTAAAGCGTACCTGATAGCCGACCGTTTCACCGAGCGGCGTGCCGAGCTCGTCCGCGACCCGTGCCGCAACGCTGCGAGCCGCGAGTCGGCGAGGCTGTGTGTGGCCGATCAGACCGTGAGTGCCCCTGCCGAGCTCCAGACAGATCTTGGGAAGCTGCGTGGTTTTGCCGGAGCCGGTTTCACCAGCGATCACCACTACCTGGTTGTCGCGGATCGCTGCGGCAATGTCGTCGCGCTTGGCGGCGATTGGCAGATTGTCGTCATAGCGGATCGGCGGCACGCTCTGACGGCGTTGTTCAACCCGTGCGCAGGAAGACTGGAAGCGTTCCAGCCATTTGCTCTGGGCGCCCGGATCGGGTTTCTTGCGAAGGTCGTTGAATTGCCGGGACAGGCGATGGCGGTCGGCGGCCATGGCGTGGCTGAAATCGGGTGCGGAGCTGTACGAATCGGTCATTTGCGTATTGTCCGGTGGCGCGGCGAGGCTGTCGAGAGGCAGGATGAGCAATGCCTTGCGTGGAAGCGCACCTGGGCGCGAATGGGTTCGTGCATGCTTCTTCGCGGTCATGCCCGCTCCTACAGGCAACCCGCGCAGGATCGGACGGCTTCGTGTAGGAGCGCACCTGGGCGCGAATGGGGTCCGCGCATTCTTCTTCCCGGTCATGCCCGCTCCTACGAAGACGGACGGGCTAGGTTCAGAACGAAAACACCCCGCCGAAGCGGGGTGTTGGGCCCACAACGTGCGCTTACTTCGTACCGAGCTTCTTCAGCTCTTCGTCGCGCAACTCGCGGCGCAAAATCTTGCCGACGTTGGTGGTCGGTAGCGCGTCGCGGAACTCGACAAACTTCGGCACTTTGTACGCGGTCAGGTTTTCACGCATGTGATCCTTGACCTGTTGCTCGGTCAGGCTTGCGCCAGCGGCCTTGACCAGGAACACCTTGATCGCTTCACCGGACTTCTCATCCGGCACGCCGATAGCGGCGCACTGGGCGACGCCGGGAATCGCAGCCATCACGTCTTCCAGCTCGTTCGGATACACGTTGAAGCCTGACACCAGGATCATGTCCTTCTTGCGATCGACGATACGCAGGTAACCGTCTTCCTGAATGATCGCGATGTCGCCGGTCTTCAACCAGCCTTCGCTGTCGAGGATTTCCGCCGTGGCATCCGGGCGGTTCCAGTAGCCCTTCATCACCTGCGGACCCTTGACGCACAGCTCGCCACGCTCGCCCAATGGCACTTCGTTGCCGGCGTCGTCGATGATCTTGCACAGCGTGGATGGTACCGGAATACCGATTGTGCCCAGCTGAACGTTATCGATCGGATTGACCGTCGCCACAGGGCTGGTTTCGGTCATGCCATAGCCTTCACAGATCTGGCAGCCAGTGATCTGCTTCCAGCGCTCGGCCGTAGCCAGTTGCAACGCCATACCGCCGGAGAGGGTCACCTTGAAGTTGGAGAAATCCAGCTTGCGGAAGCCTTCATCGTTGGCCAGCGCGACGAACAGGGTGTTTAGACCGACAAACCCGGAGAACTTCACCTTCGACAGTTCCTTGACGAACGCCGAGATATCCCGCGGATTGGTGATCAGAATGTTGTGGTTGCCGCTGATCATCATCGCCATGCAGTGAAAGGTAAAGGCGTAGATGTGGTAGAGCGGCAGCGGGCAGATGATGACTTCTTCACCGTCGTGGAGGTTCGAGCCCATCAGCGCCTTGCTCTGCAGCATGTTGGCAACCAGGTTGCGGTGGGTCAGCATCGCGCCCTTGGCCACGCCAGTAGTACCGCCGGTGTACTGCAACACCGCGATGTCGTCGTTCGACGGATTCGCTTCAGTGAATCGCGCACCCTTGCCCTTGGCCATGGCGTCGTTGAACTTGACCATGCCGGGAATGTTGTAGGCCGGCACCATCTTCTTCACGCTGCGGATGACGAAGTTGATCAGCGCGCGCTTGAGCGGCGGCAGCATATCGCCCACTTCGGTGACGATGACCTTCTTGACGCCAGTGTTGGGCACGACCTGCTCAGCCAAATGCGCCATGTTTGCTAGGCAAACCAGGGCCTTGGCGCCGGAGTCGTTGAACTGATGTTCCATTTCCCGCGCGGTGTACAACGGGTTGGTATTGACCACGACGAAGCCAGCGCGCATGGCACCGAATACGGCAACCGGATACTGCAGTACGTTCGGCATCTGGATAGCGATGCGGTCGCCAGGCTTGAGGTCGGTGTGGTTTTGCAGGTAAGCAGCGAACTGACCGGAAAGACGGTACAGATCCCCGTAGGTGATGGTCTTGCCGAGATTGGTGAAGGCCGGCTTGTTGCCGAACTTTTGGCAGGACTCCTTCATTACAGCGAGGATGTTGGGGTATTGATCCGGGTTGATCTCGGTGGGGAGACCCTTGGGATACTTGTCCTTCCAGAAATCTTCAAGCATGCGTGCTCGCTCCTGAAACATGCTCGGTCGTCCTGCAACCGATGTTCTCTTTTGGGATGGTGCTCTTATAGAAGTTCTTGTCTTTTCGAGGCAGTTTGTGAACATTTTGCCGCTTGCAGTCGAAAAGTGGCCGAAGCCTAGCAGGTTTTGAAAACCCGGGCCAGTGCGCGGCGGTTACAGTGGGTAAACCGGAGAAGTGTCGCGAAGCGAGACAGAGCAGCGAAAGGATAAGCGGCTCCGCCAGGCGGAGCCGCTCGGGACTTACTTGTCGCGCAGTTCGCGACGCAGGATCTTGCCTACCGGAGTCATTGGCAGCGACTCGCGGATTTCGTAGTGGCGAGGAACCTTGTAACCGGTGAAATTGGCCCGGCAATAAGCTTTCAGTTCGTCAATAGTGAGATCGTCGGCACTGGGCACGACGAACAGCTTCACCGCCTCGCCGGACTTCTCGTCAGGCACGCCGATCGCCGCCGCATTGGCTACCTTCGGATGCGCGGCGACGACGTCTTCGATCTCGTTCGGATAGACGTTGAAGCCGGAAACGATGATCAGATCCTTCTTGCGATCGACAATGGCGACGAAGCCGTCCTCGTCGATGATGGCGATGTCGCCAGTCTTCAACCAGCCGTCGTGGTCGATGCTTTCGGCGGTGGCTTCGGGGCGCTCCCAGTAGCCCTTCATCACCTGCGGGCCTTTTACGCAGAGCTCGCCGCGCTCGCCGATGGGCATTTCGTTGCCTTCGTCATCGACGACCTTGAGCGACGTGCCCGGTACCGGCAGACCGACAGTACCCAGCCGTGCCTGGCCATCGCCCGGGCTGGAACAGACCACGGGCGAACATTCGGTCAATCCGTAACCTTCACCGATGCGGCTACCCGTCTTGCCTTCCCACCGTTCAGCAGTCGCCTTGACCAGCGCCGTACCACCGGAGGTAGTGCTCTTGAGGTTGGAGAAATCGACCTCACTGAATTCGGGGTGCTCCATCAAGGCTACGAACAGCGTGTTCAAGCCGACGATCGAAGAGAAATTCCACTTTTTAAGCTCCTTGATGAAGCCAGGAATATCTCGCGGGTTGGTAATGAGTACGTTGTGATGACCCGCGAGCATCATGCACATCAGGTTCGCGGTGAAGGCGAAGATATGATACAGCGGCAGCGGCGCGATAACGGTCTCGCCGCTGTCGCTCATGATTTTCTTGCCGTCTTTATCGACCTGCTGCATGTTGGCGTAGACCTGCAGCATGTTCGCCACAAGGTTGCCGTGGGTCAGCATGGCGCCCTTGGCGACGCCCGTGGTGCCGCCGGTATATTGCAACACCGCGACATCGTCGAGGGTTTTGGTGACCGGGCGTGGCGTCTCGCCCTTGCTGCGCGACAGTGCAGTCTTCAGCGACACCGCCTGCGGCAGATCGTAGGACGGCACCATCTTCTTCACGCGCTTGACCACGGTATTGACCATGAAGCCCTTGAGCGGACTCAGCATGTCACCCATGCGCGCTTCGAACAGATACTTGATCTTGGTATCAGGAAGTACTTCCTGCACCAGATGGCCGAACACGTTCATGTACACCAATGCCTTGGCGCCGGAGTCAGTGAACTGGTGGCGCATTTCGCGGGCGGTATACAGCGGATTCGTGTTGACCACGATCAGACCGGCACGCACCGCTCCGAATACGGCAATGGGGAACTGCAGGACGTTGGGCATCTGCACGGCAATGCGGTCGCCAGGCTGCAGGTCGGTATGATTCTGGAGATAGCTGGCGAAGGCGGCCGAATAGCGGTCCAGATCGCCGTAAGTCATGGTTTCGCCCATGTTGCTGAAGGCGGGACGGTCCGCATACTTCTTGCAGGAGCGCTCGAGCACATCGATGATCGAGCTGTACTCGGTCAGGTCAATGTCGTTCGGCACGCCCGCGGGACGCTTGTCACTCCAGAACGATGCTTCCATTATTTTTATCCTCTTCCCCGTTGTACGGTGTATGGCGACGCTGATGCGTCTGCTTATCGTCACCCTGCCCGGCAAGACAGGGTTGAAAGTATTCACGGCAAAACGCCTGATCGGCAAAATTACCAGTTATGTCACGCAACGTGAAACCCCGTTCTGTTTCATTTGGTATATGAAAGTGCCATCGTCCCAATCAGCCAGCGCAGCAGTACAATGCCTGCCGGTTAATGATTAACGACGCCACAAGGAAATCTCCATGGACATGCTGAACAACCGCACCTATGACGAACTGGCCCTTGGCGATAAGGCCCAGGTCACCCACCGGGTAACCGAGCGCGACCTCACGCTGTTCGCTGCGGTCTCGGGCGACGTCAACCCTGTGCACCTTGATGAGGCCTTTGCCGCCACCACCCCGTTCAAGGGACGAATCGCCCATGGCATGTTCTCCGGCGCGCTGATCTCTGCTGCCATTGCCTGCGAGCTGCCCGGTCCAGGCAGCATTTATATAGGACAGGAAATGAGTTTTCTTCGCCCAGTACGTCTGGATGACGAGATACGGGTAGAGCTTGAGGTGCTCGAGAAGCTCGCAAAGAACCGCGTTCGCATCGCCACGCGGGTGTTCAACCAGGACGGCAAACAAGTTGTGGATGGAGTGGCTACGGTCATGGCGCCTACCGAGAAGACCAGCATGCCGCGCCCTTCTTTACCATCGGTCTCGATCCAGGACTGAACCGCTTCTCCGCCGGGGACGGCTTTTTGCGAAGCCAGCCCCTGCCGGCCGTCCTGCACGGACAGTCCGGATCGGCCGACGCGGGTCTATACCGGCAGCTTCGCTGCCCCTCCGGCCACTGTTGCTGACCGAATAAAAAGCTGTTGCACCTTTGCGGCCAATCTGTAGAATGCGAATCCTTCTCATTGTTGCCTAGGAACGCTTCACATGTTTGGTCCTGTTCTGGAGATTCTCGCCCTTGGCGGACCGGTAGTCTGGATCCTGGCACTGTTCTCGGTCATTGCACTGACCGTAGTGCTGGTCAAGGCGATCCAGTTCTGGTCGATGCGAGACGGCGGCAATGCCGTAGCCGAACAGGCGATCAACCATTTCGCCAATGGCGAGCATTCCCAGGCACTGGTGCTGGTCAAGGGGCGTCGCGCTCCCCGTCCGCAATTGATTGCCCAGACACTCCTGCTCATCGAGGCGGGAAAGCTGCAGGGCGAAGCGCTGCACAAGGAAGTCATGCGCCAGGCACGTCAGGCAGTTGCTGGTCTGGCCAGCTACCTTCGCGTGCTCGAAGTCATCGCCACCCTCGCCCCGCTTCTAGGTCTGCTGGGCACGGTACTGGGCATGATCCAGGCATTCCAGGCGATGGAAGCTGCCGGCACTCAGGTCGATCCCTCGGTACTGTCCGGCGGCATCTGGGTCGCTTTGCTGACCACCGCAGTCGGCCTCGCCGTGGCCATCCCGGTCTCGCTGCTCAATAGCTGGTTCGAGCGCCGTGTCGAGGCTCAGGCTGGTGTGATCCAGAATGATCTCGAACACCTGTTGAGCTTGCAGGCGGCCCGGGTCAATGCCCAGGCGGACGCCAAGGCCCGGTTGAAGCTCGCCTGATGCAAGCGGCCGGTCTCTATAGTCGCAAGCCACAGAAGATAAGCCTCACGGCGTTGATCGATGTGGTGTTCATTCTGCTCATGTTCTTCATGCTGACCTCGACGTTCAGTCAGTGGAAAGCAGTGGACTTCCAATCGCCGGTCGCCAGCACGGAACCCAGCCTAAAAAAACCCGACGTGCTGATTCTCAGCGCCGATGGCTCACTGCGCATGGCCGACGGGTCCCATGCATTCAATGCTGGAGAGGCCGTCGGTGCGGGTGCTTTCGCCACCGATGCGGTGCTGGTGCTGCTACCCGAGGCAGACGCCAGAGTACAGATCATCGTCAGCCGCCTCGAAGAGCTCAAGGGGCTGGGGCTGGCCGTAACGATGGGCGGCGTGACCGACCCAACCGGTCGCGGGAACTGAGACGCGGACATGCAAGATCATCCACTGATGGCCCGTCGTGGCACGGCCAACCCTGACGACAACCTCATACCGCTGATCAATATCGTATTTCTTCTGCTGATCTTCTTCATGGTGGCAGGCCAGATCGCACCGCAGCAGGACATGACCATCGATCCGCCGGAGTCGGCCAGCGAGAAGGCGCTCGAGCCTGCCGAACTGGAGCTTTCCCTCACTGCTACCGGAGACCTTCGCTCCGGCGGGGAACCGGTTGACGCAGCGGCTTTGGAAGCTCGCATCGCCGAACTCACGCAGGCCGGCGCGGAACTGCGTGTGTCGCTGCGAGCGGATACGGACGCCACGGCCGCCGATCTCGACGCCGTGTTCAATCAGCTGCGTGAACACGGCGTAAGCACCATCACGTTGCACAGTCGACTGACGGAAGCCGACTGATGCCGATGCGCACCTGGATCAGCGCTTTCGTGATCGCGATCGTCCTGCACGTGGGTCTGGCCATTGCGCTGGTGGCGCGGTCGGATATGTCGATTGGCGGTGCCGCGGATCAAGGCGAGTTCGGTCTGGAGATCGGACTCGGTGCGGCGGGCACTTATGCAGATGTCGCTGAACAGACCACCGAAGAGGAAGTACCGGAACCAGAGCCGGTCGCGGAAAAGGTCGAACCTGCGCCGGAGCCGGTTCCCGAGCCAGAACCGCAGCCCGAGCCCAAACCGGAGCCCAAACCGGAGCCGGCCCCCGAGGCGAAGCCAACCCCGGCGCCGGCCCCGGAAATACGCACGGCCGCAAAAGCCGAGCCAGCTGCTGAAGACGTGAAGGTCACCAAGCAGGAGCCCGCCGCGAAACCCGCCCCTGTCGAGCCGGAACCAGCCGAGCAGGCTGAACCTGAGATCGAGACGCAAGCCGAGACGGCGACGGACGACCCTTGGAAAGCGGCTCAGAAGCGCGTCGCTGCGGCCAATCGTGCTACTGGCCGTGCGGCCGATCGCCATGCCGGAGGCCGCAAGAGCAATGCGAAGAACTACTTCAGCGACCTGCAAAGCTGGCTGAACGAACACAAGGAATACCCGCCGCACCTGAAGAAGGAAAAGATTCAGGGGACCGTCACACTGCAGTTTGCCATCGACCGGAGCGGCAATGTATTGAGCGCCTCGATCAAGAAGAGTTCGGGCAGCCCCGAGCTGGATCGAGCCGCGCTCGACATGCTGGCGAAGGCTGAACCACTGCCGCCGCTCCCCGATTCGATGAAAAAGGACCGGATCAGCATAGCCATACCCGTTGAATACTCCCTCATCACCCGATAGACGTTTATAAAGGATCAAAACAGAATGTCTGCGAACCAAGCGAAAACCTTGCGCCCTCTGAGCTTGCGCCACCCGGTCAAGCCTGCTTTTGGTGCCCATACTGCTCTGGCATTGAGCATCTCCGCCGCCCTGTGCAGCCCGCTGGCCATGGCTCAGGAAGAAGAGACCTTCGAACTCGACACACTGCAGATCGAAGAACGCACCATCGACACCAACCCCTACGCCGAGCCGGGCGCGCCGTACAAGGCGAAGTACTCCGGTGACAAGCGCAAGGTCAAGCCGCTGGCCGAAACCCCGCAGACCATCACTGTTCTGACCCAGACCCAGATCAAGGATTCGGGCAAGGACGATCTGAAAGAAATCCTCGCTGCCCAGCCTGGCCTGACCCTGGGTACCGGTGAAAACGGCAACGCCTTCGGTGACCGTTACATCATCCGTGGCCACGAAGCACGCAGCGACGTGTTCGTTGACGGTCTGCGTGATCCGGGCATGACCACGCGTGAAAGCTTCGCTCTCGAGCAGGTAGAAATCACCAAAGGGCCGAGCTCGACGTTCGCAGGCCGCGGTTCCACTGGCGGTGCTGTCAATGGTGTGACCAAGCAGGCAAGCACCGAGTACAGCTTCAACGAAATCGAAGGCGGCGTCGGCACTGACGACTACCGTCGCGCAACTCTCGATAGCAACGTCGCGCTGACAGATGATATCGCCGTGCGCCTGAACCTTCTCCATGCCTATCGCGAAATCCCGGACCGCGGCCCAGCGGACCGTGAGCGTAACGGTATTGCTCTCGCTGGTGCCTGGCAGGCAACGGACAAGCTGGATTTCAAAGCCGACTATTACTACCTCGACGCGAAGGACACTCCGGATCTGGGCTCCTACGTTGATCGCGCCACTGGCAAACCCAATGACGACGTCCCGGTGTACCTGCAGCGCGGAGATTTCCTCGAGTCGGACGTCGAAACCTTCACATTCCGCGTCGGCTACGACTTCACGACCGACCTGCGGCTCGAAAACGCCATGCGTTACGGCACTACCGAGAACGGCTACGTCGTCACCGGCGCGCGCGGCAATACGGATTTGATCACCGGCACACCGACTATCGGTCTGAGCACGCATCAGGGTTGGCAGGAAGTCGACTATTTCGCCAATATCACCAACCTGTACTGGGATAAGGAACTGGCTGGCAAGCTCAACCAGTTCGTGTTCAGCACGGAATACAGCAAGCACGACGTACTAAACGGGGACTACAACACCAGCAATGGCGCTACGCCGAACTGCGTCCTGCCAGGTCGCGGTGGTAGGACATCTCCCGGGTATTGCATAATTGATCCGAACGGTAACCTGGTACCGAATCTGCGAGACTTCCTTCAGCGCAGCGATGAGCGTGGCGCAAGCAGCTCCGACTATTCGATCGAGACCGTTTCCGTCTCCCTGATGGACACCATTGATCTGACGGACAAGTGGATCCTCGCAGCCGGTGTGCGTGCAGACCACTTCGAATACACGAACGACATCTTTGATGACGGCGACGTTACCCGCTACGAGTATTCCGACACCCTGTGGAACGGGCACCTCGGCCTGACCTACAAGATCAACGAGTACGCCAACGTCTATGCGACCTATAGCACCGCGGTAGAAATCAATGGCGGCGAGTCCGACGTGGGTGGCAACTGTGGCTACGGCGGCATCTGCGGCAGCCCGGACACTATCACGCAAAGCGAACCGGAAAAGTCCACCAACTACGAGATCGGCACCAAGTGGAACGTCTTCGACGAGAAGCTGCTCCTGACTGCTGCCGCGTTCCATATCACCAAGGATGACGTGATGGAGAGCGTGGGTGACGACTATGAAACCATCGGAACCTACAACACCGGAAAGAACCGCGTTCATGGCGTTGAAGTCAGTGCGGCCGGCAACCTCACCGAGAACCTGAGCACTGTTTTCGGCGCTACGGTGATGAATGCCAAGGTGCTGGAGAGCTATGAGGAGGCGAACGAAGGCGGCACGCTGGCTCAGTTTGCAGACAAGAGCATGTATCTCCAACTGCGCTATCAGCTGACACCGGCTCTGGCGGTCGGCACCGCAGCGACTTACCGCAGTGAAGTCTACACAGGGCAGCCGGACTCAGCGGCCAGCGACCTCGGTGTGCCTTCCTACACGGTATACGATGCGTTCGCCACCTACGACTTCACCGACAACCTGTCGGCGCGACTGAACGTGGTCAACCTCACCGACGAGGATTACTACTTCGCAGCCTATCGTAGCGGTTCGTTCGCCTACATCGGCGACCGTCGCAACGCCCGCGTGACCCTGGCCTACGAATTCTGATTCGTGCCAGGCGGGCACCGGTGATATCGTCACCGGTGCCCGCTGGGTTTACGCCAGGAATCACCATGACCGTACTTCCCCCGCTGGATCGAATTCCAGCCGATATTCTCTCAGCTGCCGATTACGAACAACGTGCAGCTGACCATATTTCCCCGCCGACTTTGGCCTGGCTGGCCGGTGGCAGCGGTACTGAACAAACCCTGCGTGCGAATCGACACGCCTTCGACGACGTACGTATCCAGCCGCGCCTGCTGAATGATTTCAGCACAGCCAGCACGCGGGTGGAGCTCTGCGGGACTTCCCTTGAGCATCCCATTCTGCTTGCCCCGCTTGGACATCAGCGACTGCTGCATTCCGACGCAGAAAGCGCATCGGCGCGGGCGGCGGCTGCGACAGGCTGCGGCTTTGTCTCCAGCACGCTCAGCTCTCTCAGTCTGGAAGACATCGCTGACATCACGGTCGCACCAAAGTGGTTCCAGTTGTATTTCCAGCCGCGTCGAAGCGACACCCTCGCGCTGTTGCGCCGAGCCGAAGCAGCTGGCTATCAGGCTATCGTCGTCACGCTGGACACCCCCGTCCAGCCGCTGAGTCGTCGCGCGCAGGTCGCCGACTTTCGCTTTCCAAGCGATCTTCCGCCAACCAACCTCTCCGGATTCGCTCCTCCCGAGCAAGTCACACTCGAGCCCGGGCAGAGCATCGTGCTACATGGGATGATGTCCGAAGCTCCGCGCTGGAGCGATCTTGCCTGGCTGTTGGAACATAGCCGTTTACCAATAATCGCCAAAGGTGCCTTGCATCCTGGCGATGCGCTGAAAATGCGTGATCTGGGCGTGACCGGTGTCGTCGTGTCCAACCATGGCGGTAGGGCACTGGACGGCTCCGCCTCGACCCTGGCAGCCCTGCCCCGGCTCCGCGCAGCGCTCGGCGCTGACTATCCGTTGCTGATGGATGGCGGCATCCGCAGCGGAACCGATATTTTCAAGGCGTTAGCCTGCGGTGCCGATGCTGTGCTGGTGGGGCGATTACAGGGTTACGCACTGGCTGTCGCCGGTGCACTTGGCGTCGCTCATATGCTCAAGTTGCTACGCGACGAACTCGAGCTTTGCATGGCGCTGGCCGGCACCCCTGCCCTGGCCGACATCACTGCCGACTGCGTAACTGGAGAAGCGCGATGCTGATGACCATCGACGGTGTTCTTAACAAGGACGAAGTCCGTCAAATTCGCAAGCACCTCGATCAAAGTGATTGGCAGGACGGTACGAAGACCGCCGGCTCGCTCGCTTCAGGTGTGAAGCACAATCAGCAACTGGACGAGAACGCGAGCGTAGCGATCGAGCTCGGCAATCACATCCTTCGACGCCTGGGCAGCCACCCGCTGTTCATCTCGGCCGCCTTGCCGGAAAGGATCTACCCACCGAAGTTCAACCGTTACAGCGGCGGCGGGCACTACGGCGCACATGTCGACGGAGCTGTCATGCCGCTGCCTGGGGTGCATGGCACCCTGCGCAGTGACCTGTCGGCCACCTTGTTCCTCTGCGAGCCGGATGAGTACGACGGTGGCGAACTGACGATCGAGACTGCCTTCGGCGCGCAGCAGGTCAAGCTGGAAGCGGGCGACATGGTGCTTTACCCCTCGTCCAGCCTGCACCGGGTGGAGCCCGTTACACGGGGCGCCCGCGTGTGTTCGTTTTTCTGGATTCAGAGCATGGTGCGCGACGAAGGGAAGCGAACCTTACTGTTCGATCTGGATCAGTCAATCCAATCGCTTACCCCAAGGCAGCCCAAGGGCGATGGCGATATCCTGCAATTGACGGGGGTGTATCACAACCTGCTGAGACGCTGGGCGGAGGTCTGAGCGGTAACACATCAAGACCGATTCAGCCTCGTCCTGTTTAAGAGCGGACCTGGCCGCGAAGGGGTTTCGGGACTCTGCTTCGCGCCCAGGTGCGCTCCTACATCAACACCCGACCCAGCCTCGAGCTGTAGGAGCGGGTATGACCGCGAAGGGGTTTCGCTGCCCGCTTGACCGTTACTTGGCGAGAAACTTCATCCCGTCTTCCAACCCTTGCAGGGTCAAGGGATACATCCGGTCTTCCACCAGATCGCGGATGATCCGCGTCGAGGTGGTGTAGTCCCAGGTGTCGCGCGGGTACGGGTTGATCCAGATAAGCTTCTTGTACTTCTCCATGAAACGCTGGATCCACACGTGCCCGGCCTCTTCGTTCCAATGTTCGACGCTGCCGCCGGGCTGGGTGATCTCGTACGGCGCCATGGCCGCGTCACCGACGAAAATGACCTTGTAGTCAGGACCGTATTTGTGCAGCAGATCGATGGTCGGCGTACGCTCTGCCGTCCGGCGCAGATTGTTCTTCCACACCGACTCGTAGACGCAGTTGTGAAAGTAGAAATATTCCAGATGCTTGAACTCGGTCCGGCAGGCTGAAAAGAGCTCTTCGCACACCTTGATGTGCGCATCCATCGAGCCGCCAATATCGAACAGCAGCAACAGCTTCACCGCGTTGCGGCGCTCGGGGCGCATCTGGATATTCAACAGGCCGGCGTCGCGGGCGGTGTGATCGATGGTGCCGTCGATATCCAGCTCGTCCGGCGCACCCTGGCGGGCAAACTTGCGCAAGCGGCGTAGCGCGACCTTGATGTTGCGCGTACCGAGCTCTACCGAATCGTCAAGATTCTTGTACTCGCGCTGATCCCAGACCTTCGCCGCCCTGCCCTGACGTTTGCCGGCGTCGCCCACGCGAATGCCCTCGGGGTTGTAGCCACCGGAGCCGAACGGACTGGTACCGCCGGTGCCAATCCACTTGTTGCCACCGGCATGCTTTTCCTTCTGTTCTTCGAGACGCTTCTTGAACTCTTCGATGAGCTTGTCGAGGCCGCCAAGCGATTGGATCTTGGCCTTCTCCTCGTCGGTGAGCATTTTCTCGAATTCCTTGCGCAACCAGTCTTCGGGGATCATCGCCTCGATCAACTGATTCAAATCTTGCAAGCCATTGAAGTAGGCCCCGAACGCGCGGTCGAACTTGTCGAAGTGGCGCTCGTCCTTGACCATGATGGTACGCGACAGATAGTAGAACTCGTCCATATCCGCGAACACCACGTGATGCTTGAGCGCATTGATCAGATCCAGCAGCTCGCGGACCGATACCGGCACCTTGGCGGTGCGCATTTCATTAAACAGGCCAAGCAGCATTGTTACGGAACCTCTGGGGCGCGCCTCGAGGCGCGCGAAATATCATGTGGGTCAGGCGTCTTCGTCATGCTCGGGCAGCCCGTCGCGAATCTCATACCAGTCGGCCTTGGAAGCGACGAAGATATGCGATTGCTGCGGAACGCCCAGCGTCGAATCGAGCGTGCCAGCCGCTACACCGACTTCATCTTCGCGGTTGTCCACAAACTGCAGGTTCGCCCCGCAATGCTTGCAGAACGTCCGCGTGACGTGCTCGGAAGAGTGGTAAACGCCCAGCTCATCCTTACCCTGGGTAAAGTGAAACCTGTCCAGCGGCACGCTCGCGTATGTCGCGAACGCCGCGCCATGAGCCTTGCGGCACATGCTGCAATGGCAGTGGGTCAGGCTCTGGATCGGTGAATCGATGCGATATTTCACTGCGCCACATAGGCAGCTACCAGTATGCATGTCAGTCTCCTTCTCCGTTGCCCTGCCCCAGCGCGGAGCAGGTTTGGATCAGCGATTCTGCCGACGCGTCATGAACGCCAGACGCTCGAGCAGCTGGACGTCCTGCTCGTTCTTCAACAGGGCGCCATACAGCGGCGGGATCGCCTTGGTCGGGTCGCGGTCGCGCAGCACTGTTTCGGGAATCTGATCGGCCATCAGCAGCTTCAGCCAGTCGACCAGTTCAGACGTCGAGGGTTTCTTCTTCAGGCCCGGGACCTTACGCACGTCAAAGAAAACGTCCATCGCTTCGGCCACCAGATCCTTGCTGATGTCCGGGAAGTGGACGTTGACGATCTTCTGCATGGTGTCACGGTCGGGGAAGGCGATGTAATGGAAGAAGCAGCGGCGCAGGAAGGCGTCGGGCAGCTCTTTCTCGTTGTTCGAGGTAATGATGATGATCGGGCGCTGCTTGGCCTTGATCGTCTCATTGGTCTCGTAAACGTAGAATTCCATCTTGTCCAGTTCCTGCAACAGGTCATTGGGGAACTCGATGTCTGCCTTGTCGATTTCGTCAATCAACAGAATGGCGCGCTGATCTGACTCGAACGCTTCCCACAGCTTGCCCTTCTTGATGTAGTTGCGGATGTCATGGACCTTGTCGTCGCCCATCTGCGAATCACGCAGACGGCTTACCGCATCGTATTCATACAGGCCCTGGTGTGCCTTGGTCGTGGACTTGATATGCCAGGTGATCAGATTGGCGCCCAGCGACTCGGCCAGCTGTTCGGCGAGCATGGTCTTGCCGGTACCTGGCTCACCCTTGACCAGCAACGGACGCTGCAGGGTAATGGCTGCGTTGACCGCGAGCTTCAGGTCGTCGGTCGCGACGTAGGACTGAGTGCCTTCGAATTTCATCTTGAATATGTTCCTTGGACGACAGCCCGGCTGACCAGGCGATTCATGGATACGGGGAAAAAATCACTATAGCGTGCTCCCGAATCGAGTGTAAACGAACGGGGATATTCACAAGTCTGATAACCATGTGCCCGGCGCATCAGCCGCGGCAGGTGTTTATTCAGGGTCAGCTTGCAGGTCTCGGCCGGCAGCTTTACGCTGAATGACTCTGGCAACGCCACATGGAGTCTTCTGACATGACCCGCATCTTCGCCGACAATTCCCAATCGATCGGCAATACCCCTCTGGTCCGCATCAACCGACTCGCGCCCAAGGGCGTGACCATCCTGGCCAAGATCGAAGGCCGTAATCCCGCCTACTCGGTGAAATGCCGTATTGGCGCAAGCATGGTATGGGATGCAGAGTCGGCCGGCCGGCTCAAGCCTGGCATGACGATTGTCGAGCCGACGTCCGGGAACACCGGCATCGGCCTGGCTTTCGTCGCGGCCAGCCGTGGTTACAAGCTTATCCTGACCATGCCGGCCTCGATGAGTCTCGAGCGGCGCAAGGTGCTGAAGGCGCTGGGTGCCGAACTGGTGCTTACCGAGCCGGCCAAGGGCATGAAAGGCGCCATCGAAAAAGCCCGCGAGCTCGCCGACAGCGATCCCGAGCAGTTTCTGCTGCTTCAGCAGTTTGAAAACCCGTCCAACCCGGCCATCCACGAGAAGACCACCGGACCGGAGATCTGGAACGATACTGACGGCGCGGTCGACGTACTGGTTGCAGGCGTCGGCACCGGCGGCACCATTACCGGCGTTTCCCGCTATATAAAGCAGACTCAGGGCAAGAACATTCTCTCGGTCGCCGTAGAGCCGGTCAGTTCTCCAGTCATTACCCAGGCCATGGCGGGCGACGAGATCAAGCCCAGCCCCCACAAGATTCAAGGCATCGGCGCAGGTTTCGTGCCGAAGAATCTCGATCTCGACATGGTCGACCGGGTCGAACAGGTCACCGATGACGAGTCCAAGGAAGTGGCGCTGCGTCTGATGCGCGAAGAAGGCATTCTCTGCGGCATTTCAGGTGGTGCGGCGATGGCGGCTGCTGTCCGCCTGGCGCAGGATCCGGCCATGCAGAACAAAACCATCGTCGTCGTGCTTCCGGATTCCGGCGAGCGCTACCTCTCGACGATGCTGTTCTCTGACCTGTTCAGCGAACAGGAAAACGTGCAGTAACCGTCTGTGCAGCAGCTCCGGCGCAACGCAATCACGCCGGAGCTGTTCCCCTTACCCCGCCACATTCGCCGTACCGTCTGCGACTGAAGAGCACTTCCGCCACCGAAACAATCTGGCTATGCTGCCGGCTGTTTCTTCTTCCAGGCGCGGCCCTTCATGTCCAACAGCTACGAACGCATTGCCCAACACATCATCGACGGCTTCGACGATTACCGGAAACGCTTTCGCCAGCTGACCCTGGGCGCTCGGGCTCGCTTCGAGCAGGCGCGCTGGATCGACATTCAGGATGCCTCGACCGCCCGCATCAATCTTTACGAAGAGTGTGTAGACCTGACCGCTGACAGCCTCGGCTCTGTCGACGCTGAACACACCAGCATGCAAGTGGAAAGCTGGCCTGGGATTCGGCAGGCGTATATCGATCTGATCGATCAGCGTTTCGACGGTGAGCTGGCTGAAACCTGGTTCAACTCGATTTTCTGTCGCCTGCATCAGCACGACGAGATCAGCGACCAGACCATGTTCGTACATAGCACCAGACCGCTGACACGGCCGCCGTCGCATATTCCGCTGACCCGAGGCTTCATCTCCGGCGGATCGCTGGACGACTTGGCCAGACAGATCCTCGACGAATTCGCCTTCGAGGTGCCCTGGGAAGACTATGCCCGCGACCGTCAGTTGGTGGTCGATCAGCTCAAGCAGGGTCTGCCCGACTGGGCACAGCTCGACAGCGACCTGACCGCAGAGATGATTCAATCGGTGTTCTATCGCAACAAGGGAGCCTACCTGGTCGGGCGACTGCTTAGCCACGGCGAGCAGTGGCCTTTCGTGCTGGCGCTGGTTCATAAGGAAAATCAGGGTATCAGCGTCGACACGCTGATTACCGACGAGTCGGAAGTCTCGATCATCTTCTCGTTCACCCGCTCCTATTTCATGGTCGATGCACCGGTGCCGTGCGAAGTGGTCGGCTTCATAAAGCGTCTGCTGCCGGGCAAGCACATTGCCGAACTGTATACCGCGATTGGCTTCTACAAGCAGGGCAAGTCCGAATTCTATCGTTCGCTGATCGACCACCTGGCGAACAACGAGGACCGCTTCATGATGGCGCCAGGTGTGCGCGGTATGGTCATGAGCGTGTTCACTCTCCCCGGCTTCAGCACGGTGTTCAAGATCATCAAGGACCGCTTCGCGCCGTCCAAGAACATCGAACGCTCGACCGTCATCGAAAAATACCGACTGGTGAAGCGACACGACCGGGTCGGACGCATGGCCGACACCCAGGAGTTTTCGGACTTTCGTTTCCCGCGCGACAAGTTCGAGCCGGAGTGCCTGGCGGAGCTACTGGAGGTCGCTGCCTCGACCGTGATCGAAGAAGGCGACGTGATCCTGATTCGTCACTGCTGGACCGAGCGTCGCATGATCCCGCTCAACATCTATCTGGAAAACGCCAGCGAGACGCAAACCCGCGAGGCCCTCTATGACTATGGCAAGTCAATCAAGGAACTCGCCGCAGCCAATATCTTCCCCGGCGACATGCTGCTGAAGAACTTTGGCGTGACCCGACACGGTCGGGTGGTGTTCTACGACTACGATGAGATCAGCTACCTCACGGAAGTGAATTTCCGACACATTCCCGAGCCCATGTACCCGGAACAGGAGATGTCGGGGGAGCCCTGGTATTCCGTCGGCCCGAACGATGTGTTCCCTGAAGAGTTTCCGGTGTTCCTCTTCGCGGATATCAAGCATCGCCGGCTGTTCATCAGCATGCATGGCGAACTGTTCGATGCCGACTACTGGAAAGGCATGCAGGACAAGATTCGCGCCGGCCTGATCATCGATGTGTACCCGTACAGGCGCTCTAAACCGGCACGAAACGAGCCGTAAGCCAGGTCTTTTAAAATTTCCGACGAAAGGGATGTCTTTTTTGGAAACTGACGTATACTGAATTTCGTCCATTTATATGCCTGACCACTGAAAGACGGCGAATGCTTGACATGTTCGGTCTTAAGGCGCAGAGTGGGCGCGTAGGTTTTCAAGATAGAGTTGTAGGCTGCAAGCGCACTGTCCAGTACGTAAGTTTGTCATTCTCGCAATCTTTGATTCCCGCGCTAAATTGAGCGAAAGCTCAAGTACTTAAATTTGATAGGAATTACCGAAATGGCAACTGGTACAGTTAAGTGGTTCAACGACACTAAAGGCTTCGGCTTCATTACTCCGGACGGCGGCGGTGACGATCTGTTTGCCCACTTCTCCGAGATCAAGGTTCAGGGCTTCAAGTCCCTTGCCGAGAACCAGAAGGTGTCTTTCGACATCACTACTGGTCCGAAGGGCAAGCAAGCTGCGAACATTCAGATCATCTAACCGATGATTTGAGAAAAAACCCGGCCTTGGCCGGGTTTTTTTATGTCTTTTTTTCCTCCGCCCCGCTCCTGCATGCCGGTAAAAAACGCTCGCCTGTGCAGCCGGTAAATCGTACCCTATGCCCATTCGTAGTGGGCGCAACAGGCCGGCCAGATCCCGGTAGCGACCGACTCTAACCAGACGTCCGGAAGGGGTTTTCGCAGTGGAAAGCAATCAATCACAAAAGACCAATGATTCTCTTCGGCTGACGGTCTTCCGAGCCGCCGAAGCCATCGTCAGCGAGCTGGGTGCATCACAGCTCAGCTTCGCCAGTTTGAGCGAGCGTACCGGTACCGACGAAGCGACCTTGCGCGGTATGTTTCCGGATCGCGAGGCGTTACTCGTTGCGATGATCGAGCACCGCCTGGAACGCTTCCGCGTTCGCTGGGGCGCCTATGAAAGCGTCCTGCCGGACGAGCCAATGCGCGAATTGAAGGCGCTATTGCTGAGCAACCTCAGCGAATCCAGCGAAGAAAAGAACCTCGACTCGGCCATATTCGCTGCAGCGGCAAGCGATCCGGCGCTGCTGCAAACGACCGCCGATGATGTTCAGGGCTTGTTCGACATTCTGGCCAAGTCCCCGCTTGGCCTTGCTCAGGCGAGCATTCTGTTTTTCTCTGTACGCGGTTACCGCCTGTTCGAGCAGATCGGTATCTGCCCGATGACCGACGAACAGCGTACCGAATTTCAGGAACAGATCATGCGCCTGGCCCGGACCCTGTACGAGCAGGGCAAAGAGCAATAACTATCAGGCGGTCGGATTCGACGTCCGGCCGCCACCTTCGTGCTCCCCGTTTCGACCCCTCCAGTATTGCCAGGCCGCTCTCAAGCACGCCAGGCCTGCATACGCCACCAGCGCCACCGCCATCGTCAGGGCCAGATCGCCCAGCATGCGAGCCTGATTGCTGCCCGTCGCGAATAGCGTGTCCAGCAGCCAAACGATGAAGGCCGGTGCCAATTCCGGTTGTAGCGGTTCGACCCGAGACGGTGTAAACAGCAACACGGCCATAGCAATGACCAAGGGCTCACGAACAAACCACCAGCGAATCCAGCGCGTCATGCGCCACCAGACCAGCAACGCTCCAGCCGCCGCGGCGAGATAGATCATCCATACGATCTGGTATTCCTGCTCGTTGAACATGTGGCGTGGACCGGGTTGCTTGGGCGAGCCGCTATAATACTGGTTTTGGCCAAGGAGTCCCAACACGATGCCACCTGTAGCCCGCCGTGACGCAGCATCCGATCCGTACGCTTGGCTGGAGCAGCGCGACCACCCCGACGTCGTTGCCTACCTGCAGGCAGAGAACGAGCACACCGAGGCCTGGCTGGCTAACCACAAGGACCGGCGGGAAGACTTGTTCAACGAGATTCGCGGGCGCATCCGTGAAACCGACCTGTCGCTACCATCCATCTGGCAGGGTTGGTTGTACTACCAGCGTACCGAGGCCGGTGCCGAGTACCCACGTTATTACCGTTGTCGGCAAAGCGAACCGTATAGCCTGGAGGTTGATGCGGCCAGCGAGATGCTGTTGCTTGACCTCAACGAACTGGCCGGCGAGGGATTCCTGCAGCTGGGCGATTTTGCCATCAGTCCCGACCAGCGCTGGCTCGGTTACAGTCTCGACCGCCAGGGGGACGAGATATACACGCTGTATCTGAAGGAGCTGGCCACAGGCGATATTCTCACGTTACCACTCGAACGCGCGGATGGCAGCATGACCTGGGCGAACGACAGCAGCACGCTGTTCGCCGTGAGCATGGATGAGGCGTCGCGGCCGAGTACATTGTGGCGCCTCAGCCGAAGCGAAGCTCCACAGCAGGTCTATCACGAGGCCGACCAGCGTTTCCTGCTGCACGTGTATCGCAGTAGCTCCGAGGAATGGCTGCTGGCGGGCAGTCACAGCAAGAACACCAGCGAAATCCGTTTGCTCGCCGCCGATCAGCCGACTGGCGAGTGGCGGCTGATCAGCGAGCGGAAAACCGGCCACGAGTACCATGTCGACCACGGTCCGGACGGCCTGGTCATCCGCAGCAACGATGCCGGTGAAAACTTCGCCTTGTACAGTGCCGATCCGTTGCAACCCGAGCGGGCAGCCTGGACGCTTCTCCGCGACGTCGATCCCGGGCGTACGCTGGAAGACTTCTCGCTCCAGCAAAAGGCGCTGGTGCTGCACTACCGCGATCAGGGACTGGTCCTGCTCGAGGTACAGCCCTGTACGGGCGAAGCCTACCCGCTGCGCATGCCTGACGCGGTCTACAATTTACGCGTCCAGGGCGGCGAAGACTACGACAGTGAAAGGCTACGGATCCGTTATGAGTCGCTCAACCGGCCCGCAGAGATCCGAGCGCTGCGCCTGGCTACGGGAGAGCAGTCGGTACTCAAGCGTACACCTGTCGAAGGGACGTTCAGCGCGGACGATTACCGGGTAGCGCGCCACTGGGCTACCGCGCCAGACGGCACCCGGGTGCCCGTCAGCCTGGTTGGTCGGCCGGAAGCGTTCGAGCGACCCGCTCCGCTGTATCTGTATGGGTATGGTTCCTACGGCGCCAGTATGGATCCCTGGTTCTCCCACGCCCGGCTTTCGCTACTCGACCGCGGCTGGATCTTCGCTATCGCCCATATCCGCGGCGGCGCAGACATGGGCGAAGCCTGGTATCTGGCTGGCAAGCTGGAACACAAGCACAACACCTTTACTGATTTCATCGCATGCGCCGAAGAGCTGCTGGACAGCAAGGTCACCGACCGCGATCGCCTGGTTATCGCCGGCGGAAGCGCAGGCGGCTTGCTGATCGGTAACGTCATCAACCAGCGTCCGGAACTATTCGCCGCCGGGGTTGCCGACGTTCCCTTCGTCGACGTGTGGAACACCATGAACAACCCTGACCTGCCGTTGACGATCGGTGAGTACGAAGAATGGGGCGATCCGAACGAGCCGGAGGTGGCCGAGCGGATCAAAGGCTACGCACCCTACGAGCAGGTGAAATCGCAAGCCTACCCTGCCCTGTTCGTCACAGCCGGCTACCACGACATGCGAGTGCAGTACTGGGAGGCAGCGAAGTGGGTAGCGAAGCTGCGTTACATGAAAACCGACCAGAACCCGTTGCTGTTGAGAACCCAGATGGCCGCGGGTCACGGTGGTGCGAGTGGCCGCTATCAGGCGATCCGGGAGCTGGCGGAAGAGTACAGCTTCGTTCTGGCGATGATCCCCGGCTGGACACAGCCGAAGAGCTGACAGGGAATGTCCGGGGCATGGGCCCCGGACCGTCCGTTCAGGCCTTGCGCCTGAAGCCGCGCTGCTCCAGCACCATGTAGAACACCGGTACGAAAATCAACGCCAGCGTACTCGCCGCAATCATCCCGCCGACCACCACAGTACCAATCTCCTGCCGGCTCACCGCCCCGGCACCGCTGCTAAACGCCAGCGGCAGGCTGCCAATGATGAAGGTCAGGGCAGTCATCATGATCGCCCTGAAGCGCTGGCGAGCGGCTGTCAGAGCGGCATCGAAGGGCTCCATACCCTCCTTGCGGTTCTGTGCGGCGAACTCGACGATGAGGATCGCGTTTTTCGCAGCCAGACCGATCAACACCAGTAGCCCTACCTGGAAATAGATATCGTTGGGGAAGCCGCGCAGCATGGAAGCGATCACCGCCCCGAAGACACCGAAGGGAATCGCTGTGGCGACCGCCAGCGGCAGACTCCAGCGCTCGTACTGCGCGGCCAGAATCAGGAACACCATGATGATCCCCAGAGCGAAAGCGATGCCCCCTGCCGAAGCGGCGTCGACGATTTGGTAGGCCTCACCAATCCAGCCGAGCTGTGCCTGACCACCCAGAGCCTCAGCGCCAACCTCCTGTATGGCGGCCAGCGCCGCGGCCGTGTTGTACCCGGGCGCAGGGTCGGCGGTGATCTTGGTCGCCTGGTACATATTGAAGCGGCTGACGCTGTCGATGCCCTGGGTCTGCTCGAGGGTAACGATGGTGCTGAGCGGAACCAGCTCGCCGCTGCCGGAGCGCACGAAGACGCGACGCAGATCGTCGGGGTTGCTCCGGAACTCGCCTTCGGCCTGCATGTTCACCTGCCAGTTACGACCCTGCAGAGTGAAGTCATTGACGTACAGCGCGCCGAAAGTGCTACGCATGGTCGTGAAGATATCGTTGATGGCGATGCCCATCGCCTTGGCCTTGTCCCAGTCCACCTTGGCTTCGAAACGAGGCACGCCGACATTCACTGCGGCTCGAACATTGGTCAGCTCCGGACGCTCGCGAGCGGCGGCGAGAAGCTTGTCGGCCTCCTCCTTGAGTTTCACCGGGTCACTGTTCCCGCGAACCTGCAGATACCCCTCCACGCCTCCGGTGAGCGACAAGCCTCGGATGGGCGGCGGCGCGAAGGCCATGACGTTTGCTTCCTGGATCCCGGCACCGAGGCCCATGATGCGACCGGCGACGGCCTCTACGCCGTGCTCCGGACCGGGCCGTTCGTCCCAGTCAATCAGCGTTACGAAACCCACCCCGGTGTTGGTCTTCAACCCGCGGTTGAGGATGTCGAAACCGGCAAACGCAGTGATGCCATTGACCTCTTCCATATCGACGACCTTCCGTGCCAGGTCGTCTCGTACGGTTTCGGTCCGGCCCAGTGCAGAAACCGGTGGTAGTTGAAACACCGTGATCAGGAAACCCTGGTCTTCTTGCGGCACCAGGCCGCCAGACATGCGATTGAGCATGAAGACAGTCGAGCCGATCAGGACGATGAACAGCACCAGCGACACGACTGCATGCCGCAACATCCAACCGACGGTGGAGGCGAAACCATCCGTCAGCCGGTCGAAGCCGTTGTTGAACCAGGCGAAGTACTTCGAAGGCTCGGTTTCCTCCCGGCTCAACAGCAACGCGCACATGACCGGGCTCAGCGTCAGCGCGACTACACCGGAGAGCATCACCGACACAGCAATGGTGATGGCGAACTGGCGGTAAAGCTCACCACTCAAGCCGCCGAGAAAGGCTACCGGCGCGAACACCGCCACCAGAACCAGGGTCGAACCGACTACCGCACCCGATACCTGCGTCATGGTCTTGCTGGCCGCTTCATATGCCGACAGACCTTCTTCCTTGATCAGTCGTTCGGCGTTCTCCATGACGATGATGGCGTTGTCGACCACCACACCGATGGCCAGAATCAACCCGAACAGCGTCAACAGGTTGATCGAAAAGCCCAGCAGATACATGCCCGCGAATGTACCGATCAGCGAAACCGGAATCGCCACGAGTGGAATGAGCGTCGCCTTCAAATGCTGCAGGAACAGGAACGTGACCAATACCACCAACAGCAGAGCCTGAATGAAGGTGATGATCACCTCCCGAATCGACACGTCGATAAACAGAGTGGTGTCGTAGGGGATGTCGTAGCGCAGGTCCGACGGGAAGCGTCCGGACAGGTCAGCCATGGCCTCACGAACCGCTGCAGCCGTGTCCAGCGCATTGGCACCCGGCTGGGTGTAGACGCCGATCGGCACCGCTGCCTTGGCATTGAACGTTGCGGTGAAGTCGTAGCTCTGCGCACCCAGCTCGGCGCGAGCGACGTCACCGAGGCGTAGCGTGGCGCCATCTGCGTCGCTGCGCAGAATGATCCGCTCGAAGTCCTCCGGCGACACCATGCGCCCTGGCGTGCTGACGCTGAAGGTGAACGCCTGATCGTCCGGCGCCGGCTCGGCACCGATCCGACCGGCAGCAAACTGGGCGTTCTGCTCACGTAGCGCCGCCGCCACATCGCTCGGGGTCAGGCCATACTCGGCGAGCTTGTCCGGCCGCAGCCAGATGCGCATGGAATAGTCCTGCGCGCCGAACAGTGCCGCGTCGCCTACCCCGGGTAAACGTACCAGCTCGTCCAGCACGTTGAGCAGAGCGTAGTTGCTGATCGGCAGCGTGCCCATGCGCCCGGTTTCCGAGGACAGCGTAATGACCTGCAACAGCGAGGTCGAACGCGCCTGGACCGATACGCCCAGGTCTCGCACCTCTTGCGGCAGCTTGGCCGTTGCCCGCTGGACGCGGTTGTTGACGTTGATGGTCGCCTGGTCCGGATCGGTCCCGATACGAAAGGAAATGGTCAGCTGCATGGCACCGGAGTCAGCGGTATACGACTCCATGTACAACATGTCGTCTACGCCGTTGATGGCCTGCTCGAGCGGGGCCGACACCGTGTCGGCGATGACCTGCGCGCTGGCACCTGGATAGGTCGCCTGTACAACGATCTGCGGCGGAACGACCTCCGGATATTGCTCGACGGGTAACTGCCATAGCGACGCACCACCGCCAATCAGAATCAGGATCGACAGAACGGTGGAGAAGATCGGGCGATCAATGAAGAACTGGAACATGCCGCTTACTCCCGGCCGGCAGCGTTGGCCGGCTCGTCGCCGGCGATGCGCACCGGCATGCCGGGCTGCAAGCCAACCTGTCCATTGATCACCACGCGATCGCCTGGCTGAAGGCCTTCTTCGATCACCTGTCGATCGCCAATGACCGTGCCGGTGCGCACCGGCCGCAGTTCAGCCTTGGATTCTGAGTCGATGACCCAGACGTTGGGTCCGCGCGCGTCAGCGCCCACGGCCTCGGTCGGCACCAGTATCTGGTCTTCAAACCGACGCAGCAACACGCGGGCGCGAACGAACTGGCCCGGGATCAGCTGTTGGTCGGGATTATCGACCACGGCGCGAACGGTGATGGTGCCAGTGGCGCTGTCGATGCTGTTGGCGGTGAAATCGACGCTGGCCTGGCGCTGATAGACCGAACCATCCGGCAGCAGGATATCGACGTGCGAGTCGAGAGACGTGTCATCGACACGTGCAGCGCGCTGAATCGCCGCATCGCGTTCGGGCAAGGCGAAGATGATGTGCACCGGATCCTGCTGCACCACGGTGGTCAACAGACTGCCTACGCCCAGCAAGCTGCCTTCGGGCAGCACTTCCAGGCTGGTCGCGCCGGTGATCGGAGCGAGGACTTCGGTATACGACAGATTCAGCCTGGCCTCATCGTGCTGCGCCTGTGCCTGAGCCATCCCCGCCTCGGCAAAATCCAGCTGCGAGCGGATCCGATCGCGCTCACTGGCGCTCAGAGCACCACGTTCGAACAATTGTTCGGCGCGCTTCCAGTCACGCTCGGCCTGACGTTGCTCCGCACGAGCATTGGCCAATGCCGCCTCGGCCTGCTTGAGCTGAATACGCATCGGCGTCGGGTCGATGCGGAACAGCAGATCACCCTCTTCGACATGCGCGCCTTCCTGATAGGCTCGCTCCAGCAGTACTCCGGAGATGCGCGCGCGCACTTCCGTTTCGCGTGCGCCGCGGATCCGCGCCGGGTATTCCTGGATCATCTGTGCGTCCGAACGCTGCACTTCCTGCGTCGTTACGACCGGCGCCGGGCGATTCTGCCCCTGGGCCGGCTGCTCCTCGCCGCCGCACGCACCGAGCAGGACTGCGACGGTCGTCACGCCAAGCAGCCGCGAGGCTGAACGAAGCGGTAACGCGGGAATGATGGCTCGCAAGTTCATGTTGATTTCCGTCTTGGTCGTTATCTTTGGTCCGGCAGCAACGCCGGATGAATCATGGTCAGTGTTGCCCGAGGATGCCGTGAAACAGCAGATCCAGCAGTTTCTCGGCCTCGTCGTCCGGCGAGTCGTCGCGTCCGGATATCCGGCTGGCGAACACGCTGCCATAGGCCAGGTTGGCAAGCGCATCGAGGATCAGCTCGGCATCGGTCACCCGACAATCACGCGCATCGATCAGTTTTTGACATATGCCGACCCAGCGCAGGCGCCGCGCGTCGGAGTAAACGAAATACAACGGCTTGCTCCCGCGCAACTCGGCTCGCTCATGCACGAACAGCTCGACGACTTCCGGATGATCCTGAAAGAACTCGATATAGGCGCGAAACGCAGCACGCAGTTGTTCCAGCGGATCATCGTAATGCTCGATCGCTGTATCGACCTTGCCCGTGAGCCGCTGCATGGCAGCCTCGACTGCGGCTTTGAACAACTCATCCTTGGTTGTGTAAAACCGGTAAATGGTGCCCTTGCCGATGCCGGCCAGGTCCGCAATCTGCTGTACTTCCGCGCAGCGAAAACCGTGCTGCGCGAACACCTTGCCGGCGGCAACGAGAATGTCTTCCCGGCGTTGCTCAGCGGATTTGCGCTGGCGTCTTGCGGGCGTGCTGGGTCGGTCTGGCATGGAGTTTCGCTAATGGACTGACGAGTCAGTCCGTATTAGAGAGCAGCTAACGCGCTAGAACAAGCCGGCCAGGCGGAAAAAGACTGTTGCGCGTGGCACAACAGTCCGGGAAAAGGACACCGCTGCCGGGCGGCAGCGGTGCAGGCTCTATCAGTAGCGCCCTGCCACGTCGTCGAAGGTACGCTCGATCGAGGCCGAAGGAGGCGCGGTGACCAGCGATACGATCACGATTGCCACGGTGGCAAGAATGAAGCCGGGAATGATCTCGTAAAGGCCGATCGTGTCGATCTGCTTCCAGATCACGACCGTTACGCCGCCGACAATGATGCCTGCCAGTGCGCCATTGCGGTTCATGCGCTTCCAGAACAGCGATAGCAGTATCGCCGGGCCGAACGCCGCACCGAAACCTGCCCAGGCATAGGACACCAGTCCCAGCACGGTGCTTTCCGGATCGAAAGCGAAAATCAGCGCGATGACGGCGATACCGACAACGGCGAATCGGCCTACCCATACCAACTGTTGCTGAGACGCGTCACGACGGAACAGCGCCTTGTAGAAGTCCTCGGCCAGCGCGGATGAAGATACCAGCAACTGCGAGTCGGCCGTAGACATGATTGCCGCCAGCACCGCAGCGAGCAGGATGCCGGCAACGATCGGATGGGTCAGCGCCTGAATCAGGGCGAGGAACACGGTTTCGGTGTCCGCCAGACTTTCGGCACCAAAATAGCCGATGCCGATCCAGCCAGTGAACAGCGCAGCGACCAGGCACACGGCGGTCCAGACAACCGCGATGCGGCGTGCGGTCGGCAGCGCAGCGTCGTCACCGATCGCCTTGAAGCGCGCCAGCACGTGCGGCTGGCCAAAATAGCCCAGGCCCCAGCCAAGCAGCGAAATGATCGCGACGAAGCCCAGCGACTCCCCCTCGACATCGGTGAAGAAGGTCAGCAGGTTCGGATTGCTGGCTTCCATCGACGCCTGCGCCTGGTCCCAGCCCCCTACGCTATTCAGCGCCAAGATCGGCACCACCACCAGCGCCGCGGCCATCAGCAGACCCTGTATGACGTCGGTCCAGGACACCGCGAGGAAACCACCGAAGAAGGTATAGGAAACGATGATCAGCGTCCCCAGGACCACGGCGATTCGATAATCAAGGCCGAAGGTGCTTTCGAACAGCTTGCCGGCCGCTACCAGACCGGAGCTGGTGTAGAACAGGAAAAACAGCAGAATGAAGATCGCCGAGATCACTCGCAGCAGCCGGGTCTTGTCTTCGAAGCGAAATTCGAAGTAGGCCGGCAGGGTCAGCGAGTCGTTGACGGCGTGGGAATAAACACGCAGGCGACGCGAGACGATCAGCCAATTCAACCAGGTGCCGATCAACAGGCCCGCGGCGATCCAGGTAGCCTCATAGCCCGCAGCCATCGCATAACCCGGCAGACCCAACAGCAACCATCCGCTCATGTCCGATGCACCGGCCGAAAGCGCTGCCGTGCCAGGGCCCAGGGTTCGGCCGCCAAGGATATAGTCGGAAAGGTTGGTCGTGCGTTTATAGGCGACGTAACCCAACAGGAGCATTACCGCGATATACACTGCGAAGGTGGCACTGACGGTGCCGATGTTACCTGTCATTTTGCTTATCTCCTTGCGGACAATCCCTGTCCTGTTATTGGTATGGGAGACGTTCCACTCCCTTTGCTGCCGGCTCCGCCTGGAACCGGCCAGTGCTCATGGCTCACCGTTACCCAGCGACAACAGGCTGGCATTGCCGCCCACTGCTGTCGTATTGATAGTACGGGTCCGTTCGGTGGCGAATCGTAGCAGATAATGCGGTCCGCCAGCCTTCGGCCCGGTACCGGACAGCCCTTGCCCACCGAAGGGCTGGACCCCGACCACCGCGCCAATCTGGTTCCGGTTAACGTAGACGTTACCGATGCGGACCCGCTGATCGATGTAGCGCGCGGTGTCTTCGTTGCGGCTGTGAATGCCCAGCGTCAGGCCAAACCCGGTGGCGTTGATTTCGTCGATAATCTGGTCGAGCTGGTCGTGACGCCAGGTGATCAGGTGCAGTACCGGCCCGAAATGCTCGCGGTCCAGCTCGCTGATGCTCTTCAGACGGAATGCCACCGGCGCCAGGAAGTGCCCGTTCAGCCCTTCGGGCATCGACGCTTCGGCGATGAGGTAACCAGCGTCTTTCATGCGCTTGACGTGCTCGCGCAGCCCGTCGCGCGCCTCGGCGTCGATCACCGGGCCGACGTCGGTATCCCGCCGCGATGGATCGCCGATATGCAGCTCGGCCATGGCACCCTTGAGCAGCGCCATCACCCGCTCGGCGATATCTTCCTGAATGAACAGCACACGCAGTGCCGAACAGCGCTGACCGGCGCTGGTGAAAGAAGAATGCAGGACGTCCTTGATCACCTGCTCCGGCAACGCGGTGGAGTCGACCAGCATCGCATTTTGCCCACCGGTTTCGGCAATCATCGGCGCGATCGCGCTGTCGCGTGCAGCCAATGCGCGGTTGATGATGTGCGCAGTTTGCGTCGAGCCGGTGAAGGCCACGCCTGCGACTCGCGGATCAGAACTGATCACACTACCGACCTGGGCGCCGTCGCCCGGCAGCAGCGCGATGACCTCGCCTGGCAAGCCTGCGTGGAGCATCAGCTCGACGCAGCGCACCGCGACCAGGCTGGCCTGTTCGGCGGGCTTGGCGACGACGGTGTTGCCCGAGACCAGCGCCGCCGATACCTGACCGAGGAAAATCGCCAGAGGGAAATTCCACGGGCTGATGCAGGCGAACACGCCCCTGCCCTGCAGATAAAGCTCGTTACTTTCGCCGGTGGGCCCTGGCAAGGTGATCACCGCGAAGCGCTGCCGAGCCTGCTGCGCATAGAACCGACAGAAATCGACGGCTTCACGCACCTCGTCGATGCCGTCCTGCAAACTCTTGCCCGCCTCTCGGCTGCAGAGGGCCATGAGTTCCGGCATGTTCTGTTCGAGCAGATCAGCGGTGCGCTCGAGAATCGAAGCGCGAGTGTCGACAGGCGTGGCGTTCCACTGCGCGAAGGCCGCCGAGAGCCCGGTGATCGCATCACGGGTTTGCTCACCGGTCGCCCAGATAACTTCGCCCACTTGATGATCGAGTTGATAAGGGCACATCACCGGTCGCGCCTCGCCCTGCAGATGCTTGCCGCTGACGATCGGCGCTCCGGTCCAGGTCCTCGCCAGATGCTCATCCAGTTCCTGCTTGAGTGGCAGCCACTGGCTTTGCACGTTCATGTTGATGCCGCGGGAATTGCGCCGCTCCGGACCGTAGATAGCCTGCGGCAACGGAATCCGATCGTTGGCCAGGCTCGAATATTGGCGCAGCCGCTCCACTGGATGCTCGATCAACGTATCGACTGGCACCCGGTGGTCAACCAGCTTATGCACGAACGACGAGTTGGCGCCGTTCTCCAGCAGCCGGCGCACGAGATACGGAAGCAGATCCTTGTGCGCCCCGACCGGCGCGTAGATGCGGACCGGGCAGCCGACTTCGTCGATAACGGTGTCGTACAGCGCGTCGCCCATGCCATGCAGGCGCTGGAACTCGAATTCCTGACCGCGACCCATATCGAGAATGCAGGTGACGGTGTGCGCATTGTGGGTAGCGAACTGCGGATAGATCAGACCAGCCGTCAGCGGGCTCAGCAAGTAGCGGGCACAGGCAAGATAGGAGACGTCGGTCGCTTCCTTGCGGGTAAACACCGGGTAACCGTCGAGCCCAGCCTGCTGGCACAGTTTGATTTCGGTGTCCCAGTAAGCGCCCTTGACCAGGCGAACCGGGATCTGGTCCCCCTGTTCTTTGGCTAGCTGGGTCAGCCAGGCCAGGACCGGCAGCGCACGCTTGGAATAGGCCTGGACCACCAGACCGAAATTGCCCCAGCCTCGCACGTCGGGGTGCTGGTAGACCTCGCGGAACAGTTTCAGCGACAGCTCCAGCCGGTCGGCTTCCTCTGCATCGATGGTGATGCCGACATCGCCTGCACGCGCCTGTCGCACCAGCTCCAGCAGTGTCGCGCCCAACTCGCGCAGTACCTGTTTCTCGCGGGCCGGCTCGTAGTGTGGATGCAGTGCGGACAACTTGATCGAAATGGTCGGTCGCGGGCTCTTGCCCTTGTATTTGTCTTCGGCGATGGCGCGAATCGCGTCGCTGTAATCCTGCCGGTAACGATCGGCATCAGCGCGGGTGAGCGCGGCCTCGCCGAGCATGTCGAAGGAATAGGTATAACCGGCGTCGCGCTGCGGCTTGCCGTTCTTCAATGCTTCCTTGATGGTACGGCCGAGTACGAACTGGCGGCCCATTATGCGCATGGCCTGCAGCATGGCGGTACGGATGACCGGTTCGCCGCTGCGCTTGAGCAACTTGCCGAGTACCGTGCCCGGAGTGCCATCCTGGCGCTTGTCCATTTTCACCACGCGGCCGGTCATGACCAGCCCCCATGCGGCAGCGTTGACCAGGGTGTGCTCACTTTGGCCCAGGTGACGATCCCACTGCGCGGCGTTGAGCTTGTCGCGGATCAGCGCATCGGCCGTCTCCGAATCCGGGACTCGAAGCAAGGCTTCGGCCAGACACATCAGCATGATGCCTTCCTGGGTATCGAGACTGTATTGCTGCAGCAACGCGTCGATACTGTCCACGGCATTGTCCCGCTTGCGCACGGCTTCGATCAGCTTGCGTGCGCGACCGGACAAGGCAGCGGCATCGGCCGGTTCGGCCAGTGTGATGAGTTCGGTGAGGTAAGCGTTTTCGTCTACGGCGTAGGTCGCGCTTAAGGCGCTGAACAGCGCTTCAGGATCGTCTGAAAGAAATTGACCGTCGAGCACTTCACTGGCTTTGAACATCTGGCACGCTCCAATCGCGCCCGGCACGCTGCCGGACAAAAGGATTCGCCTGCAGTAACCCTAGCTCAGGGTCGCCCGGGCGGCGAATCGAATTCATTGTTCGTGGCTGTCATCACTCGAAATCAAGCAATGCGCCATCTGACCAATGTAGGAGCGAAACCGGACGTCTTCTTGCAAAAAACTCGGAAAGCCTTGTGAAAACCTACGAAGCGGCGGGCAAGCCCTGCCGAATCGCCCCGGGAGTGAGTCCGAGATGCCGCCGCGTGGCGTGAGTAAGCGCGCTCTGACTGCAGAAGCCGCTGCGGTTCGCCACCTCCGCGATGGATAACTGACCCTCGCGGAGCCAGCTTGCGGCCTGGCGCACCCGACAGATCTGCACGTACTGGTGCGGGGTGTGACCCGTTGCGCGACGGAACACGGAATAGAAATGACTGGGGCTGATGTGAACCTGTCTGGCTAGATCTTCGACGCTGATCGGTTTGTCCAGGTACTTCATCACGTATTGCTTCAAGGTTTCGACGTCCAGCGTTGGTCTGCGCGACACGGGAGATGCGTCGAGCTGGTCGCCGATCGCATGAAGCAGGGTGTTGCCCAGATGCCATGCGAGCGGCGTATCGCTTGATTGTTGACCAAGCTCGACGGAAGCGAAATCCAGCAGACCATGCAGCCGAGCATCCAGATTGACGAAGCGAGGCTTGTCGAAGAGTCGCTGCAGGCTTGATTCGCGATCACCGAATTCGTGCAGCGCAACGTCGAGGATCAGCATGCGGTTACCACTGCGGCCAGAAAAGGCATGGGCCGCATCGCCCGGCACGATGCACGCGTGGAGCCGGCTGACCTCAGCCCCTGCCCCGGCGATCTCGAAATCTGCGCAGCCATCGAGGCCAACCACGAGTTGGTGCTCGGGATGGGCGTGGCTGATGCTCTTTACTGGAAGGTCGAGAATCCTGGTTTTCGGCATGAAACGGCATCGTTGCTGGTCATAGGTGATGGTAGTCCTCGCAGAGTCAGGTCACAACCAGATCGATCGGATTGAATTGTTCGGCGCTCGCCACCATCTCAGTAGGCATATCCATCGCCGAACAGGTAGCGTAGATGACCGAGCACGATAACGTTCAACCAGACATCATCGAAGGCCAGGAGCCGGAGACCGGGTTTCAGCCGGGCACTGGGCTGGTCATTCCGAACCAGCGATTGCCCGACAGGCTTTACCTGTTGCCGGTCCACAACCGCCCGTTCTTTCCCGCCCAGGTGATGCCCGTGGTGGTCAACGAGACTCCCTGGGCAGAAACCATCGATCGGGTATCGAATACGCCCCACCATGCCCTGTCGTTGTTCTACGTCGATGCGCCACTCGGCGAGAGCGGTCCGTTGGACAGCGAGGATCTGCCGCAAACCGGGTGCGCCGTAAAGATCCATCACGCCGTGAAGGAAGACGGCAAAATCCAGTTCATCGCCCAGGGGCTGACTCGCGTACGGATCACCCAATGGCTCAGCCGCAAACCGCCCTATCTGGTGGAGGTGGAATATCCCGAGCCGCCAGCAGACGAACGCGACGAAGTACGCGCCTACGCGATGGCACTGATCAATGCGATCAAGGAATTACTGCCGCTCAATCCGCTATACAGCGAAGAACTGAAGAACTATCTCAACCGCTTCAGCCCGAACCAGCCGTCACCGCTGTCGGACTTCGCCGCTGCGCTGACGTCGGCAAAACCCGGCGAACTGCAGGATGTACTCGACACTGTTCCGATCCTGCGTCGTATGGAGAAGGTCCTGGTGCTGCTGAAGAAGGAAATCGATGTCGCGAGACTGCAAGGCGAAATCAGCGCCGAGGTCAATCGCACCATCTCCGAACATCAGCGCAAATTCTTCCTCAAGGAACAACTGAAGATCATCCAGCGCGAACTGGGACTCTCCAAGGATGACCGGACCGCCGACGTCGAACAGTTTCGCGAGCGGCTCGAGGGCAAGACGTTGCCTGATACCGTGCGCACCAAGATCGACGAGGAGCTGGCGAAACTGTCGGTGCTGGAAACCGGATCGCCGGAATACGGCGTGACGCGCAACTATCTGGACTGGGCCACCGCGATGCCCTGGGGCGTGACTCACGAAGACAAGCTCGATATCCAGCATGCCCGTAAGGTGCTGGACCGCGATCACAGCGGACTGGAAGACGTGAAGGCTCGCATCCTCGAGTTTCTCGCAGTGGGCGCTTATCGCGGATCGGTCGCCGGCTCGATCGTTCTGCTGGTCGGCCCACCCGGCGTGGGCAAAACCAGCATAGGACACTCGATTGCCGAGAGCCTGGGCCGGCCGTTCTACCGCTTCAGCGTTGGCGGTATGCGTGACGAGGCCGAGATCAAAGGTCATCGACGCACCTACATCGGCGCCATGCCGGGCAAGTTCGTCCAGGCGCTGAAGGACGTAAAGGTCATGAATCCGGTAATCATGCTCGATGAGATCGACAAGCTTGGATCAAGCCACCAGGGCGATCCGGCCTCGGCCTTGCTGGAGACCCTCGACCCTGAGCAGAACGGCGAGTTTCTCGATCATTACCTCGACCTGCGTCTGGATCTGTCTAAGGTGCTGTTCGTCTGCACGGCCAATACCCTGGATTCGATTCCCGGCCCGCTACTCGACCGGATGGACGTGATCCGTCTCTCCGGCTACATCGCCGAGGAAAAGCTGGCGATCGCCAAACAGCACCTCTGGCCCAGGCAACTGGAACGCGCTGGCGTGCGCAAGGGCCAGTTGCGCATCAGCGACAAGGCCATGCGTCAGGTGATCGAGGGTTATGCCCGCGAGGCTGGCGTACGCAATCTGGAGAAACAGCTGGCGAAGGTGGTGCGCAAGTCAGTGGTCACCCTGCTTGAGCAGCCGGATGCGAAAATCAGTATCAAGCCGGAGGATCTCAAGGGCCTTCTGGGTACCCCGGCCTTCCGGGTGGAAAAAACGCTCAAAGGGGTTGGCGTCATTACCGGTCTGGCCTGGACCTCAATGGGCGGTGCAACGCTGCCTGTGGAGGCCACGCGCATTCACACGCTGAACCGTGGCTTCAAGCTGACCGGCAAACTCGGCGATGTCATGAAAGAGTCGGCGGAGATCGCCTACAGCTATCTCTGTGCCAACCTTGAACGTTACAAGGCGGACAAAACCTTTTTCGACGAGGCCTTCGTGCATTTGCATGTTCCGGAAGGCGCTACGCCCAAGGATGGCCCCAGCGCGGGCGTCACGATCACCAGCGCCCTGCTCTCGCTTGCACGCAACGAGGCACCTCGGCCGGGCCTTGCCATGACCGGCGAAATTACGCTTACCGGTCAGGTATTGCCAGTGGGCGGGATTCGCGAAAAGGTCATCGCCGCGCGGCGACAATCCATCTTCGAGCTGATCCTGCCCGAAGCTAATCGAGGAGATTTCGAAGAATTACCGGAATATCTGACCGAGGGGATGACCATTCACTTTGCCAGCCATTACAAGGATGTCGCCAAGCGCCTGTTCGCTTGAGTGGCAAAATGAAAAGGGCGACCCGGAGGTCGCCCTTTTTTAAAATCAGCAAGGCCGGTCATCTGTCGTCGGAGCGAGGCTTGTCGTCCTTGCGGATGTTTGGGAAGTGCTCGTGGTGCTCGTCATCAAGCTCCTCGATCTCCGGAAACTCGTGCAGACTGCTCTCGAAGCTTTCATCTACCGCGGCGGGACCTGCACCTGCACCGCCCTCGCGTGGCGGCGCTGATGTCAAGCCCTCGATCAGATCCCAATCCGGGTCGAGCGTGAAGTCATTGAGGTTCAGCTGGGTAGCGGTGAAATCCTCAGCTTTTTCCCTGGCGGTCCGATCTTCGACTTCAGAAGCAGGCTCATCCGGTAACAGGGGCTCGAGATGGTCGACGTGTTCGACCATGTCGGAATCGTTGGAAGCGAAAAGCTTCGGAAAGCGCGCCTTGATTTGCTCGATCCGTCCGCTATCACCACCCTTCTGCAGAATCCGTTGTTCCTGCAGGCTGAATGCACGCGCGTCGCCCAGTTCGCCCAGTACTCGCAGCTGCTTGTAGCGAAGGTCGAGCCTGTCCGGCTGGTCGGCAATCGCCCTGTCGAGCATGCTTCGGGCTTCTGCAAAGCGACCATAGGTGATGTACAACTCGACACCATCGAGCGGATCCACCGGTTTGGGCGCTGCGCGGACGCTAGCGGGTCGGGACGACGGATTCGATGCGATCGCTGCAGCCAGCGGCGCCGCAGCTTCTGGAGCAACCCGGGTCGGCTGCGCCGGCATGGGCTGTTCTTCCGGCTCCGCTTGGTCATCCTCGTCGGCGCGCTTACGGGCGAAGAACAGCAGCCCCAGCAGAACCGCCAGCAGGCCAAGCAACGCCGGCCACCAACGAGAGAGGACGCCGTCCTGAGACTCGACTTCCTGTGGCTCGACCGCATCGGCCATGGGCTGCTCAGGTGTCTCGGCGAGTACAGGCAGGACTTCAGCATCGATTGCACCGGACGCGGGATTTTCATTCCCCGTCGCGGACACGGCTCCTTCAGTACCTTCGGCTTGCGTCAGAACGGGCCCGGACGTGTTAGCGCCTTCGCCCTCGGTGTTGTCACCTTCTGCCTCCTGCGCCTGACGGAGGATTTCCAGCTCGGCTTGCAGGCTGGCGATCTGGCGATCGCGGGCATCGAGTTCGTCGAGCATCACATTGAAACGCGCCTCGAGGCTGCGCAACCGTTCGGCCAGTACCGCAGCGTCCTCCCCGGTCTGCTGGGGCAGAGCTTCCTCCTCGATACGCAGGCGGGCGGTGGCCGGCTCGGTGCTGTTGGTCCTGTCGCGCTGGTCTGCAGCGATAGCGCTCCCCGGGCTGGCATCACCTTCGGTGCTCGATGATGTCTGCGCGGCACGGCGCGGCTGAATCAGCGGCGCGGGCGTTTCATCTGGTTGTGCACGCTCCGGGGCATCCACCGCTACTGAGACACCTCCGGTCACTCCGAGCTGTTCAGCCGTGGGCAGAGTGAGCACTTCGCCGACACGCAGCCGGCTGGGATCACCATCAATGAAGGCATCGGGATTCAGTGCGCGTATAGCGCGCATCGTCTCGGCAATGGACACGGCTTCGCTGGGTCGCGCCCGGGATGCAATGCTCCACAGGCTGTCGCCCGCAGCGGTACGATACTGGCCTGCATCGGCAGCCGGGCTCAACTGGGGCAGCGATGCCGCTGCGGAGGACGCCCTCGGCTGAGTGGACGCAGCGCTGGCCGGACGGCTATCGCGCACCGGGCTGGTGGCCGGCGCGGCGAAAGGCCTGGGCTGGGCCGGGCTCGATGGCTGATACAGCGGCGGGTCGAGCAACAGCGTGTATTCGCGCAGTAAGCGCCCATTAGGACGCCGCAACTCGACGAGAAAATTCAGGTAAGGCTCACGCACGGGCGCCGGGGACTGTACCCGAACTACCAGTTGATTGTTCTGAACGGTCGGCGTGAAACGCAACTCGGTGAGGAAATGCGGGCGGTCCAGTCCGGCATTACGAAATGCAGCGGGATCTGCGAGGCTGACACGAATGTCCGTCGGATCGAGGTTTTCACCGCCCTGCACGACGATGGTGGCATCGAGCGGCTGGTTCAGCGCGGAGTCGAGTTTCAACTCACCCAGGCCCAGTGCGCTGGCCACGCCGACATACAACGCCGCAAATGATGCGACGCCCCACACTATCTGGCGTTTCACGGCCATACCAATTCCTCATTCATACGAATGGCAGGCATGGGCCTGCATTCAACGATGCTGTCCGTCGCATCCCGCTGCGGGAGTCCCTGCGCTGGCATAATCGGAGGGAATGCTTGGATATCATTATGCCATCACGCGAAGTAAATTCTGAACAATCCCACGCCATCCGTCAAAAAAAGCTCCAACAAACCAGCGAAAAGAGCTCTAGAGACGTAAACATGACGCAATGCGCACATCTTGCCGTTAGCGAGCCGGCCGTTCAAGTGTCCTGTCATGTCCGGTAGCTTGCGGTAGAATCGCGCTTTGCCCGACTGCGAGCGTCAGCCATGACACACATCGACAATCTGTTCGCCACTCGCCAGGCCCGCGTGGCGGATTTCGTCTTTGATCACGATGTGGCGCGTGTCTTTCCCGACATGATCAAGCGATCCGTGCCGGGTTACCCAACCATCGTCGAGAGCATCGGCCTCATTGCTGGACAACACGCGCAGGCCGGCACGCGCATCTACGACCTCGGCTGTTCATTGGGGGCAGCGACCCAGTCGATGCGCCGCCACGTTAGCGCCGACGCTTGCCGGATCACCGCAGTCGACAACGCCGCGGCGATGGTCGAGCGCTGCCGTGAATACATGATCGCCCAGGACTCGATGGTGGAAGAGCTTTGTCCGGTGGAGGTCATCGAAGCTGATATCACGGCACTGGAACTCCGGCCCTGCTCCGTCGTGGTACTCAATTTCACCTTGCAGTTCATATCGCCCGAGCAGCGCCTCGAGCTGCTGCAGCGGATACGCCAGGCACTGTTGCCCGGCGGCGTATTGATTCTTTCCGAAAAGCTGCGCTTTGCCGACGAAGCGACCCAGCACAGCCTCGAGCAGCTGCACTATGCATTCAAGCGAGCCAATGGCTACAGCGATCTGGAAATAGCGCAGAAACGCAGTGCGATCGAAAACGTCATGATCCCCGACACGCTGGAAACTCATATGCAACGGTTGACCGATGCGGGCTTCGGTCACGCACACGCCTGGTTTCAATGTCTCAACTTCTGCTCGATGATTGCCTACCCGTGATTGATTACAGCCCGCTTTTCGAACAGCTACGCAACACGTCCCTGGAACATTGGCTCGATCCGCTGCCCGCTGCGCTAGACCAGCGTCTGGCACTAGCCAGCCGGCATGGCGACCTGCCCCGCTGGCAAGCATGCCTGGCACAGTTGCCGGACGTAGAAAGTCCCGCCGAGCTTGCTGACGGTGTTCGGGTCGGTCGGTCAGATCAGCTCGACGACACCAGCCGTGCGCAACTGGAACAGGCGCTGCGCGGTTTGCATCCGTGGCGCAAGGGTCCGTTCGAGTTGTTCGGGGTGCATATCGATACGGAATGGCGTTCGGACTGGAAGTGGCAGCGCGTCGCGCCCCACCTCGATCTGCATGGCAAGCGGATACTCGACGTCGGCTGCGGTAATGGGTATTACATGTGGCGTATGTGGGGTGCCGGCGCGGCCATGGTAATCGGGGTCGACCCAAACCTGCTGTTCATGACCCAGTTCGAAGCGGTGCGCAAGTACCTGCCGGAGGCACCAGTGTGGCAGCTGCCGTTCACGCTGGAGGATCTGCCGGAGCCGACCGAAGGCTTCGATACGGTGTTCTCAATGGGAGTGCTGTACCACCGCCGCTCGCCGATCGACCACCTTCTGCAGTTGCGGGCCTGCCTGCGGCCGGGCGGCGAACTGGTGCTGGAAACCCTGGTTATCGAAGGCGACGAGACCGCTTGTCTGGTGCCAGAAGATCGCTATGCACAAATGCGCAACGTATGGTTCCTGCCGTCGGTAAGCATGCTTGAGCGGTTCGTGCGCCGCGCCGGGTTCAGTTCCGTACGCTGCGTTGATCTGAACCGGACCAGCACCGAGGAGCAGCGCACCACTGACTGGATGCGCTTTCAGTCCCTGCCTGATTTTCTCGATGCGCATGATGCCTCGCGAACATGCGAGGGGTATCCGGCTCCGCTACGCGCGACCCTCGTAGCGACACGCTGACACGGCTATTGCCTGATCAACCATTCAACCAACTCCGCGGCCGGCATCGGTCGCGCGAAGAGATAACCCTGGCAGACGTTGCAGCCTCGACTTTGCAGGAAGCGCCACTGTGCTTCGTTTTCGACCCCTTCCGCCACGACATCCAGCTGCAGGTTGGCGGCCATGTCGAGGATGGTGGTAACCAACTGGTTATCTTCCAGGCGCTCCGGGACGCCGGCCAGAAAGCTCTTGTCGATCTTCAGTCGATCAAGCGGGAAGCGACGCAAATACGCCAGGGATGAATACCCCGTCCCGAAGTCATCGATGGCCACACCGACTCCGAGGTTCTTGAGTTCATGCAGGGTCTGCTCGCCCTGCTCGGCATTGGTCATCAACGCGCTCTCGGTGATCTCCAGTTCCAGCATGCTCGCCGGCAGCCCGCTTTCGCGCAGCGCAGAGCTGACCAGCTCGACGACATCCTGCTGCACGAATTGACGCGGCGAGAGATTCACGGCGATCGACTCCAGCCCCAACCCCTGCTGCTGCCACAGCCTTGCCTGGCGACAGGCTTCGTTGAGCACCCAACGGCCGATCGGCACGATCAGTCCGTTCTGCTCGGCCAGCGGGATGAACACGTCAGGACCCACCAGCCCCCGCTCTGGATGGCGCCAGCGCAGCAGCGCCTCGACGCCCACTGCTCGACGGCTGCGTACCTGGATCAGCGGCTGATAAAACAGTTCCAGTTGGTCGTTTTCGAGGGCCTTGCGTAGCGCTCTGTCCAGCTCGAAACGCTCGTTTGCCGCCTCGGTCATTTCTCGGGAATAACCGCAAACCCGATCGCGGCCCAGTACCTTGGCGTTGTCCATCGCCGCGTCGGCATTACGTACCAGATCCGCACCGCACCGGCCATCCTCTGGGAAACAGGCATAGCCGACACTTGCCCCGACGTATACTTCGCGGCCGTCAGTCAGCACGATCGGCATGCGCATCGTCGAGCAGATATTTTCCGATAGCCGATGGATGGCGTCACGAGTGCTATCCTGGGCAATGAGCAGAAACTCGTCACCGCCCAGCCGCGCAAGAAGGTTGCCGGACTCGCAGATCGACAGCAGGCGCGACGCCACCTGCCGGAGTACGGCATCACCGGCCGCGTGACCCAGCCCGTCGTTGATCGCCTTGAACCGGTCCAGGTCGATGAATAGCGCAGCGATGCTGCTCCGATTGACCTCCGCGGTCTGCAGCCCGCTTTCCAGGCGCTGCATGGCAAAGTTGCGATTGGCCAGACCCGTAAGACTGTCATATTGAGTCAGCTGCTGCAGTTGTTCCTGGCTCCGGCGCAGACGACTGATGTCGCTGAACATGATCACGTTACGACTGACCTTGCCCTCGGCATCGCGGATCGCCGATGCCGTCACCAGCAGCGTGACCCCTTGCTCGCGCCGCGTGTCGAGTACCGCCTCGCCCTGCCAGTAACTGTCCTCACGCAGGGCGTTGGTAATGTTACGTATCAGATTGCGATGCTCGTGGACGCGGTCGCGCATGAAGGGCCGACGGCCAAGCGCCTGTTCGCGGCTCATTCCGGTGATGCGTTCGAAGGCAGGATTGACATTGACGATGCGGAATTCCGAATCCGTGATCAGCATCCCCTCGCGACTGCTTTCGAATACGGCCGCCGCTTCGCGCAGCGCTTGCTCGTTCTTTTTGCGCTCGTCGATCTCTTCGGAAAAAAGCACGTAATACAGGGCCTTGCCCTGATCATCTCGAACCAGCGTTATGGTCAGCTTCACCCAGTTGAAGGGCTGGGTGGCTCCGCGGTAACGCGCCTCCATCGCTACGATGGCGACTTCGCCCGCGAGCAGCTGCTTGAGCCCGGCCTGCAGTTCGCCCAGGTCATCCGGATGCACCAGCTCCCTGGCATAGAAGTCGACGACGTCATCACGGTTCAGGCCCGTACGCTCGTAGAAACGGGGATTGCCGCTTAACAGCCTGCCCTCGAGTGTCACCAGCGTAATGCAGACTGCCGCGTATTCGAAAATCGCCTGAAAGCGCTTTTCCGAGCCCTCTCGTTCCGCAGCCAGCCGTGATTTCTGCACGACCAGCGACACCAGTCGGCTGAATTCGCCAAGCGCCGCCACTTCTCTCTCGTCCGGCAAGCCGACGCGGTCGCCAAAGACAGCAAAGGAGCCAAGACTAGCGCCATGCTCGTCCTTGAAAGGAATCGACCAGCTGGAGCGTACATTCCATTTCTCGACAATATCCCGAAAGTCAGCCCATAGCGGGTCGCTGGTAGCGTCCGCCACGTAGACCGGTTCGCCGCGATAAACCGCAGTGCCGCAGCTACCCACACAGGGGCCCGGCACGAGCCCATTGAGCCGCTCCCGATAATCGGCGGCGAAGCTGGGCGCCGCGGCGACCTGCAGCGAGCCGTCGGAACAAGCGAGGAGAATCGTCACCCGGTGCCCGGGCTGGAAGGTTTCCCACTCAGTAGCGATGCGGTCGAGCAGCGAGTCCAGACTGCTATGGCTGAGCAGGCCGTCGAGCACACTGGTTCTGGCAGCCTGCAACCGGGCCTGTTGCTGTTCGCCGTGCGTATCGTGCAGCGTTCCAATAACCGCAGCGCCAGTCTCAAGCGTCGTGAAGCGTTTGGCGGTAAGCGTCGCCCAGCGATATCGGCCGTCCTTCGCCAACACCTTTACCGTGGTCTGGAGGGCTTCATTATCTCCGTCCCGAACCCGGGCGAAGAAGTCTTCCAATTCCGAGCCATTCCCCGACTGGACAAATTCGACCAGATTGCGGCCGATCACCTGCGTCGGCGGGATGTCAGTGAGCTCTTGCCAGGCCGGATTGATGTAAGCGACCCGCCCGTCGAGGTCGGTGCGATAGATGACGTCCTGGATATTGCCAAGCACCTGCATGTTGCGGCGCATGACACGTGCCGAATCGTCCCGCATCGTAGCGATGGTGCGATCCCTGGCGCGAAGACCCAATCGCAGCGTCACCAGCAGTATCGCCAGGCAGATCAGCATCAGGCCTGCGGCCATCGGCACATACCGAACCGGCATGAACGCTATGGACACCGCGAGCAGCGCCAGCAATCCTGCTGACACGCACATGATCCTACCGGCGTATGGTCGAAGGCTCGTCAGCACGGCGATAGCCTAGCCAAATACCGTAACGGTTTGCCGGCTGATAGCGACCAACTCCCCCAGCGGAGTCCAGACCATTGCCGCAGCATGCCCATACCCGTCCCGCGCATGCTCGATCTCGGCGCGATAGAGCAGCCAGTCGTCGCTGGCTATGGCGGGTTGGGGTTGCACGAATTCGATCGTCCAGGTGAGCGAACTGGCTGGGGCCTTTTCCTTCAGATGAGGCAGGACCGCTGGCGGCCAGACATCGACCAGTCCAAGCAGATGGGCGGCACCGATGGCACCCTCGTCTTCCTTGAAGCGCATCCAGCCGCCCATCTCGCGTTTACGGCTGCCGCTGAATGGTAGATCTCCGAATGCCCAACGCACCGAGAAGTGGCGGAGGAAGGTCGGGTTTACGCCTTCGACGAAGGGCATCTCGACGCAGTCATGTGCCGGGCGTGCATGCGGAGGCGGATTGGCGGCAACGTCGACCACCGATTCACGGGACGCACCGAAGCTTCCCTGGATGATGCACATCACCTGCCCGCCCTGGATCGCGCGGCCGAGCATCTGGGTGACGGCCTTGCCTTCGCGCAGCACATCGGCTTCGACCTGCATCGGCTCACCGGGCGCGACCGGGCCGACGAAGGTGATCGCCAGTGAGCGCACCGGGCGACCTTCGGCCACCTTCTGGCGCATACCTTCATATACCAGCGCGGCGATCAGACCACCATATCCGGCGCGGCCCTGGGCCCAGCCGGTCGGCACTGTCACCTGATTATCGGATGCGGCTAGTTCAGCAAGCAGCTCAGCGAACGTCATCGTGTGGAAAGTCCCTGTTGTTGATTTCAGCCGATGGTAGGCTGGCGGTAGCTTGGTCGCAAAGGCGCGAAGAGTATCATAGCGACAGGGAATGATCAGTCATTTTCCAGGCGCCATTCTTTTGCCATCACTTGCCCGCAAAGCCGCTATCCAGGCGAACGCCAGCCAGGCTGGCGGAATGTCGGGCCAGTCATGTTCACCTGCACCATCGAGCGTCATGTCCGCCTCGCCGCAGCGCGCCAGCAAGCGGTCGTGCCACCAGATCAGATAGGCGCCCTTCCCCGGCTCCGCCTCGTTGACCATGCGCGTGCGCAGTCGCATCGGCAGTGATTCGAACAGCAACTGATCGATGCGGGGCGCGATCTTTCGCTCGTTGTCCAGATAGGCCGCGGCTGCCGAGCTGGGCAAGCTCAACTGCACGGCCAGCGTAGCCAGCTGATCGGCATATTGGCGATGCGTATGCAGAGGATCGAGCTTCGCACGCCAGCCAAGCTGTTGGCGCTCGATCGCCTCGACCAGAGTCGCTGCACCCGCCGCTGGCGCATCGAGCAGTGCCCCTAGCCAGCGCCGCTCTCGCACCGGGATACCCTGCAAAAGCAACAGCAGCTCCGCACTGCTCGATCCAGCGGCCGGTTGCCACAGGCCGATATCGACATCCCTCAAACCAGGCATTCGCGCGCAGCGCGACGGCCAGTCAGCCGGCGACAACTGCTTTTGCAGCGTGGTCCAGCGTTCGCTGAGCTCGTCGGCCGTGGCTTTCACCCAACGCTCAACCAGCCACCGCGGCCTGGATTTAAACTTGTTCTTCATCCTTGCCTCTGCCGAGCCGATCTTTGAGCCCTTGCACGATGCCGCGATTGTCTTCGATCAGCATGTCTTTGTCGGTTATCGGCACCGCTCGACAAAGATCAAGGGTGAAGTGTCCGAGACGCGAGCTGTACAAACTGATACCGACGCCCTGCCCGATACGGGCGGCCAGCTTTTCCATCAAACCGGAGAGAAGGCTGTCGCTGAGAGCACCGATTGCCATCTCCGTGCCGCCAGCCAGAGCGATGTTGCGCAATACATGACGCGCCAGGCGCAGGCGACCCAACTGACCAATTGGCAGACCGAAACAGACCGCTACTTTCTGCATCATGCGGATATTTCGCCAGACCACCAGCAGCAGGTCAACGGTCACCCACGGACTGGTGGCAACCAGCATGCCGGTGCCGATTGCGTCGCGCCGGACCATGCGCCGCGCCTGCTCATCAAGCGGCTGGTAAAACAGCAGGTTGAGCCGCCGGGCGATTTCCTCAGCGCTGTGCGAGACATCCAGGTCCTTGCACACGGCACGCAGTCGATCTGCCAGCGGCGTATCGCGATACAGCGCCTGAAGTCGGTCGAGCCAGTCGACACTCAACCGCTCGCGGCCGTCGCCGAGGGCTCGTTGCATCTCCAGGCGCAATTGTTCCAACGCGGTGAGGCGGGTACGCTGACGACGGATGTCACGCCAGGCGAGCAAACCGCTGACCGCCAGCGCCGCTCCCACGCCACCCAGCACAACGCCAGCCGCCGGCTGCCATTGCCATGCCGAGACCGTCCATTGGCTCCACTCGTAAACCGCGCCGCCGAATACGGCGGCCAGAGCCATTTTGCCCAACCGCTGCGGCCAACGACTGAGCGGCGGCGCGTTGAGCGCGCCAGGCAAAGGAAGCTGTTCTGCCAGTTCCTGCTCCCGGGGCGACAGGTTCGCCTCGCCGAGCACCCGGGTGATGTCCGGCTGGCTCGCCACGCTCGGCTCCCAGGTTTCGAGAATTCGCGTCTTGCCGGGATCCTTCATATTGACCGTCCCTCCAGCATCCAGGCGAGCAGATCGTCCATGCGGTAATGCGGAAAGGGCTCACTGCGATGCAGACTTGGCGGCGGCCGCAGCTTGAGTAGCTCCGGCCCGTCGACGGTCAGATCCAGAGGCAGGTGTTCGGGAATAGTGCCCGGCTGATAACGCACCCAACCCTGCCGGCCAACGAGGCCGGCTACCAGGGCATCGCCTTCCTGACGTGTGGCGCGGACGGCAGACAACGGTAGCCCCCGCACGCTGACCCCGCCATGGCGCACCTCGGACAGGCTATCGGTGATCAGATCTTCCAGGCATTGCTGCACAGCTCGCTGCTGTCCGGGGGTCACCTGGTCGACCTTGGTTGCGCAGATCGCCAGTCGATTGATGCGTGGTTTGAACAGCCGCTCGAAAAAGCTGCTAGGCCCGTAACGGAAGCTTTCCATAACCGCCTCGAGCGCGCCTTTGAGATCGCTTAGTGCCGGCTGGCCCGCGTCCATGGGCGCGAGCATATCGACTAGCAGCACCTGCCGATCCAGGCGACTGAAATGCTCGTCGAAAAAGCCTTTTACCAGATAATCGCGATAGTAACGAAAGCGCCCTTCGCATTGCGCCCACCAGCTTCCGGCCGGTCCGCTGGCGTGACGATTGCCCGCCAACAAAGGAACGAACGCGAGCATTTCAGGAGACACGCCGCTACCGGGGAGCAAAAAGCGTCCGGGCTGGTTACGCGCGAGGCCGGCCTGTGTCCGGCAGCGGCGCAGAAAGTCGGTCCATTGCGCGGTGAGTTCGTTCAGTTCTTGCGGGTCATGCGGCTGAGCCGGATCAATGGCCAGCAGCCGATCACGCAGCGGTCCGGCGATACTGCGACGCGGCTCGGCATCCAGCCAGCTGCGCATCTGCTCACACCAGTGACCGTAATCGACGCGCAGCAGCGGCAGGTCCAACAACCACTCGCCGGGGTAATCGAGTATTTCCAACCGTAGTGAGCGGGCTCCCTGCACCTTGCCGAGCAAACCCTGAGGCCGGAATCGCAGATCAATGACTACCCGCGACAGGTCGGTGGTCGATGCTGGCCACTCGGCCGGCTCCGAGGCCAGTGCGGCGAGCGAGTCGAGGTAGCCGAACGGCTGATCGACGCCGTCACGCTGCCAGCGCACCGACTCCAGCCGATCGAATGGCGGCCGCCGCGCAAGCAGCCCACGCCGATGGTTCTCGAGCTGGTTGATCAGGCTGGTAATGAATGTGGTTTTACCCGCAGCACTCAGACCAGTCACTCCCACCCGAAGGTGATGGCCAGTCAGACGCCCGGCCTGCTCTCTGGCCTGGCGCAACCAACGCTGATTTTTCACTCCCGCCATGCACTCACTCCGAAAATCATTTAAGGTCTAACCCAGTATTGCATAACCACTCAGCGCTATAGAGGATTGAGCCAATGGCTTATTCGGATACACATAGCAGGGGAATCGGATACCTGCTCTGGATTTTCGGTTTCATGGGCGCGCACCGCTTTTATTACGGCAAGCCCTGGACCGGGACTCTCTGGTTCTTCACGCTCGGCCTGTTCTTCATCGGCTGGATCATCGATCTGTTTCTGATTCCGGCAATGGACCGCAAGGCTGACCTGCGCTTTCGCAGCGGCCGGACCAACTTCAACCTTTGCTGGATTCTGCTGACTTTCCTCGGCATTTTCGGCGCCCATCGGCTGTACATGGGCAAGTGGATCACCGCGATCATCTACTTCTGCACCGGCGGGCTATTCCTGATTGGCGTGCTGTACGACTACTGGACCTTGAACGAGCAGATCTCGGTCAAGAACATGCAGCGGGACTGGTGACAGCGCCCGCCGATGGCGCAAAGCCAGTCTTCGAAAAAATGTCGGATCAGGTACACTGCGCCTTTTTTGCGACGAGGTAGCGATCCAGCGTGGAGATCTTCAAGGAATTCACCTTCGAGGCGGCTCATCGCCTGCCGCATGTTCCAGAAGGCCACAAGTGCGGGCGGCTGCACGGCCATTCGTTCATGGTCGCTATTCACATAGCCGGTGAAGTCGATCCACACACCGGCTGGATCCGCGATTTCTCCGAGCTCAAGTCGATCTTCAAGCCGATCTACGACCGACTCGACCACAACTACCTGAACGATATTCCGGGCCTGGAGAATCCTACCAGTGAAGTCATGGCTCGCTGGATCTGGAGCGAACTCAAGCCTCTGTTACCGGAACTGTGTCAGGTGACCATTCGGGAAACCTGCACCAGCGGCTGTATCTACCGCGGCGACTGATGATGCCAAACTGGCTGTAGGCTCTCGCCTCCCCACCTGCAGGCAACCGCAAGCTGGTTGCGGTATCCCGAACTCCCGGGAAACACGAACGGCGAATTACTATCGCAGCCTCCTCCGGAGGTCGCTCCGCCAACGGCTTCCGGCCCGCTGAGCTATCACCCGTCGGAAATTCCTTCGAAAAGATACCTGATGGCTACGCGCTATCATCTATCGCCGATATACTGACGTCAGTATTCTGCTATTGCATCTCGCAACCGCAGTGGCAACCATCCGTGGACTCGTGAATGCAGCAATCCGAACGCACCGTCGCTCTGACTGAAGCCGGCCCCAGCTTTCGCCACACGCGTCGCTCGCTGCTGCTGGTCGCAGGGCTTATGCTTTCGTTGTTCGTTGTCGCCAGCGCAGCTCTGGTCAAGATTGGTCTTGACCAGAATCAGGCTGCCATAGAGCAGTCCCGTCAGTACGCGACCCGAGCCATCGACGCTCGGTTGACCGCCCTGGAGTCGCTTGCCAGCGATTACGCTTTCTGGGGTGACGCTTACCTCAACCTGCACGTGACCGTCGACACCGAGTGGGCCTTTACGCGGCGCAACATGGGTCCTTCAATCTACGAGGACTTTGGGCACGAAGGCCTGCTTGTAGTCGGCCCTGAGAATGACACCACCTACGCAGTTATTAACGGCGAGCTGACCGATCTGTCAGCCGAGCGCTGGCTCGGTCGGGAACTTGATGAACTGGTCGCTCAGGCCCGGGATCAATACGAGTCCGAAGAACCCTTGAGCGCTATCCTCGGTGTGAACGGCCAGCCGGTGCTCGTCTCAGCTGCGCCGATTACCATAGGCAGCGACCCCACCGTAGAACCCGTGCCCGGTCCGGCCTCGGTGGTTTTTTTCGTCTCGCTCATGACACCCGACAAGCTAAGTGCTGCAGGGGAGGATCTCGGCGTCGAGGGCTTGCGCGTCGCTGACCAGAAGTCCACGCCCGAGGGCGCCAGACTCAACCTTGATACGCGCAGCTCCGACGCTATGGCCCTGACGTGGAACCCGCCGCGGCCAGGCGAGCAACTGTTCTACGTCATGTTGCCGTTACTTCTTCTGACCGGAGCATTATGTGCGGCCCTGACTCTGGCGATTCTGCGCCGCGCGTTCAGCACTGCGCGGGACGTGGATGCGAGCTATGCCTCGCTGGCAGCCAGCCAGGCGGCTCTGGCAACGAGCGAAGCGCGGTTTCGAGACGTGGCCGAGGCGTCATCCGACTGGATATGGGAAACCGATTCTGAGCTGCTGATCACCTACCTGTCCGATCGTTTTGCCAAGGTCACGGGCCACGCCCAGAAGGACTGGGTCGGACGTCCGATCACCGAATTCCTCAGATGCCCAGCAAACCTGGCTGCCTGGCTGGACGGAAAGATCGGGCGCGGCCCCGGCGGCGAGACCTGGCAGTGCTATTACATCGATCGGGCCGGCCGACGGCGGGTCTGCCTGGTGTCCCTGCGGTATATCGAAGATAGCCCGTTCGCCGGAGGGTACCGCGGCACCGCTCGTGATATCACCGACGAAGTCGAGGCGCGGGCGAAGATCGAGCATCTTTCACAGCACGACGCACTGACCGGCCTGCCCAATCGCAACCGCTTGCAGCAGTTTCTGGATGGCAAGCTCAAGGGCACCGCGGCCGAGAACGAGCCTCTAGCGATGCTGAGCATTGATCTGGATCGCTTCAAGCCGGTCAACGACACCTTCGGACATCAGGCTGGTGACCAGGTACTGACGGAGGTGGCCAGGCGACTGCGGAGCTGTCTTCGCGAGGGCGACCTGGTAGCGCGGCTGGGCGGCGATGAGTTCATCCTCATCGTCAGCGGGCTGGCCAACCAGGACGACATCGCCAGACTGTGCTCGCGCCTGATCGAAAGCGTTGAACGCGTCATCGACTACCGCAGTCAGCGCATCTATATCAGCGCCAGTATCGGCGTTGCCATCGCACCGCTCGATGCGACCGATCCGGCGGAGCTCCTCCGCTACGCAGACATTGCACTGTACGAGGCCAAGGGCGCCGGTCGCAAGACCTGGTGCTTCTACGCCAGCGACATGAACGAGCGCATCATCCAGCGAAACCAGCTGGAGCGCGATTTGCGCCAGGCGATCAAGGAACAGACGCTGCATATCGTCATGCAGCCGCGGTACCACATCAGCTCCGGCCGAATGATCGCGGCGGAAACGCTGGTACGTTGGTATCACCCGGTTCGAGGACAGCTTGGGCCTGACCTGTTCATTCCGATCGCCGAAGAGACAGGACTCATTCATCCGCTGAGCGCCTGGATCATGCGTAGCGCCTGTCTCGAGGCATTGACGTGGGAGAACGACGTGCGCGTTTCGGTCAACCTGTCACCGAGCGAATTCCGCCGCGGTGACCTGGTCGCCAAAGTGCGCGACGTTCTGCAGGAAACCGGCCTGGCCCCGCAGCGGCTGGAGCTGGAGATTACCGAGAACGTCATGCTTGAGGATGCCGACCGAGCCCTGGAAGTCATGCACCAGCTCAAAGCCCTGGGCGTCCGGCTGGCTATGGATGACTTCGGTACCGGCTATTCTTCGCTCAGTTACCTCAGCAACTTTCCCTTCGACGGCCTGAAGATCGATCGCGCGTTTATCGCCGGTCTCGGCGAGTCCGCCTCCAGTCAGGCAATAGTCGAGGCGGTTATCGCGCTGGGCAGCGCGCTTGACTTGACGATCACCGCCGAGGGCGTGGAAACCGCCGAGCAGCTTGAACAACTGAAGCGCCTAGGCTGCTTTGAGGCTCAGGGCTACTACCTCGATCGCCCAATGCATCCTGAAGAGCTGCGCAAAGCCATGAAACGCGCACAGCCTGTCGGAGAAAGGAGCTAACCGACGAATAGTTTGTTTCAATTAGGCTTGCTTCGCTCCGCTATCTAGACTGCAACCATCAAAAGGAGACTCCACCCATCCCATGATTGCGCATCCCGTCCCCCCGTTCGCCCGTTACGAGCGCGACCGCCTTCAAGCGCTGCGTCAGCTGAACCTGCTGGATACGCCACCAAGCGAGAGTTTCGATCGCATCACGCGTATGGCGGCTCGCCTGTTCGATCTGCCCATTGCGGCGGTGTCGCTTACCGACGAGGATCGGCAGTGGTTCAAATCCAGGGTGGGTGTCGAGCATTGGGAAATCCCGCGTGAACGGGCATGCTGCGGCGAAGTGGCCGATACCACGCAACTATTGGTAGTTGATGATCTGCTTGAGTCCGACATCTATCGCGACAGCGTGCTCGCAGAGTCAGGCATCCGCTTTTATGCCGGCGCGCCGCTGCTTACGCGGGAAGGGTATTGCCTAGGCGCCATGTGCGTGCTGGGGACGGAACCACGGAAGGCCAGCGCAGAGGAACTCGCGGCGCTGCAGGACCTGGCGGCGATGGTCATGGCACAAATCGAACTGCAGCACGCCTTCGGCAGGATCGAGCCGACCACCGGCCTGCCCAACCGCAGCCAGTTCGTCGAAGATCTCGATGATCTGGCGCGGGATGCGCCCGACACGCAGCGCTTCGCTGTGTTCGTCGAGTTGCTCGATGCGCAGCAGATCTCGACGGTGCAGCGCGTAGTGGGTCAGGCTGCACTCGACAGCCTGTCGCGAGAAGCGGCTCGTTTCCTGTCCGGCTTGCTATCCGCCGGGGCGCGGGTTTATCAGCTGGGCCCGTGTCAATATCTCTATCTATGCGCTCTCGCTGACGAGACCAGCGTCGTCAATCACGCCTTGCGCCTGCGCCAGGAGCTGCTGTTACTGGCGCAGCAACACAGCACGTCGATCAACATCCGCCCTGCCCTGGGGGTCGCACCGTTCCGCCCAGGATCGGTCGATGCGACAGACCTGCTACGTACGGCGCAAAGCGCTTGTCTCGATGCGCGCGCTACGGAATCCGGGGTAGGCCTGTTTTCGGTAACGGTCGATGCGGGTCACCAGCGCCGCTTTACGCTCATTTCCGATCTGCGTGGTGCGCTTACAAGCGACCATCAGCTGCGCCTCGCCTTTCAACCGCGTGTCGACGCCGGTAGTGGGAAATGCCTCGGCGCCGAAGCCTTGTTGCGTTGGACTCATCCAGTCCTGGGTGAGATCTCTCCGGCCGAGTTCATTCCGCTGATCGAAGAGACACCGCTGGCCCGTCCTTTGACTGCCTGGGTCATGCGCGCTGCCATCGAGCGCAGCGCTGCGTGGAATGCGCAAGGACGCAACCTGCGCGTTTCAGTAAACATTTCCGCAGCGAACCTGGATGAGGAAGACTTTGCGGCGAATGTCCTGGCCATGATGGCTGAGTTCGATCTTCCCAGCTCCGCATTGGAAATTGAGCTGACGGAAAGCGCGCTGATTGGCAATAGTCGCTCGGCTTCGGATCAGCTCAATACCCTGCTCGCCCAAGGCATCACTGTGGCGATCGACGACTTCGGTACCGGCTACAGCAGCCTTGCCTACCTGCAGGAAATTCCGGCACACGTGGTCAAGATCGATCGTTCATTCGTCAGTCGCCTGGACACCCACACACGTAGCCAGACGCTGGTGCGCAACATGATCGCCATGGCGCACGAGATGGGTTACAGCGTGGTTGCCGAAGGCGTGGAGACAACAGAATCCAGAGACTTCCTCAGCGATCTCGGTTGCGAGGAGCTGCAGGGATATTTGATCGCCAGGCCCATGTCCGCCGACAGCATGGAGCAGTGGCTCGACAAGCAAGAACAGCCCTGAGCGAGGATTTCGCCGAACCGATTGGGCATAATGCGCGCGTCTCGCTGCAAGGGTCCCAACGTGATGAAACCTGAAGATCTGCTACTCCTGGTCACTCGGCAGATGCCCTTTGGAAAGTACAAAGGCCGGCTCATCGCCGATCTGCCTGGTCACTATCTCAACTGGTTCGCCCGCGAAGGATTTCCGCCGGGCGAGATCGGACGTCTGCTCGCGTTGATGCAGGAAATCGACCACAACGGGCTATCGCCCCTGCTCGACCCGCTACGCTCCACGCCGCGAATGCGCTGACCCGGTCATGATCTCGCCATGGTCCAGGCTGCGCTGGAAGACATTCACCACACCGGTCCGGAGCTGCTGATCCAGACCGCCCGCGTTTAGATGGGATCATTGCGGGTGAGCAGCTCGTCCGGGAGATGAACGATCCAGTCCTCGGCCTGGGGCGGCATTTGCACGTGGTAGCCCTGCTGTTGCAGGTTACGAATGACGGTTGCTGCATCTTCCCTGGCCAGCTTGCGCTGTTCGTCGAGCTCGAGGTCCATGGCATGTTCCAGCGCGCCGGCCATGCGCATCAACGGCTCAGGCAGACTCGTCACATCCGCTCCGCGTTTCAGGTAGATATACATGCCCTGCTTGCGCTTGCTCCGATAGATCGAGCATTCAATCGACATCATTGCTCTCCTGGGTACCGTTGGCTACCTGCAGCAGTTGCTCACCCATCAGGTCTCGCCGCCAACCGCTGAGTTCATCGGGTAGCTCGTAAGGGCCGCCGGGGTAACCAGTACGAACCAATGCCTCGAGAAATTTCTTGCGCAACATGATTTCCGGCGCGATGCCGAGGCGAACGGCATGGGCCTGTCCGACTTTGCGAAGCGCCTTGAGCACACGATTGGCATCGGCCGGGAGTGGCTCGGGCAGGCGGTCCGGCCATTGTTCCTGGGGCACCGCCTTGCCCTGGCGAATCAGGTCGAGAATTTGCTGCCCGTCATGTCGCACCGAGCGCGGATGCATGTCATCGATGCGAGCCAGATCCTGCAGGCTTTCCGGCTGACGTTGGGCGAGCGGCACCATTGCCGTCTCGCGCAACAGACGATTGCGCGCCTGGTCGCGCGAGCGGGATTCACGCTCGCGCCAGGCGGCCAGCAACTGAAGGATAGCCAGTTGATCCGGTCGCAGCCGCCACGCCTGCTTGATGCTCCGATAGGCAAGATCCGGATCCTGCTGCAAGCCGACGGCAGCGGACTGCTCTGCGGTATCGCTAAGCAGCCAGCCGGTAAAGCCCGCCTCCTCGATACGCGGAGCGAGGACCTGGTAGATGGCGGCGAGGTGAATGGCGTCGTCGGCAGCATATTGCAGCTGCGTTTCGCTCAGGGGACGCTGGAGCCAGTCCGAGCGGGTTTCGTCCTTCGACAACTCTATACCCAGCAGTGCATTGACCAGACGGGAATAACCCATCGAGAAATCCATGCCCAGATACGCGGCCGCGAGCTGGGTGTCGAACAGCGGTTGCGGCACCGCACCACAAAGGTGATGAAACACTTCCAGATCTTCGCTGCACGAGTGCAAGACCTTGACTACGCGCGGATTTCTCAGCAGCGCGACCAGAGGCGACCAGTCCGTAATCGCAAGCGGGTCGATCAGATAAGCCGCCTCGCCATCTCCGATCTGGATCAGCCCGGCGATCGGGTAGAAGGTTTCGGTGCGCACGAACTCGGTGTCGACTGCCACGAACGGCAGCTGCTGCCAGCGCTCGCACCAGCGGGCGAGTTCGGAATTCTCGGCGATCATCAGGGGCCGGGCCCGGTTTGCAGTCATGTCGCGGTTCCTTGAGCGGGGCGTCAGTATAACTGATCGACGGCTCAAGGCTCGGCTTCAAAGCGATACGGAAAGTGTCCTGTCACCATCAAGATTGATCCGTATCAACCGATACAGTCCATGGGTTCTTATAATTGGCGCTCAACCGCGCCGCATGGCACGGAACGAGCGCAGCGAGTGGAGCAGGCATGGCTTTTCAGCATTTACCGTTGAAGTACAAGTTCTGGGCGGTCAATGGGGTGACCTTCATCAGCACTTTGCTGTTGGTGCTGGTCGCGCTATGGGTCGAACAGCGGACCCTCCATCAGGAGCGCCAGGGGGTCGCCTCAGAGCTGATTAGCCATATTCAGATGGGCGTTGAGGTGCCGCATCTGCGCTGGTTGCCTGCTGACGCGATGAATGCAGCCCAGGGGTCGCTGGGCGCCACGCCGCGCTGGATCGACGCTGCAGACTTGCCGCCGCGCATCTCGGATGAACTCTATGGCGCCTGGGCCATGCACAAGGATGGCCAGCCAGCCTATCTCGCGGTGCGCCAACAACCCTATTTCGAATTGCTCGTCGCCCAGGCGCCATTCTACGCCGTAGCGGTCTTCGTGCTGATGCTCGGCGTATTGATCGTCTCCCAGCTGCTGATCCTCTTCATCACCCGGCACATTACCGCTCTGCGTGATGTCATGTTGGCGGTACAGGAAACCGGCGATCTGACCCTTCGCGCCAGGGCCGATTCACGCGACGAGGTTGGCTCCATCGCCCGCGCATTCAATGCTATGCAGAGTTCGCAGCAGGACGTTGTCGGGGCAGTCCGACGCGCAGCGGAAGATCTTGACCGCGGCACAGCGGAACTCGCCCGGCTGATGAGCCAGGTACGCGACGGCATGATCGCTCAGCAAGGTGAAACCGATATGGTTGCCGCAGCAGCCAATGAAATGAGCGCTACCGTACAGGACATTGCCGGCAATACTGCGGCATCGCGAGACCAGTCAGACCAGGCGGACCGGCTAGCGCGCAATGGTCGCGATCAGGTACTCAAAGTTAGCGAAACCATTACCGGGTTGGCGACCAGCATCGAGCGTTGTACCCGACACATGCAGAAGCTCGAAGGCCACAGCCAGGAAATCAGCGGCGTGGTCCGCGTGATTCGAGAGATCGCCGAACAGACCAACCTGCTTGCGTTGAATGCAGCCATCGAGGCCGCGCGCGCCGGCGAATCCGGTCGCGGCTTCGCTGTGGTTGCCGATGAAGTAAGGGCTCTTGCCCAGCGCGTACAGAAGTCGACTGATGAAATCCATCGAATGATCGAGGCGCTGCAGGCCGGGACTCAGGATGCGGTAAGAGATATGCAAGCCAGTGCGCAGCTGACGCATGACTCGGTGGAACAGGTGGAGGAAGCAGGTGCCTCGCTTGGTCGTATTACTACCGCCGTTAGTCAGATCCTGACAGGCAATAGCGAAATCGCATCGGCGGTGCAGCAGCAAAGCCAGGCAGCCGAAGCGATCACCCAAAGCGTGGTGCAGATTCGCGATGTTACCGAACAAACCGTGGAGCAGACTCACCGCAGCGCTTCGACCAGCGAGCAGCTGGCCGCCCTCGCCCACCAACTGAGCGGATCGGTCAGCAAGCTGCGGACCTGATCCGTGAGCCGGGCAGCCTCGCTGCCCGGTATTGAGTTACTGCAACGAAATACGTTCGCGATTCTTTTCGACAGTCGCGGCGCCGATACCAGTAACCGAGCTGAGCGCATCCGCCGACTCGAACTGGCCGTGCTCCTCGCGATAGGCAACGATCGCCTGCGCTTTCGACTCCCCCACACCCTGCAGGCTTTCCGCAATTTCTGCCGCGCTGGCGGTATTGATGTTGACCGAGACGGCTGGGGCAGTGGTTTCAGCGAAGGCTGGCGTAACGAGCCATGCGGATGCGACGAGGATGAGCGTGCTGATCAGTTTTTTCATGATTCACTCCTTGAAGTTGATATGGGCCGTACAACAAGGGTGACTACAGAGGCTTACTGCTCGAAACACCCGCTTCCCTGCGGCAGGCGTACCCTATGGCAAAATCCGATCGATGCCAAACGGGATGTCCGAAAATGTGAACCGCTAGGCAACCAAAGCGCCGCTTCGTGCGAGGTGCAGGGAGTCGGCCCGCCATACGACGGGCACGATTCAGATCAGACTGCGTCGAGACCGCGCTGCAGGTCTGCACGGATATCAGCAACGTCTTCCAGACCAACCGCAACCCGAATCAGGTTGTCACGGATGCCTGCCGCTGCCCGGGCGTCCGGCGTGAGCCGACCGTGGGTTGTGGTGGCCGGATGAGTGATGGTCGACTTGGCATCGCCTAGATTGGCGGTGATGGAAAGCAACCGAGTCGCATCGATGAAACGCCACGCCTCCTCGCGCCCGCCGCGCACCTCGAAGCTGACCACTGCACCGAAGGCGCTTTGCTGCGCGCGTGCTAGCGCATGCTGCGGGTGGCTGGACAAGCCGGCGTAATAGACATGTTCGACCTGCGGCTGTTGCTCCAGCCACTCGGCCAGCGCTTGCGCGCTAGTACAATGCGCCTGCATGCGCAGACGCAGCGTTTCGAGCCCTTTGAGGAACACCCAGGCGTTGAACGGACTCATCGTCGGCCCGGCCGTGCGCAGGAATCCGACAATTTCCTGCATATGTTCGCGGCGACCGGCAACCACACCACCGAGCGCCCGGCCCTGGCCATCGATGTACTTGGTGGCGGAGTGAATGATGATGTCCGCACCAAGCTCAAGGGGCTTCTGAAGCGCCGGGGTGCAAAAGCAGTTATCCACGGCCAGCAGAGCGCCCTGTTCGTGAGCCACGTCGGCCAGACCGCGAATGTCGACCAGTTCGGCCAGTGGGTTGGACGGAGACTCGACAAAGAACAGGCGAGTATTGGCACGGCACGCTGCGCGCCAACCCTGCAGATCGGCGAGAGGAACGTAATCGACCTCGACACCGAAGCGCTTGAAGTATTTCTCGAACAGCGTAACCGTTGCGCCAAACACGCTGCGGGAGACAACGATGTGATCGCCGGCCGAGCACAGACTCATGACCGTTGCGAGGATAGCCGCCATGCCTGAAGCCGTAGCGACGGCCTGTTCGGCACCCTCCAGCGCTGCAATGCGCTGCTCGAAGGTCCGCACGGTCGGGTTCATGTAGCGAGAGTAAACGTTGCCAGGCGCGTCGCCGGCGAAACAGGCTGCCGCGTCCGCTGCGGTGCGGAACACATAGCTCGAGGTCAGGTACAACGCCTCGCCATGCTCGGCCTCCGGCCCGCGTCGCTGACCAGCGCGCACGGCCAGGGTATCGAACGCAACGTCATCCAGATCGCTGTCGAGCCGGCCGGCTTCCCATTCATTGCTCATCGCTCTTTCCCCTCACCACAGCACCGCGAGGCACTGAGGCTTATCGTCCGCCCGCTAAGCCGGGCTCAGTTGTTGTGCAGGTCAATGATCGCGCTGGCAACGTTGCCCTGCGACATGGCCGCATCGTTTCGTGCCTGCTCGATCTTGCCAAGATAGGCTTCGTTCACATCACCAGTGACGTATTTGCCATCGAAAACCGAGCAGTCGAACTCGGTTATGTTCGGGTTGCCTTCGCGCACCGCTTCGACCAGATCTTCCAGATCCTGATAGATCAGCCAGTCGGCACCGATAAGCTCAGCCACTTCTTCGGTGGTACGACCGTGGGCGATCAGCTCATGCGCACTGGGCATGTCGATGCCGTAGACGTTCGGGTAGCGAACCGCAGGGGCTGCCGAGCAGAAGTAAACGTTTTTCGCTCCAGCTTCCCGGGCCATCTGGATGATCTGCTTGCAGGTGGTGCCACGGACGATGGAGTCATCGACCAGCATCACGTTCTTGCCGCGGAATTCCAATTCGATGGCGTTGAGCTTCTGCCGTACCGATTTCTTCCGTGCCGCCTGCCCGGGCATGATGAACGTGCGGCCGATATATCGATTCTTGACGAAGCCCTCACGAAACTTCACACCGAGATGGTTCGCCAGCTCCACTGCCGAGGTACGACTGGTATCCGGGATCGGGATGACCACATCGATGCCGTGATCGGGACGCTCGCGAAGAATCTTCTCGGCGAGCTTCTCGCCCATGCGCAGACGCGCCTTGTACACCAGAACGCCATCGATCATCGAATCAGGACGAGCGAGATACACGTGCTCGAAGATGCACGGAGCGTAATGACCATTCGTGGCGCACTGCAGCGTATGCAATTGGCCGTCGTTGGTGATGTACACCGCTTCACCTGGTTCAAGGTCGCGGATCAGCTCGAAGCCGAGCACGTCCAGCGCCACGCTTTCCGAGGCGATCATGTATTCGACACCGTGCTCGGTGTCACGCTTGCCGAAGACGATCGGACGGATGCCGTTGGGATCGCGGAAGCCGACGACGCCGTAGCCGGTGATCATTGCGATGGCGGCATATCCGCCACGGCAGCGGTTATGCACTGCCCTGACCGCATTGAAGATGTCATCCTGATTCGGGCGCAGCTTTCCGCCGCCAGCCAATTCATGGGCGAAGACGTTCAGCAGTACTTCGGAATCGGAGTTGGTATTCACATGGCGCAGATCGGCTTCGTAGATTTCACGCGACAACTGCTCCACGTTTGTCAGGTTGCCGTTGTGGGCCAAGGTGATCCCATAGGGCGAGTTGACGTAGAACGGCTGCGCTTCGGCCGAACTCGAAGACCCTGCAGTCGGGTAGCGAACATGCCCGATGCCCATGTTTCCGATCAGCCGCTGCATGTGACGTTGATGGAAGACGTCGCGAACGAGGCCATTGTCCTTGCGCAGGAACAGCCGACCGCTGTCGCAGGTCACGATGCCGGCGGCGTCCTGGCCGCGATGCTGCAGGACGGTCAGGGCATCATAGAGCGCCTGGTTGACGTTCGACTTACCTACAATGCCAACAATGCCACACATGGCTGAACACCTTTCGTTGAGATTTGAAACGCTCACGCCTTTCGGGCGCGGACATCAGCGTCCGAACATGCCAAGAATGAAACCCTTGGACCAGTCGGCCACCAGAAGAAAATGAGGAATCAGCTCGGACTCACGCCACCAGGTATCGGCTTCCACTGGCGCCAGACTCAGCAGCCCTACCGCGACCACTACCAGCAACACACCACGAGCCGCGCCGAAAACCATTCCGAGAAACCGGTCTGTGCCAGTGAGCCCGGTGACCAGCACCAGTTGCCCGATGAGATAGTTGATCAGACCTCCGAGGATCAGCGTCAACACGAACAGAATGGCGCAGGCAGTGATGACGCGTATGGAGGGGGTCTCTATGTAGCCGACCAGCAGCTCGGCCAGCGCCCCGCCGAAGGCCCATGCAACCAAGCCGGCGACCACCCAGGTCACCAATGACAGGGCTTCCTTGACGAAGCCTCGCGTCAGACTGATCAGAGCCGATACGGCCACGATCCCTATGATCAGCCAATCCACCCAGGCAAATGTCACGCTGCGTTACCCTGCTACCGAAAGAAGGCCATTCTAACAGAGGCGGATACCGTCTCGAAACAATCCAGACGATCTAACGGGCACGCGTAGACGCATCATAGGCGACGACCAAACCTTTGCTTCCACTACGGCGAGCCAGTTCGTCGCGCAACCGATTCGCCCCTTCTCGATCGACAACCGGACCGACGAAGACGCGCGTGATGCTCTTTCCGTCAACTTCGGACGGGACCGTATAAGCGTTATAGCCCTGGGTGCGCAGCTTTTCCGCGAGCCCGCTAGCGTTGCCGGCACTGGAGAAGCTGCCAAGCTGCACGACCCAGTCGCCCTGCGGTGCAACCGGGGCGGAAGCTGCAGGAGTCGCCGGGGCTGGCGGCGGTGCGACCGCAGGAGCGACCGGTGCCGCGGTGGCGACAGCAGGTTGAGGCGGCGCATCAGGCTCGGAAGGACGTGGCGGGTCGATCGGATCAGGCGTCGGGATACTTGGCGGGATATCCGGAAGTTGTTCCGGCTCGGACAGCTCGACCGGCGCCGCTCGCGCGATGGGGGTGGGGTCCAGCTCCGGCGGCTCCGGCGCATCGATTTCCACGCGAACCGTCTCGTCCTGCCCGGATAGCAGCATGGGAAGGAAAATCACAGCGGCGATCACCAGAACGATAGCGCCGATGATTCGCTGCTTGAGTCCGTTATCCATTGGTCAACTCCTGAACCTGGTTCGAAAGCCAGAGTATGGCCTCAGCCACACAGAAAAACGATCCGAAGACAACGATTTCCGTGCCCGCCGGTGTCTCGTCGAGAGAAAGTTGCAGAGCCTCGGCCACCGAGTCGCACGCCTCGGCGCGCTCTCCGGTGGCGATCAGATGCGTTACCAGATCCCGCGCCGGACGGCTGCGCGGGCTCGGCAGCGGCGCCACCGACCAGCTTTCGAAAACGCCGTGCAGCTCGGCCACTATGCCGCTCAGATCCTTGTCCGCGAGCAATCCGAAAACAGCGTGGCGCGGCACTGGATCAGTGCGCAGCGTGTGAGCAAGAAACGCCGCTGCGTGTGGATTATGTCCCACATCGAGCAGCAGCTTACGCGGCTGCCCATGCCAGCTAATGGTCCGTCTTTCCAGTCGGCCCGCAACGAAGGCGTCGCGGAGGGCCTGCTCGGCAACGGCGACCGGCAGGTCCAGCCCGGCCAGCCAGAACGCTTGAACGGCCAGAACGAGGTTGTCGATGGGTAGCTGTACCTCGGGCAGCGCCAATTGCTTCGGCTGCCCGCTAGCCGAGAGGCCGACGAGGATGGGACCGGGTTCACTCTGCCTGACGGAAAAGTCACTATCGCGTAGTACCAGTCGTGCCTGGCGACGCTCGATTTCGTCGGTGAAGCTCGAGGGCAGGTCCCGCTCGCCGCATACAAGCGGCCGGGCGGCACGGGCAATCCCGGCTTTTTCATAGCCGACCGAATCACGCGTATCACCTAGATACTCGGCGTGATCGAGTCCGATGCTGGTTACGATAGCGACGTCCGCATCAACCAGATTCACCGCATCGAGACGCCCGCCCAGGCCTACTTCGAGCACCACTGCCGCAACCTCAGCCCGTCGGAACAGCCAGAGCGCCGCGAGGGTGCCAAATTCGAAATAGGTAAGCGAAACATGCTCGCGGGCCGCTTCGATTGCCTCGAATGCCAGACACAGGTCTGCGTCTGAAACCGGAGCGCCGCCGATCGCGACGCGTTCGTTGTAATTCAACAAATGAGGTGAGGTATACAGACCAGTGCGCAACCCGCCAGCACGCAGCAAGCTGTCGAGACCGGCACAGGCCGAGCCTTTGCCGTTGGTACCGGTTACCGTGAAGACCAGATCGGCGGGCTTTAGCACGCCGAGTCGGTCCGCCACTTCGGCAACTCGCGCAAGCCCCATGTCGATTTCCCGCGGATGCAGCCCCTCGAGATGTGCCAGCCACTCGGGCAGGCTGCGCGGAAGCATCAGACCTCGCCGTCGGGTAGCGCTACCGGCTGGTCGACCGGTGCGGGCTGGTTAAGCAGCATGGAAAGTATGCTGGCCAGACGGTCACGCATTTCGTTACGCGGGATGATCATGTCCAGCGCGCCATGTTCGAGGAGAAACTCGCTGCGCTGGAATCCGGCCGGCAGTTTCTCTCGAACCGTTTGCTCGATGACACGCGGTCCGGCGAAACCGATCAGCGCGTTGGGCTCGGCAATATTAAGATCACCAAGCATGGCCAGACTCGCGGATACACCACCATACACCGGATCGGTCATGACGGAGATAAAGGGAATGCCTTCTTCCTTGAGCCGCGCGAGCGCAGCACTGGTCTTGGCCATCTGCATCAGCGAGAACAGCGCCTCCTGCATGCGCGCGCCGCCTGAAGCGGGGAAGCAGACATAGGGAATGCGTTCGCGTAGCGCGACCTCGGCGCCGCGCACGAACCGGGCGCCGACAACACTGCCCATGGAGCCGCCCATGAAGTTGAACTCGAATGCGCTCGCTACCAGCGGCATGCCCTTCAGCGTCCCCTGCATGACGACAAGCGCATCTTTCTCGCCTGTCTCTTTCTGCGCCGCGCTGAGCCGATCCTTGTACTTCTTGGTATCGCGAAACTTCAGCTTGTCGATCGGCTCGAGTTCCGCGGCGATCTCGCTGCGTCCATCTTCGTCCAGGAAGATGTCGAGTCGCCGCCGGGCATTGATGCGCAAGTGGTGGTTGCACTTCGGGCACACGTCCAGATTCTTTTCCAGCTCTGGCCGGTACTGCACCGCGTCGCACGACGGGCATTTCCGCCAAAGTCCTTCGGGTACGCTGCTCTTCTGAGCCTCGGAGCGCACGATGGAAGGAATCAGTTTGTCCACCAGCCAGTTGCTCATCGCCAATCCTTATCTGTTATTCAGTACCAATTCGGGGGTCGCTCAACTGTCCATTGCGCTGCGCATATCGCGAATGATCGCACTGATCGCCTCGCGGGCGCGTTCAGGCTGATCGGCGTGGCGAGCGATTTCGTTCACCAGCACCGAGCCGACGACAACACCGTCCGCCACGGCAGCGACGGCCTTGGCCGAAGCGCCATCACGGATACCGAAACCGACTCCGATGGGCAGATCAGTTACGGTGCGCAGTTTTTCCAGTTTTGCTGCTACATCGGTGACGTCCAATGCACTGGAGCCGGTCACACCCTTGAGTGAAACATAATAGACATAGCCACTGGCACGTGTACAAATCTCCCTCGCCCGATCCAAGGTAGTGGTCGGTGAGAGCAGAAAGATGCACTCCAGGCCATGGTGCTTGAAAAGCTCGATGACATCGTCAGCTTCCTCAGGTGGCAGATCGACGGTCAGCAGGCCGTCCACGCCGGATTCGGAGGCATGCCGGGCGAATTCTTCGTAGCCCATGCGCTCGATGGGGTTCAGATAACCCATCAGAACGACAGGCGTCGAGTCATTGGTCTGGCGGAACTGGGCGACCATGTCCAGCACCTGGCGCAAGCTGACGTGGTGAGCCAGCGCGCGCTCCATGGCCAACTGGATCACCGGACCATCAGCCATCGGATCGGAGAATGGAATACCCAGCTCGATAATGTCGGCGCCTGCGTCGACCAGCGCGTGCATCAGAGGCAGCGTCATGGACGGCTGCGGATCACCCGCGGTGACGTAAGGAATGAGTGCCTTGCGACCCTGGGCACGCAAAGACTGGAAACATGTTTGAATTCGGCTCATGGCGTACTCGTGTCAGATGCTGATGCCGTCGAGGCCGGCTACGGTATGGATGTCCTTGTCACCACGTCCGGACAGGTTGACCACGATGGTCTGATCCGGGCGCATGGTCGCGGCGAGCTTGAGCGCGTAGGCCACGGCGTGGCTGGACTCCAGCGCGGGCATGATGCCTTCGGTGCGGGTGAGCTCGCGGAACGCTGCGAGAGCCTCCTCGTCGGTTGCGTCGACATAGCTGACCCGACCGATGTCCTTCAGCCAGCTATGCTCCGGTCCGACACCCGGATAATCCAGACCCGCCGAGACCGAATGGGTCTCGATGATCTGGCCGGCTTCGTCTTCCATCAGATAGGTGCGGTTGCCGTGCAGCACGCCGGGGCGACCGGCACTAAGCGGTGCGGCGTGCATGCCGGTGGCGATTCCGTGACCGCCGGCTTCGACGCCATACATTGCGACTGAGTCATCTTCCAGGAACGGATGGAACAGCCCGATGGCGTTGGATCCGCCGCCAACACAGGCAACCAGCGCATCGGGCAGGCGTCCTGTCTGGGCCAGACATTGTTCCCGCGCTTCGCGGCCGATGACGCACTGGAAATCGCGCACGAGTTTCGGATAAGGATGCGGGCCAGCCACGGTACCGATGATGTAGAAGGTATCGTCGACATTGGTCACCCAGTCGCGCATCGCTTCGTTCATCGCATCCTTGAGGGTACGTGAGCCGGAGGTAACCGGGATGACTTCGGCGCCGAGCAGCTTCATGCGGTACACGTTAAGCGACTGGCGCTTGACGTCATCGGCGCCCATATAAACCTGACATTTGAGGCCGAGGCGCGCAGCCACGGTAGCCGTCGCGACACCGTGCTGACCTGCACCGGTCTCGGCAATCACGCGTGGCTTGCCCATGTGCTTGGCCAGCAAAGCCTGCCCGATGGTGTTGTTCACCTTGTGGGCGCCGGTGTGGTTCAGGTCTTCGCGCTTCAGGTAAATCTGCGCTCCGCCGACCCTGGCGGTCAGGCGTTCGGCCAGATAGAGCGGCGAAGGACGTCCTACGTAGAAAGCCAGGTCGCGGTCGAATTCTGCCTGAAAGTCCGGATCCTGCGACAGACGAGCGTACAGCGCCTCCAGTTCCTGGAGTGCGTCCATCAGCGTTTCCGAGACGAAGCGGCCACCATAGGGGCCGAAGTGACCACGCTGATCGGGGATCAGCTTGTAATCAACGGGATTTGAATCAGACACGCTTCACCTCTTGAATAAAAGCGTTGATTTTGAGCGGATCCTTGATGCCCTTGCCGGCTTCGACGCCGCCGCTGACATCAACAGCCCAGGGATGCGCCAGATCAATGGCCTGACGCACGTTGTCCACAGCCAGACCGCCAGCCAATACCAGCGTCCAGCTCCGCTGCGCAGGGATCATCGACCAGTCGAAACGCTCGCCGGTGCCGCCTGGAATCCCGGGTTTATAAGCATCCAGCAAAATGCCTGACGCCCCTGGCCACTGGGCTGCCAGCGCGTCGAGATCATCCCCGGGACGCACGCGAAGCGCTTTCATATAGGGAAGTCCGAACTGTCGGCAGAATGCATCCGGCTCGTCGCCGTGAAACTGAAGAATATCCAGCGGAACCTCGTCGAGCACGCTTCGCACTTCGGCCTCGCTGGCGTCGACGAACAAGCCGACAGACGTCACAAAGGGTGGTAATGCCTTGACGATGCGGGCCGCAACCTGGGGCGAGACGTTGCGCGGACTTTCCGGGTAGAACACCAGGCCGATCGCATCTGCGCCGGCCTGCGCTGCAGCCAGCGCGTCTTCCGGGCGGGTGATACCGCAGATTTTCACTCGAACCATGGTTTGACCACACAGGCTGTCAACAAGGCTGACGATAGTAGCAGATGTGTCCGGAGGCGTCAGTCGTCCAACTCATTGAGCGGTGCGAGGAAATGCGGACCTAAATAGCGCTCGGGCAGGCTGAAACGATCGGGATAGGTAACGTCCACCAGATAGAGACCGAAGGCCGGGGCGGTCACACCCCCTGCCCGTCGATCCCGCGCCTCGAGGATCTCTGTCGTCCATTCGACCGGTCGCTCGCCGCAGCCAATCTGCATGAGCACCCCGGCAATGTTGCGCACCATGTGATGGAGGAACGCATTGGCCCGAATATCGAGCACGATGAACCGACCAAAACGCACCAGACGAAGGTGATGTATCTTCTTGATTGGCGACTTGGCCTGACAACCAATGGCCCGAAAGGACGTGAAATCGTGCTCGCCGACAAGAACGCTCGCAGCGGCCTGCATGCGCTCAACATCAAGCGGACGATAATTCCAGGTGATTTCATGGGCAAGGTGCGCCGGACGTACCGGATCGTTGTAGATCACATAGCGGTATCGCCTTGCCATGGCGGAAAAACGCGCATGGAAGTCCAGGCCCATCGGTCGCGCCCAGACCAGGCTGATGTCGGGGGGAAGATTAGCGTTTGTGCCGAGAAACCAGTTCTCCGGTGAGCGACGTGCGGGGCTGTCGAAATGAATGATCTGGCAAGAGGCGTGAACTCCTGCATCGGTTCGTCCTGCACAAAAGACCTGGACCGGATGATTGGCGACGCGGGACAGAGCTTTCTCCACCGCCTCCTGAACGCTGCGGACGCCAGGCTGCTGCCGCTGCCAGCCACGGTAGGCCGTGCCGCGGTACTCGATGCACGCGGCAACCCTAGAAATGCCAGCGGCCGCCTCAGGGGCGGCCGCCTTGTCACTCTCAACCATCAATCATCCCAACTGAGCCAGCATGTCCCGAGCGTCCTGCTGCTGTTGGTCGCTACCTTCATCGACCACCTCCGAAAGGATATCCCGCGCGCCTTCCTCGTCACCCATATCGATGTATGCGCGCGCCAGATCCAGCTTGGTCGCGCATTCGTCAGTACCGGAGAGGAAATCGAACTCGTCTTCCATGCTTTCGCTCATCGCTTGCTCGGCCGGGAGATCCGCTGCAAACGGATCCAGCGCGTCGGTGAGGCCCGCGGACTCTTCCTCAGCCGGTTCGTCATCCCGACCTTCCGCCACCGGTTCTTCCTCGGTTGCAACGTCGACGCGCTGAGCCTCGGCGCTTTCTGCCTCGATAGATGCATTCAATTCATCTTCGAAACCGGCAAGGTCTTCGTCGGACAGGTTGAAATCTTCGACGGAAGCTTCGGTGCGAGGTGCGGCTGACTCGACTTCACCAGAGTCGTCCTGCATCGCCTCGAACTCGGCAAGCAGCTGCTCGGCCTGCATATCCTCGGTGAGCGACAGATCGTAATCATCGTCGAGCGATGCTTCCAGAGAACTATCCAGAGGTGCCTGAGCCTTGGGTTCTTCAGTCGCTGCGGTTTCGTCCAGATTGAAGTTCAAGTCGAACTCGGACGCGTCGAAACCGACCTCTTCCGAGGAGGCAGTCGTCGGCGCGGTTTCAACTGAATCAGCCTGGTCTACGGTCGGGTATTCGAGAGATTGCGGCTGAGCCTCTTCCGCGAGGGTGTCTTCCAGATCGAAGTCCAGATCGAATTCCGGTTCCTCTTCGGCCGGCTGCGTCTGGACCACGGGTTCCGGTTCTACCAAGACAGGTTCGGTCACCTCATCATTGCCCAGATCGAAGTCACTGAAATCGAAATCCTGCGGATCTTCTTCGGCGACCGGAGCAGCTGCGGTATCTGGTGCTTCATCATCCAGGTTCATGTACGCCCGATCGTCATCGGCAGACGATACGGATGAGGCACCCAGCAGCGCAGCGGCCATCATCGGGAAGCGCATGTTCAACGCTTCGACGTCGGCGTCGTGCCCACCCATAGCGCGCAAAGTCTCTGCCTGCGCGGCATAACCCTGCTCATTATTCAGCAGACCTTCGACCTCCATAAGCTTGAGGCGCAGGTCGGCACGGTCAGGGTCGTCGGCAATGCCGTTGCGCAAGACTTCGGCGGCTTCTTCCAGCTTACCGTACGCGACCAGAGCGTCGGCCTCGGTCAGCGGGTCCTGAGCGATCGACTGGTCGTCTTCGCTGGCATCGAAAGAAGCCAGCGCCACGTTGAAATCGTCACGCACCGGTTCTACTTCATGGCGAGGTGCCGTGGCAACGAAGTCTCCCGACATCGCCTCTTCGCGGCGCGCATTGCGACGGGCAAGCGCCATGAGAATTAACAGAAGGATCAACAGGGCTGCCGCACCGGCAACCAGCATCAGCGTCTGGTTCTGCAACAGTCGCTGCAACATTGCTTCAACGCCGTCATCCTGTTCGGCCGAAGTCTGCTGGGCTGTCGCGGATTCCTCCGCCGGCGCCGGTTGCAACACCGGAGTGGCCTCGGCCGCCGGTTCCACTTCGGTTGTCTCGGCAGCTTCCGCTGCTTCGGCGGTCTCTACCTGGTCGCCAGCGTCCGCCGACTCCACCATCCCTTGTTGATCGTTCAGCAGCGGCTCAGCAGCCAGTTCCGGCTCAGCAGGCGATGTCTCGGCAGCCTGGTCGGCCTCAGACGCCGGCGCGTCCCCGCTCTCGCTCGGACTTGCCTCAGCGACCTCTTCAGTAGTAGCCAGCGGCGGAACCTGAGCGATTGCGGGGTCACCCTGCTCGCCCGCGGCCTGCTCTTCTGCGCCAAGCTGACCCTGTAACGCGGCGAGCTGGGCATCCTTCAGGGAAAGCAGGCGCTGCAACGTCTCCAACTGACCCTGCACATCCTGCAGTCGATCGGCGAGCTCGGCCTTCTCCCGCTCGGTTGAATCCAGCTGCTCCTTGGTGCGGTCGAGCGAGTCACGAAGCTGGGCCGATTCGCCATTGTTGCCGTCTGCTTCGGACCCGCTACCGTCGCCTTCACCGGTTCCGGCAAGCAGACGTAAGGAATCACCACCATCGGCAGAAGCCGGGGCGGGCGCCGCGGTGTCGCGCTCGCGTGCGTCAAGTTGCCGTTGAGCAGGCTGGGCGACCTGTCGGCCACGCTGCCACGCTGCATTCTGCTCGGCAACCTGGTTGATCGCCTCTGTCTGCGAGCGCGCATGGGCTTGTTCGGAATTCGGCAGTGTAAGGGTAGAGCCCGACAGCATGCGGTTGATGTTGCCGTCCATGAACGCGTTGGGATTCAGATCCTGGATCGCAAGCATGGTCTGGTGAACGGAAGCACCCTGGGGACGATGACGCTGGGCTATTTCCCAAAGCGTGTCGGCACTGTTGGCCTGGACCTGCCCGCCACTGGCATCGGACGAAGCAGAGGCGCTGCCCGGACCGGACGCAGACTGAGCAGCGGAGGTGCGCGGCGGCGTGACCTGTGGTTGCTGACGAGCCATAGCAGGCTGCGCAGCGCTGGCAGCTGCCGGCACTGGCTGGCTTGGAGCAGGGCCCGGCTGATAGAGCGGCGGATCCAGAAGCAACGTGAACTCGCGTAGCACTCGCCCGGAAGGCCATTTAACTTCCATCAGGAAGTTAAGGAAGGGCTCACGGACCGGTTTGTTCGAGGTCACGCGGATAATGGCGCGACCATCTGAACGCACTTCAGGAGTAAATTTCAGGTCGGTCAGGAAAAAGTCACGATCGATGCCGGCACGGCCGAAGTCGTCTGGCGAAGCGAGTGATGGGCGAATCTCGGCGCTGGAAAGATCTCTCACCTGCAGCAGCTCTATCTCTGCATTGAGAGGCTGATTCAAGGCAGAACGCAGGTTGATGTCCCCTACTCCCAGTGCGTGCGCCATATTGGAAGACATCAACGCACTTGCTGCGGCGACAGCCAAAACCAGTTTGCGAACCATAGCGAAAATCCTTTGCTTTTATCGTTTTCTCACGCGTCCCAGAGATTTCGCCGCCCATCGTCCAGCCATCGTGTTGCTCCCCATCCGGCCGACAGGCGTCATTCCAGCAATTCAGCGAGTCCAACGAGCTCCCTTCAGCGCTCCCGTACAAACCTAAACCGCTTGATACAAAATCCCCAGCAAGTATCGATTACAAAAAGTCTTTTATCAACCGGGCTGCGACCGCAAGACTGTTAAGTACGACACCTTTTCGAAGATTATCGGAGACGACCCACATGCTGACGCTGTGCGGATCCAGCGTGTCCTGGCGCAATCGTCCAATCCACACATGGTCACTGCCCGTCGCATCGCTGACAGGAGTGGGATATCCGCCTGCGGCCGGTTTGTCAAGCAGCTTCAGACCGGCTCCCTTGCGCAGCAGACCGGCGAGACGCTTTGAAGCGACCTTCTGCTCGGTCACGGCTTGCATCGCCTGAGCGCTACCGAAGAACACCGGAACCAGAACACAGGTCGCAGAGATCGGCAGGTCGGGTAGGTCCAGCACCCGTCGTACGTCCTCGGCCAGGGCGCGCTCAGCATCGGCCACGCCCATCTCATCAACTTCGCCAATACGCGGGAGCAGATTGAAAGCCGACTGCTTGTCGAAGGCTCCGCGCTCCGCGGGCTGGCCATTGAGCAAACGACTGGTCTGGAACGCGAGAGCTTCCAGCGCATCCTTGCTGTGGGTCGACATGGACTGGTAGGTAGCCAGCGATACGGAACGCAGCCCCGCCTCATCGAGTAGCGGCTTGAGCGCGAGAACCGTCTGCACCACCTGGGCATCCGGGCAAGCGACGATGCGTCGGCTCGCGTACTCGCCGATGTGCTGCGGATTGACCTCAGCCACCACGACCGGGATGTCTTTCTGGCCACGATGCGCACCGGTGGCGTCCACTATGGCGCAGCCCTTGGCCGTTATGGCGGGCGCCCATTCTGTTGCCACCTCGCGACTACCAAGGAAGATCACCACCTTGACGCTGGAGAAATCGAAACGCTCCAACGCTTCGACCCGCTGGCTCTGCCCTTTGAGCATCAGCCTCTCTCCAGCGCTATCGGTTGGCTCAAGCAGGTGGATTTTGGCGAATGGATAGCCTTCGTCCTCCAGAACCTCGAGGAGGCTTTCACTCTCCAGCCCGGTGACTCCAACAATTGCGATATCGCATGACATATACGATTCAGCCTCTTGAATTTTAAGCATTAAAAACGCAAAGGGCACCCCGGTTTCCCGGGATGCCCTGATCGTGCTGCACTCTGCCGAGTATCAGCTCTCCTGCAAAATCCGCAACATGCGACGCAGCGGCTCCGCCGCGCCCCACAGCAACTGATCACCGACCGTGAAGGCCGAGAGATACTGCGAGCCCATGTTCAGCTTACGCAAACGCCCTACCGGTACACTCAAGGTGCCGGTGACGGAAGTCGGCGTCAAATCACGCAAGGTGTCTTCCTTGGTGTTGGGCACGACCTTCGACCACTGGTTGTGTTGATCGAGCATCGCCTCGATATCAGCCAGCGGTACGTCCTTGTTGAGCTTGATGGTCAGCGCCTGGCTATGGCAGCGCATGGCGCCGATACGCACGCAGATGCCATCGACCGGGATCGGGCGACCGCTGCGACCGATGATCTTGTTGGTTTCGGCCTGAGCCTTCCATTCTTCACGGCTCTGCCCGTTGGGCAGCTGTTTGTCGATCCAGGGGATCAGGCTGCCCGCCAGCGGAACGCCGAAATGCTCTGCCGGGAACGAGTCTTCACGAAGCGTCGCGGCAACGGTGCGATCGATCTCGAGAATTGCACTGGCCGGGTCCGCGAGGTTGTCGGCGACCGAAGCGTGAATGGTGCCCATCTGGCCGATCAGCTCGCGCATGTTTTGCGCACCAGCACCGCTCGCGGCCTGATAGGTCATGGCGCTCATCCATTCGACGAGCCCGTTTTCGAACAAGCCACCCAGGCCCATCAGCATCAGGCTGACGGTGCAGTTGCCGCCAACGTAGGTGCGAATGCCATCACGTACCGCCTGATCGATATTGCGGCGATTGACCGGATCAAGAATGATCACGGCATCGTCTTCCATGCGCAGTGTCGAGGCGGCGTCGATCCAATAGCCGTTCCAGCCTTCGGCGCGCAGCTTCGGATAGACTTCCTTGGTGTAATCGCCGCCCTGGCAGGTGATGATCACTTCCATGGGCTTGAGCGATTCGATGTCGAAGGCGTCCTGCAACGCGGGAATGTCCTTGCCGATATCCGGGCCTTTGCCGCCGACATTGGACGTGGTGAAAAACACCGGATCGATACCGGTGAAATCATCTTCTTCTCGCATGCGCTGCATCAGCACGGAACCCACCATGCCGCGCCAGCCAACCAAACCTACTCTTTTCATAACAGCCACCCCCGTGGGGTAAAAAATTCAAAGACAACGGCGCCCAGCTGCCTGCCGGGCGCGCAAAGAGCCGTACAGGTTACAGGTTTTCCAGGGCGGAAGCCACGGCATCACCCATTTCGGCGGTGCCCACGCGGCGACATCCGTCGGACATGATGTCTCCTGTGCGCAAGCCCTGGTCGAGCACCAGACTGACCGCTTTCTCGATCGCGTCGGCGGCCTGCACCTGATTGAAGGTGTAACGCAGCATCATCGATACAGAGAGAATCGTTGCCAGCGGGTTGGCGACGCCCTGCCCGGCTATGTCCGGCGCGCTGCCATGACACGGCTCGTACATGCCCTTGTTATTCCGGTCGAGCGAAGCCGAGGGCAGCATGCCAATCGAGCCTGTCAACATCGAAGCCTGGTCTGACAGTATGTCGCCAAACATGTTGTCGGTAACGATCACGTCAAACTGCTTCGGCGCGCGGACCAGCTGCATGGCGCAGTTGTCGACGTACATGTGTGACAGCTCGACCTCGGGATAGTCCCTGGCGACTTCTTCTACCACTTCCCGCCAGAGCTGGCTGGAAGCCAGGACATTGGCCTTGTCGACTGAACACAGCTTGCGATTGCGCACCATGGCCATATCGAAGCCGACCTTGGCGATGCGGCGGATCTCGCTTTCGCTATAGGGCAAGGTGTCGTATGCCTGCCGCTCGCCGTTGTCCAGCGTGCGCCGCTCGCGCGGCTGGCCGAAGTAAATTCCGCCGGTGAGTTCGCGGACGATGAGGATATCCAACCCTGAGACCACGTCGGGCTTCAGGGTCGAGGCGCTGGCCAATTGCGGATAGAGGATCGCCGGGCGCAGGTTGCCGAACAACTCGAGCTGCGAGCGGATCTTCAGCAAACCCCGTTCCGGACGAAGCGCCGGCTCGATGGTGTCCCACTTGGGGCCGCCCACGGCGCCAAGCAGTACCGCATCGGCAGCGCGCGCTCGAGCCAGGGTCTCGTCCGCCAATGGCACGCCGTAATGGTCGTACGCCGCCCCGCCCAGGTCGTCGAACTCCAGTTCGACTTCCAGGCTGTACTTCTCATTGGCTATTTTCAACGCCTTCACGGCTTCGGCCATGATTTCCGGGCCGATGCCGTCGCCGGGCAGAATCAGAATATGCTTAACCATGTTTCCTCTCTGGTGTGTATGTATATCAGTGTCGGACGGGATCATTTCCTCGAACGCAACACCGCGACGTCGGCCGAAAACGACCCGTCGATTTCGATCTCGAAATACCGCCGCACCTCTTCTCCGACCGCCCCCTGCAAAGCGCGAATGGCCTGGCGAAGCAGCTCGGGAGTGCGCATACGCGCTGTCCATGAAGCGAAGTCCAGGCGCAACCGCTGCATGCTGTGCCCGCTCGCGATCAACCCAGCCGAAGTGATGAAGCTCAGCCACTCATTGACGGAATAGTCTCGGACGTGGCTGGCGTCGCGAAGCACTTCGATGCTCTGTAAATGCGTGTCGAGCACAGCCACACCCGGCGACACCACGTCGACGAAGATGGCCTCGCCTTGCGGCCTGAGCACGCGCCTCACCTCCCGCAACGCGGCGGCAGGATCGCTCCAGTGATGAGCCGAGTACCGGCTGAACACGAAGTCGAAGCTGTCGTCCGCAAATGGCAGCCTTTCGGCAGCCCCTTGCTGGACCTTCACATTGGCAAAACCTCGGGCTGTTGCAGCGGACCTGACGGTACTCAACATCGACTCCGACAGATCATAGGCAATGACGCTGTCCGCCCACGGAGCGACCGAGAAACTGACGTGGCCGCCGCCACAGCCGAGGTCGAGCACTTGCGCGACGGGATGCTCGCGAACAATGCCAGCAAGCATCTGCAGCTCCGCGCCCTGGGCATGAACCTCGCTGTCCAGATAGGCTTGGGCCCGATCTCCAAACTGCTGCTCGATCAGTTGCTGGTGGTCCATCCCTTAAACCCCTCGATAGCGAGCCAGTATCCGAATGCCCGCTTGAGCTACTTGATCGCGCCAAACAGCCAAGGCTGGCTGGCCTTGTGTCTGGCTTCGAATGAAGCGATGGCGTCACCGTCCTGCAGGGTAAGGCCAATGTCATCCAGGCCATTGAGCAGGCAGTGTTTGCGGAACGCGTCGATCTCGAAGCTATATTGCTGGCCGTCCGGCCGCGTCACGGTCTGGGTGTCCAGATCGACCGTCAGGCGATAACCTTCCTGCGCTTCAGCCTGAGTGAACAGCTCGTCCATCTCTTCTTCAGTTAAAACAATGGGTAACAGCCCATTCTTGAAGCTGTTGTTATAGAAAATGTCTGCGAAGCTCGGCGCAAGAACCGCTCGGAATCCGTACTCGTCCAAGGCCCAGGGCGCGTGCTCCCGACTCGAACCGCAACCGAAGTTCTTGCGAGCCAGCAGCACGCTGGCGCCCTGGTAGCGCGGCAGGTTGAGCACGAAGTCCGGGTTGATCGGACGCTGCGAGCTGTCCTGGCCGGGATAGCCCTCGTCCAGGTAACGCCATTCGTCGAACAGGTTGGGGCCAAAGCCGGTGCGTTTGATCGACTTCAAAAACTGCTTGGGAATGATCTGGTCGGTATCGACGTTGGCGCGATCGAGTGGCGCCACAAGCCCTGTGTGCTGTGTAAAAGGCTTCATGCGTGCGCCTCCTCTTTGTTTAACATTTCACGAACATCGACGAAGTGACCGGCGATCGCTGCGGCAGCGGCCATGGCCGGACTCACCAGATGCGTCCGCCCGCCATTGCCCTGACGGCCTTCGAAGTTGCGGTTGGAGGTCGACGCGCAATGCTCGCCGGCCTGCAGGCGGTCCGGATTCATCGCCAGACACATCGAGCAACCCGGGTCGCGCCATTCGAAACCCGCTGCCTTGAAAATGATGTCCAGTCCTTCACGCTCGGCCTGCTCCTTGACCAGCCCGGAGCCCGGCACGACCATCGCCTGCTTGATCGACGGCGATACGTGACGACCCTTGGCCACCGCTGCTGCCGCCCGCAGATCCTCGATGCGCGAGTTGGTGCACGAACCGATGAACACTCGATCGAGCCTGATCGAGGTGATGGGCTGATTGGCTTCCAGTCCCATGTATTTGAGCGCACGCTCGTAGCCGTTGCGCTTCACAGCATCGGCTTCTTCGACCGGGTTCGGTACGACCGCATCCACGGCTACGACCATCTCCGGAGAGGTGCCCCAGGAAACCTGCGGCTTGATGTCTTCCGCAGCGAGTTTCACGACCGTGTCGAACTGCGCATCGGCATCGGAAACCAGATCTTTCCACAGCTCGACGGCCTTGTCCCAGTCTTCGCCGGCCGGCGAATACGGCCGACCCTTGACGTACTCGATAGTCTTTTCGTCGCAGGCAACCAGGCCGACGCGCGCACCCGCCTCGATCGCCATGTTGCAGATGGTCATGCGCCCTTCGACCGACAGATCACGGATCGCCGAGCCGGCAAATTCGATGGCGTGTCCGTTGCCGCCGGCAGTGCCGATCTTGCCGATCACCGCAAGTACGATGTCCTTGGCAGTCACGCCAAAGCCGAGCTTGCCTTCGACCAGCACCTGCATGTTCTTCATTTTCTTCGCTACCAGGCACTGCGTGGCCAGCACATGCTCAACCTCGGAGGTGCCGATACCGTGCGCCAACGCGGCGAAGGCGCCGTGGGTGGCGGTGTGGGAGTCGCCACAGACGATGGTCATGCCCGGCAGCGTTGCGCCCTGCTCCGGTCCGACAACATGCACGATGCCCTGACGGCGGTCGGTCATCTGGAATTCGAGAATTCCGAAGTCACGGCAGTTGTCGTCCAGTGTGGTGACCTGCAGCTTGGATACCTGATCGTCGATCCCGGAAACGCCCGCGGCGCGATTGGTGGTCGGCACGTTGTGATCGGGCGTGGCAAGGTTGGCGTCGATTCGCCAGGGCTTGCGACCCGCCAAGCGAAGGCCTTCGAATGCCTGAGGCGAGGTAACTTCGTGCAACAGGTGCCGATCGATGTACAGCAGCGCGGATCCGTCGTCGCGCTGCTTCACCAGATGGCTATCCCAAAGCTTGTCGTAAAGTGTCTTGGCGGACATGCTGTGCTCCCAATCAGGCTGGTCGTCCGGGCTCGAATCGGCCTCGAATCATCAGGAAGCGATGGTAAGAGCTGGCGTCGAATAAAACAAATTCATAATATTCATGGAAAGTATTCCCAGGAGGAATTCATGGATACCGCCAACCTCACCGCATTCCTAGCCGTCGCCAAGAGCGGCTCGTTCTCTCAGGCAGCAGAAGCTCTCCACCTTACCCAGCCCGCGGTGAGCAAGCGTATAGCCGCGCTGGAACAGCAACTCGCCACGCGACTGTTCGACCGTATCGGTCGGCACGTTTCGCTGACCGAAGCCGGCCGTGCATTGCTGCCTCGCGCGACGCTGGTCCTCCAGACGCTGGACGATACCCGCCGCGCGCTGAGCAATCTGTCCAGCCAGGTGCAGGGGCGTCTGGTGCTCGGCACCAGTCACCACATCGGGCTGCACCGTCTGCCACCGGTACTGCGCCGCTACACGTCCACCTATCCTGATGTCGCGCTGGATATTCGCTTCCTCGACTCCGAAGTGGCCTACGACCAGGTGCTGCACGGCGACATCGAGCTGGCGGTGATCACCCTGGCCCCTACGCTCGACGAACCTGTCGTCGCCAGGCACATCTGGGACGATCCGCTGGACTTCGTCGTCTCGCCCGAACATCCCCTGGCGGACTCGGGCTCGGTTACGCTCCGCCAGCTGGGTGAATACCCCGCAGTATTTCCCGGGCCCAGCACCTTCACGCACCGCGTCGTCAGCCGTCTGTTCCAGCGGGAGGGGGTCACGCCGCAAATCAGCATGACCACGAACTATCTCGAAACCATAAAGATGATGGTTTCCATCGGCCTGGCCTGGAGCGTGCTCCCGCGAACCATGGTCGACGAACAGGTGAAACCGGTGGCGGTGTCCAACGGCGAAATCAGCCGGCAACTCGGTTGTATCTGGCACAGTGGCCGAACCTTGTCCAACGCCGGACGTGCGCTGGTCGAATTGCTGCAAACCGACGGCTGACGCGCACTGGCGGCCCGTCCGACTTGTCGCTTCAAACCCCGCCTACTATGTTGAACTGCGGGACAGTTGAACAGAGGAAAGGCTATGGTCCATACGCCGGGCGCATTCATGGCCGATAATTCGTTTTATCAGGATGAGGCCTTTCGCCTGCTTTTTCATCGGCTGCCCATGGCGTGCATGCTGGTAGATCACCGCAGCGGCCGCATCATTGATCTCAATCGAGCGTTCCATCAGCGTTTTGGCTGGCGTCCCGAATTGATCATCGGCCAGCCTGAGCGCGATTTTCCGATGTGGAGCGACCCGCAGCAGCGGCGCCGTCTGCACGGAGGATCTGCTGTAGGAGCATCCGAACCGCTGGAAATGCTGTTGCGCGGGCGCGACGGCACCATCAAGCCGTCGCTGGTCTCGATGGAATACATCGACGTAGGCGGCGTCGCGGCACGTCTATATACCGTCCAGGGCCACGCAGGGAGTATCGGCGGCCCCGGACTGCCGGCCCTGGCGCAAACCGATACAGCGCTCGAACAGAGCCAGGAGCGTCTGCGCCTGGCGCTTGACGCCGCTCAGATGGGAATTTGGGATCTCGACCTGGGCAGCGGCAGGCTTCACGCCTCGGCAAGGGCGGCGCGCCTGCACGGGTTCCCCGGGGCGGACTGGGAAGGAACACTCGCAGCGTTCATGGAAGACACCGCGCCGAGCGACCGCCGAGCAATGCGCAAGGCCTTCGTCGCCATCTGCCGCGGCGGGCAACAGCGCTACCGGCTAACCTATCGCCTGCTACGCCGCTCCGGCGAGCCGCGCTGGCTGGAAGCGATCGCCACGCTCAACCGCAACGCCAGCGGCCGGCCCCTGGGTATGGTCGGCACGCTGGTGGATATCACCGAACGGCGACGCAGCGAACAGGCGCTGATCGATAGCGAGAACAAGTTTGCCTCGCTGTTCCAAGGCTCTCCGGATCCTTACGCTCTGCTCAACACGCAAACGCACGTGTTCATCGAAGTCAACCGCAGTTTCGCGGAGGTGTTCGGCTACCGACCCGAGCAGATAATAGGTCGAACCCTGAGCGAGATCGGTCTGTGGAGCGAAACCGCGTTGGCCGATCGGGTGCACGGCGTTCTGGCCACCGGCGAGTCGCTGCACAACGAAACCATGGACTTGTGCGATGCCCAGCGCCGATCGCATATCTGTGAGGTCTCCAGTTCGCTGCTGACAATCAATCGACAGCGCTGCGTACTATTCGGGTTTCGCGACGTGACCGAACGCAAGGCTATCGAGGCGCAGGTGAAGCATCTGGCCTACCACGACGCGCTGACCGACCTGCCCAACCGTATCCTGCTCAAGGATCGTCTGGAACAACACATCGCCTTGTATGACCGGCACCAGCTCAAGGGAGCCCTGCTGTTCTTCGACCTCGACCACTTCAAGCACATCAATGACTCGCTCGGGCACTCATGCGGCGACGCCGTCCTTCAGGAAGTGACTCGACGCCTGGCGGGGAACGTGCGTCGCGAGGACACCGTGGCGCGGCTCGGCGGTGATGAGTTCGTCGTGCTTCTCAGCGGATTGGAGGCCGATGATGGCAGTTTCGCGGACAGCGTTCAGACGACCGCTGAAAAGCTGCGATTCGTACTGTCCGAGCCGATGATCATCGAAGGCCACAGTCTGCAGTTGAGCACCAGCATTGGCGTTGCGCTGATACCGGACCATGGGGAAAGCCCGGACGACTTGCTCAAGCGCGCCGATATAGCGCTTTATCGCGTCAAGGAGGCCGGCCGCAACGGCGTGGCATTCTTCGAGCAATCCATGCAGGTGACCGCCAGCAAGCGACTCGTCGTGGAGAATCAGTTGCGCCGGGCTCTGGCTCTGGGCGAGTTCAAAGTGTATTACCAGCCCCAGTTCGATAGCCTGTCTCACCGCGTCGTGGGCGCCGAGGCGTTGCTTCGCTGGGAGCATCCCGAACAGGGCCTGATCGGTCCGGCCAGCTTCATCAAGGTGCTGGAAGAAAGTGGCATGATCATCGAGGCAGGTCGCTGGGTCCTTGCCGAAGCCTGTCAGTTCTTTTCGCGGCTGCGCGAAAGCGGCCTGGTCGGGTTCGACAATTTCAGCCTCAGCGTCAATATCAGTCCGAGGCAATTCCGTCAGAGCGGCTTCGTCGACCTTGTTCGCGACAGCATCGGCTCGCAGGACCTGCCCCCGGGTTGCATCAAACTGGAGATCACCGAAGGCGTCGTCATCGAAAATATCAGCGATACGGTGGAGAAAATGCAGGAGCTACGGCAACTTGGCGTCAGCTTTGCCATCGACGATTTCGGCACGGGGTATTCATCGCTGTCCTATCTCAAGCGTCTGCCGCTGGATCTGCTCAAAATCGACCAGTCTTTCGTTCGTGACTGCGCGAGCAACGGTAACGATGCCGAGATCGTCCGAGCCATCGTCGCCATCGCCCGCAGTCTGAAGCTGGACATGATCGCCGAAGGCGTCGAAACCGAAGAGCAACTCACGTTTCTTCGTGGGATGGCCTGCCATTGCTACCAGGGCTACCTGTTCAGCCCACCGCTTGACGAAACAGCATTCATGGATCTGCTGTCGAGAACCTGATCGCCGCACTCCGCGTGCGACCTGCTTCACATATTTGCTTGTTCACTGTCGATCGCAAACGAGACGGCTGCGGCACATGCGTGGCAATATCCGCGCAGGCGGGAACTGATTCCCTCCTGGTATCAACCTAGCGGAGCTACAACATGAACAAGTCAATGCTGTCAGGTATCGTGCTCGGCGCTGTCGTCGCCACAGCCGGCGGCGCCATTGCCGGCTACAGTGCGATGGCAAACAAGACCCCGACCCATGCCGAGGTAATCAAGGTCGCCGAGATCAAGGAACAGGAAAAAACCCCGCGTCAGCTATGCCGCGACGTCAGCGTCACACGCCAGAAGCCGGTCCAGGACCAGCATCAGGTACTGGGCACGGTCGCTGGTGCGGTGATCGGCGGTGTGCTCGGCAACCAGGTGGGCGGTGGTAGCGGCAAGAAGGTCGCGACGGTTGCAGGCGCGGCCGCTGGCGGATACGCAGGGAACAAGGCCCAGGAACAGTTGCAGGCCAACAGCACGTACACCACTACCGAGCAGCGCTGCGAGACTGTTTACGATATCTCTGACAAGCTTGTCGGCTATCAGGTCGATTACCGCATCGGCGAACAGACCGGCACGGTGCGCATGGATCGTCATCCAGGCGATCGCATCGCGCTACAGGACGGCCAACTGGCGTTGAATCTGCAGTAATCCCAGTAAGGTGTCCGCCCGCGGGCACCTTACTCCCCTGCCCCCGGCACCGCTTCACGGCACATCTGAATCCAGCGCTGAATTCCTGCGCTGCGAAACTTGTTTTTCTGCAGGACAAAATAGAAGCCCCGACGAAAGTCCCGCTGTGGAACCGGTAGCGGCACCAGGCTGCCCCGGCGGAACGCATCGCCGAGCGTGATCGCCGAAAGACAACCAATCCCCAGTCCGGCTTCCACCGCTCGCTTGATCGCCTCGGTATGCTGCAGCTCCAGCTTGATATCGAGTTCTGGCAGTAGACCGTGCATGGCCCATTCGAAATGCTGGCGAGTACCGGAGCCCGGTTCCCTAACGATCCAGTCCGCCTTGAGCAGCTCGGCATCGGTCAGCCAGGGCTTACCGGCCCATGGATGATCAGGCGCACAAAACACCACCAGTTCGTCGTCACGCCAGTGCTGCATGTCCAGCTCAGGGTGATACACCTCCCCTTCGATCAAGCCGATATCCAGCTCGAAATTGGCCACCTTCCGCGCAATGGTTGCGGTGTTGGCCACCTCGAGTTCGACGCGCGCGCCCGGCTGTTCGACCATATAGCGGGCCATGATCTCGACGGCGAGATAGTTGCCGATACTCAGCGTCGCGCCGACCTTCAGATGCCCGACGTCCTCGTGCTGCGCCAATGCGGTTTCGAGACTCGCGGCCTGTTCGATCAATCCTTGTGCCCTGGTCCGGATCGTCTGGCCAAGTTCGTTGAGCTGCAGACGCTTGCCGACACGATCGAACAGTTGCACGTCGAATTGACTTTCAAGATCACGCAGCGCGCTGCTCGCCGCCGACTGTGACATCGCCAGACTGTCGGCGGCACGCGTGAGGTTTTCATGAAAGGCGGTGGCGAGGAACACCTCGAGCTGACGCAACGTGAATCTCATTATCGGTTTTTCCGTTAACAGTTATGGATATAACCCGCTTAACCGATATGTTAGCAGGCCATAGACTTGCCCACATCGCTAACGATCACGGGAAACTGCAATGTCCGGATTCAATACCGAGCGCGTACTCAGGGTCCATCACTGGACCGACACGCTGTTCAGCTTCACTACTACCCGCGACCCGGCCTTCCGCTTCAAGAACGGTCATTTCATCATGATCGGGCTGGAGGTCGAAGGACGACCGCTGATGCGGGCCTACAGCATTGCCAGCCCCAACTACGAAGATACCCTGGAGTTCTTCAGCATCAAGGTGCCGGACGGCCCGCTGACCTCGCGCCTGCAGAACGTCCAGCCGGGCGACCAGATCATGCTGAGCCGCAAGCCGACAGGCACGCTGGTACTCGACCACCTGCTTCCGGGTCGCAACCTGTACCTGTTGAGCACCGGCACTGGCCTGGCGCCCTTCATCAGCATCATCCAGGATCCCGAAACCTATGAGCAGTATGACAAGGTGATCCTGACTCACGGCTGCCGTTACGTACGTGAACTGGCGTATGAAAAGCTGATCACCGAAGAACTGCCCAATCATGAGTTCTTCGGTGACATGGTACGAGAGAAGTTGATCTACTACCCCACGGTCACCCGCGAACCGTTCCGCAACCAGGGCCGGCTGACTGACCTGATGAGCAGTGGCAAGCTTTACGAAGATATCGGTCTGCCACCGCTTGATCTGGAACATGACCGGTTCATGCTATGTGGTAGCCCGAGCATGCTCAAAGACACCTGCGCCATCCTCGACTCGCAGGGCTTCAAGGAAGCACGCCACGGCGATCAGGGTCACTATGTGATCGAGCGCGCCTTCGTCGAGAAATAGTCAGATCACGGCGGGGGAATCCGCGAGAGAACCTCGGGCGGATTCCCCAGTGGCAAGGCAATCAACAATGCTTCGCCGGAGGCAGGCACAAGCCCGGTAAGCGCAGTGATGTTGACCTGATGGGTGATCAGCAGGACCGGTTGGTCCCCATGCGTCTCCGAGAGAAAGCCTTTCAATGCTCCGGTAACCTGCGCGGCACGATCCCGGTCTTGGAAAAATGAGTCGAGCACCGGCAGTTCGGTGACCGCACCGAGCTCCATCGCGGTGGCCGTGTCCAGCGCACGGCACCATCGGCTCGAATACAAACGGATATCAGCCAGACCGACCTGACGCAGTTTTTCGCCCCATGCCTTCGATTGCCTGCGACCTTGCTCGTTGAGATTGCGCTGGGTACTGCAGTCGCCCAGCTTGAAATCAGCAGGATCGCCGACTCCCGGAGCGTGGGCATGTCGCAGGAGCACGAATGCTTTACCCTCGCGAACGGCGGCCAACGGTTCCGAGGCCGCCTGCGCGCTGGCGAACAGCAACAGGATCGCGCACGTCAGCTCAAGCCATCCGCGCACGTCACGCCTCCGTACTATTCTGCGTAGATCATCTGGCGACTGATGCCGCCGTCAATGACGTAATTCTGCCCGGTCACAAACCCGCTTTCCTCACCGATGAGAAAGGCCACCAGCGAGGCCACATCCTGGGGCCGACCGACACGACCAGCAGCATGCTGCCGGTGGTCGATCGGACGTAGCGGGTCCTGGTCCTGCTCGGCTTCGCTGCGGGTATCGATCCAGCCCGGACTTACCGCGTTGACGCGAATCTCCGGACCGAAACTGACGGCCATCGCATGGGTCAAAGCCACCAGCCCACCCTTGCTCGCAGCGTAAGCTTCAGTGTGCGGTTCGGACTGTGCAGCTCGCGTGGAGGCCATATTGACGATGCTACCGCGGCTCTCGCGCAACAGCGGCACGGCATGTTTCGACATCAGGAAGGCTCCGGTCAGGTTGGTCCCCAACCGCTTGTTCCATTCCTCCAGAGAAAGCTGTTCGAGCGGCCCGTTTTCCGGATCCGCGATGCCAGCGTTATTCACCAGCGCATCGAGACGGCCAAACTGTGAGCGAACCGTCTCGAGGCCGGCTTCGACGCTGGACTCGTCCGAGACATCGATCTCGACGAAGAGCGCTCCGCCATCAGGCGCGAGCGTGTCTACAGCGTCGTTGCCCTCCGCCGCCTTGACATCGGCCAGTACCACGAGCCATCCGCGAGCGAGCAGATCGGCCGCGATACCGCGACCGATCCCCTGCGCAGCGCCGGTTACCAAGGCGACGCGAGCATCCTTCGAGGCCATGCTGCTAGGCCTTCGCGCTACGCGGCCCGGCGATAGCCCAAATGATCAGGCCGATGACAGGCAGGAAAAGGACCAGAAGAACCCAGAGTACTTTGGAGCCGGTGCTCGAAGCGCTACCGACGATGTTGATAATGGCCCAGATATCCAGCGCCAGAATGATCAGGCCGATCAGGCCTCCGCCTATACCGAGATCCATATGAACCCCCTTAGTAGAACATTGACATATCCCAAACGCTCCTGAACGAGCCTTCGGGCCTCATGTTTTCCGACTGCACCAAGGCGTGATCGTTCGTATTTGGATGGACCCTACAGACCAAAACCGGGAAAACGCGATGCGAGGTCCCCGCCGCTCGGCCGCCGGACCAGGCCCTCGGCGCTCTGCGCAATGGTCAGGATGACGCAGGATTGGCCGGGGTCGGGGCGAAACCAGTGGCGGGCCTGCGACGGCAGCGCGACAAGGTCACCGGCGCTGCATTCCATCACCAGAAGCGAATCCTGACTGGTGACAGCCAGCTGCCCTGTCCCCCGAACGAACAGCCAGCGGACAGCATCTGCGCAGCGCTGCTCCGGTTCGACAACAACATCCGAAGGGTTCACGTAGGCAGGCAGCCCAGCCAGGCACAACACGCTGCTGCAGGTGGACGGGCCAGTCCGGTACTCGGACGATGCTGCGAGCAGACCGGCATCGCTTTCAAGCACGGACGGATCCAGAGCGGCAAAAGACTCGTGTCGCTCGCAGGCGATGCTGCTGGACGCCAGCGCTGCGTTGATATCGTCCCGATGAGTAAGAACCTTCGTCGGGTAGAACAGGTTGTCCAGATCGTACACGGCTAGAAACATGGTGCGGCCTTCGCGAGAGCGTTCGAGCAGTATAGGTTCAGCCGACAATCAGCGGCACACTCCGTTGGTATGATCCTCAGCCCGGCAAGCGGCGCCAGAGCACCAGCGCAGCGATGCCGGCCGCGAGGCTGGCCAGAGCGAAGGTCCACATCGGCCCGAGACCATGCCAGGCATAGCCGGAATACAGTGCACCCAGCGCTCCGCCAGTCCCCGCCAAGGTGGCATAGAGCGCTTGCCCCTGCCCTTGCAGACGCTCGTCGAAGCTGCGTTGAACGAAGTGAATCGAAGCCACGTGAAAGCTGCCGAACGTCGCAGCATGCAGCAACTGGGCGAACAGCAGCACCGGCAGGCTCGACGCCAGCGAACCAAGCAGGAGCCAGCGGATCGCAGCCAGAGCGAAGCTGAGCACCAGCAGTTGCTTGAGCGATACCGCGGACATGACCCTGGCCATGAACAGGAAAAGCACGATCTCGGCAACGACGCCCAGCGCCCAGAGAAAACCGATCAAGGATCTGCTGTAGCCGAGCGCTTCAAGATGCAAGGTCAGAAAGGTGTAATAGGGCCCGTGCGAGAGCTGCATCAGGGCTACGCAGACGAAAAAAGCAAGGATACCGGGCCGGCGCAATTGCTGGAGAAACCCGCTCACTGCCTCGCCCGCCATGGACGCAGCAGGCCTCGGCGGAGCGGGGACGAGCAAACTGCAGGCAAATATCGTCAGCATGATGCCAAGCATCACCGCTGGGTACAGATCCAGTGTTGCCCATTCCAGCACCATCCCCAGCAGCACCACGGTCGCAATGAATCCAACCGATCCCCACAGCCGGATCCGCGCGTAGCGTGAGGACTGCGCGCCCAGGTGTGACAGGGTGATTGCTTCGAACTGGGGCAGCACGGCATGCCAGAAGAAGCTGTGCAAAACCATGATCATGGCCAGCCAGAGGTAGTCGTTGCGAATGAAGATCCCGCTGAAAGCCACGGCCGTACACAACGCACCGAGACGGACGATCAACAGCCGCTGGCCAGACCGATCGGCCAGCCACCCCCACAGGTTCGGCGCAAGACAGCGCATCAGCATCGGAATCGCGACCAGCTCGCCGATGCGTGCCGGCGAAAAGCCCAGATGGTGGAAATACAACGACAGGAACGGCGCGACGCCGCCGAGCAGGGCAAAGTAAGCGAAGTAGAAGCTCGAAAGGCGCACCGCCGGTACGCCACTCCCCGCCCGGGGAGGCTCAACCGCGCTGGTCATGACCGACTTCGGGCGCGCAGGTCTGGAAGATCAACGCGCCGCCACCGCCGCTCAAAGCTGCGGCAATACCGGCGTATCGACACGCACCTCGGCATTTTGTCCGCGGTGACGCAGCAGATGATCCATGAGCACCAGCGCCATCATCGCTTCGGCGATCGGGGTGGCGCGAATGCCTACGCATGGATCATGGCGGCCTTTGGTGATCACTTCCACCGGCTGACCATGCACATCGATCGAGCGACCCGGGGTGGTGATGCTGGAGGTCGGCTTGAGCGCAATGTGCGCGACGATCGGCTGCCCGGAGGAGATGCCACCGAGCACACCGCCTGCATTGTTACTGGTAAAGCCGGCCGGCGTCAGTTCGTCGCGATGCTCGGTCCCGCGCTGGGCGACCGAGGCGAACCCTGCCCCGATCTCGACGCCCTTCACGGCGTTGATGCTCATCAAGGCATAAGCCAGTTCGGCATCGAGGCGATCGAAAATCGGCTCGCCCAGGCCGGGCGGAACGCCCTCGGCGACTACGGTGATGCGTGCGCCCACCGAGTCCTGATCGCGCCGCAGCTGATCCATGTAGGCTTCCAACTCCGGGACCTTGCTCGGGTCGGCGCTGAAGAAGGCATTGTCATGCACCGCATCCCAGCTTACGAAGGGGATGTCGATCGGTCCCAGCTGGCTCATGTACCCGCGCACCTGAATACCCTGTTGCGCGAGATATTTGCGCGCAATGGCGCCGGCCGCCACGCGCATCGCCGTTTCCCGTGCAGACGAGCGCCCGCCGCCACGATAGTCGCGAGTACCGTACTTGTGGTGATAGGTGTAATCGGCGTGCGCCGGACGAAACAGATCCTTGATCGCGGAGTAGTCCTTGGACTTCTGATCGGTATTGCGAATCAGCAGGCCGATCGGGCTGCCTGTCGTGCGGCCCTCGAACACACCGGAAAGTATCTCGACTTCGTCTGGCTCCTGGCGCTGGGTCGTATGCCGGCTGGTTCCGGGCTTGCGGCGGTCAAGGTCACGCTGCAAATCGTCCGCACTCAGCTCGAGTCCGGGTGGGCAACCGTCGACGATGGCTACCAGCGCCGGACCATGGCTTTCGCCAGCGGAGGTAACGGTGAACAGGGTGCCTATGGTATTCCCGGACATGCTTCGAACCCGACGTCTGTTTATCGAAAGGCGAGCAGTATAGCGTCACGCCTGCATGCGTGACAGTCCGAACCTCCGGCGCTACGCTTGGGGTTTCGCCGAGCGGATCGTTCTGAATGGAAGCCATGCTCGAAGTGCTCATGCCACCGGCCATGGGAAGTGGCACGATCTGGTTGCTGGTGCTCGCCGCAGGCTGCACCTCGGCGGTCACCGCAGCGCTGGGAATCGGCGGTGGGGTCCTGCTCCTGGCGATCATGGCTCTGGTCATGCCGCCAGCGGCCATCATTCCGGTGCACGGCGTCGTGCAGCTTGGCTCGAACGCCAACCGCGCACTGATGACCATTCGACATATAAACCTTCCGGTGATCGCCTGGTTCGCCCCCGGCGTGATCGTCGGCGCGGCCATCGGCAGCCTGTTGCTGGTGGAGCTGCCACTCGCGCTGGTGCAGCTGTGCATTGCCGTCTTTATCCTGCTGCTGTGCTGGGGGCCACCGATTCCCAAGGTGGCGACCGGCCGTATCGGCACCCTGCTCGCCTCCACCTTGACTACCTTCCTCAGCCTCTTCGTGGGGGCCACGGGGCCACTGGTGGCAGCGTTCGTCAAACAGCAGCAGAACGGAGAGCGGTTCAGCACCGTGGCGACCTTTGCTGCGGCCATGAGCCTGCAGCACGCCCCCAAGGCCTTGGTGTACGGTGCGGCAGGCTTCGTGTTTCGCGACTGGCTGGGCTTGATGCTGCTCATGATCGCCTCCGGAGCAGTTGGCACCTGGGCCGGCCTGCGGCTGTTGCAACGGGTGAGCGACAAACGTTTCGCCTTGATCTTCAATGTCCTGCTGACCTTGCTTGCCCTGCGCCTGGCCTGGACCGCTATCCACGGCTGGCTGTGAGTCAAGTATCCAAGGCCCCGGCCGATAACCACCGGGTAACCCGCAGGTACTAGCCATGAGCAGCGAACCGACCCTTATCGAGCACGCGCAAACAGCCCCTCCCCGGAATCCATTTGCGCGCGCACAGCCCACCGAACAGTTCTGGGTTCTGCTGCGCCCGATGTACAAGGCAAGGCAGCTGATTCATAGCGAGCGTCTGGTTCAGATCCTCGTGACCAATCAGCGCGCCGGCAAGCTCGAATTGCTGCGCCTGGAGATCAAAGCGGACGGCGAGGCGGGCGCTGCCGGGGGCAATCGCATGGAGCTGCTGGTCGATCACGGCAATCTGCGGCTGCGCTTTACCACAGAAGGCATTCAGATCGCACCGGCACGGCGGGGTCTGGGCGGGTTCATGTTGGCGCGTTTGATCGACTGGTGTCACCGGACCTGTCCCGAGTACGTGGTGACCCCGCTTCTTTTGCAAAACGATGCGGCATTGAGCAGCGAGGTCGTCGAGGCGCGCGACAAGCTGCTCAGGCGTGCGGGATTCGACATTCAGGCACTGGATGATGGGCGAGCACGCGCTCAGGTGCGTCGCGTCGGTGATCTGATCAGCACGTGGGACACCCAGCGGGTGGAGCCGATCGATGTGGGCGAATTGCTGCGCCGTCTGCGCGAACAGGAAACCGAAAATCTGAAACTGCAATCGCAGACCACCACGCTCCGCGCTCAGATCGATCAGCTACGCCGGAGCGATCTGGGCAGCCGCTTTGCTATCGGCTGCCTGGTGACCCTGGCGATCTTCCAGGCATTGCTGCTGCTCTGGGTAGTGATGCGCTAGAACAGATCCTGATATCGCCGGCATTGCTCGGCAGACAACACGAATACCCCATGTCCGCCATGCTCGAATTTCACCCATTCGAAGTCCACTTCCGGCCATTCGGCCATCACGTGAACCATGCTGTTGCCGACCTCGATGACAAGTAACCCGTCTTCGGTGAGGTGATCGGCCGCCTCGGCCAGCATGCGGCGCACCAGGTCGAGGCCGTCTTCGCCACAGGCGAGACCGATTTCCGGCTCGTGCAGGTACTCGTCGGGCAGGTCACGCATGTCTTCGGCATCGACATAAGGCGGGTTGCTGACGATCAGATCGAAGCGCTCCCCGGCCATGCCACTGAATCCGTCAGACCAGCGTGCTTCGACACGATCACCCAGGTCATGCGCCTCGATGTTCAGTTCCGCCACTGCCAGCGCATCGCCGGAGAGGTCGGCGAGCACCACCTCCGCCTCGGTAAAGGCGTGAGCGCAGGCGATACCGATGCAGCCGCTGCCGGTGCACAGATCGAGAATGGTCAGAGGGTCGCGTTCGAGCCAGGGTTCGAAGCGGTTTGCGATGAGCTCGGCGATCGGCGAACGCGGTACCAGCACGCGCTCGTCGACGATGAAATCAAACCCGGCAAACCGTGCGTGACCTGTGAGGTAGGCGGCTGGAATGCGCTCGTCGATTCGGCGTTGAAGCAGAGTCAGGACGGCGTCACGTTCGTCGTCGGTAACGTGGCAGTTCAGATATTCGAGCGGCGTCTCCCAGGGCAGATACAGCGCGTCGAGCACCAGCAGCCGCGACTCGTCCCAGGCATTGTCAGTGCCATGGCCGAAATAGACGCCGGCCTGATGGAAACGGCTCACGCCCCAGCGCACCAGGTCCCGGATAGTGGAGAGTGCGGCAGTTTCGAACATGGTCAGACCCGGCAGGAGGAAAACGCCATTCTAACCGCATCGCCCCGGTGCGGCACTACTGTTAGAATCTGGCCACTTCAGTTCACTGCATAGCCTCGCCCATGACCCAGGACAGCAACGAACCGGACGAGCTGGATCTGTTTCGGCAGGCCACCCAGGGCGTCAAGCGCATCACCACCAACGACCGGGCCGACGTCGGCAAACCTCGTACCGACAAGAAGCTGGTGAAAACGCTGCAGGCACGCGCCACCAGCAGCCAGCAAGGCATCAAGGTGGATGGCCTTTCGGATCAGTTCGTCATCGATGTGCATCCGGAGGAAGAGCTCGCGTGGGCGGCCAATGGCGTTCAGGAATCGCAGCTCAAGAAACTAAAAACCGGTCAGATTCCGTTCGACGGAAGCATCGACCTGCACGGCATGACCGTGGAGCGGGCGCGTGAACTGCTCTGGGAATTTCTCGCCGAGGCTGCCCGCATGGAGATTCGCTGCGTACGGGTGACCCATGGCAAGGCGATGCGCAAGGACGGCCGCAAGCCGATCCTCAAGAGTCACGTCAACACCTGGCTACGCCAGCACGCGCAGGTGCTTGGCTTCACATCCTGCGTTCCCCGTCACGGGGGAACCGGATCGGTCTATGTACTGCTCAAGCGCACCATGCTTGAAGGGCGGGACGAGTAGGCACCGAGATCTCGGTCGAAAGCTGAAAGCTGCAAGCTGCAAGCAGGGGTCGGTCCGGGTTCAGACCCTCTGCTTGCCGCTCGGCTGTCAGACGCAGGTTGCTCCACCGTCTACCGGCAGTGCGATGCCGGTAGTGAAGGCCGCACCGTCCGAGCATAGATAGAGCACGGCGGCGGCGATCTCTTCTGCCGTGCCGATCCGGCCTACCGGATGCATGGCAGCAGCGAACTCGGCCTTGCGCGGGTCAAGCGCTGCGGCGCGGCGGAACATATCGGTGTCGATCACTGCCGGACACACCGCATTGACCCGAATGTTCTTCTTCCCGTATTCGACCGCAGCGGAGCGAGTCAGGCCCAACACCGCGTGCTTGCTTGCACTGTAGATGCTCATCTTCGGCGCGGCGCCAAGGGCTGCGACCGAGGCAGTGTTGACGATCGACCCGCCGCCCTGCTTGAGCATCAATGGAATTTCATGGCGCATGCACTGCCAGACGCCCTTGACGTTGACGCCCATGATGCCGTCGAACTCCTCTTCCGTGCCATCGGCAAGCTTACCTTTTTCGAACTCGACACCGGCGTTGTTGAAGGCACAATCGAGCCGCCCGTAGCGTGCAATCACCGCGTCCATCAACGCTGCGACCTGCTGACCGCTCACCACATCGCAGGCAACGAACGTAGCTTCGCCGCCTTCGGCACGAATGGCCTTTGATACGGCCTCGCCTGCTTCGCTGTTGATGTCCGACAACACCACGCTGGCGCCAGCAGCGGCGAATGCGCGCGCGGTAGCTTCACCGATACCGGCCGACGCGCCGGTCACCAGAACAACCTTGTCTTGGAATTGCTTGCTCACTTCGCAGTCTCCCCATGCGCCGCCGACGGAGGCCGGCGAATGGGAGAAATAGTACGAGAGCGGGCGTCAGAATCCGACTGAATTCCCGATGTTGTTCACCGGATATCCGTTTTAATGATAGCGGTCACGAAGAAACAGGAGGCTCTCAAAACGCGAGGACCGACGTGATGCACGCGTCAGGGAAAGCTGTGGTCCCCGCTATTGCCGAGCAACGCTGCTCTGCGCACGCAGATACTCGACGACCTCATGTTGCGTGCCGCTGAATACAACTCGCTCTTCTTTCCCGGAGCGCTGATAGGCGTACATCGGGTCGTAATAGTGCTCCAGCAGCGCGGCGATCCAGGATCGATGCTCCTGCACGTCTCCGGTCCGCTGATGCACGTCGAGCGCCGACTGCATGAGCGCTTCCAGTTGCTGGTGACGCTCGCCGCCGAGACGTTTACGGATGCGCAGAAGGCTGCCAAGCAGATGCTCGGAGAGCGCGGCGAAAGCCTTGTCCGGCTCCTGCGGGTAGAGTTCGGCGAACTCGGCCTGCATGTCGATGACGTAGTCCTTGAGAATGCGACTGACACGGTTGTCGAAACTATCATCCAGCCATACCAGCGGTGCCGTCTGCATCTGACGAAAGAGCTCGACCGGCACCGAGCAGCTACCCACGATGCGTCCTTCATCTTCGAGCACCAGCGTACGGTGGCCGGCTTCCACTACCTGCAGCGCTTCAATCGCCAGGCGATTCTCGAAATCGATCTGCCCAGGCTGAGGCGTAGCATGTCGCCCGAAGCTCGAGCCGCGATGATGCGCGTGCCCTTCCAGATCGAGGCTGTTGTCGAGCGCGGCGATGACCTCGGTCTTGCCGGTGCCGGTCAAGCCAGCGACGAGCATCAAGCGGCTGTCGGTTATGGCGCGCTCCAGAGAATCGATGAGAAACCGGCGCATGGCCTTGTAGCCACCGATCACCCGCGGATACTCCACGCCCGCCTCACTCAGCCACTGCTGAACGATCTGCGAGCGCAGCCCGCCGCGAAAACAATAGAGATAGCCGTCAGGATTAGCTTCGGCGAAGGTCTTCCATTCATCGATACGCTGCTGTTTGGTCTTGCCTCGAACGAGTTCATTACCCAGCGCAATGGCAGCTTGCTGACCATGCTCCTTGTAGCAAGTACCAACTTTCTGCCGCTCCCCGTCGTTCATCAGCGGACGATTCACGGTGCTAGGAAACGCGCCCTTGGAAAATTCGATGGGAGCCCGGACGTCCATCAGAGGGGCGCCGGAAAGAAACAGCTGACGAAAATCCTCTGTGTTGTCCCGCATCAGACAACCTCGACCCAGGCGCCGCCGTCGGCCGGCAGGCATTCGCCGATCGCAGTCAGATGCAGCCCCTTAGCCACTGCTAGATCGAGGAAACGTGCCTCATGCGCCGGATCAACGGCCACCAGCAAACCGCCGCTGGTCTGCGGATCGCACAGCAGGTGACGCCAGGCTTCGGGCAGTTCGGCCACCTTGTGTCCATAACTCGCGAAGTTTCGCCCAGTACCGCCGGGCACGCAGCCGGCTGCCAAGTAGTGCTCGGCACTGGCGAGCCGCGGTACCTTCGCGTACTCGACACGAGCCTTGACCTTCGAGCCTTCGGCCATCTCTACCAGATGCCCGAGCAGGCCGAAGCCGGTCACGTCGGTCATCGCCTGGACGCCTTCGAGGGTGGCGAACCGGGCTCCGATACGATTGAGCTGACACATCAGGTCGCGGGCGACGCCGATATCCTCCGGGCGGAGTTTCTTCTGCTTTTCAGCGGTTGTGAGGATGCCGATACCCAGCGGCTTGGTCAGATACAGGCGTGCGCCGGTCCGGGCAGTATCGTTGCGCTTGAGCTGAGCACGACGCACCTGGCCGGTCACCGCCAGGCCGAAGATCGGTTCGGGTGCGTCGATGGAGTGCCCGCCGGCGAGCGGCATGCCTGCTTCGGTGCATACCGAACGAGCACCGGCCACCACTTCCCCCGCCAGCGCCGCCGGCAACGCGTTAACCGGCCATCCGAGAATGGCGATTGCCATCATCGGCGTGCCGCCCATCGCGTATATATCACTGATGGCATTGGTCGCAGCGATGCGGCCGAAGTCGAAGGCATCGTCGACGATGGGCATGAAGAAGTCGGTGGTGCTGATGATGCCCTGTTCGTCGTCCAGCCCGAATACCGCCGCATCGTCACGACTGTCGTTGCCAACCCAGAGCTGGCCAAACGACGGGGCCGGCTGACCCACCGCGAGAATCTCGTCGAGCACCTTCGGCGCAATCTTGCAGCCGCAGCCGGCGCCATGGCTGTATTCGGTGAGTCTGATCTGCTCTGTCATGCCGTCCTCTCGATGTAAACCAGCCGTGCATTCTAGCAGGCTGCGCCATGCCGGCCTACGAGCGGGGCGACTGGCGGCCCTCGAACCGATCCAGGGTGTCGCTGGCGACCAGGCGCCCGAGCTCGATCAGTTCCGGGGCGCGATGGAAGTCGAAAAAGCGGCTCAGCCGTTTGGGGATATCGATCACCAGATCCGGCGGATAGCCTGCGATCTTGTACTGGGTCAATGAGGCCTGCATGGTTTCGAACGACAGGTTGACCAGATCCAGCATGCTCGCCGGGCCGACATGTTCCTCTACTTCCACCGGTGCGGACTCGTCGCGGCGTCGCTTGGCGGCGGCTTCCGCCGGCGCCTCCACCTCGGCGCTGAGCAGCGGTTCAAGTACATCCGCCTCGCCTGCTTCGCGGCGTCCCAGCCAGCTGCGGGGACTCAGGTTCTCCAACAGTTGGTCCCACTGCTGACGAATCGGCGCAGGGCGCTCGATGATCGGCATGGCGTAGCCGTTGGTGTGCACCCCGTTGAGATTGACCGCCATGATCAGATCGCAGTGTGACGAGACCACCGGCACGATCGGCAACGGATTGAGCAACCCGCCGTCCACCAACACGCGAGTGCCCTGGCGCAGCGGCGCGAACAGGCTAGGGATTGCCGCCGAGGCACGCATGGCCTGGTGGAGGCAGCCCTGCTGAAACCAGACCTCCTGCTGGTTGGTCAGGTCTGTCGCCACCGCGGTGAAGGAGATCGGCAGATCTTCGATCTGCACCTCACCGAGGATTTCCCGGATGCGTCCAAAGACCTTTTCGCCGCGTATCGCTCCGAGGTTGCCAAAGCCGATATCCAACAGCCGCAGCACGTCGAGATAGTCCAAGCCGGAGACCCAGTCCCGGTAGGCATCCAGCCCGCCAGCGGCGTAAATACCCCCTACTACGGCGCCCATGGAGCAGCCGGCGATACATTCGATCTGATAGCCACGTCGTTCGATTTCCGCAATCGCACCGATATGTGCATACCCGCGGGCACCGCCACTGCCCAGCACCAGCGCAACGCTTTTTCCCATTTGCCCTTCCCTTGCGAATCCCGATTGACGCCGATTGGCTCTCTCAGCATGATGCCGGCTTCATCTGCGTTAATACAAGGCACCCTGTGATCCAGCGCCGATCCCTGCTCAAACTCACTGCACTGCTTCTGCTGATTGTTGCACTGATCGCCGCGGCGGGCTGGTGGGCCTATCGTCAAACCCAGGCGCAACGCTCCGGCGAACTGGGGCTATCCGGACTGACGCAGCCGGTGACCGTGCACTACGACGCCTGGGGAATTCCGCACATCGACGCCGGCAACGACGCCGACGCCTACCGGGCGCTGGGTTACGTCCATGCGCAGGACCGCCTGTTTCAGATGGATATTCTGCGCCGGATCGGCGCCGGCCGGCTTTCCGAGCTGTTCGGCGAAGAATCCTACGCTACCGACCGCTTTTTCCGCACGCTCGGCATCAGCCGTTATGCACGAGCCTATGCCGAGCGTCTTGAGAGCCAGCCGGACGCAGCCCATGTAAAGCTGATCCTGGCCTACCAGGACGGCATCAATCAATACATCGAACAAGGCAACGTGCCGCTGGAATATCGCCTGCTGCTGGCTCACCCGGATTACTTCAGCCTGGCGGACATCGCGCACGTCATGGGCTACATGGCCTATTCATTTGCCGAGGCCTTCAAGACCGATGCGCTGGTCGATCATGTGCGCGGTACGCTCGGCGAGCGTCATCTGCGCGACCTGGTCCCAGGCTGGCCGGCGAACCGTCCGAAGCCTGCTCCGACGGGGCAGGTCTCCACCCTCGATCCATTGCTCGAACAGCTGGCTGCGGTCGAACATGCGTTGCCGGCCGGCCAGTTCCTCGGCAGCAATGCCTGGGCAGTCGATGGCCGCCGTAGCCAGAGCGGCAAGCCCATGCTGGCCAACGATCCTCACATCGGCTTCGCCGTGCCGGCGGTCTGGTACGAGGCACACATCCGCACGCCCGAGCATGAGGTATATGGCCACTTCCTCGCCGGCCTGCCCTTCCCGCTGCTGGGGCATACCCGGCATCACAGCTGGGGCCTGACCATGCTGATGAATGACGAGGTTGATTTCTATCGTGAGCGGGTCAACCCGGACAACCCGCGGCAGGTATGGGATCGCAATCGTTGGCGCGAGCTGGAGCAGCACGAGGAAGTCATCCGTATACGCGGCCAGGAAGACCGGCTGGTACGTATGTTCAGCTCCCGACGCGGCCCGATCATCAACGATCAACCCGGCGGACTGCAGCAGGAGATCGACCGCAGACCAGTGAGCCTGTTCTGGACTTTCCTCGACCCGCAGAGCGATTCGACCGAAGCTTTTTACGGTTTCTCGCGGGCGACCAGCATGGCCGAGTTCGAGGAAGCCGCGGCCAAACACTGGTCGCCGGGGCTCAACGTCATCTATGCGGACGTCGAAGACAATATCGCCAAATGGGCAGCCGGACGCATCAAGCGCTGGCCCAACAGCAACAACGGTTTCGCGCTGTTGAATGGCGCCGCGGAGCGCGACGAATTCATGGGCTATCAGCCATTTAGCGCCAACCCCCGGGAGATCAATCCGCGCCGAGGCCAGGTGTGGAGTGCCAACAACCCGCCCGAAGCAGACAATCCCAGGCGCGTATTGCCGGGCTACTATGCACCTACCGACCGGGCCAATCGCATCGGTGAGCTGCTGGATGTCGAACGGCCGCTGAATCTGCTCGATTTCAAGGCGATGCAGATGGATAGTCGGCGGCCCCAGGCGCAGGCGATGGTCACCGAGGCGCTGCCCCTGCTACGTGACGATCTGCTAAACGCCGAATTGCGCGGTCCCGCCGCCCAGGCCAGGGGGTTACTTGCGCAGTGGGACGGCGCGTTCGACCGCGACAGCATCGGTGCGACCATATTCCAGCGCTGGGAGGAGAATCTCATGCGGGCCCTGTTCGCCGACGAACTAGGACCGCGTTACGAATTTTTCCAGAACACCAACATGGCGCAAAAAACCCTGGCGCAGCTGTTCTGGACCCCCGCTTCACCCTGGTGGGACAACCGGGAGCAGCCGACCCGCGACGGCCGGCAGGCGGCCATCGAATACGCCTGGGTAGAGACCATCGAGTCGCTGGCGAGCCAGCTGGGCACCGAGCCCGAGCAGTGGCGCTGGGAGAAGATTGCGTATCTGCAGCATAAGCACCCGCTCGACGGCAAACTGCCCTTCGCCGATCGCCTAAGCACCGCTCCGGTGCCGGTCGATGGGGGCAGAGAAACGCTGAACAACATGCGCTTCGCCTTGGGCGGCACTGCCTACCGCGTCGAGGCCGGCCCATCTACGCGGCGCCTGATCGATCTGGCAGATATGGAAGCGGGGCTGGGCATCAACCCGCTCGGCCAGTCGGGTAACCCGTCGGACAGGCATTACAAGGATCAGGCAGAAGCCTTCAATGAAGGACGTTACCGCGCCGAGCTGTTCGACTGGCGGGCAATCGAAGCCCTGCCCGATCGACTGGAGTTAATCCCCGCACGGCGGCGTCCACGCTAACCACTCAAAGACGTTCCACCCTCAATCCAGCCTCTTCGGTATTGCCGATCTCCACGCGGTCACCGCGCAGGCCCAGGTCTCGCAATGTCTGCGCGACGGCGCCTGCGTCCTCTCCGTGCAGCGCCACTCTCAGGCGCGTATCGGACCGCAGCATGCGGTTGAGCAGCTCCAGCCAGGTGCGGGTGTCAGCCCGGTCACCATCGCTCACGTCCAGTTCGGGCAACTGCAGCTCGCCATCGGTGCGCAGGACCTTGATGAGGGTCGATGGCGTTGGGTACAAGGGCGTCTGCACCGGGTCCTCAGGTGTGAACTGATCCATGTGCAGATAGACCTTTCGGTTTCCACGGGTGATCGAGTAGAGACTTACGAAACGCTGCGGCTCGCTGTCCAGCCGAATCGCAACGTATGCCTGATTTTCTTCTGGTCCATACAGGCGCGAAAAACCAAACACCTGGTTCGCCCAGAGGCTGCTGCTGCCGCATTCCCGCGCCTCGCAGAAGTACAGCATCGTGTGCGGCTGATCCAGCAACTGCTGCTTGGCATGCAAAAAGGCTTCCGAAGCGCTGTGTCCTTCCGGAATACGCCAGGTCATGCGCAACAGATCACCCACCGCCCGTACCTCCTGCTCGGCGCGCAGCTGATTGTTGATACGGCGGATATTGCCGAGGACCACGCCATGGTCGGCATTGTCCAGTTGGCGGCGTTCGACCAGCTCGGCGCGCGGAAAGGGTTCGATGACCAGGGTTGCGGACTCCTCGGCGGCCAGGGCCGGGACTGTTGCCAGCAGTACACCCAGACTGATGATCAGCCGGGCTACTCGACTTTGCGATGGCATTGACTCTCCTTGGTGGATGCCAAATCGCGCTGCCGGCCGCCGATAATCAGGACCGACCCTGCACCGCGATTCTGGCGCACAGCACACAGCCTTGCCCAGCAACCGCACCGGGTCAAGCCAGCGAGCGGTAGAAATTGTCAAGAATGGTTGCGACTTCGGGCGCCTGCTCTTCGAGATGCAGGTGATGGCCGCCGTCGATGTGATGCCGCTGGATGTGTTCGAAGCGCTCTATGCGGTCCAGAACCTGAGGGTGTTTATGCATAACGCCCTGGTTGGCCAGAATCACGCAGGTCGGGCTGCGAATGGCTTCGATGAAGGCTTCTGCATGGCGGCTTGTGAAGCGCAGCGGTGACGGCAGCATCAATTGTGGATCGGTTCGCCAGGTCCAGCCGCCATCGTGGGGCATCAGCCCGCGCTCGACCAGACACGTGGCTGCCTGGCGTGAAAGGGACGTGTTGCCGCCGAGCATGCGTGCACGGATTGCCTTGTCGACATCCGGGTAGACCGGCTTGCGCTTGTTACCCACCGACAGACTCGCTTCGAAGAAGCGTGCCATCTGTTTCGGCGCATCGTCAGCCTCTGATGTGAAGGGCAGCAGACCGTCGATCATCGCCGCGCCGATTATGCGGTCCGGGAGGCTGCCGGTGAGGATACCGCTGATGATGGCGCCCATCGAGTGACCGAACAGCGCGAAGCGTTCCCAACCCAGGTCTTCGGCTACCTGCAACACCGTCGCCGCCTGCTGCCAGAGGCTGTAGCCGCCTGCCGCCAGATGTCCTGAAAGCCCGTGCCCGGCAAGATCCAGCGCGACCAGGTGAACGCCTTTCAGGCGAGGCGCGATCAGGTCGAAGGTCGCTGCATTGTCCAACCAGCCATGCAAACCGATCACAGGGATGCCCTGCGGATCGCCCCAGACCTTTGCTGCCACCTCCATGGATGGCAACGAAAACCGTACCTCGTGACTGTTTGAATCCATCGTCATCAACCTGTGTTTGGAACTCGTCAGGCTGGCAATCTACGGCGCGGGGCCAGGCGCGACAAGCAACGGCCGGCGCCGTGAATGCAGCGGCATAAGTGTCGATCCCTTACTGCACGACTACCGTACGACCGCTCACCGACCAATACTCCAGCTGATCCTGATAGGTCGCCTCGACTACGTGACGCTTGAGCTTCAGCGTGGGCGTGAGGAAGCCGTTCTCAACGGTCCAGGCGTCGGATATCACCACTACGCAAGCCAGCTGTTCCTGCCGATTGAGCTGACCGTTCAGTTCGAGCAGTGCCGCTGACAGCGATTCTTCGACGCGTACCGGGCTGACACCCTCGATCGACGCGGAAGACAGCTGTATGAGTGCGATGGGTTGCGGCAGTTGCGTGCCGACGACGCACGCCTGCTCGATATAAGGGTGGGCGTGTAGACGTTTTTCGATCGGCGCTGGCGCGACGTAGCGACCCTTGCTGGTCTTGAAGGTGTCCTTCCGACGACCGGTGATGCGCAGGAAGCCTTCGTTGTCGATTGCACCGCAATCGCCGGTGTGAAGAAAACCATGTTCATCGAGCGTTTCCGCCGTCCGGACCGGATCCTTGTAATAGCCGAGCATATTCGCCGGGCTGCGGACCAGAAGTTCTCCATCCCCGGACAGGCGGCACTCTACTCCGGGATTCGGCAGACCGATCCAACCGCTCTTGAAGCGTTTGGGTCGGCCCAGATGCGAATAGCCGGCGTTCTCGGTCATGCCATAAATTTCCACCAGGCTCATGCCGAGGCGGTGATACCAGAGCAGGAGCTGGTCGTCGATCGGAGCGGCGCCGCTGACGGCGTAGCGAATCTGGTCGAAGCCGAGCCGTTCCAGCACACGCCTTGCGACACGCGGACCCAGCAGGGGCGTCGCCAACACTGTGTTCAACAGCCCCGCTGGGACCTTCTGCAGCACGCTTTGCTGGAGCTTGAACCATATCCTCGGTACGCCGAAGAACACGGTCGGACGCGCGCGTCGGTTATCTTCGACGAACGTCTGGGCGCTGTGCACGAAATACACGGTCTGCCCGGACAATAGCGAGGCGATTTCCACGAACTGACGCTCGGCGACGTTGCTCAGCGGCAGGTAGGACAGCAGCCGGTCATCCTCGCTGATAGTGAACAGCCGCAAACCATTGTTGGCGGCGTAGTACATGCTCGCGAAGCTGAGCATGACGCCTTTCGCGATTCCGGACGTGCCAGAGGTATAGATGATCGTCGCGACATCGGTAGGCGCTACGCGATGCGTTTGCGTCCAGGGTTCATTGGCGTCGATCAGGCTCTGCCAGGGCAGCAGGTGGGCATCCTCCGGACCAAGCGGCAATGCTATCCACGGGAGCTGCTCGGGCAGGCCGCCACGCAGCTGCTGCCAGTTCTCCAGCTTGCCGACAAAAACAGCGCGGCAATCCGAGTGCTCCAGGACCTGCCGTACCGAGTCAGCCGTGAGGGTCGGGTATACCGGAACGGATACGTGCCCAGCCATCCAGATCGCCAGGTCAGCGATAATCCAGTGCGCGCAGTTGCGCGATAACAGCGCGATATGACTGGACGCCGGGAATTGAAGGCTCCGCAGATAGGCGGCCATACGCCGCGCCTGGTCTCCTACTTGTGCCCAGGAATACGACACAACCGATCCATCGCCAAGCGGCTGGACCAGATAGGTCTTGTCAGGGTGCGCAAGCTCACGCTGGTAAAATGCCTCGAGAGCCGACGATATCGCCGGCCTGGCCTGTTCTGCCATGCATCGACCTCTTGGTATTGTTTTTGTTCTCAACAGATAAAGCCATGCTCACCCGTTTGGGTGATCCGCTATCCTACCCGCAGCACCCTCGCCCAAGCCACAGTCAGCACAGCTTATTGTGCTGGGCAAGGTCCGCAGGATTGGTCAGCAGGCTGAGACGTGCCAGCCCAGCCGCGACGAAATCGGTATCCAGGCAGGCGAGTCCGGCCGTCGGTAAAGGATAGTGGCCGCGCCTGTTGCCCTCTACCAGCAGACTGACCAGCTGGCTGACGAGCGGTTGGTGGCTGACCAGCAGAAGATTGCTCTCCGGACGCTCCGCGAGAAAGTCCACGCAGAGCGACGGTTCATCGTCCGGGGTCAGCCAGGGCACGGTTGCAATGCCGCGGGTGAACCCGATCACATCACGAACGACTTCCGCGGTTTGCTGCGCCCGGCGGTACGGACTCGCCAGCAGCATGTCGATTGGCTGATCGCGCAACAGGGCCGCGACCTTGGCGACTTCGGTGCGGCCGTCCTCGGTCAGGGCCCTTTCCGGATCACTGGCGGCGCGGGCCTCGGCCTGGCCATGCCGGAGTATCCAGATTCTCATGGCTGCGGTGGCTTGTCGCTGGCCGTCGCTTGCGCGTCGGGCTTGTCTGATTGTGACGGCGCGGCTGGCACGTCAGGGGCCGGCCATTCGAGAAACGGCCACGGTTTCTGTTCGGTGGCCTGGCTGACATAGCGCCCGATTTGCCGTGCATACTGAGACAGGCTGGTACCGAACGCGGTCAGACGGGCGTGAGGAGCTCCGGTAAATAGCAGAAAGCCCAGTTGCAACAAGGCGATGGCCAGCAACAGAAGTTCTGTCACCTGCCAGGCGACGCCGAACAGCAATGTGTAAAGCAGGCGAAGCCAGAAATCAGCTGAGCCTAGATTTTCGGCGAAACGACTCATTGCCCCGTCTCCCGCCGACCTAGCTGCGAAAACGCGGCGAACTCGACGTCATCCTTCTGTTCACCCGACATCAGCCGGGCGATAACGTCCTCGAGCGTGCGCTGTTCGAAGATGATCGCGTGCAGGCCGGTGACCAAAGGCATATAGACGCCCTCCTCTTCGGATTTCTGCTTGAGTACGCGCAGGGTGTTCACCCCCTCTGCGACCTGCCCGAGCTGGGCAACGCTTTCCTCCAGCGTTTGCCCTTTGCCCAGCGCATGACCGACTTGATAGTTGCGCGACATGGGCGAAGTGCACGTAACGATCAGATCACCCACCCCGGCGAGCCCGAGGAAGGTCATGGGGTTGGCACCCATATGCACGGCGAAGCGGGTCATCTCCGCCAGCGCGCGGGTTATCAACATACTCTTGGTGTTTTCGCCAACGCCCATGGCGGCAGCCATGCCGGAGATGATGGCGTAGACGTTTTTCAGCGCCCCGCCCAGCTCCACCCCGTAGCGATCCTGGCTGGCATAAACACGAAGCGTCCTGCTGCCCAGTACAGCCTGAACCTTACGGCAAAGCTGTTCGTCGGCGCTGGCTACGACGGTCGCCGTCAACGCGCCGGCGGCCATTTCCTTCGCCAGGTTCGGGCCGGAGAGCACCGCGACACGGGCGGCAGGTGCCTCCTGCTCGACGATTTCGCTCATCATCAGAAAGCCGGGCTGCTCGATTCCCTTGGTCGTGCTGACAACAGCCTTGCCGGCCAGTGAACCACCGATCTGCTGCAATACGCTGCGGAAGGCACCGCTGGGGATGGCAAGAAAGATGATGTCGGCCGAACCCAGCGCTGCCTGGATACCGGTGGTGATGCGCAGGCTCGGGTCCAGCTTGAACCCTGGCAGATACCGTCGATTTTCGCGCTCCTCGTTCATCTGGCGGGCAACGGCTTCGTCGCGCAGCCAGAGGGTCACGGAAATACCGTTCGTCGCCATCAGGTTGGCCAGTGTCGTGCCGAAGCTGCCGCCTCCCAACACGCAGACAGCTTGCTTTTGCTCGCTCATGCACAGTTCCTTGGTCGTTCAAAACCCGACCAGTATAAGCATCCGGCACGCCGACGGCGAACAACCGCTGGCAAATCGGATGGCGCTGGGTAATATGGCCGCATAATGCCAGTGCTAGGTTGCAATTAAAAAATGTACAAGCTTCAACGCGGTTTTGTTTTTTCTTTTGCTTTCATGGGGATAGGGGTTCCGGCAGCAGCCATGGACGAGCCGGAATTGCAGGGCATGGAGTTGCCCACCGTGCTTAGCGCCACGCGCTTGAAGCAGGCGCCTTCCGAGGTGCCGGGCAGCATGACCGTGCTCGACCGGGATCTGATCCGCGCCAGCGGCGCCCGCGACGTGCCGGAACTCATGCGTCTGGTCCCCGGGATGATGGTCGGCTATTCCGTCGGCCATCGTAGCAACGTCAATTATCATGGCCTGAACACTACCGAGGCTCGGCGCCTGCAAGTGCTGGTTGATGGCCGCTCCGTCTACCGTCCTGGTCTGGCCACGGTCGATTGGACCGACATTCCGCTAGCCATCGAAGACATCGAGCGCATCGAAGTGTTCCGCGGCCCGAATACTGCCGCCTACGGTGCCAACGCGTTGATGGGCGTCATCAACATCATTTCCACACGCCCTGAGATGCGTCAGGGCACACGCCTCAAAATCACTGACGGCAACCGCGGCGTGCGCGATCTGTATGCCAGTCAGGGGGGCGTGATCGGCAGTACGCACGCACGGCTGAGCCTTTTTGCCAAGGAAGATACCGGCTTCGATTTCGACGATGACGGCGAGGACTATCGCGACAGCCGTCGACTCAACGCAGTCAATCTGCTGGGGACCACGCAGATAGATGCGAGCCAAAGCCTTCACTTGCAGCTTGGCGCGAAGGAAGGCAGCAACCAGGTCGACAACGACTATACCGTGCTTGCCGAACCGACCAACGATGCGTATCTGTACGACCGCCTGGTGGCACAGCATGACGATGTGTCCGACGTGACAGCGCGCGACTACTTTGTGCAGCTGCGCTGGAAAAACGAGCTGACACCCACCCACAGCATTGAGCTGAAAACCTATGCGCAGCACATGGAGCGCCTCAGCGACTGGCGCGCCTGCGACTCGCCGGTGGTTTTCTCACCGGAGCTAAGAGCGTTGTACGAGGCCGGCAACGTCTATCCGCGGCGCATCAATTACATTCTCCGCAACCGGGGAAAATGGGGCGATCCGGATTTCTACCGTGATTATCTGGTGACCGGCGACGGCCTGCCTGCTGACATGCTACCCCTGGTCGAAAGCGTCGTAGCCCAGCACGCGGCCGCCCGCAGCGGCCCGCCAGCCTGCTGGGACATCAATGAAAATCTGCGCGAAACACGCTACGAGGCTGAGCTGCAGAACACACTGCAGGTCACGGATCGCTTGCGCAGCGTTTTCGGCGGCAATCTGCGCTACGACCAGGCCAAATCGGAAACGCTGTTTGGTGGCAAGGTGGAAAATCACATCGGACAGCTGTTCGGGCATCTCGAGTATCGACCGTTCGACCGCTGGATGTTCCACGCCGGCGCGATGGCGGAACAGGATCGGCTGAGCGGCTTCTCCTTCTCGCCGCGACTCGCAGCGCAGTACTTCATCCGCCCGACGCACAGCCTGCGCCTGGTCTATTCCGAAGCCGTTCGTTCGCCGGACATGTACGAGAACAACGCACGCTGGACCTACGTACCGAGAAATCTCAGCGGACCGGCTGTGAGCGGAGCCGAGTATTACGCTATTGCCGAGGCCCCTGGCGGCCTGGATCAGGAGCGGATCCGTTCGAGCGAAGTCGGCTATAACGGATACTTTCATGCTCTGGCCTTAGCAGTGGACGTGCGCGGCTTCTACGAAGACATCGACAATCTGATCAGCGACCCGCTGCAGATCGTCAACTTCAGGCCCACCAACGACGCTTCGGCTCGTTTTACCGGCGGCGAAATCCAGGTTGATTGGGAGGCCACTCGCCACGACCGCCTGCGCCTGACCTATGCCTATGTCGATTTCACCGCGAGCAACCGGTTGGATCAGCGTCTCACCGCGCGCAACAGCGGTTCTGCCGCATGGTTGCGCCAATGGCCCGCAGCGATCCACAGCAGCCTGATCTATTATGGAGCCGATCAGCTGAACGAGCGGCGCTTCGAGCGGCTCGATGGACGCCTGGCCAAGCGATTGGCCATCGGCTCCAGCAGCGCCCTGGAGCTTGCCTTGACCATGCAGTATCGCCTGGACGATGAAGGGCTTACCTGGCCGGAAAACCTGTACGAGACACGCGATCAGTACTATCTCAGCGCGGAATTGAGTTTTTAACGGCCGATCGAATAACGACCCAAAACGCACCCAACCGCAAGACAAGGATGTCATATGCTTCATCGGTTTGGATCAGGTAACCGGCCTTGCCCGCGCATCGTCTGATATCGGCACTACTCGTCTGGCTGGCAGCCTCGCTCGCGCATGCCGCCGAGATCGCCGTGGTCATTCCCGGCGAAACGGCATTGACTCAGGAGTTCGTCGAAGCGCTGCGCGAGCGGAGACCTGAAGACCGCGTCACTGTCGCCAGTGTTCAACAGTACGAGCAATCGACACCCGACGCCGACGTTCTGGTCACCATGGGTCAGCGCAGCATGGCTTGGCGGCTGGCAAGCCAGACCGACACTCCGACCATTGCTACCTATGTGACTGCCAGCTCTGTCCAGGCGATCGAAGCGCAGCTTCCGGCTTCGGTTCAGGCACTGTTGGCAACGCCGAAGCCACAGCGTCAGTTGGCCCTGGCGCGTCTGCTGCTACCGCGCCTGGATACGGTCGGGCTGTTGCACAGTCCGGCGACGGCGTCGCGGGTTGATGCCTGGCGCAAGGCGGCGCAAGAGCAGCAGCTGGAGGTTTCGGCGGCTCTGGTTGGCGAAGCAAGCGAGCTGGCCCGCCGGGTCGCCGATGTACTCGACTCGAGTGATGCGCTGGTGGGGCTGGACGATCCCAGCATTTACAACGCCGATAACCTCAAGACCATCCTGCTTACCAGCTATGCGCGCAACAAGGTGTTGATCGGGCCCTCCGCTCCGTTCATCTCCGCTGGCAGCCTGAGCACCACTTACAGCACCGCGCGAGAGATGGCCGATAGCGTCGATCAGATGCTCAACGCGACCTGGGCGCCCGCCGCAGTGAGGTATCCCGAGCAGTTTTCCGTACTCAGCAACCAGCAAGTAGCGCGCTCGCTCGGGCTCCCGATTCCTGACGACGACCGCCTGGCCGAGATCCTCAGCCAACAGGAGCAGCTCCCGTGAATGTCCTGCAGAGAGGCACGATCCAGGGCCGCCTGATCATCATTGCGGTAGTGCCCGCCCTTCTCTTCGCCTTGCTCGCCGTGATCTGGTTCACCGCGACTCGCCTCGAAGATGTAGACCGGGAATTGCGCGACACTGGCGAACTCATTGCAGGCCAGCTCGCCCCCGCAGCCGAATACAGTGTGATCAGCGGCAACTCCGCCAACCTGCGCGCGCTCCTTCAGGCCGCGCTGGAACTGCCCAATGTGCAGCGTGCCGAGGTCTATGATGCGCGCGGAACGCGGTTGGCGAGTCTGAGTAGACCGGAACAGATCGAGTCGCAAGAGCTTAACGTTTTCACTGCGGACATCCGGCGCCAGCGTGTGTCGATCGCCAGCGACCGCTACCTGCTCGACGCGCCGGACATTTCCGAATTGGGCTCCCAGTACCTGGGTCAGGTGCAGGTGTATCTCAGCAAGCGTGCATTCCTCGCCCGGCAGGCTGACATTCTGGTCGATACGCTCCTGCTGGCATTCATCGTGCTACTCGCTTCCCTCGCGCTGGCCGTGCGTCTGGCGCGTGCGCTGGCCCGCCCGATGGAGCAGATGAGCAAGGCGGTCAAAGCACTGCAAGGTGGCCAGCTGGATACCCGGCTTCCTGTCCAGGACAGATACGAGATCGGCCAGTTGATGAGCAACATCAATGCCCTGGCGCAGAACCTGGAACAAGCGCGGGACAGCCAGCAGCGCAGTATCGCTCAGCTCGTTGCCGCGCGCGAAGAAGCCGAGCAGGCCAACCGCGCCAAGTCCGAGTTTCTTGCGATGATGAGCCACGAGTTGCGCACACCGATGAACGGGGTAATGGGCATGCTGCAGCTGCTTGAAACCACCGAACTCAATCGCGAGCAGGACGAGTATGTGCAGATCGCCGGCGATTCCACACACCATCTCCTCAAGGTGATCAACGATATCCTCGACTTCTCGCGCATCGAAAACGGTGCGGTAGAACTGGAAGAGCTCACCTTCGATCTGCCCGATCTGATCAGGCAGACGGTCGCTGCCTTCGAACATCCCGCCTCGCAGAAAACCTTGCGTTTGCGCACGGACCTGCACGGACCGACCGAGTTGACTCGGGTCATTGGCGATCCGACCCGCATACGACAGATTCTGGTCAACCTGATCGGCAATGCCTTGAAGTTCACCGAGACAGGCGAGATCACGGTGCATGCAAACTGGGACGAAGACGGGCCGGACCGGGTCTGGTTGCAGTGCCAGGTCAAGGACACCGGGATCGGGATCGCTAACGACCGGCTGGAGAGTATGTTCGACGCCTTCCGTCAGGGCGACAGCAGCACCTCGCGCCGATTCGGTGGGACCGGGCTCGGGCTGTCCATCGCGCGCACTTTCGCTCGTCGCATGGGTGGCGACCTGTATGCCAGCAGCGTGGAAGGCCAGGGCTCGTGTTTCACGCTAAGCATTCCCCTGCAGCTGGCTGACTCGCCCGCCGAGCCGGAACTCCCCGTCCCCGTCTCGAGAACAGGCTCTCGCGACCCGATACTGCTGGTCGAGGACAACCCGGTGAACCGCATGGTCATCGAGGGTATGTTGCGCAGCCTCTCGCATGAGGTCGTGGTCGCCGAATCGGGCGAGCAAGCCCTGGAATACCTGACGTCGGCACAGCCCTTCGCGGCGGTTCTGATGGACCTTCAGCTTCCTGACAGCGATGGCGTAAGCGTCTATCTCAGCTACCGCCGGCTCGCCCAGAACCATGGCCGCCCGGTCACTACCTGTATCGCGCTTAGCGCTAGCGCCACCGAAGGCGACCGCAGCCGCTGCCTGAACGCCGGCATGCAGGCATTTCTCGGCAAGCCCCTGGCGCGCCAATCTCTGCAGCAGACACTGAGCCGCTGGATAGGTGACGCTACAGTCGATCATTGACCAGACTGATCGCTCACCATTCTTCGCCCCGCCGGCAGCAGTCCGGCATGGATTCCGCTGCGCCAAATGGCGACACTAGCGACCATTCCCATCCGTACAAGGGCCAACAACAATGAATGCCAGCGTCAGCTCTCCAATCACCCTCGAGACACCTTTTACCACTCTGCCCAGTTTGATTTCCCTGCACGCCAGGGAGCGCGCGGACCATCCGGCGCTGGTTCAGGATGCGCGCGTCGTTACCTATCGTGAGCTCGACAAGCTGGTTGATCAGGTCGCTGCGACATTACAGCGCGACGGGGTACGTCCCGGCGAATCGGTCGCGATATGCTCGGCCAATTCGATTCCCTACGCGGTACTGTTTCTCGGCGCACTACGCGCCGGCGTGATCGTCGCCCCCCTGGCACCTTCATCCACGCCGGAGAGTCTGCTGACCATGCTCAAGGACTCCGCGGCGAAGCTGTTTTTTGTCGACCAGAGCAGTGACCAGGCTCTTGCTGGAGTGAAGGAGCGAATCGAAATTCCGCTGTTCACGCTGGACGATAGCCGCCCAGCGCAGGGCTTCAGTGGTTGGCTGTCCGAAGGCGCGCCGGCACCGGTACAGATCCAGCCCGAGCAATCCTTCAACGTGATCTATTCGTCCGGCACCACAGGCGAACCCAAGGGCATCGTGCAATCCCATGGCATGCGCTGGTCGCACATTCAGCGCGGGATTGTCTTCGGCTATGGTCCGGACTGCGTCACGCTGATTTCCACTCCGTTGTATTCCAATACCACTCTGGTCTCGTTCTTGCCCACGCTGGGCCTGGGCGGAACCGTCGTGCTGATGGCCAAGTTCGACGCAGCGAAGTATCTCAAGCTGGCCGCCGAGCATCGAGTCACTCATACGATGCTGGTGCCGGTGCAGTACCAGCGCATCATGGCCCGGGAGGATTTCGGCAGCTACGACTTGTCCAGCTTCGTGATGAAATTCAGCACCAGCGCACCCTTCCATGCCGAACTCAAGGCGGACATCCTGGCTCGCTGGCCGGGCGGACTGATCGAGTTCTACGGCATGACCGAAGGCGGTGGCTCTTGCATGCTTGCGGCTCACCAATTCCCGGACAAGCTCGGCACCGTCGGCAAGCCGCTGGAAAACCATGACATGCGCGTGATTGACGAAGACGGCAACGAACTCGCACACGGCGAGATCGGCGAAGTCGTCGGACACTCCCCTGCGATGATGACCGGTTACCTCAACAAACCGGAAAAAACCCGTGAAGCCGAGTGGTACGACAGCGACGGCAAGCGCTTCATTCGAACCGGCGATGTCGGTCGCTTCGACGAGGATGGTTTCCTGACGCTGATGGACCGTCGCAAGGACATGATCATCAGTGGCGGCTTCAACATTTATCCGAGCGACCTGGAGGCAGAGCTCCGCCAGCATCCAGACTTGCTGGAGGTCACGGTGATCGGAGTACAGTCGCGAAGCTGGGGCGAAACTCCGGTGGGCTATGCTGTACTCAAACCGGGTGCGAACACGGCGGCAGAGGACATCCTTGACTGGTTCAACCAGCGCGTCGGCAAAACCCAGCGGCTCAACCGCATGATCCTGACCGACGAATTGCCGCGAAGCGCCATCGGCAAGGTACTGAAACGCGAACTGCGCGACCGCTTCCAGGCGGAGTTCGGCGAGCTGGATTGATCTGCGTCATCGCCCTGGCCGGCCTGAACCGAAGAAATTTTGTTCTTGGCTGGCTTGCGGGTATCCTCTGCGCCTGGTTAAAACCGGGTGTGACTTTCACCGCTGCCAGGCAGTCTGAGCTTACGCCGGCGGATGGATCAGTACCGTCCAGCAGAACAATCAGCATCCCGCCCAGGCGGGGTACAGCAGGAGCTTTTAATGTCTAGACAGAACGCGTACGACCGGGAAGAGCTGCTCAAGTGCAGTCGCGGCGAGTTGTTCGGCCCCGGTAACCCGCAGTTGCCCGCACCCAACATGCTGATGATGGATCGTGTTACGCACATCAGCGATACCGGGGGACGGTTCGGCAAGGGCGAGATCGTGGCCGAGCTGGATATTCATCCTGATCTGTGGTTTTTCGCCTGTCATTTCGAAGGCGACCCGGTAATGCCGGGCTGTCTCGGGCTGGATGCGATGTGGCAGCTGGTCGGCTTTTACCTCGGCTGGCTAGGCTACGAAGGGCGCGGTCGCGCACTCGGTTCCGGCGAAGTCAAGTTCTTTGGTCAGGTACTTCCCGTCGCGAAAAAAGTGACCTATACCATTCACATCAAGCGCACCATCAACCGTTCGCTGACCCTCGGCATCGCCGATGGCAGCATGGCCGTCGACGGCCGTGAAATCTACACCGCGGAAGGGCTGCGGGTAGGTTTGTTCACTTCAACAGACAGCTTCTGAGGACACCATTATGCGTCGCGTCGTGATTACAGGCATGGGCATCATTTCCTGCCTTGGCCAGGATCTGGACAGCGTGGCGGCCAGCCTCAAGGCGGCCAAGCCGGGCATAACCTTCAACCCCGAATACGCCGAGAAAGGCCTGCGCAGTCAGGTTTCCGGCAGCGTGAAAATCGATCTGGATGCCGCGATCGACCGCAAGCTCAAGCGCTTCATGGGTGATGCAGCGGCTTTCGCCTACCTGTCCATGCAGCAGGCGATTGCTGACGCAGGTCTGACCGATGAACAGATCAGTCACGTCCGCACCGGCCTGGTCGCCGGTAGCGGCGGCGCCTCGACGCTGAACCAGATGGAAGCGGTCGATATCCTGCGGGAAAAAGGCGTCAAGAAGATCGGGCCATATCGTGTGCCGCGTACCATGGGCAGCACCGTATCGGCCTGTCTGGCGACGCCTTTCAAGATCAAGGGCGTGAACTATTCGATCTCCTCGGCCTGCGCGACCAGTGCGCATTGTATTGGCCACGCTGCGGAACTGATTCAGCTCGGCAAACAGGACATCGTCTTCGCCGGTGGCGGTGAGGAAGAGCACTGGTCCCAAGCGATGCTGTTCGATGCCATGGGCGCCCTGTCCACCGATTACAACGAAACACCAGAGAAGGCATCGCGCGCCTACGACTCCAAGCGCGACGGCTTCGTGATCGCTGGCGGTGGCGGCATGGTCGTGGTGGAAGAGCTCGAGCATGCCCTGGCACGCGGTGCGAAGATCTATGCCGAGGTCATTGGTTACGGGGCTACTTCCGACGGCCACGACATGGTCGCGCCGAGCGGCGAAGGTGCAGTGCGCTGCATGCAGCAGGCTTTGGCGACTGTCGACGACACCATCGAATACCTGAACACGCACGGCACTTCTACTCCGGTCGGGGATGTCGCCGAACTCAAGGCGATTCGTGAAGTGTTCGGCGACAAGGCGCCGAAGATCAGCTCTACCAAGAGCCTGTCTGGTCACTCACTCGGCGCCGCTGGTGTGCAGGAGGCGATCTATTGCCTGCTGATGCTTCGGGATAACTTCCTGGCCGCCTCGGCAAACATCGAGGAGCTGGACGAGAACGCCGGTGACCTGCCGATCTTGCGTGAACGACTGGATCAAGCGGTCGATGTGGTGATGTCCAACAGCTTCGGTTTCGGTGGCACCAACGCCACCCTGATCATGAAGCGCTGGACCGGAGCCTGATACGGCTGGCGGGCGGCCTGCCAGGCCGCTCGCCAGACTGCTCTTTCTCGCCCGTCTGCGGGCATCTGCTTCCCGTTTCGCCCTGTTCCAGGGCAACTTCCCGTCTCCCAGCCTGACAAATCGGCACAGTACCAGTGGCACCATCCTTGCTTCGACGAACCTGATCGTTCCCCCTGAGCAAGGACACACCATGGGCCTGTTTACCTTTTCCCGTATCAACTCAGCCGATTCGCTTGTATACACGCGCCTGTTCGGCAACCTTGACCTGAGCGTGAAGCCGTCCGCGCAACGCGGCTCGCTGAGCGGCCTGCCTGAATTCGTCGAACGGTTGCACCAGCGCATAGCAACCAGCCTTGACGCTGCAGTCGGCATCGCCGCGCACGCTCCCCAGCTCGCCTCGATCGCCGGTGAGACCGAACGCAACGGCGAACAGCTCTCGCAGTCCGCCGAGATGATTGCCAGCGCCATCGAGGAAATCAGCACAACGCTCGAGTCGGAACTGGTGCCCAGCGCATCGGCGATTGCCGGCCTGGCCGGCCAGGTCACCTCCAAGCTTCGCCAGTGTGAAACGGACAGCCGTCTGGTGCTGACACAGGTGGACACCATTCAAAATGCCGAGAGCCAGCTCGCCGGAGAAATACAACGACTCGGCAAGCAGATCGAGGAAGTCACCCAGGTAATCGGCATGATCGCCACTATTTCCCAGCAGACCAACCTCCTCGCCCTGAATGCCGCCATCGAAGCGGCGCGCGCCGGCGAGCAGGGTCGTGGATTCGCCGTCGTCGCCGAGGAGGTCCGGCGCCTGGCTGGTCATACCACCGAAGCCACCGACCGGGTAAGCACCATCATCGAAGGGTTTCGTGGCGGCATGCAGCACCTGCAGGACGCCGGTGAGAGCATGCATCGCTCGATCGCCGAGGGCCGCGACGGCATCCTGCGCGTCGATCAGCGGCTGGCCGATGCGGTTCAGGGGATGGAGCAGCTCGATCAGCGCATGACCAGCATGGCCAGCGGCACCGAGCAGATCGGTGCGGCAGTTCGCTCGGTTAGCGAAGACGTGCAAAGCATCTCGGGCGTCGCCCATCAGTTGCTGCGCAAGGCCGCTCAGGTAAGCCAGCACAGCGAGGCCGTAAGAAGCGAAGGCGATCACCTGCTCGACGGACTGGGCCGGTTCCAGCTTGGCGTGCACCAGCAGGTACGCGAGCGAATCGAGCGCTTCGCAACGGAACCCGCTCTGCTCGACGGAACGGCTCAGGCCGAGCGCGCCATGCAGGAATACATCGCGCGTGATCATCGCTTCGAATTGATGTATCTGGTCGGTGCCGATGGCACCCAGGTCAGTGAGAACATTTTTGCGAAAGACCTGGCTGACACTGGCAAAGGTAGCGTCCGTGGGCGTAACTGGGTGGGTCGTCCGTGGTTCAAGGCCGTGCGCGACGACCTCAAGCCGTACATCAGCCCGGTGTATCGTTCATCCGCAACCGACGCATTCTGCTTCACCTTATCGGCGCCGGTATTCGATCGCCAGGGCCAGTTGCGCTATGTGCTGGGCGCCGACGTACGGCTTTCGGCGCTGCTTAATCAACCCGGCCAGAGCCGACCACAGACCGCTACCGGTGACGAATCATGCGCGGGGCTGCTTCCTTCCCGGTGAGGGTGTCTCGATTTGCGACAAAAGGCGGCACTCATCAGCCCAGCTGATAGTGCTTGCCTGCCGAACGGAACCTGCTACAAACAAGGGATGACAACACATAATCTGCTCCCTGCTCTTCCTGACGGACTCATCGTCATCGTCAAGCGCGCCTGCCCGACCTGCAGCCTCATCGAGCCGGTGCTTGCTCAGCTGTCCGACAGCGGCATCCCCATCACCGTCGTCGCCCAGGACGTCGCTGATTTCTCTGCCGGTCACGCGCGACAGATAGACGACACGGACCTGGCCTGGTCATGGTCCCTTGAGTGCGAAATCGTCCCTACGCTTATCCGCCGTGACCACGGTGCGGAGATCGAGCGGACCTACGGGTGGTTTCGTGAAGATTGGGAGCGGATAAGCGGCTGCACTGCGCTTGGCGCCGACCTGCCCGCCTCCCGTCCCGGTTGTGGTTCGAAGACCCAGGACCCGGGTGTCTCGGATCGCCTCGCCATACGCTTCGGCGCGGTGAGCTTTGCTTCGCGTGAAGTTGAGATCGGCGACAGCGAAGACCCCATCGAAGCCTGTTTCGATCGCGGCTGGAGCGACGGACTACCGGTTGTGCCCCCGACGCCGGAGCGCGTTTACCGGATGCTGCAAGGCACCGCGCGCAAACCGGAGGAAGTGCTTGGGTTGATGCCGCCAGACCTGGTGCCCTGTACCGTCGAAAAAGTCGCCATCAACGCGGTCATGGCTGGCTGCAAACCCGAATATATGCCGGTTGTGCTTGCCGCAGTGGAAGCTGCACTGATCGACGAGTTCGGCATGCACGGTCTCCTCTGCACGACCATGTTCGCGGGCCCGCTAGTTCTGGTAAACGGCCCCGCCGCCACGCAGATCGGAATGAATTCGGGCGTGAATGCATTGGGGCAAGGAAACCGCGCCAACGCCAGTATCGGTCGCGCGCTGCAGCTGGTCGTACGCAACGTCGGCGGCGGCCGTCCCGGCGAGATTGATCGCGCCACCCTCGGTACGCCCGGCAAATACACCTTCTGCTTTGCCGAAGCCGAGGACGGCGAGTGGGACTCCCTGGCTGTCGAGCGCGGCTTCGGCAAGGACCAGTCAGTCGTGACCCTGTTCGCTGCCGAAGGCGTGCAGGGCATTCTCGATCAGAAGTCCCGCACGCCCGAGTCGCTGGCCCGAAGCTTCGCCCTCTCGCTGCGCGCAGTTGATCATTACAAGTTGGCCATGCATGGCGATGCCATGCTGGTCGTCTCTCCGGAGCACGCGCGGGTGTTTCTTGACGCGGGCTGGAGCAAGGCTCGCCTGCGCGAAGAGTTGGACAAGTTGCTGGTCATGCCTGGCAAGGATCTGGTGGTCGGTGCCGATGGCATCGCCGAGGGCATGCCGGCGAACTTCGCCAGCGCCGATATTCCCAAGTTTCGACCCGGTGGGTTGCTGATCGTCCGGGCCGGAGGTCCGGCCGGTCTGTTCTCCGCCGTCATCGCTGGCTGGGCCGCCTCCGGCCCGACTGGCTCCACCCCGGTAAGCAAGGAGGTAACGGCATGAACGCGCCGACCACACTGCTCGACCCGACCGCCGAATCGTCCCCGGCCGGCCGTAGCCTGAGTGCCAGGCCGGCAAGCCTGGAAGGATTGACCGTCGGTCTCCTGGACATCTCCAAATCACGCGGCGATGTATTTCTCGATCGACTGGATGCCCTGCTCTCGGAGCGCGGTATCGAAGTGAAGCGGTATCGCAAGCCGACGTTCGCCCGGATCGCTCCGACCGAACTAAAGCAACTCATCGCCAGCGAGTGCGACGTTTTGGTAGAAGGATTGGCTGACTGAGGCTCCTGTACGTCGTGCTGTATGCATGACATAGGCGACCTCGAAGGCCGCAAGATCCCGGGCGTTGGTATCGCTTCAACCGAGTTTGTCGAAGCGGCGGCGCTGCAGAGCAAGGCATTGGGCATGAATCCGGACATGGTCTTCGTACCACATCCGATTCAGGACCGGACCGATGATGAACTACGCGCACTGGCTGATCAGGCGTTCGCCAACATCTTGGAGGCGCTGACCAGACAGGACACCTGAGTCATCAAGCGAGCCTGACCTATCGCTGCGGGTCCGATCGGAAACGAACCTGGGCACGCGCGAGTACGTCTCGTAGTTCCCGCTGCCTTTACGGCAGCGGGCGGTTCGTCGCCCCGTCCCTTCCCTATCGGGCATCCGAAACCACGCGTTTCAACGAACCTTTCAACCGTTACGCTATGGATGTACATGGACCTTTCCGCTGATCCCCGCCGCACCCTTCCCTCGGTCGACCAGCTGTTGCGCTGGCCGTGGGTGGCAGAGCTTGCTGCACAGCATGGCCAGCCGCTGGTAAAAGAGATCATTGCGCAGGCGCTTTCCACGCTGCGAATCACTGTGACTCCGTTCGATGCCGATGCCTTCTGCGGCGCCGTACAAAACATACTGACCACCCGGCTATCGCCCTCGCTGCGCAGGGTATTGAACCTGACCGGCACCGTGCTGCATACCAACCTGGGCCGCGCGCCACTGCCCGAGGAAGCCATCGCGGCGATGACAGCCGTAGCTCGCGGCGCAAGCAATCTGGAGTTCGATCTGGATAGCGGCCGGCGTGGCGATCGCGATGCCCACCTCGAAGCGTGGCTGTGCCGGCTCACCGGCGCGGAAGCTGCCACCGTGGTCAACAACAACGCAGCCGCCGTGCTGTTGATGCTCAACACACTGGCCAAAGGCAAGGAAGTGCCCGTCTCGCGCGGTGAGCTGGTGGAAATCGGCGGCGCATTCCGTATGCCGGATGTGATGCTCCGAGCCCAATGCAAACTCCGCGAAGTCGGCACGACCAACCGCACGCACCTGGCCGACTACGCCGAGGCGATCACCCCGCGCACCAGCTTGCTGATGACCGTTCACACCAGCAACTACAAGGTGGTCGGCTTCACGGCAACCGTGCCGGAACAACGCCTGGCTCAGCTCGCCCACGATCACGATCTGCCGTACATCGTGGATCTGGGAAGTGGCAGCCTTGTCGACTTGCGTCGCTGGGGTCTGCCAGCCGAACCGACGCCAATGGACAGCATCGCCAACGGCGCCGATCTGGTGTCGTTCAGCGGCGACAAGCTGCTCGGCGGGCCACAGTGCGGCATCATCGTCGGCCGCCGTGAACTGATCGGCCGTCTGAAAAAGAATCCGCTCAAGCGTGCCTTGCGTTGCGACAAGCTGACGATCGCAGCGCTTGAGGCCGTGCTACGCCTGTATTCCGATCCTGAACGGCTTGGTGAACGCTTGCCGAGCCTTCGGGCACTGAGCCGCTCACGCGAGAATATCGCGGAACAATGCGAGCGGCTGATGGCACCGCTCGCCGCCTGGGTCGGGCAAGGTTACGAGGTTACCAGTGAAGCCGTAATGGGACAGATTGGCAGTGGCGCCCTACCAATCGAGCAACTCCCCAGTCAAGCCCTGGTGCTACGCAGCGCCACTGCGAAGCGGTCCGGTAGCCAGCTTAATGCTCTGGCTGCCAGCTTGCGTGGACTCCCGGTACCCATTATCGGGCGCATTCAGGATGCTTCGGTGATTCTTGATTGTCGCTGCCTGGATGACGAAACAGCTTTCCTTGAACAGCTGAAGGATCGACGGTGATTCTTGCAACTGCGGGTCATGTCGACCATGGCAAGACTGCATTGGTGCGCGCCCTGACCGGCCAGGATACCGACCGTACAGAAGAAGAACGCCGCCGCGGGCTGAGCATCGAGCTTGGCTTCGCCTGGCTACAGACCCCTGACGGCAGCGGGATCGACATTGTCGACGTTCCGGGGCATGAGCGCTTCATGCGCACGCTTATGGCCGGAGTCGGCGCGGTTGATGCGGTAATGCTCGTGGTGGCCGCAGACGACGGCCCGATGCCGCAGACCCTGGAACATGTCGAACTAATGCGTTTACTGGCAGTGGACATGGCGATCGTAGTACTGACGAAGGTGTCTCGTGCCACCGCCGACGCGCGCGATGCGCTCCGGCAAGACATGCGTGAGCGGCTGGCCGAAGCCGGCATCGAGACGGTCCATATTGCAGAGGTCGACAGTCTGAGCGGGTTGGGCATCGACCACCTGCGCCAGATGCTCTTCGCTTTGGGCAGGTGTCACCACGCCGCTCACACGCAATTGCTGCCGCGGTTCTGGATCGATCGGCACTTCCACCGCCCCGGTGCGGCACATGTGGTAACCGGTACGCTGTACCAGGGGTCGGTGCAGCCGGGTCAAACGCTGCGCTTGACACCAGGTGGCACGACGGTCCGGGTGCGCTCGATACAACGGCATGGCCAGCCAGCGGCCAGCTTGGCAGCTGGGCAACGCGGTGCACTGGACCTTGCCGGCGACCTGGCAGACGGCGCATACGAGCGCGGCTCGCAATTGCTTGACGACAAGGCATGGCTGCTCACCCAGCGGCTGGACGCGCGGATGGATCGGCTGACCAAGCATTCCGCACGCGGCGACCTGCAGCTGCACCTGGGTGGTGGTACCGTGGTGGCGCGCCAGGTGCCGTTACGCGGTATCGAGGACGGGCATCCCCAGGGTTATTCACAGTGGATTCTCGCTGAACCGCTCGCTTGTCGCAGCGGCGATCGTTTCGTCATACGCAACGCGACGACCCATCGGCTGGTCGGCAGTGGGATCGTCGTCGACCCAATGGCCCCTTCCCGCGGCCGGCAGTCGGCCAAGCGCCTGGTGATGCTGCGAGCGTTGGACAACTGCGACCTGCCGCGAACCCTGCAGGATCGGTTGGAGGCATCGGAAGACGGTATAGACCTGGCCGACCTTCGTCGCGGCCGCCACATCAGCGAGCAGGCAATGGATTCACTGGTCGCCTCGATGCTCGCGGCCGGCCAGCTGTATCGACGCGGGAACTGGGCCTGTAAGACGTCTCAGTTCGCGCAATGCACTCAGGCGCTTATCGCCACCGTGCGCGAGTTCCATGCCGAATCACCGCAGCTGCGCGGACCGACTTTCGCAGCACTGGCGCGGCGATTGCAGATCAAGCTTCCCAGCCAGCTGCTGTCACACGCGGTGCGCGTGGCACTGGATGATGGCAGCATTGTCCAGACAGGTCCGTCGCTGCATTGGCCAGATCATCAACCCAGACCCAGTGCAGCAACCGAGGAGCTTTTCGCACGCATGCAACCTCTGTTCGAAGCTTGCGAACCGCGTCCGCCAGTCATTGGCGAGCTGCTCGACGAGCTCGAACTGGAGCGTGGCGTTTTGCAAACGGCGCTGGATGAACTGAGTGCCTTGGGCATCCTCGTCTTCGTCGGACGCAATCGCTACCTGCTGCCCAAATTGGCCGACCAGCTATATCGATCGGCGCAATGTATGGCCAACCAGAGCGCCGACGGCGGTTTCACCGCAGCCGAATTCCGTGACCTGACCAAGATCGGGCGCAATCACAGCATTGCCGTGCTGGAATACTTCGACCGCAGTGGACTGACTCGCCTCAGGCTTGGGCGGCGCTGGCTCGCCGGGCCTGCCTCGCCATGATGACCACAAGCACGCCGCAGCTTGCCATGACAGCGGCCATGGGCACCGCGGTACCGTTGTGCAGCACGCCCACTGCGGCCGAGGTAATGCCGGCGATCACGAATTGCATGGTGCCCATCAAGGCGGAAGCCACGCCTGCTTGGTGGCCATGACCAGCCATCGCGCTGGCCGAAGAGTTTGGCAGCACCAACGCGATAACCGCGACACTGCCAAACAGCGGCGGCATCATCACCCACAACGAAGAGGGATTGCTGAGCGCTACAATCAGCAGCAACAGGGTGCACACCAGGTAGATCGTGCTGGTCAGCTTGAGCACCTTGACCGGCGAGCGGCGGCGCAACAGGCGGCTGTTGAACTGGGCGAAGAGAATGAAACCTGCGGCGTTCGCACCGAAGAACCAGCCGAAATGCTCCGCGGGCACGCCATAGAGTTCGATGAAGACGAAAGGCGAACCAGCGATGTAAGCGAACATCCCCGCCATGGCTATGCCACCGGTCAGCGCGTGATACATGAACACCGGTTCGCGCAGCAGCCGGCCGTAACGTCCCAAAGCACTGGATAATGGCGCCCGGGGCGTGGTCTGCGAAATGGTTTCCGGCAGGCCGAAGAAGACCGCGAAGATATACACGCCGGAGAACACCGCCAGAAACAGGAAGATCAGCGGCCAGCCGCCCAGGGCGAGCAGAGCGCCACCGCCCAGAGGCGCGAGAATCGGTGCGACGCCCATCACCAGCATCAACTGGGAAAACGCCTTCGCCGCTTCGATCGGTGTACACAGATCGCGCACAACCGCCCGGTTCACCACTATGCCGGCACAACCGCCCAAGGCCTGCGCGAAACGCGCCGCCAACAGCCATTCCAGTGACGGCGCCAGCGCGCAGGCCAGCGAAGCCAGACAGAACAGCACGATGCCGAACAGCAACGGTTTGCGACGGCCAAAGCGGTCGGCGACCGGCCCGTAAAACAGCTGACCGGAAGCCAACCCAATGAAATAGGCAGACAGGCTAAGCTGTATGTGCTCGCTGTCCGTACCGAACGAGGCGGCCATAGCCGGAAAAGCTGGCAGATACAGATCGATGGCCAGCGGGCCGAATGCGCTGAGGCCGCCCAGTATGAGCAGCAGTCGTAAAGTCATGAACCACCAGAAAGGCTAGCGAGACACAATGATCGCTGGAGCAACACATGATGACAGAAACCTCGCTGACGTGGCGGCAACAGACTGTTGCGCTGTCAGTGCCGATCGAGTGCATTGGCGAAATCTATTTTCCCTGCGCCCGATCCGGTGCCAGTCTTGTGACCGTAGCCAAAAGGAACCATTCCATGCCAACGATGCTAGACGACGACACCCTTGCCTTTGCCCACAAGGTGTTCAATCACTGCCGCAACGGGGATTCCGCCGAGTTGGCCACGCTGCTTGACGCAGGTTTGCCGGCCAACTTGTTGACGTCCACCGGGGACAGTCTGCTCATGCTCGCCAGTTACCATGGCCGGACTGAGACCACTCGCCTGCTGCTTGATCACGGCGGTGACCCTTCTCTGGCCAACGACCGCGCCCAGACGCCGCTGGCCGGCGCCGTATTCAAGGGAGACCACGCGATCGTCGAGTTGCTATTGGAGTATGGCGCCGAGGTGGACCAGCTGCCTCCGGGCGGCAAGACGGCGCTGATGTTCGCGGCGATGTTCAACCGCACCGACCTGCTGCTGCGATTGATCGAAGCAGGCGCCGACAGCGAAATGCGCGACAGCGAGGGCAAGACTGCGCTGCAGCTTGCCCAGGCGATGGGAGCGACGGATACCGCTGCCTATCTCAGGAGCGTCGCACCAAGAGCGTCCGCGCAAGGGTAAAGCCGCCGATAATCAGCGCTGCGCCGACTGCGGGGATTACGTAACCTTCGACCTGCGGGATGGTCCGAAGGAACACGAAGGCGACCGCGGTCGGTGCGACGAAGCGCACCAGGAATTGCCACAGTTTGAACCAGCCTTCCGAGGTGTTCATCTCGCGTAGCACCTCGTTGCGGCTCAGGGTCCAGCCAGCGAACAAGGCGATGAGCAGCCCGCCAAGCGGCATCAGAATATTGGTGATGAACTCCAGCACATCGAAGGGCGACTTGCCGAACAGTTCGTGAGTCAGCGTTCCCTCTGACCAGAGGTTGAAGCTCAGTACCGTGACCAAACCCAGCGCCCAGCATAATACGACCATCAGCGCGACGGCGGCGGGACGGCTCATGGAGAAGCGCTCCACCAACCAGGCAGCCACCGGCTCGATCAGCGAAATTGCCGAGGTCAGCGCCGCACCGATAACCAGCACGAAGAACACGCCGCCAAGGATCGCGCCGCCCGGCAAGCCGGCGAAAGCAATGGGTAGGGTGACGAACATCAAACCCGGCCCCTGCCCTGCTTCCAGTCCGCTGCCAAAAACAATGGCAAATATCGCAAGCCCGGCCATGAGAGCGATCAATGTATCGACTGCGGCAATCCAGAAAGCGGTACGGGTGAGAGACGCTTCGCTGGACATGTAGGCGCCGTACGCCATGATCGCGCCCATGCCCAGGCTCAGCGTGAAGAACGACTGGCCCATGGCTTCCAGCCAGCCTTCGAGACTCAGATCGTCGAAATTGAAGGTAAACAGGAAGCTGAAAGCGGCCGCCGCGTCACCGACCACCAGGCCGTATCCGAGCACGATCACCAGAATCAGAAAGAGTGCCGGCATCATGAAGCGCAGTCCGCCTTCGATACCTTTGTGAATGCCCATCCCCACGATCAGACCGGATACAAGGATGAATACGCTGTGGTAGGCCAGCAGCAAACCGGGCGAACCCAGCAAGGTATCGAACGAGCCGCTGATCGTTTCGGCGCTCGCCCCGGCCAGGGATCCGGAGAACATGAGCCCGGTGTAATGAACCGCCCACCCGGCAATGACCGAATAGAAGCTCAGAATGATGAACGCCGCCGCGGCACCCATCCAGCCGATGACGCGCCAGGCACTGCTTGCCCCGTGCGTACGGGTCAGGTGCGCCATACCCATGATCGGGCTGCGCCGACTGTTCCGGCCGATGAGCGTTTCGGCAATCAGTATCGGGATGCCGACCATGGCGATGGTGAGCGCGTATATGAGGATGAACGCGCCACCGCCGTTTTCACCGGCGAGATACGGGAAGCGCCACAGATTGCCGAGGCCGACGGCAGAGCCTACCGCGGCGAGAAGGAAGGTACCCTTGTGGGTCCATACTTTGCTGGAAGTCATTGATTTTTGATCCGAGTTGCTGATTCAGGCTGTCTCGGCGCGCAAGGGTATCACAAACAGAGAAGCAGCCCGACCGGCCCCCAACGCGGGCCGGTCGGATAGATCGCTTCAGTTGAATGCCTGGAAGAAATTCCACACTTCGCTTGGCGCAAAGCCCGGCCACCTGTGGTGGTTGGGCGCGCCCTCGCTGTATTCGCACCAGCGGGTCTTCTCGCCGCCACAAGTGTACTCAACGCAGCCATTGCTACCGACCGCGGTCTCGACGTCGCCGCACATATTGGCGTCCTTCCAATATTCGCGCAGCGCCACACCACCTGTGGTGTAGTCGATATAGACGTCTTCCGGGTCATGCGCGACCCAGGCGCCAGACAAACCAGGGCAGCTGTTCACGCTGGCTTCCGGCGGCCCGGCTCCGGCTGCCGCGAATGCCCTGATGACATCCCCGCGTTCGCAGCCCAGCCTCGCGCTGAAGTACCCGCCCATGCTGAAACCGGCGGCGAACACCCGATTTTCGTTGACGCACAGGCCCTCGGTAAGATCGGTCAGCATGGCATCGAAAAAGAGCAAGTCGTCGGGCCCACTGGTCTCCCAGCTTTCTCCGTCGTTGTTGGATACCTTTTCTCCAGTGGCAGTCTGGTCCTCGATGTAGAGTCCGTTCGGATAAACGAGAATGGCGCTGTCGCCCATGGTCGACTGGAGATTGCCGTATGACGAATTCTGGAATTCTCCCTCTCGACCGCGGCCATGGAAGCCGAACACCACCGGGTATGGCGTGTCCGCATCGTAGCCACTGGGAAGCTGCACTTCGTACTGACGCTGGACGCCGTTGATGGTTAGCGATTTGACGCCGGCAGACATTTGGGTTGCGCCGCAGCCCAGCGAGGCTGATGGAGGGAGTGGTTCGGGCTCAGGTTCCGGCTCGGGTTCTGGTTCTGGATCGGTTGTTCCGCCTCCGCCACCCGGATCCGGCTCTGGTTCCGGTTCCGGTTCCGGGGTGGGTTCTGGCTCAGGCGTCGGAGTCGGCGCGGGCTCGGGAATTGGCTCTGTAGGCGTTTCAACTGGCTCTTCTGGAGGCGGGCTATCTGAACCGCCCCCGCCACCGCCACACCCGGTGGCTAACAGTAATAGAGAAGCCCAACAGATCGCTTTCAGGCTCACGGTGCCTCCTCATTTCCGTCCGGTCTGGAACGTTTGGTTTGATCGAGCCGGTACGCGGCGGGTGCGTATCGCTTCGCTGGGTACCATTCGGTCTGAAACCAGAAGACACAAAAAGTGCGGAAACTGCGGATCTTTTTGCACGCAAATATACGCTCGGCCGGGTTCACGCCCTGTCGAAACCGCGACGATTCGCGCTACAGAGCATCGACCACGGAAATGCCCAGGACCGTTCAACTACACTCCCAGGCGAGAGGACGAGTCATTCAAAAATCGGGGTTACGTAGCGGGTGCACACAGCACCGCCCGATTAGACGCTGGCTTTCTTCACCAGCGCGAGAAGCCCGGCCGCGGCGGCAAACAACCCGGCGAAGCTGCGGTTAACCACCCTTTGTTGACGCTGCGAGCGCAGCAGTCGCAGAACTTTCGAGGCCAGCCCGGTGTAGCCGGCCATCACGATCAGATCCACGACGACCATCGTCACGGCAATAACCGTGTACTGGGCCAGCAAGGGCCTGGTCACGTCGAGAAACTGCGGCAGCACGGCGAGCATGAAGACCACGGCCTTCGGATTGCTGGCGTTGATAACCAGACCACGCATTATCAGTTCAAAAGGCCGGCCCGCAGGCGCGGGTTGCGCGCTAGGCTCGATCTGCCCCACCGGCGCCTTCCATTGCCGATAAGCGAGATAAAGCAGATACAACACACCGAACCATTTGATCAGCGTGAACGCCAGTGCAGACGTCGCCAACACCGCTCCGACACCAGCGGCGACGATACCGACCTGCATCAGCAGCCCCAGCTGCAGCCCGATGGCGTTCCAGTACCCACGGGCGAACCCGTAGTTGAGCCCGCTGGCCATCGACGCGATTGCGCCGGCCCCTGGCGAGAGGCTGATGATCCAGCATGCCAGCAAAAAGGCCAGCCAGGTTTCCAAAGTCACGTGCTTGTCCATGAACGAGGCGCTTGAGCGCGATGTGCGAAATAGTAGCACCGCGGCCCACCAGCCCGCAGCGCTCCAGGCCGATACTCGGGATCCTTTTGCCTGGGTATCGGGCTGGCGGGGGGTGTTGGCGAATGTCCGACGGGCTGCAGCCTTGCCGACTTGTTCCGTGCAGCGTAGCCGAGGAGAATACTGGATAACCAACCAGCTAGATGACCATGCAGCTCCCAGACCTTCCCAGCGATTACTATCTGCGCAACTTCCGCACAGCAATGGACTGGGTGGCGACCCGCTACGGCGATCTGCTGGGCGAGGACGAATCCACCTTCCTTGCAGGGTTCGCCCAGCTGCCAGAACCGAGTCAGGCGTTACTGGTGCGCCTGGTGATGCGGAAGGGGCCACACTTCCGGCTGTCGCGCTTGAGCTACGTGGAGATCGGCGATATTCGCACCGCCGCGGCTGCGCTGCTCGATAACGGCTGGCTGAAAAATAATCACCCCCTGAGTATCGCCGAGGTGTGCAGCCTGCTGCGCCGCCATGAGCTGGTCGAACACTTCGCCGAAAAGGTGCCTCACCGCTCGATCGCCAAGAGCGAACTGGTTGTCTTGCTAAAGATGCCCTGCACTGCCGAGCAGCCGCTGGCGGACTGGTGCCCTGCGCTGACCGATACCGTCCTCACCCTGACCGTCGGCGATTGCTGTGATCGGTTGCGGCTGATGTTCTTCGGCAATCTGAATCAGGACTGGTCCGAGTTCGTACTGGCGGATCTGGGAGTGTTCCGCTATGAACAGGTGGCTTTCTGCAGCGCATCACGTGGGTTCGACTGCCGCCAGGACGTGGATGACTATTTGCACCTGTTCCGCTGTCGCGAAGCATTCGACAATGGCGAAGACGTAAACGCTGTGCTCGAACGCGTCAGTGGGTTCCAAAGCGCCAACCGTCAGCTGCGCCTGCGTCACCATAAGCTGCTGTTTCGCATGGCTCAGCACTTGGAACGCAGCCAGGATTGCGAGATGGCGCTGGGGCTCTACCGCATCAGTGCTTTCCCCGGGGCGCGTCAGCGTTGCGTCCGCGTGCTGGAGAAGCTTGAGCGCTTTGACGAGGCCTGGGAGCTTGTACGCAATGCACTCGAAGCGCCGGAAAGCGACAGCGAACGGCAACTCATGCTGCGCGCCCAGACCCGGCTAGCGGGCAAGCTCGGCAAGCCCCGCCCCCCGCGCGTCCCCACGCCCACCCACGGGGTGCTGGAGCTTGTGCTAGCGCGCCCGGACGTCGGCTCGGTGGAATATGCCGTGCGCGAACATCTCGCGCAGCCTGAAGCGCCGGTATATTACGTTGAAAACACGCTCATCAACGGCCTGTTCGGGCTGTTGTTCTGGGATGCCATCTTCGCCCCGCTACCGGGCGCCTTCTTCCACCCGTTCCAGGCCGCACCTGCCGACCTGCTCGACAGCGATTTCCGCGCACGCAGGCAGGCTTTGTTCGCCAAGGGTTTCGCCGCGCTGGAAGATGGAAGCCACGCAACGCAGATTCGCCGGGCGTTTCGCGAGAAATGCGGGATTCAGTCGCCGTTCGTGTTCTGGGGCGCTCTGGATGACGCCCTGCTCGACCTTGCTCTCGAATGCTTGCCTGCCAGACAGCTTTCGGCCTGCTTCCATCGCCTGCTTGACGATATCAAGGCCAACCGTTCCGGCATGCCGGACCTCATCCAGTTCTGGCCAGCCGAGCAACGTTACCGGATGATCGAGGTGAAGGGCCCCGGCGACCGGCTGCAGGATAACCAGCGCCGTTGGCTGGCGTTCTGTGCCGTGCATGACATACCGGTGGACGTCTGCCAGGTCCGATGGGCGGGCGCATGAACTACCGCATCGCGGTACGCGCCCTGTGCGAATTCACCGCCAAGGAAGGCGATCTGGATCTGCGCTTCACGCCCGCCCCCACCGCCCAGGAAGGCATCGCCGGACATCGCACCGTCGTGCTGCGAAGGGGCCCTGCCTACCTCAGTGAGGTATCGCTGGCCGGAGAGTATCCGGGGCTGCTCGTAGCTGGCCGCGCCGATGGCTACGACCCGGTCGCCAATTTGCTCGAAGAGATCAAGACTCACCGCGGCGACGTCAATCGCATCCCGCAAAACCATAGAATGCTGCACTGGGCTCAGGCGAAAATCTACGGACACCTGATGTGCACCGAGCAGGAGCTCGACGAGATCGATCTGGCCGTGGTGTATTTCAATGTGATTTCGCAGAAGGAAACGGTGCTCCGCGAGCGCTTCGACGCCGACACTCTGCGTGCGTTCTTCGAGCTGCAGTGCTCGCGATTCGTCGCCTGGGCGCGTCAGGAAGATGCGCACCGCCAGGCGCGCAATGCCAGCCTGGAGCAGTTGCGCTTTCCGTTCGACAGTTTCCGTAAGGGTCAGCGTCAATTGGCCGAAGCCGTATATCGCGCTGCACGGGATGGCGACACACTGATGACGCAGGCCACCACAGGCATCGGCAAGACGCTGGCCACGCTGTTCCCGCAACTCAAGGCCTTCCCGGGACAAAACCTCGACCGCCTGTTTTTTCTCACTGCGAAAACTCCCGGCCGGCGCCTGGCGCTCGATGCGCTGGCGGTGCTGCGCAGTCAGGAAGAGTCGATGCCGCTGCGAGTGTTGGAACACGTGGCACGAGACAAGGCCTGCGAGTACCCGGATCGCGCTTGCCATGGGGAGTCCTGTCCGCTGGCGACAGGCTTCTACGATCGACTGCCGGCCGCTCGCCAGGAAGCATTGGCTGGCAACTGGCTGACACAGCAGCAGGTTCGCGACGTTGCGCTCAAACACCAGGTGTGCCCGTATTATCTGAGTCAGGAGCTGTGCCGCTGGGTAGACGTGGTGGTCTGCGACTACAACTATTATTTCGACATGACCGCACTGCTGTTCGGTCTCACCGTGCTCAATGAGTGGCGTGTGACCCTGCTCGTCGACGAGGCGCACAATCTGGTCGATCGCGGGCGCGGCATGTACACAGCCGAGCTCGACCAGGGCCGCTTCAATGAGTTGCGCGCGGTCGCGCCGACGGCGCTCAAGTCACCGTTGGACCGGGTGAACCGGCACTGGAACCAGCTACACAAGGAACAGCAGGCCGACTATCAGATCTATCCTGCCATCGCCGACCTGTTCATTCTCAGCTTGCAGAAAGCGGTCAGCGCCATTACGGATCACCTGACTGACCAGCCCACCGGCAACGATGCCGCACTGCTGCGCTTTTACCTCGACGCCATGCTGTTCACGCGCCTGGCGGAAACGTACGGCGACCACTCCCTTTTCGATATAACCCGTCACGCACGGCCGGGTAAGCGCACGCTTTCCACGCTCTGCCTGCGCAATATCGTACCCGCGCCTTATCTGGCGACCCGTTTCGCGCTGGCTCACAGCGCAACGCTGTTCTCCGCCACCCTGAGCCCATCGCGGTATTACATGGACCTGCTTGGGCTGCCCTCGAGTACCCGTTGGCTGGAAGTCGAATCCCCGTTTTCCGCCGACCAGCTGGACGTGAGCATCGCGCGCAACGTTTCGACGCGCTACCAGCACCGTGGCGGTAGTCTTGAGGCAATCGGCCGGGTGCTGGCTGACCGATACAGGAGGCAGCCGGGTAACTATCTGGCGTTCTTCAGCAGCTACGCCTACCTGCAGCAAGTGCTCGATCATGTGCGTATCCATCATCCCGACGTGCCGCTGTGGGAACAATCGCGCAGTATGAGCGAAGCCGAGCGCCAGGCTTTCCTCGACCGTTTTACCGACTCGTCGCGAGGCATCGGCTTCGCCGTGCTCGGCGGGGCGTTCGGCGAAGGCATCGATTTGCCTGGCGCGCGACTGATTGGCGCCTTTATCGCCACGCTAGGTCTACCTCAGGTGAACGCAGTGAACGAGGAAATCCGTGCACGCATGCAAACCATGTTCGGCAATGGCTACGACTACGCCTATCTGTATCCCGGTCTGCAGAAGGTGGTTCAGGCGGCAGGCCGGGTTATCCGCACCACATCTGACCGCGGCATGGTGATGCTGCTGGATGATCGCTTCGGCCAGCCTCAGGTCCGTGAACTATTACCGGGCTGGTGGCAGGTCGGATCCTTCGCGGTTGAACACCCGCAGCGCGGGCGCAAACCGCTGCCGGAGTATTGATCGAGTTCTAGCAGGAACTGTTCGCTCATGCGCACACCGCTACACTCGAGAAAAACGACTTTCAGCGAATCACTTCATAAAGGACTGAGGCACGCAAGGCGATACGGCCGCTCAGCACTGGTCATGAGACGGGACCTTTTAGGGCTAGGACGCGTCTGAAAATCCATGTTGGTAGACGGACCTCGACGACAGCCAGTGGTTTGATGTGCTTGGTCGCTGCGCAAGCCGCGTTCTGCATGCGTTCGATACCTCAACGGAATAAGCGTCGCCTGTATGTGGCAATCGCCGCTGGCGGCCATGTCCGATTGCAAACCAAACGGGGCGACAGCCTGGTGGTGTTTGCCCTGCCGGAGAATCCATGACATCCAGATCACCAACCTGCATCGCACTATTGCCTACCAGCGAGTCGGTGCCTGCGCACGAACTAACCTGCCATGAAGCCATCGGCCAGAGCCTGTCGAGGCTGATGAACGCCCCCTTTATTGGTCGTGACGAACCCGGCCAGGGCGAGCGCGCCTACTACATACCTTCCGACACGCTCACCAGTCTGAGCGAAGCGGCAGCGCTCGGCATCCGCAGCGAAGCCGACCTGTTCGGCGGCGTGGTCTCCGAACCTTATATGGCTGGCAAGGCGATTTCTCATCCGCTGTTTCCTCGGGCCAGTAAGCGTCCATCCGGGTGGGCCGAAGCGCTGCACCAACTTGCTGGCGACTCCGTGCTCCCCGGCTTCAGCGCGTTCTGTGTAGAAGATGCGCGCATGGCCGGCACACACTTGCTCGAAACGGGATCGATTCGGATCAAGCCCGTACGCGCCAAGGCCGGCCGAGGACAGGTAGTGATTCGTGACGCGAAAGAACTGGGGCAAGCACTTCGACAGCTCGATGAACGAGAGCTCAACACCTGGGGGCTGGTGGTAGAGAGCAATCTGACCGACGTTGCCACCTACAGCGTGGGGCAGGTTCGCGCGGCCGGCCTTGTCGCCAGCTATTGCGGCACGCAAAATCTGACACCTGACGCCACCGGCCAAATGGTATACGGAGGGTCTGACCTATACGTAGTCCGCGGGGAATACGAAGCGCTGTTGAAACACCCCGCGGCCCGAAGCTATCAACTGGTGATCAAGCAGGCACGCCAGTACGAGGCTGCAGCCTTGAGCGCCTTGCCCGGCCTGATTCTATCGCGGCGCAATTACGATGTAGCGACCGGGCAGGATGCGCAGGGCAAGCGGGTATCCGGCGTGCTGGAGCAATCCTGGCGCATCGGCGGCGCCAGCGGCGCCGAAATCGCCGCCCTGGAAGCATTCGCGACCGACCCTTCGCTGACCTTCGTCGAAGCGTCGACTATCGAGCGCTACGGTACCGAACAGGACGTACCGGCCGGTGCGAGCGTTGTCTACTCTGGTAACGACGAAGAGACGGGACGAATCAACAAGTACACAAGGATCCAGGGTCATGAGCGCAGTTAAGATTCCGTTCGATCTGCTGGTTGACGGTGAGCATATCGCCGCCACCTTCATGGAGCCGCAGAAAAAGCTGCCCGGCATCCTATTCGTACACGGCTGGGGCGGCAGCCAGCAGCGCGATCTCGAGCGGGCCCAAGGCATCTCCGGCTTGGGCTGCGTGTGTCTGACTTTCGATCTCCGCGGTCATGAGGGAACCCAGGACCAGAAGAAGAGCGTCACCCGCGAGCAAAACCTGACCGACATCCTGGCTGCGTATGATCAACTGATAGCCCACCCGGACGTGGACCCGTCCTGCATCGCTGTGATCGGCACGAGCTACGGAGGCTATCTGGCGGCCATCCTGACGCAGCTGCGCCCAGTGTGCTGGCTGGCGTTGCGTGTTCCAGCCATTTACTGGGATGCCCAATGGCTGACACCGAAACAACAACTCGACAAGCCGCGGCTGCTCGATTACCGCCAACAGCCTCTTCGTCCGGAAGCCAACCGCGCTCTGGCGGCATGCGCCACGTTTCGCGGCGACGTCTTGCTGATTGAATCCGAATCCGACGAGCATGTCCCGCACATGACAATCGTCAACTACCGGTCAGCCTTCGTGCAGGCCCACTCGCTGACCCACCGGATCATCGACGGTGCAGATCATGCGTTGAGCCGAGAAAGCCATCAGAAGGCTTACACCTACTTGTTGACGCGATGGGTCAGCGAGATGATCATCGGAGTGCGCACCGGACCGTGACCGCACGGCCGTGCCGGACGGACCAGTATTTTGGCTGGTATGACAGGCCGGAAAGCAATATGCTGGCACTTCGATACTAATTGAACCAAATCGCACGGATGGCGATCAGATACGTGCTCATCGTATGCAGTTATGAGGACAGTCGGTGGTAAACAATCTCGCTTGGCTCTGGTCGGCAGGGACGCAGGGCAAGACGTCACGCGTGCGCAGGAAGATCGCCCTGACCAATCAGGTCGCGATTTTTGGCTGCGTCACCGTTCTGCCGTATCAGCTGTTCTATCTGGTGGACGGTCTCTCGCCGTACACGGGCATCTTCACCGTCAACCTGGTGTTCATGCTGGCCTACGCGGCCGTGCTGTATCTGAACTACCGGGGTGAAAGCACTACCGCGCGGAATTTGCTGGTCGGAAGCGGTTGCGTGCATGCACTGGCCGCGACAGTGTTTCTGAGCTCGGCCGCGGGCGGACATCTGTTCTACTTTGCGGTAGCCGGATTCCTCGCGCTGGTGCATGAACAGATGCGCGCTTCGCGTTTCATCCTGTTACCGCTGGGCGTAGGCGTACTGTATTGCGTTTGCCAGTTCGTTTTCACCCCCGAGCGCGCACTGCTGACTCTGCCTGAGCGCTATCTGCAGATCATGTACGCGCTAAGCGTATTCGGCGTCCTGACGCTCTCGGCTGTGTTTTCCTACCTGTTCCATCGCGAAATCGACATGGCCGAGCAGGAGATGACGCGCAACAACCGCGTCCTCGAAGAACTGAGCAGCACGGACACACTCACGTCTCTGGCCAACCGGAGGCGGCTGGATGATTTTCTCGAGCGAGCCTCCCAACGCTTGCAGCGGCGCTTCCAGCCGCTGTCACTGATCATGTGCGATGTGGATCATTTCAAACCCTACAACGACCTTCTTGGCCATCCGGCCGGGGACGCCTGCCTGCAGCGCATCGCCGATACGCTGCGTGATACGGTCTGCCGTCAGGGCGACCTGGTGGCGCGCTACGGTGGCGAGGAATTCGCAGTGGTGCTTCCCAATACCGACCGACTCGGTGCCATGCAGGTTGCCGAAACACTTCGGCTGGCAGTGCAGGATCTGAGCCTGCCACATGTTCCGGGCAGCGAGCAACAGGTCACCATCAGCCTGGGCGTCACCAGCGTAGCGACGCCAGCCACCACCGTGACGCCCGCCGAGTTGATTCGTCGCGCGGACGAAGCCCTCTACCGAGCCAAGGCAAACGGACGCAACCGGGTGGAATTCTCCGAGTTCTAGGCGCCTGCTAGTACATCGGATATCTGAGCTCCTCAGTCCTGACCCCGGCGCACCGCAGCGTTCAGTCCAGTCGGGCGGGCGCTTCTTCCAGCCAACCGTCTTCGGAAGTCAAGGCCACCAGGCCAGCGCGAACCTTCGAATAAGCCTCAAACTCCGCCGCTACCACGTCGGCGGGAATCCCGCGATCAATGCTCAACTGCTTGAGAAAACCCGGGAATGAACTGGCCGTCTGCGCAGACCCGGTCTCAGCTCGCGAATATTTGGCGAAGTTGTCGATACTGCTTCGTACGACGCTCACAACCCCGGCCGGCATCTTGCTGTCGCTCACACTCATCACGAACAGCGTGTCGGAGAGCAGAAGTACAGCCCTGGCTGGCGAAAGATCGACGCGTGCCGAGTGAAAGTACTTGAGCACAGGGTAAGCCAGATGCTGCAAAGCAACACTGTCGATCGTCGATGACAGGCTCAGCAAATAGTTTTTCAGCGATGCCTCAGGATCATCCAGCCGGAGGTGTTCGATGACCTCCGAAACGCTGCTGCCCATAGCGAAGATTCCGCTTGCCAGCGCTCGTCGCTGAATCGCCGCCGATATCACCGACAGCACATAGGACAGCGACACCGTGAGCACGATCGTGGCCGCCAGGGTCGCCAGGGTGCCGACGAACGTCCACGGAAAGCCCGAAGGAACCCAATCGCCATAGCCGAGGCTTGAGATGGTGGTATTGACGAAATACAGCGTTTCGATGTTATTTGCCGGAACGTCCGTGGTGCTATCAATAACCGAGCCGGTATGTGCCGCGAAAGCAAGAAACACCGCGAAACCGAACAGCAGATACCAAAGCACGATACTCAGCAGCAACAGAAACGGGCCGGCGAAGGCTAATACCCGGTGCATGCGGCGCCGGCGGTGAACGAATAGCAAACTGTGCCATACATGGCGCATACCGAAGCGGGTCAACGGACCGGCACCACTGGTGCTGAAGACCGTGACGAACTGGTCCCAGAGAATGACGGCCGCCAGCACGACCGCAAGAAGCGTTAGCACAATAGCCATAACGACGATTCGCTTTGAGGATGTTCGCTTGGGACCATCGGCCCGGCCCGGGGTTCGCTGACTGTTTGCGCTGTGCCAGCCTCGGTCGCGCCCTGGCCGTCCGTCCCGAGCGAGGAACGAGGTCTGCCGATGAAAGACAAAAGCCCTGCCACTTCAAGCAAAACGGAGGCGACATGGCCATTACCGCATTGGCAATAAACTGCACCCTGAAGCAATCCCCCGCGTCTTCTTCCTGCGATCTGCTGCTTCGCCAAAGTCTTGCTGAATTGGAAAAGCTGGGCGTCAAAGGCGAGCTGGTCCGCGCGGCCGACCATACTATCAAACCAGGTGTCACGTCAGACGAAGGCGACGGAGACGAATGGCCGGCGATCCGCGCCCGGGTCCTGGCAGCCGATATCCTCATCCTGGGGACGCCCATCTGGCTGGGACATCAATCGAGTATCTGCCAACGGGTACTGGAGCGCCTCAATGCTTTTCTGGGTGAAATGGACGATCAGGGGCGGATGGTTTCGTACGGCCGGGTTGCCGGTGTCGCGGTAGTCGGCAACGAAGATGGTGCTCATCACGTCTGCGCCGAACTGTTCCAGGGCCTCAACGATTGCGGCTTTACCATCCCCGCGAACAGCTGCACGTACTGGGTCGGCGAAGCCATGCATGGCACCGACTTCAAGGAATTGAACGAAACCCCGGAGAAGGTCGTGCAGACGACTGCAGCCATGGCGCGAAATTGCCTGCATTTGGCCAGACTGCTCAAGGAGTCGCAGTATCCTGGCGACCCCGACGCGTAAGAACGTGGTGAAGCGCTAGTCGCGAATGCGGTCGCCCTGCTCGATGGAAACCAGCTCGCCATCGTGGAATCGCAGTGTCGTGAGAAATTTCCCCTTGCCGGGGTTGAAGGTCCACTCATCGACCGTAATGCAAGGCAGTACATTTACCGTCACCGCCGGCCCTGGCTCTCGCGCTGACGCCTCGCTCGGCGGCGCAGCAGCGCGACAAAACGAATGCTGGATTACCGGCTCACCGCACTTGCCCAGCACGGCGGCTTTGGAGTCTCCGTCGCTGGCGATGCCGTTTGCACAGCGAAATGACTCAGCCGATGCTGCTCCCGGGACAAGCCATATCCACGAAACAAGAGCCAGGCATACCTTCCTTTGCAGTCCCATCCGTAAACTCCTCCTGATGACTCGAAAACCTCCATGCCAGACGCCTCGCCCGACAATCGGAGCATAGCTGAGCAGGCCCCTGCGGCCAAGCCGCCAGCAGCCGAACAGCGAGACCGGCTGAACGGACCGGCCTGGGACTGGTCTATCGTTGCGTACACCCAGCGACAGTCCGTGGTCGATTCAGGCCTCCGCTGCGCTAGCGCAGACAGACTGTCCGACCCAGAACCGAGGCTCGCCATAGCACAAAGGCGCACTAGGCCTCTAACAGAAGGAGAAGCACAATGCAGACCCTCAAGATGCTCACAGCTGCAATCACCTTTGCCTCGCTCGGCATGGCCGGCACCGCTATGGCCGAAAGCTCTACTTCGGCAGGCTCCGCTGGTGGTCAGACTACCAGCACTACTCAAAGCACCGGTCAGGGCTCCGCTTCGGGCACAACCGGCAGCATGGGCTCGTCGGGTAACCAGAGCTCGGCTGGCAACCAAGGTTCGCAGCAGGGCCAAAGCGAAGCCACGACTCGCGAAGACCCCAAGCATGCGCGTGATACGCACGAAAGCGCGTACAAGAAGACCTACCCTAACGAAAAGCCCATTGGTGGCGGCGAGCTGGGGCCCGACGATAACCAGAAAAACGGCACCAGCGGGCAGAACAGCCAGCAACAATAACCGGCGAACGACTGCGGCCTGCCGGACCAGAAAAGGTCCGGCAGGCCGCTGGTCGATACGAGTACCGCACGGCTGCACGACGCTGCAGGAATTACCGAGCGATGCGGCCAAAAGCAGCGGTAGCCCGCGCCAGACGGCAGAGCATCACTGTGACCCTCCCGGTCAGTGCCTTGTCATGGCAGTCGGAGAACCGGGTAGCACGCCTGCTCATTGACCCGAATCATTCGGCAGGAGAAGAATCATGAAGCGCCATTTTCTCGCCCTCGCGCTAGCCAGCGCTCTTGTCTCACCCCTCTCCTACGCTCAAGCACCGCATGAGCAGAGTCATAACTCGTGGGTCAGTATCAGCGGCCAGATAACCAATCCCACCGAAGAAGGCTTCACGCTGAACTACGGTGAAGGGCAGATTCGTGTCGACATGAACGATGCCGACTGGTACGCGCCCCAGGGGCCGTTTCAGGAAGGCGCTACGGTTTCGGTCTATGGCGAAGTCAACCAGGCCGACTCGGCTGCGGAAATCGTCGCGAACAGCGTATTTGTCGAAAGCGAGGGCAGGCTCTTCACCCGTACCGACACGGTCTTCGGCAAACCAGAAATCATCCCGGTCGTTCCGGTTCGCGTGGGCGCTTTCACCTACACGGGAGAGGTGGGGAAGGTCCAGGATGATCGTTTTACCATCGATACCGGACGCCGCGAGCTCATGGTCGACGTGTCCGCCATGAAGGACAACCCTTTGGACGAGCAAGGCGCCATGCGAATCGAGCAGGGCGACACGGTGATGGTATACGGCGTTCTTGACGCCGAGCTGGGCAGGTCGCGCACCGTCACAGCGGACTCCATCATCACCATCGACGAAGGGGCACGAAACGAGAGTTAAGGCTCAGCGGACAGATTCCTGACGCAGACCGCTTTCAGCGAAGCGGCCGCAGACGCGCGGCCGGCTCGCTCTGCCGTTTTCCCCAAATTTGTCGTAAATATTGCGTAACTGGGTGCGCACCGTATTGATAGAGACGCTTCGCGCTTCTGCGATCGTTCGCGCCCTCCCCTTCCGCCAGCATCAACGCAACCTCCGCCTCGGCAGCAGTCAGCTTCAAGCCTGCCCGCAATGCGCCAACCAGCTGACTGTCGTCATGATTCAGCCCCTGACGATCACCTGCACCTGCGGCCGGAAACCGAAGGTTGTTCTGCAGCTTACCGGGCCCAGTCCCGCGGTGGTGGCGCAGGCGGACCCGTACCCGGACAGTTGCGCGTACTGGCAGGCGCAACTGTTCCCAGCGATCCAGCACCCGCACCGTAGCCGCCGGGAGACGGCTGCGGTTCAGGAACCGCACCAGTTGCCGGATGTCGGATCAGCATGAAACATCGAAGCAAACCTCAGACGTTTCGCTTCCGTGCCCTCCCGCCTCCTCGGAGATACATACTGATGCCCCTACGCAACGACTATATCCAGGCCGTACCCATCGAACGGGGGCTATTTGCCGTTCAGCTCAGCGATTCCGGATGGAGCGTAGCGGATGGACCTGGGATACAGATGGTTTCGATGAGTAATCTGCCTGCGGCGGGCTTTCACGTGCCCGTTCGATTCGACTCCCGGGAACAGGCGGAACGAGCAATCATCACTGGCCCTCACGAGGATTTCAGCACCAGTCGCGGCTCGGCCTGGGTAAAACATTGCCTCTCGGCAGGCGGGGCTTACGAAGCGGACTATGAACAACGGCGCGGCCCAAGCGACCTCTCGCAACGTTCCGGCTGACAAGCCCTTCTTGCACCAGCCCAAATACTGACAAAGCAACCTTCTCGTCCTGCCTTACCCGTTAGCGCTTGTAATAGTCGATCCTCGGTCCCGTGGCTTAGGCGTGGTGTGGCCGCAGTCCGACTCTGCTTGCAGACGACGGCGGCCTCGGCTCCCTTCTTCAAACCAGCCAATGCACGAAATCTGACCGTCTCATAGGCGGCTAAGCCGCCAGGTATTTCCAACTTGAAACAAATCGATACCGCTCGTCGGTAGTGAATGAACTTTCTTTAGACCGTTCGTCGGCCTTTTACTGACTCGTCAAGCCCTTCCTAGTCCCTGCGTGATCCATTTCCTATTTTTGTCTCCGCCAAGTGCCATCATGCTTCGCTTACCGAAATAGCGCGGTTTGTTTTTGACGCCGGTCCTCCGTCGCCCTTCAAATGATATCTATATGAGGTCACAACGATATCGCCGCTTCGCTTACCCAGATCGTGTTCTGGCGTCAAATTTATGCTTTTTCAAGTTAGAACCCTGGGGTAGGATGCCCACGTTCTCGCAGCGAACTGAAAGACAACTTTCCGAACACTTCGAAAACAACAACCCTTAAGTTTCGATCCCGGGTCTCCGCACTTATAAGTGCGCTTGGCCACGGCTTCGTAGTGGCGTAACAAATATATTAAACGCGGAGAGATCGCTAGCATGACATTCCAGAAAGTAGTCGGAAAGTGGCTTGCACCTATTGCACTTGGCTTGTTTGTAACTACCGGCGTCGCACACGCCAAAGTTGATCTTGTAGGCATGAACGTAGCAGGAGCCGAGTTCACCGGAGGCGTTCTTCCGGGACAACTTAACAAGCATTATTTCTTCCCCAAGAACACCTATTTTGAGTACTGGGCCGAGCGGGGTATAAAAACCATTCGCTTCCCGATCAAATGGGAACGTCTGCAGCCCAAACTCCGCGGCGCGTTCGATCCGTTCTACGCGGCACAGATCGACAAGATGCTGACAAACGCTGCACTGAACGACATTGATGTAATTCTCGACGTACACAATTACGGTCGGTATCGCAAGCAAGTCGTGGGTACCAAAGCAGTTCCCTACGGCGCATACCAGAACCTTCTGCAACGCATGTCCAAGCGCTGGGGCAAGCACTCGGCACTGTATGGCTACGACATAATGAACGAGCCCTACGGCCTGGCCGACAAGTATTGGCCGAAGGCAGCACAGGCAGGCATCAACGGCGTGCGCAAGTATGACCGTGAAAACATCATCTTTGTGGAAGGCGCGTCTTATTCAAGCGCTGCGCGCTGGCCCAAGTACGCCGATAAACTGTTGGCCCTGAAGGATCCGTCCGACAACATCGTGTTTTCTGCCCACGTATACCTGGACAAGGATGCCAGCGGTCGCTACGTCGAGTCGCCCGGTAAGGACTTCGACATGAATGTCGGTGTCAAGCGAGTCACACCTTTCATCAACTGGCTGAAGAAGAACGGCAAGCGCGGTCATATTGGCGAGCTGGGTGTTCCCCCGCACGATGCGCGCTGGTTGAAGGCGATGGACAACACGCTGGCACACCTGCAGAAGAACTGCATCCCGGTCACCTACTTCGCTGGCGGCCCGGCATGGGGCAACCATTTCCTTTCCATGGAACCGAAGAAGGGCAAGGAAAAGCCGCAGTGGAAAGTGTTGAAGAAATACGTTGGCAAAGGCAATTGCTCGGACTTCGGTCCCAAGGCATAAGCCAGAGCAACAGTTGAAAAGGGGCAGCTTCGGCTGCCCTTTTTTGTGCCCGACACTCGATATCTGTATGAATATACAGTATCCTCGTGCCCTGCATTGCAGGTGGCCCAAGGGGCAGCCAATGATTCATTCAGCTTGAGGTGCCGACGTGGCCGTAGAAATCGTATACCGAAGCAGCAGAGACCCGGAGCAACTGTTCATGGACAAAGCCGAAGCCGACCGTCACGACAAGATGCTGGAGCTGGCCGAAACGCTATCGGTTGTATTGCAGGCCGGTGTTCCGGATCTGAGTGAGCGACATGCGGAGGAAGTGAGCATCTATATGGCACGGCATCGCGACATATTTGCCAAGGCATTCAAAAGCACCCCCGAAGCACTTCAAGCCCTCACCGAACCAGCGACCGAATGAACTTGAGAGGCCAAGCGGCATCAGCAATCTGATCGGGGCCATATCGGCCCCGATCAGTCTTGCTTACTTCAGGCCCATGCAGTTCGCATAGAAGGTAGTAGTAGCCGGCCAATCGGAGAAGATCCCGATAACCCCGACGTCACGTGCCAGCACGTCGATAACCGTGAGCATGTCGCCGTCGTTGTTAATCGCATCGTTTATAGACTGATAATACCAACCGCCGCCATTGGCGAGCGGACCGCTGCGCTCCATTGACCAGGCGATCATGTCGAGCCCCGCGGTGCGAGCATTTTCAGCATACTCGGACGGAACGATGTCGCCCCGGCCGTTCAGCGTCAGCATTTTCCAGATGGCCGGCGCCAAGACCTGGACCCCCTGCGCTCTCAACTCTTCCATATACGCCAGCGAGCTGGTGTCCGGCGTGATAGGCGACTCATCGAGGAAGACCGCCTGGGATGCAAATTCGGGCGTTTCGTTAATCCAGAACAGAACGTCATCGAGGCGGAACGATTGCGGCCAGACATTGCGCGGATCGATTCCAGCCTGCACGTACTCCTCAACCATCTGCCGTGCGTAGTCCTCCTGACTGTAGTCACCCTCGTACGGCATATCGACTACCGGCGTTTTCAATTCCGGCGTGTACTTCACACCCAGCGCCTGGAACAGCTCGATGCTTTCCTTGTGGCTGAGCAGCGTGCCTCGTGAAGCATACAGATCGGTTCGCCAGTCGGCCGTACCGCCAAGATACTCCTCTGGGGTGGTGGCCATCGGATTGGATGCGTCCATCTTGCCCTCGAGCGACTTGAATTCGGCAAGGGTAATGTCGCTGGTGCGGCACTCGGCTTTTGCCGGAGTACCAGTAGCCGGATCTGCCGGGACGAACGGTTGTGTACACTTGGCGTTCAGCTCGGGGACGACCACGATGTTGGTCGTAGTGTGCAGATCGTTTTGCGCATGGCGACATACCAGTTGCCGATCCTTGGTGAAAGCGACATCACACTCGACGATTCCGGCGCCCATGCGAGCGGCAGCTACATACGACTCCAACGTATGCTCAGGAAATTGCAGCGGTGCGCCACGATGGCCGATGGAAAAATCGGTAGGCCTCGCCTGCTTGCTGCTGCATGCCTGCAGGCGGGTCTTCAGCGGACCGTCGTCCATGTCGTCAACCAGCCACATCGGACGTGGACCCAACTCCACCACCGATTTGCTCCTGCGGTGCTTGTGTCGCAATTGCTCGATCTTATCGCGCAAATGTTCCAGTCGAGCGGACCGATCCTCGTGTTTCTGCCAGTTATTGCCCAGTGCCACCGGACTAGCGACAACGAACGTTCCTGCGGTCAGCACCATCGCGGCCATCGTGCGTAACTTCATACCAGACTCCCTTTACAAGTTGAGTGGATGTAGCGCGCTTGATATTGGCCCACCGAAATGACGCGTTGGTGACGCTTCGGTTAAGTTTCCCTGCTCAGCCGCCGAGCATGGCACCGCTGAGCTTGACTGCCGTCTCGGCGACCATGTCGGCTGGCTGCCGATAGCCGGTACCCATCCAGTGCAACGCGATATGGATGACGCCGCCCATGATCCCGGCTCGCAACAGCTCATCCGGTTGCTGGTCCGGACGCGCGACGACGCGGGTGATATCGCGGCTCATGTCCTGTAGCGCGCGGATGATCGCCTTGTCTACCGCCGGGCTGATACCACGTATCTCCACCAGGAGCAGGTTCGCGATCAGCGGCCGCTCCTTGAGCGCGCGGAAATAGGCCAAGAGCATCGCCCTGCCCCGCTCCGTTCGGTCGGGTCCAGCCGCTTCCGCCGCAGCGGTGATCTCCTCGCGCATCTGCCTGGCAGCCTGTTCATAACAGGCGATGAGGAGCTCGTCGCTATGCGTAAAGGACTCATAGAAGTAACGTTGAGTCAGCCCGGCCGCGTCGCATACCTGCTTCACACCGGAATGCCGGTAGCCGTTGCGCCCGTAAACATCTATCGCCGCGTCGATCAGTTGCTGCCGTCTCAACGCCTTGCGTTCCTCTGCTGCGGAACCGCGATAACGCCGCTGCGCAGGGGTCGGTGTATTCATGTTGTTTAGTTTCTGACAATGGGCATTGCCAAATTGTAAGTGACAATTTAGATTGTCACCACTACCACGGTGGGTAAAACAACATGAACACACAACACAATACATTCCAGCCCATGCCTCTGGACGTCCTGATTATCGGTGCCGGCCTGTCCGGCATCGGCACAGCGCATGCGCTCGCCTCGCAATGTCCGGACAAGCGCTATACGATCCTCGAAGCGCGCCACACGATTGGAGGCACCTGGGACCTGTTTCGCTATCCGGGTATCCGTTCCGACTCGGACATGTATACCTTGAGCTACAGCTTCAAGCCCTGGTACAACCGCAAGGCGATCGCTGACGGCGCGGACATCCGGCGCTATATCGAAGAAACAGCCGAAGAAGCCGGCATTGCCCACAACATCCGTTTTCATCACAAGGTCAAAGCCGCTGAGTGGTCGACGGAAGAAGCGTGCTGGACCGTCACCGCACAGGTGACGGTGAGTGACGGCACGGTCGAGGACAAGATCTTCAAAGCACGGCTTCTCTCTGTTTGCGCTGGCTACTACAGCTACGATGAAGGCTACCGGCCGGACTTTCCCAACGAGTCCGCCTTCAAGGGACAGATCATCCATCCGCAGTTCTGGCCGGAAAATCTCGATTACGCTGGCAAGCGGGTAGTGGTGATCGGCAGTGGCGCGACCGCCGTTACGCTGATCCCGGCAATGGCCAAGACTGCCGCGCATGTCACCATGCTTCAACGCTCTCCCAGCTACGTCGTGTCGCGCCCGCTCGAAGACGGTATCGCCAGGAACTTGCAGAAATGGCTGCCGCTCCCGGCCGCGCATGCTGCCACCCGATGGAAGAACGTTCTGGTTGGCAGCTTCTTCTACCGTATCGCTCGTACCAAGCCGGAGCTGTTCAAGGATCGGTTGTTGCAGATGGTCAAGATGCACGTCGGCCCTGGGGTCGACATGAAGCACTTCACTCCATCATACAAACCCTGGGATCAACGCATCTGTGCGGTGCCCGACGGCGATCTGTTCCAGGATCTACGAAGCGGTCGCGCCTCGGTGGTAACCGATACTATCGACAGCTTCACACCGACCGGCATCAAACTTGGCTCTGGCGAAGAGATCGAGGCAGACATCATCGTCACGGCCACCGGGCTCAAGCTTAATGCGCTGGGCGACGTGAAAGTCACGGTTGACGGCGAGGCGGTCAAGCCCGGCGACCACATGGCCTACAAGGGAATGATGCTCAGCGACATCCCCAACCTCGTGCTGACCTTCGGCTACACCAACTCGTCCTGGACATTGAAGGCTGAGCTCACCGCGAATTACACCTGCCGACTGCTGCGTTACATGGATCGCAAGGGTTACCAGATCGCCATGCCCAAACGCGACCCTCAGGTAGCTGACGCGCCATTCCTCGATTTCACCTCGGGGTACGTACAGCGAGCCGCCGGGATGCTACCGCGTCAGGGCGACCGTAAGCCCTGGCAGGTCTATCAGAACTACATGCAGGACAAACTTACCATTCAATATGGCCGTGTCGACGACGGCGTAATGCAATTCAAATAACAGGGAAAAGGCCATGCAGATCAATGATTGTGTTGCGGTTCTGACCGGAGCAGGTAGCGGCATAGGCCGTGCGGTCGCGTTGGCACTGGCAAGTCGCAGCTGCCATCTGGCGATTGCCGACATCAATGAGGAAGGGCTCGCGGAGACGGCTCGACAGGCTCGCGCGATGGGCGTGCGCGTCAGCGAGCATAAGCTCGACGTTGCCAGCCGGGAGCAGGTTGCCGCCCTGCCCCAGGCCGTCATTGCCGAGCATGGCCAGGTGGACCTTTTGATAAACAACGCTGGCGTCGCGCTTGGCGGTCACTTTCATCAGGTCAGCGAAGCCGACTTCGATTGGCTCATGGCTATCAACTTCGAAGCGGTGGTACGCATGACACGGGCCTTCCTGCCGTTTCTGCAGGAGCGCCCAGCGGCCCGCATCGTCAACGTGTCGAGCCTGTTCGGGCTGGTTACTCCAGCCGGCCAGACCGCCTACTGCGCCAGCAAGTTCGCCGTACGCGGCTTTTCCAACGCGCTGCGTCTGGAACTGCAGGACACCAGCGTAGGCGTTACCGTCGTGCACCCGGGCGGTGTTGCGACATCCATCGCCACCAGCGCCCGGGTCTCGGCAGACGTGGCCCCGGAAGAGGTCGAGCGCAATCGCAAGCAAGCACAGAAGCTGCTGCGCATGCCGCCGGAACGTGCGGCGGAGATCATCGTTGCCGCCATCGAGCGCGATAAGCCCAGAGTTCTGGTCGGCAACGACGCGCGCATCCTGTCCTGGCTTGAACGGCTGCTACCGGTCAATTACTGGCGCCTCTTCCCGGCGCTGGCCAAACCGGCCGCGCCATCCAACAACCGACCCTAACCATCCGGGAAGACATCGACATGAAGATCATTGGGATATTGGCAGTCATCGTTCTGCTGGTTCTGGCCGGACTCTGGCTGTTTACCCTGTTCACCGCCAAGCGGGTCGAAGCGGGCCTGCCCCCGGAAGGCCGGTTCGTCGAGGTCATGGGTGCCAGGTTACACGTCATCGAGGCCGGTAAGGGCCCCACCATTCTGCTGATCCACGGTCTGGGGGGCGTCGCGCGCAACTTCAACTATCAGGTACTCGGCGAACTCGCCACGCAGTTCCGGGTGGTGGCTGTAGACCGGCCTGGCAGCGGTTACTCCAGCCGTCACCGGCGCTCATCTGCCAGACTGGACGTGCAAGCCGATGTGATGGCCGGCCTGATTCAGGCGCTCGACCTGAGACGACCGCTGATCGTCGGTCACTCGCTGGGGGGAGCCGTCGCCCTCGCCACAGCGTTGCGACACCCGACCCAGGTCTCCGGCCTGGCGCTGGTCGCACCGCTGACGCATCTTCCGCAGGGCGTTTCGAAGGCGTTCGCTGGCCTGACCGTACGCCAGAGCTGGCTGCGCCGCCTGATCGCCTGGACCCTGGCGACGCCGATGACCATCCTCAACCGTGACAAGGTGATGAACATCGTATTCGGGCCGGAAGCCGCGCCGGAGGATTTTGGAGTACGTGGCGGGGGCTTTCTTGGACTGCGGCCCAGTCAGTTCATCGCTTCATCGCGTGATCTGAATGCACTGGAAGACGTCCTGCCGATGATGCAACAGCGCTACCCGACCCTTCAGCTGCCGATCTCGATACTCTACGGTCGCCAGGACCGCATCCTCGATCCTGCCGAACAGGGCCAGGCCTTGAAGGACATCGTGCCACAGGCGGAGCTGACACTGGTCGACGGCGGGCACATGCTTCCGATTACCCAACCGGAAGTGACCACCGAGTTCATCCGCAGCAGCCACGATAAGGTAGCTGCCGCTCCTCACTAGTCGTATCGGCCGGGTGCCTCATCGTGCCCGGCCGTTGCGTCTTTCCCTGTCAGGTTCTGAAGCGTCCCACCTGCTGCTGCAGTCCCGCCGCAAGGCGCGCCAACGATTCGCTGGCGTCACGGCTTTCCTCAGAGCTTTGCGCGGCCTGATTCGACAAGTCTCGAATGCCACTGATATTGCGGGCGATCTCCTCGGTCGTCTGGCTCTGCTCTTCACAGGCCGCAGCGATCTGGGCGGCCATATCGTTTATCCGCACCACCGACTGAGCCGTCTCGCCTAGCGAGCGCTCGGCGCCCGAGGCCTGTTCGACGCTCTCGGCTGCCAGCGCTGCGCTGCGCTGCATGACGCTTACCGCTTGAGCACTGCCCGTCTGCAAGCTTTGTATCATCTTCTGGATGTCCTGGGTCGAAGCCTGGGTACGGCCAGCCAATGCGCGGACTTCGTCGGCCACCACCGCAAAGCCGCGGCCCTGTTCGCCAGCGCGTGCTGCTTCGATGGCGGCATTCAGCGCCAGTAGATTGGTCTGCTCGGCAATCGCCTGAATAACGCTCAACACGCCGCCAATCCTGTCGCTGTCTTCCTCCAGGCGATTGATGACGCCTGCTGCTTCGGCGACGTCGCCAGCCAGTCTGCGCAGGGCTCCCATCGTCTGGCCCACCAGACCCGAAGCTGAATGCCCCTGAATATCTGCCTGGCGAGCTGCTTCGGCGGTGTTGTGTGCGTTACCGGAGACCTCGTGAATCGCCGCGCTCATTTCTGTCGCTGCCGTACTCACCTGGTCGATCGCCGAATATTGTTCGGTCACCAGCTGCTGCTGAGTGACGGCTATCGTACTCATCTGCTGGGAGGCAGAGGCCACCTGCAGAGTCGAGTCAGCTACCTGCTGAATCAGCACTTGCAGCTGTTCGAGGAATGTATTGACGCTGCTACCAAGCTGACCGATCTCATCGGTGGAGGTGACTTCGACACGTTTGGTGAGGTCTCCCTCGCCGTCCGCGATGTCGCGGATCCGACCGAGGATCGCGTTCAACGGCTTCAGGATTAGGCCAGGCAGGAACACGATCAACAGCGCGCAGATGGCCAGGCCGACCAGTACGACCGTAGTGAAGGTAGCCGTGTCGCGGGCGGTCGCCGCCTCGGCAGCAGCCAATTCTGCCGCGGCCTGACTATCGACCTGCTGGGTCATCTGATCGATCAGGTCTCGCGCCTGGCTGAACAGCTCATACGAGCTACCGAAGCTCAGTGCACGCGCTCGCTCGGCGTCGGCCGGCGCCACGCTGCGCGTCAACCCGACCACTTCATCGCTCGCCCGCTTCCAACTCTCGAACGCCTGGTAAAACCGCTGAGCCAGGGCCTGGCCCTGCGCGGAGTCGGTCTTGCCGGCATAGACCTTCACCCGATCCATGGCCTGCTGCAGATTGTCCCGATGCTCTGCTTCAAGCTCGGATCGGTTAGCGCTGCCCGCGAGCTGGACCAGCGTTCGCTCGGCCACCAGCGCCTGGTAAAGGTCTCGGTCGGCCTCGAGCAGGTTGGTAGCCTGCGGCAGGAGTTCGGAGGAAAACAGTTGCAGCCGCCCGGTCAGCTGGGAAACGGCGAGATAGGATACGGCCCCCAGCGTGCAGAAGAGCGCTACTAGCAAACCTAGGGGCAGCGTCAGCTTCCAACGGAAGCCAATATTGCGGAACAGCTTGAACATGGTCACTCCAGCGAAAGTCATCAGAGATGCTGGGGCCCGTTCGGGCAAAGTCCGTTTTACATCCAGCTTCTCCTATATCGGCGCAGTAACCCTACTCTTTAGACGGTCATCTCGCCTTGATCTGAATCAATGACGAAGACAGCCCGCCCCACCCTCACAGCACCACCAGGCGATTGGGCAGTTCGTTTCGCTCATGGGTGGCGGGGAGGTGCGTTTCGAGCTGCTTGCCACAGGCGTCGATGCACTCGATGAAACCTTCAAGCACCTGTCCCTGACGAACCCGCGTGGTGAAACGTTCGACAATCGCCTCCCAGACACTGTCGTCGATGTGGCTGGCAATGCCCCGATCGACCATGATTTCCACGTAACGCTCGGCCTCCGAGACGAAAATCAGCATACCGGTCTCGCCAGCGGTGTGGTGCAGATCAAGCTCGACGAACTTGCGACGTGCGAGATTGCTGGCCCGCCAATGCCTCACCGAACGCGGGATCAGGTTGGTGCCAATACGCGGGATGCGAAACAGCAACGCGAGCACCACGAAGGTGATCCACTGCACCAGCAACAGGTATCCGGCCCCGAGCAGCCCAGGCAAAAACAGCAGTGCGCCAGGCACGATCAGCGCAATGAGACTGGCCCATAATACCGGAATATAGCGATAGTCGTCGGCTTGCTCGGCGAGCACCGTGACCACCTCGGCGTCGGTCTTCAGCTCGATGCGGTCGATCGCCTCGGCGACCTGGCGCTGCTCTGCCTCAGTTAAAAGCGTCATATTGTGTCGTCCTTTGTTTTACCAGCCACCTGAAGCACCGCCGCCACCAAAGCCGCCGCCACCACCACCGAATCCACCACCGCCGCCAAAGCCGCCACCGCCGCCACGCCCCATCCCACCAAGCAGCGCACCGGCGAGCAGCGCGCGACCGAAACGACCGCGCCGGCCACCACGTCCACCACGCCCGCCACCCAGCATGCCGAGCACGACGAACAGCAATAGGATGAAGATGCCTACCGGAGGTTGATCCGGCCGCTGACCAACAGGCCGCTGGGCTGGCACCCGCAATGGATCGCCGCCCAACACACTGACTATCGCCTGGGTGCCCTCGACGATGCCCCGTTCAAATTCGCCTTCGCGAAACGCAGGCAGCAGGATACGGTTGATGATGATCGACGACTGCGCGTCGGTCAGTCGACCTTCCAGACCATAGCCGACTTCAATCCGAACCAGACGATCATCTCGCGCCACGATCAGCAAAGCACCATTGTCTTCGCCTTCCTGACCGATGCCCCAGCTACGACCGAGCTCGACGCCGTATTCTTCGATGCTCTGCCCCTGCAGATCAGGAACGGTGACCACCACGACCTGCTCGCTGGTCGCCTGTTCGTGCGCGGCAAGCATCTGCGTCAACCGCGCTTCGGCCTGAGTATCGAGCAGTTCGGCCTGATCCACCACCCGACCGGTGAGTGCAGGTAAAGCCGTTTCGTCGCCAGCCTGCTGGGCAGCCAGCCCTGTCGCCCAGCACAGCAGACCCAACAGGCAAAGGCTGACAACCCTCATTCGAACTGCACCTGCGGTGCCTGATCCGCATTCGCTGTGGTCGCCTCGAAGTTTTCGCGCAGCGGCATATCACTATAAAGAATGCCGTGCCAGATGCGGCCGGGGAAGGTGCGAATCTCGGTGTTATAACGCTCGACGGCTTGCACGTAGTCGCGACGCGCTACGGCGATGCGGTTCTCGGTGCCTTCGAGCTGAGACTGCAAGGCCAGGAAGTTCTCATTCGAACGTAGCTCAGGATACCGCTCGGATACCGCCATCAGCCGGCTGAGTGCACCGGTCAACTGTGCTTGCGCCTGTTCGAACTGGCGCATCTTTTCCGGATCGTCGAGATCTTCGGCACTGATCTGGATCGACGTAGCCCTGGAGCGGGCTTCGGTCACTTCACGCAGGGTCTCGCGCTCCTGACGGGCAAAACCCTGAACCGTCTCGACCAGGTTCGGGATGAGATCGGCGCGGCGCTGGTACTGGTTTTCTACTTGCGACCAGGCTGATTTCACCTGTTCATCGTAACGCGGGATGTTGTTGATACCGCAACCGGACAACAACGTTGTCAGAAACAGCAAAGCCAGCAGGCCACTGGGAAGTCGATAGCGCAGGGTAGGCATGATCGCGTTTTTCCAAAGTCAGACAGATACCCGAGGGACCCTGAAGCCGCCTCGGAAGTTCAGATGAACGAAGCGTCTCGCCACACTCAACTACCGACCGAGCGTAGCATGTCTCGAAAGCGATTCATGCCCTGCACCACGCGATCAGGCTCACCCCTCAAGCTCAACTCCACTTCATGCCGTCCCTGCGCGTTCGGCAGACAGGCCAGGCGCAGATCCGGAAACTCGCGCAATAAGGTTTCCATCAATGGAATCAGAGGCCCTTCGCTGGTATCCGCCAGGTGCAGCGTCTGGCTAACCTGGCGCCCCGGGGCCTGAATATCCGCATAATCCCGGTCCAGCACCCATTCGACCATAGGCCAGGCCATGTCGGGAAAACCCGGTAGGAAATGATGCCGTCCGAGAGAAAACCCCGGAATACGATTGATAGGGTTTGGAATTATGCGGCTGCCGACCGGAAACTCGCCCATGCGCAGGTGATTGGCATTGAGCCGGTCTCCAAGCTGTGCCCGAATCTCCTTTTCCGCCTCAGGATGCAGGACGATGTCGACACCAAGGGCGGCGGCGGCACACTGACGAGTCAGATCATCCGGGGTGGCCCCTATCCCACCGAAACTGAAAACGATATCCGGGCCGGCAAAGGTCTGACTCAACGTTTCGGTGATGAGCGTCGCGTCGTCGGTAACCATACGCACCCAGGATATGTCCAGGCCCCGCTGCGCGAAGCGCGGAATCATCGCAGGGAGATGAGCATCCTGTTTGCGACCGTTGAGAATTTCGTCGCCGATCAGCAGCAGGCCGAAACGGCTCGGGTGAATGTCTGTCATGGGTACTCAGCGTAGCCGAAAGTCGTTGTGGTCGCTGCGATGGGTTGGCATTTGCACAGAAGCCCGGAACCCGTCATGACCCAGCCCGTCTACAGCCAATGCAGCATCCGTCCTCGTCCTAACCCATCGGAGGCAACATGCAACGCCGTACCTTTCTTTCAAATGTCGCGATAGCCGGAGCCGGTCTGGCGCTGGCACCGGCTCTGGCTCTGGCTCATGCACAGGGCTCCCAAGGTGGCCGTTCCTCCCAGGCATTACCCATGAACACGGGCGACTCACCTCGCTACCGTCCACCCCAGCGGGTCGGACTCGGTGGCGCGGTGGGCCTGGGTGATATGCGTCGGGAACTGTCCGAAGAGCAGGCGCTCGAGCTGTTGAAGACCGCCTGGGAACAGGGCATCCGTTATTACGACACCTCTCCCTGGTACGGCTTGGGCCTGAGCGAACGACGCCATGCCATGCTGTTGTCGCCACGCGAGCGCGACAGCTACCTGCTATCGTCCAAGACCGGCCGCCTGCTCTACCCCGACCCCGGTTATTCACACGAGGCCTGGCAGGGCACCAACCACTTCAACTACAAATACGACTACAGCGCCTCTGCCACCCGTCGTTCCATAGAAGACAGTCTGCAACGCATGGGTGTGCCGAGCCTGGACATGGTGTTCATCCATGATCTGTCTCCAGACAACGAAGACATGGGAGACGAATGGACCGAATACTTCGACGTGGCGGTGAAGGGGGCCATGCCCGAGCTCAGCAAGATGCGTGACGAAGGCCTGATCAAGGGGTGGGGAATGGGTGTGAACGAGCTCCCTCCAGCCCGGCGCGCCATCGAAGAATCGGATCCGGATGTAATTTTGCTCGCCACGCAGTATTCGCTGCTCAAACACGCTGATGCCCTGGACAACCTGTTTCCGCTGGCTGAACAGCGCAATGTATCGTTCGTGTTGGGCGCGCCATTGAATTCCGGTTATCTCGCGGGTAGCGAGTATTACAACTACAGCCGTGATGTTCCGAAAGAGATGCAGCAGAAGCGTGAGCGCTACCGCCAGCTCGCGAAAGATCACGATGTCGATCTGCGTACCGCTGCTCTGCATTTCTGCAACGCGCCTTCGGTAGTCAGCTCGGTTCTCCACGGCGCCAGTACTCCCGAACAGGTACGCCAGAACGTAGCGTCGATGTCGGCAACCGTGAACCCGGAATTCTGGAAAGCGGCGAAACAACAGGGTTTGATGGAAGAGAACGCTCCCGTACCTGGTTAGCAGCCTGCGTCCATGCCTGGCTCCTGCGCTGGAACACGCAGGAGCGGGCATGACCGTGAAGGAACTGGCCGGACGTGTCAGGCGCCCAACCAGGCGTTTCGAATATATGCCAACGGGCTATTGCATCTCATAAACCGCGCGACAGTCAACGCACAAGCTTCACTTCAACGCGCTGGTTCTGCTGTGCTATGGCGTTCCACTCCCCTGCGACTACCTGATCGTCAATTACCGGATAGGGGACCCGCGCATCAGGCTCTGCCGAAGCTTCGACAACCATGCGCAGCGCTGTATCGTCAAATAACGGCTTGCGATTGGCGAACGACGCGAAAGCAACCGACTCGAGTTCAGCTCGACGCTCCAGGCGCTCGGCTTCGACACCAAAGTCCAGGCACTCGGTCACCGGCAGGTCGGCCGGCGCTACCCTCATGACGCCTTCATCGTCCGGCACCATGCAGAAGCTGCCCGGGTACGCAGTGACGTGCATCACGCCTGCGAAACCGCTTGCATCCAGGCGCGTGGCCAGTTCTTCGACGAAACGCAGCCGTGCATCGTCGAAAGGCATTGCACCCGGCGCGAATTCGCCGTTTCGATTGACCGCCCATTCCAGAGCCTGCAGGAGCGGCTCGTCAGGTGCCGGGGCAGCACTCTGACCGAGGGGCATCGACGCCAGTGAAAATCCGGCCTTCGGAGCAGCACTTCTCGCAGGAGCAGGATCGACCGTCACCTGCGCAGGCTCGCTCACTTCATCTTCATCGAACAGATGTGGCAGCCCCCCCGCTAGCAACGCGCCAAGCACGACTCCCGCGGCAGTCGTCGACCAGCGTCGCCGAGGCGCTTCGTTTTGCGGGGCGGGAATGCTCTCGACCAGATTGCGCAGCTCCGCCTTGAAGCTCGATTGCAGACGGCGCGCGTGCGCGTCGAGATGCGGACGCAGTAGCCGGACCACGGCGTCATCGGCTGCCTCGCGCGCCAGAACTTCGAGTTCCCGTTCAGACAGTTGCGGGCCGATGGCGGCTGCTTCGGCATCGGCCTTCAAGCGCGTCTGGTCGGCTGCGCTGGCAGCAGACGACTGCCACGCTTGCTCAGGCGGCGCCTCGGAAGGCTCTTCATCAAGCAAGTGCAGGGAATGAAGCACCGCCTCGAGGTCGACCGATTTGATTTCCTTGGGTAGAACGCCGACCGCGCCCAGGGCACGCGCTTGACCGACATAGACTTCACCACCGTCCTTGGAGGTATACATCATGATAGGTATCAGGCCGGTAGCCGGATTGCCCTTGATAATGCGCACAGCCTGCAGCCCGTCCATGCCGGGCATCATGTGATCCATGAAAATCGCATGCGGCTTGTTGTATAGGAGATATTGCAGTCCGTCCTCGGCTGACTCCACCTCATCTACGGTAATACCGTATTGAACCAGCTGTCGCTTCAAGACGTGGCGAGCGGAGCGCGAATCGTCGACGATCAGAACCCGTTTAGAACTCATGTCCGTACCCTGTTCCTGCCATGCCCCGGCGCGTTGCGCACCGAGCGTATCCATGACCAGAAGAATAAGGACAATGCTGGAACCGAGCACATCTGCAGTGGCGGATTTGTGACGAGGTTCGCGCGCCAAAGTCGATTATGACAACTTCCAGACGCCGAAAAGTCGCGCCATTACGCGCCACCATAGGGCAACGACACTCGCCGCACGCTTTTCGTCGATATGTATTGTGTCTTTTTGTAGCCGCTGCGCTTGCCGTCCTGTTTCGTGGTTACAATCGGCGGAAAAATAACCAGGCATCCCGCCGAATCCCCCCTATACCAAACCGAATCAGCCCTAGGCCGGGGCTTGCCCGCGCCTGCGCTGCAGGGAGTGAAACATGTACAGGAAGTTTGCAATCGCAATGCTGGCCGCGTTCGTCGGTCAGACGCAGGCCAAGGTAGACGCAACCCAGGCAGAACGTCTCGGGCGCGATCTGACCCCGCTCGGGGCCGAGGCTGCAGGCAATCAGGCCGGCACCATTCCCGCCTGGACCGGGGGCGTACAGCCGCCAGCAGGATACGAAGTGGGCATGCACCACCCCGATCCGTATAGCGCGGACGCATCGCTCTATCGCATCGACGCCGGCAACCTGGATCAGCATCGGCAGCAACTTCCGGAAGGTCTGAGCGATCTGCTCGTGCGCTATCCCGATTATTTCCTGCAAGTGTTTCCTACTCGCCGCAGCGCAGCCGCTCCCCAACGCATTTACGATGCCACGCGTGAAAATGCCGTCAACGCCGAGCTGATAGCCAACGGTAATGGCGTTCGTGGCGCTGCCGCCGGCATCCCCTTCCCGATCCCGCAGGACGGGATGGAAGTGATCTGGAACCACATCCTGCACTACAAGGGCGAGCAGAACCGCTTCATCAACAACCAGGCGGTAGTCGTCAACGGCAAGACCAGCCTGATCAGACGCGACCGCCATCTGTACTACGTATACAACCGCGAAGGCACCACGCTCGAGAATCTCGACAACACCCTGCTGTACTACAAATACGTCGTTACCGCGCCGGCCAAACTGGCTGGCACAGCATTGGTGGTGCAGGATCCGCTCGACCAGGTACTGACGACTCGCAAAGCCTGGCGATACAGCCCTGACAACCGCCGGGTGCGTCGCCTGCCCACGCTCGCCTACGATTCGGTACAACCAGACACCAGCGGGCTGGCCACCGCCGACGTCGTGGATTCCTACAACGGCGCACCGGATCGCTATGAATGGCAGCTGGTAGGCAAGCAGGAGATGATCGTTCCGTACAACAGCTATGCCGTACACCAGAAAGGCATCGCGTACGACAGTATCGTCAAATCCCAGCACTTGAACCCCGAGCTGCTGCGCTACGAGCTGCACCGCGTCTGGGTAGTCGATGCCACCCTGCGTACCGGATATAACCACCCATACCAGACGCGCCGTTTTTACGTCGACGAAGACAGCTGGCAGATCGTTGCGGTCGACCTTCGTGACAGCAAAGGTGAGCTGATTGGCGTTCAGGAAAGCCATCCGATCAGCTATTACGAGCTGCCGATGTTCAACAGCACACTGGAAACGCTGTATCACCTCAAGAGCGGTGACTACTTCGTAGACGGGTTGGACAACAACGAGCCGATGTACGATTTCACCGCACAGATGTCGCCTCGTGACTTCTCGCCGCAGGCTTTGCGCCGCGAAGGCAACTGATCCCTCCGCCATCGGTCGGATTCGTCCCGAGCCCCGGGCGAGTCCGACTCACTGCTTCAAACCCGCACTGTCTGCCGGACTGCCAGACACCTGAGCCAGAGCCCTCCCCGCCAAACGCCTGATATTTGACATTAGTTCTTCCGATCAGCGGTAGTGCCGCTTCGTTGACGCCGCTTGCGTATCCCTTTATATCAGAATGGCTGGCCAGTTTTGCCGAGTCTTCGATCGCCCATTCGGTCCTGCTGATCTGCACCCTGACCAATAAAAACAATATCTGGAGTTTCCATGAGCCTGACCCCCACAAAGCCCGTGGCCGCGCTTATCTGCGCCGGTCTGCTGTCCCTCGGAGTGGCTGCAACTGCGCCAGCTATGGCCAAAGGCAAGCCCGTAACGCCGACGCCATCGCAATGGAGCGACGTTCGCGAACAGGATTCGCGCGAGTTCACTCCCCTCGTATCGCCCCTTGCCCCACTGGCGGCCTTTCCTGATACACAGCGCTTCACTGGCGTGAATCAGGGCGCCGCGTATCAGGTTGAGGTGCCGCAGAACTGGAACGGCATGCTGGTCATGTATGCGCATGGCTATCGCGGAACCGGTAGCGCGCTGACCGTCGGGCCGCCGGCCGCACTCCGGCCCTGGCTGCTGGAAAACGGCTATGCCTGGGCAGCGTCCAGCTATAGCAAGAACTACTACGACGTGCGCGTAGGCGTGGAGGATACCAACGCCCTGGCGCTGGCATTCAGCTCGATTACCGGCCAGGCGGAGCCTGCGAAGATCTACATTACCGGGCACTCGATGGGCGGTCATGTAGCCGCGGCAGCCGTGGAAGCAGAAACCCTCGCGACGGCCAACAATCCAGTGCGCTATGCGGGCTCGGTGCCGATGTGCGGTGTTACGGGGGATACCTACGAGTTCGAGTATCTGGCCAACTTCACCTTCGCCGCCCAGCATCTGGCAGGGCTAGGGCCGACCAGCTATCCGGCGACTGACTTCCAGGCGAAGCTACCGCAGATTCAGACCAAGTTGTGGACAGCTTACCCGTTCGTGCCTAACGAGCAGGGGCTCAAGCTGGAGAATATCGTACGCGACCTTAGCGGCGGCGAGCGCCCGATCTTCGCCGAAGGTTTCCGCTCCTTTCTGCAGTTCACGGTCATGTCTACCGGCGGCGGTGATGGTCGCATCAACGGCATCCTGGCCAAGCCGCTTACTGGCAATCAGGGGGTCCGCTATAACGTCGACGGACAGGACGGTCAGAGCAAGGAAGAGCGCGAATTCAACAAGAGCATTCTGCGCGTAATTGGACATCCGCCCGCTAACGGCATGCGTGACGACGGGCTGCGCTGGATTCCGGTTGTGAACGGCGACTTCGATGTACCGGTCGTGAGCATCCATACACTGGGCGACCTGTACGTGCCCTTCAAGCACATGCAGATTCACCGCGAGCGCGCCGAAGCCAGTGGCAGCGATGACCTACTGGTGCAGCGCGCCATTCGGGCTCCTTCGCATTGCGACTTCAGCGCTGAGGAGCAGGTGCAAGCGTTCGTCGACATGATCAACTGGGAGCAGAACGGCATTAAGCCGGCGGGCGACGAGGTGCTCGATGCGAAGGTGGTCGCAGACCCGGACTACGGTTGTACCTTCACCACCCCAGAGCGTCCGTCCCTGCCGTCCTGCTCGGCCGGGATCTGATCGATTGACGCAACGAAGGGCGCGGCAAAGCCGCGCCCTTCTGGCTTCCACACGTCCGTCAGCACGGCTTTCCTGCCCACCTCAGCGCACCTGTGCGCCGAAGAACGGGAAGTGCAAAGGTCATGTAGTACCCCGCTGTTACCCGCCCCAGCCCAATACGCGTCAAGCTCTGCTCTCCACTAAACGGTGCGGAGTAACACAGCATGAGCGAAAAGAAGATCCTGTTGCTGGCCGGCGACTTTACCGAAGACTACGAAACCATGGTGCCCTTTCAAGCGCTGAGCATGCTCGGCTATGTGGTCCACGCGGTATGTCCGGACAAGCGCGCCGGCGATAGCGTCCGTACGGCAATCCACGACTTCGAGGGCGACCAGACCTATACTGAAAAGCCCGGCCACAACTTCGTGTTGAATTACGATTTTGATCGGGTCGACACGACCGAATATGTCGGGCTGGTCGTACCGGGTGGACGCGCCCCGGAGTATCTTCGGCTGAACCAGAAGGTTAATGATATCGTGCGCAGCTTCGATCAGGCCGACAAGCCGATCGCCGCGGTTTGCCACGGTGCGCAACTGCTCGCTGCGGCTGGCATTCTGGAAGGCCGCGAGTGCAGCGCTTACCCGGCCTGTGGCCCGGATGTACGCATGGCAGGCGGCACCTTCATCGACATCCCGGCCGACCAGGTTCACGTGCAGGGCAATCTGGCGACCGCTCCTGCATGGCCGTCCCACCCCGCCTGGCTGGCTGCGTTCGTCAAGCTGCTGGGCGCGAAGATCACGCTTTAAATCGCTTTGGCCGCCCTGGTGGGCGGCCTCGCTGGGAGAACGACATGTGCGAACTCTACGTCAAAGCCGACCCGATTCTGTATGAATCGCGCTCGCGCTCGTTACGCATTCGCGGGGTGGTGACGACACTGCGCCTGGAAAACCAGTTCTGGAACATCCTGCAGGAAATCGCCGAGGTAGACGGCATGACCACCAATCAGCTGATCACCAAGCTATACGACGAACTGATGGAGTATCGCGGCGAGGTGGTCAACTTCGCCTCCTTCCTCCGAGTCAGCTGCACCCGATTTCTAACCCAGCGGGAAGCGCGCCCGGTGCCGCTGTCGGTGGTCCGCAGCGCCTGAAAAAGGCCAGAGGCGAATCAGTCTGCAACCGTCGAGCTGGCATGGGTACGTGCGCGCAGCCGCTCTCCGGCCGCAGTGCGCCAGGCCGACCATGAATACAGAGCGAGCGCGGCCCAGATCATCACGAAGCTGATCAGCTGGATGCGGTTCAGCGGCTCGTCGAACACCAGCAGAGCGATGAAGAACTGCAGGGTCGGGTTGATGTACATCAGAAAACCGACCGTGGCCAATCGCAGCCGCCGGGCCGCTCCGGCAAAGGCCAACAAGGGCACCGCGGTAACCACCCCGCTGGCGACCAGCAAAACGGTAAGACGAGGTTCGTCGGCAAAGTGTGAGACATCGATCCACACCATTCCACCTAGCACCAGCAGCCCCAGCGGCAGCAGCAGCAAGGTCTCCACGAACAGGCCGGAAAGCCCGTCAAGCTCGACCTGCTTACGTAGCAGACCGTACATACCGAAGCTGAAAGCCAGCGCCAGCGTGATCCAGGGCAGACTGCCAAGCATGACCATCTGCACCACGATGGCGATTGCAGCCACAACGACCGCCACCCCCTGTACGCGCTCCATTCGCTCGCGCAGCACCAGCATACCCAACGCGACGTTGATCAAGGGCGTCAGAAAGTAACCGAGACTGGCCTGCAGCACATGCCGCGTTTCCACGGCGTAGATATAAATCCCCCAATTGAGCGCAATCAGCACCGCACAGCCCAGCACCCGACCCAGACGCCGGGGCTGCGCCAAGGCTGCGAGCACCGGATTCCAACGCCGCAGAATGCTGATGACCAATGCCAGGAACACGCAGGACCAGATGATGCGGTGGGTGAGCACTTCGAAGGCCGGGACGCCTTCGAACAGGGCAAAGAACAATGGGAACGAGCCCCAGAGCGTATAGGCGCTCAGGCCGAAGAGTACGCCTTTGGTCGATTCCGGAATCGTTCGACTCATGTCGGCACCTGCAGGTGGAATGGCTGACAGTGTACGCAACAGAACGCTAGGCCGAGCGATACAGTCGTTGAGCAACAGTACTACCGAGAACACTGCCCTTCCGAGTTAAGGCGCCGCTGCGTCACGCCACTGCTCGGCAGCCTCGGCGCCGCGGCTCTCGTTGACCGGCAATACCGTGACGATCGCCATGGCGAACAGCACTAGGCAAAACACGATCGCATCGGCCAGCCCCAGCCCCCATTGCAGCGCACCCAGGCCGAGCATGCCGAACACCGCAGCAAGCTTCGAGGCCATGCCCCACAGGCCGAAAAACTCCCCTTCCTTGCCGCGCGGCGTCAGTACCCCGACCAACGCTCGCGTTGCCGATTGGGACGATCCGAGGCTTGCGCCAGCCAGCACACCGGCCACTAGAAACACGTATTGGGCTTCCCAATCGACGCCAAAGCCGGCCCGCATCGCCTCGGTCAGCGCCGGGGTTTGCCAGATCGCCAGAATCGCCACCAGCCACAGCACCAGCGTCATCAGATAAGTAGTACGCGCGCCGAGCCGGCTTTGTAGCCACCCAAAGCCTACCGCGCCAAGCGCCGCGGTGATCTGGACGATAATGAACATGAGCACGCGCACATCCTCGTCCCAGCCGATGACCTGCGCACCGTAGATGAAAGAGAAGGCGATGATGATGTACACGCCGGACATGGTGAAGAACACCGAGACCAGCAGCGCGCGAAGATCCCGGAAGTGATGAACTTCCCGCCAGGTGGTGGCCACGCGACGCAGGCCAATCCGCACCAGCCCGGTTTGTGAGACGGGTGGCATCGTCGCATGTCGTTCCTTGAGCCAGAGGAAGGTCGGGATGGCCGCTATGAGAAAGAAGGCGCCAGCGAAGGGCCCGACCCAGCGGATCGTCTCGTAGTTCGCTGCCGAGACATCGCCCAGAAACAGCAGCGCAAAAATGGCGGCAACCAGTCCACCTATGTACCCCAGCCCCCAGCCGAGGCCGGAAATCCAGCCAAGCGCCTTGCGCGGGCCGAGGTCGGGCAGGAAGCTGGCGATGAAACCTTCGCCGATGGAATAGGCGAAGTTCGACAGGATAATCAGCAGCACCGCCGCGGTGTGCCACCCCGGTTCGATGAAGTACAGCAAGGCGGTGGAGATGACCGTGAGCACGTAACTGCCGAACAGGAAACGCTTGCGGCTCTGCGTGTAGTCCATGATCGCACCGCATATCGGGTTGGCGACCACTACCAGCAGATAGCTGGCCGCCAGCGCGACGCTCCACAGCAGGTTGCCGAGTCGGTAGTCCGGCGCGTCACCAACGATCACACGGGTGAACAGATCGCCGTAGATCACCGTAATGATCAGCAGCGTATAGCCCTGGTTGGCAAAGTCGAACATGGCCCAGCCGAATATTTCCTTCTTCGGTGCCAACTCGCTGTGGCTCATGCTCGCTCCTGGCTCGCTCGTTTGGGTGGTTAGAGTTTCTTCTGCCAGAACATGGCCCGCCCCATGGCCGGATCAAGCTCATAGTTCGCGAAGCCGATCTTTCTGTAGGCGCCTTGCGCGACCTCGTTGCCTTCCAGCACCTCCAGGGTCAACTTGCAGCAATCGCGCTCCCGAGCAATGCGCTCGACCTCTGCGATCATCTGCTGGCTGATGCCCTGGCCACGATGCTGCGCCGACACGATGACGTCATGGATATTCACCAGAGGCCGAGCTTCGAAAGTGGAAAACCCTTCGAAGCAATTCACCAGCCCGGCGGGAACGCCGTCGACGAAACACAACACGCTGAATGCGTGCGGCAGCGATGCGAGACGCCCGACCAACGTAGTCCGGACCAGCTCGGGAAGCGGCTCGCCGCCGCCCATCGGGTCCAGTGCATAGGCATCGAGCAGTTCGACGATCGCGCGGGCGTGCGCAGCGTCATGGTAGTCGGCTTGTGTGACAACGCAGTGCATGGTGAGCCTGATGTTTTGGAAAGGAAGCCGCAACGATACACCGAAACGCGTCGAATCGCAGAGTCGCTGCCATTACCAGGGCAGCGACTCACCGTTGCTATGCCAGAACGAACCGGTGTTCTCCAGACTGAGTGCATCGATTCTTGCCACCAAGCCGCGAGCGGATTCTTCAGGGGTGAGCTGTCCGGTGTTCCCAGTCATTCTGGTTTTCACATACCCCGGGTGCAGCAGTGCGACCGCAATGCCGCGAGGCTTGAGATCCATCGCCAGCGACTTGCCGAATGCATTGAGCGCCGCTTTCGAAGCTCGATAGCCATAGCGCCCACCGGAGTCGTTGTCCGCCATGGACCCCATACGGCTGGTGATGTTGGCGATTTTGGCGCCCTGCCCCAGCAATGGTAGCAGCGCTTCGGTCACGCGCAGCGGAGCATAGGCGTTGACTTCCATCTGTTGGCGGATCGAGTCGAAGTCGATGCTGCCCAGGCGCTCGTCGTGCAGCAGTCCGGCATTGTTGATGAGTACGTCGATTTGCTGGCTGCCGAGCGCCTCGACCAGCTTCGCCACACTCTCCTGCCGCGTCACGTCTATGCCGCTGATGACCCGGGTGGCCACTTGGTCGAGCTCTGTAGAGGTATCCCTGCATACGCCGATAACCTGGTCGCCGCGGCCTGCATACAGCCGCGCCAGTTCCAGACCAATACCGCGGTTGGCGCCGGTGATAAGTACCTGTCGCATATCATTGCTCCCCTGTCGAATCGGTTACGGTTCAACCAGACAAGGTAGCATCGAACCCGTCAACTCGCGTTTCGCCACCCCGTTCGCGCCCAGGTGCGCTCCTACAGTGGATGCTCGACTCGCCTGCCAGTAGGAGCGGGCATGACCGCGAAGCAGAATCCGCCGACTCAACCCCGACGCCACACCTCGATGTTGTTCTGTCGGCCAACGCCATAACGGCGTCCCAGCGGTACTGCGCCTTCGAGGCCGTACTGGCGCAAGCTGGTTTTCAACTGGTCCGCCTGGCTTGCCTCAAGGCCATCGAACACATCCACGGCACGCTGTAGGACGAACATCAGGTAAGGCTCGACGCCTACTTCGATCGGTGCATCGTGGTAGCGGGTCTGCACCATACCCAGCTGTCGCTGCTGCGGCTTCTCGGTGACAGGTTGGCCGTCAGCGGGCTGTTCACGCTCCACCCAGTCATCCATGAAACCCAGTTTGTCGCTGAGCTCTGGGAATATATCGGCGGCGATGTGCTTGAGCACCGGCTCAAGGCTCGGCGGGATCTCATCATCGGCATACAACTCAGCGTTCACATTCTGATATTCGACGACGTCCAGGCCTGGCGCAGTCATGCGCTCGACCCAACGATATACCCGCGGCGCCCGGGTCTTCATGATCTGTGCAGGAACCGGATCGCGCCCGAGGTGGGCGAACATCGAGGCGATCAGCCCATAGTCGGCGATGCATGGGCGACCGCCCAGCAGATACGGCAGGTGTCTGAAATGCTCTTCGAGCAGGTCCAGCAAGGTTTCGTAGGAGCGTTCGATAGGCGAGATGCTTTGTTCGGTGACACCCAACCGTGGCAAATAAGACTGCATGCGGCCCATTACCTTGTCGGCGAAATCGGCGCCCGAGCCGCTGGCAAACGCGTGATGCAGAAACGCTTCCTGTTGCTCGCGATATGACCATCGATAATGCATGGCCTGCTTGAGCATCGCCTGACCGCCGTAGTACTCGATGATGATCGCGATGACCCGCTGAAGCGGACCTTGGGGATAAGCGGGATACGGCACGCCCTGCTTCTCGAAGTGATCGATGATGTCGATGGTGTCCTGGATAATCTCGCCGTCAGGCGTTTCCAGCACTGGAATGATGCCGCGACCGATGTGCGGCAGGATGCGGCTGGCAAAGTCCGGGTGGGAGGTAGGCCGTTCTACGTAGGCGATGCCCTGGTTACGCAGATAACAACGCGCTTTGCCGGTATAGAGCGAATGCGATACACCATAGAGAGTGTAGACAGGGGCGTCGGTGGACATGTTGAGCTCCGATGATCGTGTTCGAATTTGCCTGACGGTATAACCCTGTCTGGCAATCGACAAGCCGATGAACCACATGAATGCTCGATCATCTGATCCATCGGCGCACTGCGCTTAGTTCGCGCCCTGCTTCACCGAGACGATATGGCCATCGCGGGGATCGACCCGACCTTCGCACAAGTCTGCGACGAGCGTTTGCGCCGCCTCGAAGCCTTCATGCTGATTGATCTTCATCCATGGGTTGCTGCTATCGCTCACGCGGTTGATGAATGCCAGCTGCGCTTCATTGAAACGTCTGGTGACTTCACCAGGGCCCCAGTCAGTGTTTCGCTTCTTGATCTGATAGGGCGCGAAATAGGGCTGTGGTTGCGGGCCGGGGAGGTTCTTCTCGGCCTTGTCCAGATGGTCCTGCGATTGTGCCGAACCGGCATAGCAGTCGTGCTTGAGCTGATCGCCGAAATGACGATGCACCCGCGCCCTCAGATCGTTGTTGCCGGCGAAGTCGACGTAGAGCGTCGGAATCGAGGGGTCCAGCGATTCCAACTCGTCGTAGCTGATGGTTTGCGCGTAGCAGCCCAGGGATTCGACGAACTGGCGGTTGCCTGTCGAGGTCCAGCCGAGCAAGCGAACGTCATCGCGGTTTTCCAGACAAAAGGCCGTGCCGTATGCCGTCTTGCTGGAGGCGCTGGAAAAGATGATCTGCCTGGCACCGAAGAAGTCGTTGTCTTCGAGAAAGTCTGCAAGCATGAACGAGGTGATGAACAGCGGACGTAGCAGCGCCTGATAGGGCTCGTACTCCGGACGGTAAGCCGCATCGGTAGTCGTACGCTGATACTGGTTATAGGCCGAGGTCAGCTCCAGGCGATGCGGCGTGCCATCGTAGAATCCACGCTCGCTGACACGGACCGGCTGCATGACCAGGTGCGTTGCAATCGGCCAGTATCCGTAGAAACGCTCGCCCTTCGCTAGCCCCTCAACGGTCGACTCGACTACTTCAGCGAAGCCCCAGGCAGGCATGAGCCCCCAGCCGTCCGCGTGCGTCGGAAAAAAGCTCCAATAGCGTAAATGTGGGGTGTCGCCAAAGGCCGCGTAGGTGATGTTGTTTGTCGTGACCGCCAGATCGGTTATCTTCAACAACGCCTCGCCGGCCTTGAGCTCAGGCAGCCCCGCGCTGACGATGCGGGTGTGATGCAAGGCAGACTTGTCGGTTTGCAACTGCGTTACAGTAGTCATCTCTCGTTATTCTCCGTGACTGAGGCCAAGTGTGAAGGGACTGTATCGCATCGCTCCGCCTATCGGGTTCGGTTATCACTGACATGCAAAAGACGCCGCCGGAAACCAAGCTCAAGCCACTGAAACGCCCTTCTCAAGCCCGTGCCAAAGCGACCGTGCAGGCCATTTTCGATACCTATGTTCGGATTTGGCAGCGCGATGGCTGGGAGCGGATTACTACCCGCGCCATCGCGCTTGAATGCGGAATTGGCGTAGGCACTCTGTACGAATATTTCCCCAACAAGATGGCACTGCATTCCGGATATATTCGGTATTGCATCGAAAGTCTCATCCGCTGCGTGGACGAGGCGGCTATACAACCGGTCGGTCTACCGTGGGAGGAGCGCATACACCGTCTTCTGCAGCGTGTGTGTGGTGTCGAACGCTCCGGCCTCCCCTGGTTTCATCCGAAACTGCTCGATCTGGAGCCGGCTCTGGCCGAGCTGAAACATCAACAGCGCGCTCATGAAGAGTTCATGCAACTGTGGCACCGGGTATTCGATGCCTGTGATGATCTGCCCTGTTCAGTATCGCCACAGACCATCGAAGCGCTGCATCTGGCTGTGTGGGGCGGGCGGCGTTACGCCTTGTTGCTACAGCTGGAAAGTGACGAGACCGCCGCCTGGGCTAACGAGATGGAGCGGCTCTGTCGCGCGGCGATACTCGTGCACGCATGAATTCGCCGGCACAAAAAAAGCTCCGGCCACCTGTGGTGACCGGAGCTTTTCACAACTATCAGCTTAGTACGGGCAGTTACCGCGGTACTCGGAGATAGTGTAGTCCGAAGTGTGGTTAGGACCACACAGGAACTGCTCGTAACGCTCATCGTTATCCAGGTGCAATTTCATCCAGGACACGCCCAGGCGGCTCAGCGCAGGGTTGTACGAGTTGCCGCCATTGGCGCAGTAGTGGCTGCCGTTGTTCAACTCGAAGAACGCCTTCGGCAGGCCGCTTGGCAGCTGGTTATAGAATGGCGAAGCATGCTGGCTAACCGGAGCGACGGTGTCCGATTCACAAGCGAAGATCAGCGTCGGAGCCTGAACGTCACGGAAGGTGGTCTGATCCCAAGGAGCCAGCGGAATCGCCGCCTTGATGCGACCTTCCTCGGCAACGCGCAGCGTACCGCCACCGCCCATCGACCAACCAACCACGCCGAGGCGATTGACGTCAATCAGTCCGTTGATAGCACTGCTGGAGGTGTTGTTGCGGTCGATCATGTAGTCGAGCGCGGCGTTGATCTGGCGCGCGCGGCTGGCGGGCTGGTCATAACCGGAGTTGGTGTCGATGGTCATCACCACGAAGCCGTGGGAAGCGAGCTTGGGGCCCCACCACTCGATGGACGACTCGGACGAAACGAAGCCTGGGATGACCACGATCGCTGCCATGGTGCCCGTGGTACCCGTCGGATAATGGATGGTGCCGCCGCCAAAACCGCTGACATAGCTGGAAACGTTCTCGGTCCGGACGCTGTACGGCCCGCTTTCGGCTTGCAGATACGAAACGGTTGGGTCCGGTCCGCGCTGGTAGCTGCCGTCACCACCATCAGTCGGAGGCGGAGGCGTGGGATTGCCAGCCATAGAGGAAGCAGAGAAAAGCAGTGCACTTGCGGCGAGCAGGGACAGGGCCGACTTCGGGAATAGTTTGTTATTCATTTTTACTCCGAGAGTTTCTAATTTGTTTTTATCGAAACTTCTTTGACCGATGTTTCCAGGGGACAGCCGGACATCAGACTCTCGAAGTGTAAGTTGGAAAAGAAGCAAGTCAATGTCAGAACGTCAATTTCACCCGTATGGGTTATGGCCGAACAATGGATCCAAATCAACTGGTTGCAGGCACAATGACACGATTCCAGCACTACTCTCGATTCACCTATTTGGGTGATGGCGAAACTTCAGATAACGCTATTATCACCGGGATAGTTTATTTCTCGCTTAGGAAGAATCTCTGTTTCACCTTGCTCGCCTTCGAACAAGTTCAGGAAAAACGACACGAACGCACAGGTACTGGAACTTGCTCGATGCGCGAGCACTCGCATCGCAGAAGAACGGTCGGAGCCAAACCGATCTGGCTTGGTCGGCGGATAGCAGAACGAGGCAGGGACCAGCGCCCGAGGCGGTCGGTCCCCCACAGCCAACTCAGTGATACATCCAGAAGTTCGGGTGTTCGATGCCTGCATCCTGGCCGGCGATCTGGTCAGATTGCTTGCGCTGCAGAATCCGCTTGATCAGTTTCATTGACATACTCCTCTTGTGTAGGTGTGTATGCCATCATCAAGCGAAGCGGCGTATAGGCAAAGCGGATTGTCGCTATCTTTCTTATTATGAAAACTTATCGCAACCCTCGCCCCAGGCCATGTCGGTTGCGGTTATTGACCGGGTCGCAAAAACACGTGCCGGGAGACGGCCGGGCTTCACTGACCATGAACCCCGACAAATCGGAGCAGCGCCCGGTTTACCTCTTCGGTCGCCTCACCTTGTAGCCAATGTCCCTTGTCTGGCAAAACCTGGACCGTCAGGCTGGGCACACGATCGATCATTTGCGCGACCAAATGCTCTGCCGTAGCGCGCTGGGTCGCGTAATCCATTTCGCCGGATAAAAACAACACCGGGCAATCGATACGCGCATCGGCGTACCGCTGCATGATCCGCCAATTCCGGTCGATGTTTCGGTAGTAATGGAGCCCGCCGGCGAAGCCGCTCTGCCGATAGGTTTTCACGTAATAGGCGATGGCCTCGTCAGTTAGCCAGCCGGGTTGCTCCAGCGGCTTGCCCAGCCGGCCGATCCAGCCGCCGCCTTCACTTATGGACTTGCCCAGAACCGGTTTGGCGCGGGGCGTGTCGGGCGAGCAGAACAATGCGCGCAATATTCCCTCCGGGTCCGCGTCAAATTCGGCTTCTGCGACGCCGGGCTGCTGAAAGTACAACTGGTAGAAGAATCGATCCTGAAACAACTCACGCAGCTGTTCGGTGGGCGGCTGTTCGCCGAGGGGCTTCAGCGGCACACTCATGACCACCATCTTCGAGACCTTGTGCGGATACTGCAGCGCGAAGCCCCACACGTTGATCGCACCCCAGTCATGGCCAAGCAGTAGTACGTTGGAAACGCCCGCCTCGGCGATCAAATCGGAGAGGAACCTGCCTGTCCGCTCGATCGTGTAATCGGCGATCTCCGCATATCCCTGCGTTTGCCCGAAGCCGGGCATGTCCGGCGCGATGACGCGATAGCCGGCGTTTGCCAACAAGACCATCTGATGCCGCCAGGAATACCAGCACTCTGGCCAGCCGTGTACGCAGAGGGCGACCGGTCCTTGACCGAGTACAGCGACGCGAGCATCGAGCCCGCTGACGGTCCATTTCTGTAGCTCGACGTCTTCGATGCTGTACATGTTGTCTCGCTCCCATTCGCCAACGTCGTCGCAGGTATGTGGAACCCTACATCAGCCGGTCGCTAGCGCGAGAAGTATCAATCAGGTGAATACCGCACTTACATGGCAATTAAGGCGTTACCACGCCTACACTCTTCCGGTTGATTCGACCAACTTCTCCCACCCGCGCCTGCTGCAGGCAGGCCGATCAGCGGAATGAACAGAGGGCCATATGAAAACCAGAATCACCGAACTTTTCGGCATCGAACATCCGATCATCCAGGGCGGCATGCACCATGTCGGCTATGCCGAGCTCGCCTCCGCAGTCGCCAATGCTGGCGGCCTGGGCATGATCACCGCCCTCACGCAGCCCAACCCTGCCGCGCTGGCCGAAGAGATCCGCCGTTGCCGCGAGATGACCGACAAGCCCTTCGGTGTCAACCTGACTTTCCTGCCTTCGGTCAATCCGCCGGACTACCCGGGCTATGTCGAGGCGATCATCAAGGGCGGCGTGAAGGTGGTCGAGACCGCCGGCAACAATCCGCAGAAGTACCTACCGGCGCTGAAAGAGCACGGCGTCAAGGTGATCCACAAATGCACTGCGGTACGTCATGCACTCAAAGCCCAGGCGATCGGCTGCGACGCGGTCAGCGTGGATGGATTCGAGTGTGGCGGGCACCCCGGGGAAGATGATGTACCGAACTTCATCCTGTTGCCGCGCGCTGCGGATGAGCTGGAAATTCCCTTTGTCGCTTCCGGCGGCATGGCAGACGGCCGCTCGCTCGCCGCTGCGCTGGCGATGGGCGCCGAAGGTATGAACATGGGTACCCGCTTCATCGCCACCAAGGAGGCCCCGGTTCACGAGAACGTCAAGCAGGCTATCGTTGCGGCCAGCGAACTGGATACCCGCCTGGTCATGCGCCCGCTGCGCAATACCGAGCGTGTGCTGAACAACAGTGCCGTCGAGCGCCTGCTCGAGAAAGAGCGCAAGCTGGGCGCCGACCTGAAATTCGCCGATATCGCCGAGGAAGTTGCAGGCGTCTATCCGCGCATCATGAAAACTGGCGAGATGGACGCCGGTGCCTGGTCCTGCGGCATGGTCGCCGGGCTGATCAATGATGTCCCGACCGTGAAAGAGCTGATCGATCGCATCATGGCCCAGGCTGAAGGGATCATGCGTGACCGCCTCACCCGCATGCTCAACGGCTGATAAATAAAGGAGTCACGCATGAGTTTTGATACTCCGTTACACCTGTGCGGCCCACTGCGCGAGCCCCGGCAAATGCTGCAGGAACAGGAATACAGCGGCCACACATCGATCCACGATGACAGCATGGCCGAGAAGCTCGGCTTCAAGGCTGGCCCTATCGAAGGGCCCACGCACTTCAGCCAGTTCGTCCCCTTGCTGGTCGAGGTGTTCGGCCAGGCCTGGTTCGAGAGCGGCTGTTTTTCCGCTCACTTCCAGAACATGGTCGTCGAAGGCGAGCAGGTACGCGCCTTCGTCGAACTGCCTGCCCCGGGTGCAACCCGCTTGCGCTGCTGGGCCGAAAAGGCCGACGGCACGCCAGTGCTCGAAGCCAGCGCCAGCATCGGCCCTGGGGATGGACCTACGCTATTGGACGAGCGCATGGCCAAGCTCCGCGCCCCGGAGAAGCTGGTAATCCTGTCGGATCTTCAGGTAGGCATGAAAGGCGCTGAAGAAGAACGCGTGCGCATGGATGCCGACCAGCATATGGGCAATCTGTATCCGTTCTCGCTCAACCAGAAGCTCGAACGCATAACGGAAAATTCGCCGTGGTACTCCGATGCCGAGAGCACCCCTTGGGGTCGGGCGATCATCCCGCTGGAGATGGTCAGTGTGCTGGCTGAATACACCAGCAAGCAGGCCGCTTTCCCGGTCAAGCAGCCGGTAATCGGCCTGTTTGCCGACCAGGAAATCCGCATGGTCGACGGGCCGCTGTTCGTTGGCGAGGAGTATGTGATCCGCCGCGAAATCGCAGCGCTGTCGGAAAGCAAGCGCACCGAGTCGTATTGGGTGCGGACGCGAATTTATGACGCCAAGGGCGAAACGCTCAAGGCCGAGATGTTACTCAACCACGCGACGCTGAAGCATTCCTACGCAAATTACGAAGCCGAAGCATCTGCCTAGCCGCACTGCCCCCCGTAGGCGCACTAGTGATGCCCGGCCATATGGCCGGGCATCTCCATACCGGCCGCAACCTTCCCAAGCACTTGCCCCGCTTCACTGTCGTGCCCGCTGCCGTGAGAGCCGCCCTCGATGATACGACGGCTATGTGGCGCGAAACTCCAGCCTTTCCCCGTCCTGTTTCGCACCGCACGCGCGCTCCGGTCGTGGACTAATCCCGCCCAAGCGGTTAGGGTAAGTCTCCGCCGAGCTGCAGCAAAGCTCGGTTTTGCACGTCTCGTTTACCAGCTTTTGCGCTGGCGCACCCGGGTCAGACCCCATTTGTTCTGACCGTCCAATGATCGCGGCGTAACCTGATCGTCACGACCCAGGCAACTGTCCCGGTGGGACCGTGCGGCGAAAATCTTTACTTGCCGGGTTTGGCAGCGCCCTGCCGGGCCGACCGCGCAAGCAGCCTTGCGAACCGACAGAGGGATATGCTTGAACGACTCCGACTTCTACCAATTTTCGACCTTTACAGTGCTCGCTCTCCTGCTCGCCTTTTATGGCGGCACCTACTTGCTCACACTGTTGATCAAGAACAAGAAGGAAAGTACCGACGCGTTCATGGTTTCCAATCACAACCTCGGCTTCGGGTTGGGTGCGGCCAGCATGACTGCCACGTGGATATGGGCAGCCTCGTTTTACGCTGCCGCCACCTCCGGCTACACCTATGGTATTTCCGGGCCTCTGCACTACGGCTTATGGGGTGCGTTGATGATCCTGTTCATCTATCCGTTCGGTCGCCGGTTTCGCAAACTCGCTCCCAATGCGCACACCTTGGGTGAATTGATCCACGCGCGCCACGGTGCCTCCAGCCAGCTTATCCTGGCCTCGTCCAACGTGCTGGGCAGCATCATCAGCCTGATGGTCAATTTCACTGCTTCCGGCGCGCTGGTCTCGGTGCTGTCGCCCCTATCCTTCCAGGCCGGCGTCATCATCGCCGGTGTCGGCGTGCTGGCGTATACCTTGTGGTCCGGGTTCCGCGCCTCGGTACTGACCGACTTCGCACAGCTTATGGCAATGATGGCAATAGCCATCCTGATCATCCCTGCGGTGCTGTTCTCGCTGGGCGGGCCTGGCGTGTTGAGTGAAGGGATGGCGCTACTGACGCCCGAGCAGGCCGACCTGTTTTCCACCGAAGCCATCCTCAATCAGGGCGCGCCGTTCTTCGTCGCCGTACTGGCGTACGCCATTGGCAACCAGACCATTTCGCAACGCTTGTTCGCCGTCCGCGAAGATCACATCAAACCGACCTTCATCACTGCGACCATCGGCTACGGCGCGATCGTCATCGGCCTCGGCATGATCGGCCTGATGGCGCTGATGACCGGCCTCGAGCCCATCGACGGGGACATGAACAATCTCATCCCGCAGATGGTTTCGCTGTATCTGTCGCCCGTGTTCATTGCACTGTTTTTCATCCTCGTGATCGGCTCGCTCTCGTCTACTGCCGATTCGGATCTCTGCGCGCTCTCGGCGATCGTCATGGCGGATGTCTATGGCAAGAACATCGCCAGGGGACGGCCTGATCCGACGCGTATGCTATTCATTGGTCGGCTGACGATGATTGTCGCCACGCTCATCGGCGTCGTTCTTGCCAGCTTGTCGATGGATATTCTCATCATGCTGGTCTTCGTGGGCGCGCTATGGGGCGCAATCGTTTTCCCGGTCATTGCCAGCTGCTTCTGGAACCGCGTGACCAACGCAGCGTTCACCTCGGCCGTGATTGCCGGCCTGTTGATGTTCTGCGTGGCCCGCTTCGAGCTGCTGAATATGGCCGGGGTGACTGGCCTGCTTTTCGAGCTGCTGGCTTCGATCGGCGGCGGCGTAGTGATCGGCCTGATGGCTTTCGGCTTCTTCGGACGTCGCGCCGGCGTCATCGTCGGAATACTCGGCGCCGTGGTTCTGGCGTGGTTCGCTGTCGGCTTCCTGCGTGATTACACCATCCTGCTGGCGTCGCTCACCGCTTACGGTGTGAGCACACTGGTTTGTGTGACGATAAGCCTGATGAGCTCACACAGGTTCGAGTTCGCCAGCATCGGACAATCGGTCGGCAACTACGACGATACGACTGAGCTTCCAACCAAGTGATAATCGGAGACATCAATATGCAAACCTACATTCTGGCAGGCTATGTCCTTATCTGGCCGGCGGTATCCCTGGCAGTGCTGGTGATGATTCTGGGCGCAACGGTCAAGGACGCTCGGGCTGCGCGTCAGGAAAAGCGCGACCTGGTTTGAGTGTTTAGCCGAGGTGACCGGGCCGGAAGAGAAGGACACCTTTTCGAGCCCGGCCTGTCACAACACCAACAACCAGCACGAGGATCCGAGCGATGACCGATGACACGATGCGAAAATACTCCTCACAAGTAGTGGACGGCGTCGCAGCAACGCCTGCCCGCGCCATGTTGCGCGCGGTTGGCTTTACCGACGACGACTTCACCAAGCCGCAGGTGGGCATCGCTTCGACCTGGGCCAACGTGACCCCGTGCAACATGCATATCAACAAGCTGGCCGAAGATGCCGGGCGTGGCGTGGATGCAAGCGGCGGCAAGAGCGTGATTTTCAACACCATCACCATCTCCGACGGTATCGCCAACGGTACCGAGGGCATGAAGTACTCGCTGGTCTCGCGTGAAGTGATCGCCGATTCGATCGAAACGGTCGCAGGCTGCGAAGGGTTCGATGGCCTGGTAGCCATAGGCGGCTGCGACAAGAACATGCCTGGTTGCCTGATCGGTATGGCGCGGCTGAACCGGCCGTCGATCTTCGTTTATGGCGGCACCATCAAACCGGGGGCGAATCACACCGACATCATCTCCGTGTTCGAAGCCGTCGGCCAGCACGCCAAGGGTGACATTGATCTGGTCGAGGTGCAGCAGATCGAGGAAACCGCCATCCCCGGCCCAGGCTCCTGCGGCGGCATGTACACCGCCAACACCATGGCTTCAGCGATCGAGGCGCTGGGCATGTCGCTCCCCGGCTCCTCCGCGCAGAACGCGGTATCACTCGACAAGAGCGAAGATTGCATCAACGCCGGACGGCAGGTTCTCGAGCTGCTGCGACAGGACATCAAGCCCAGCGATATCATGACCCGGAAGGCTTTCGAGAATGCGATTCGCGTCGTTATCGCCCTCGCCGGCTCGACCAACGCCGTGCTGCATCTCCTGGGCATGGCTCACGCCGTCGGCGTGGACCTGTCTCTCGACGACTTTACCGAGCTGGGCAAGACCACTCCGGTCCTTGCCGATCTCCGCCCGAGCGGCCAGTACATGATGTCCGAGCTGGTGGCGATCGGTGGCATTCAACCCTTGATGAAGCGCCTGCTGGATGCCGGCCTGCTGCACGGCGATACGCTTACGGTGACCGGCAGGACGCTGGCTGAAAATCTGGCGGACGTGCAGGACTATCCGGAAGGGCAAGACATCATCAGACCCTTCTCCAACCCGGTGAAACCCAATTCGCATCTGGTGATCCTGCACGGCAACCTCTCCCCGGAGGGTGCCGTCGCGAAGATCACCGGCAAGGAAGGCTTGCATTTCAAGGGCACGGCGCGGGTGTATCACGGCGAAGAAGCGGCGCTGACCGGGATCCTTGGCGGCGAGGTCGTGGCAGGTGACGTATTGGTGATCCGCTACGAAGGGCCGAAGGGCGGGCCTGGCATGCGCGAGATGCTTTCGCCGACCTCGGCGATCATGGGCAAGGGTCTGGGCAAGGAGGTCGCACTGATCACCGATGGCCGTTTCTCCGGCGGCTCGCATGGCTTCGTGGTCGGCCACATCACCCCGGAAGCTTACGAGGGCGGGCCGATTGCGCTGGTCGAGGATGGCGATCCGATAAGCATCGATGCCGAGAGCCGGCAGATCACGCTGGACGTCGGGGAGGACGTTCTTGCCGAACGGAGACGGCGCTGGAAACGCCCTCCGGCCAACTACACGCGCGGCGTGCTGGCGAAATACGCGAAACTGGTGTCGAGCGCCTCGGAAGGGGCGGTGACCGACAAGTAGGTCTTACGTAGACGAAGCCGTACCAGCGGCCTGCGCATCGTATCGCTGCGATGCGGCTTCGAGCCACGCGTCGAGTTCCTTGCGCCTGACCTTCAGGCGCTGCGCCTCGGCGAGTTTTTCCAGCATGAATGCCTGCTTGATCGGGTCCTTGCCTGCCAATGACAACGCCAGGTCGCGCTGCGACCAGCGCCTGATCAGCACAAATATCCACCAGTGAAAGGCCAGCCCCGCCACGGTGATGATCGCAATAATGAAGTAATCCATAACGCCGAATGCTTACCTGAATGGGCGGGAAAGGCGGCACCCCAAGCCACAGTCGCGTCGGGCGAGCCATCATTTTGCCGCTTCGATTGAACCGCTGATGGTCAAAGCGGGTCCAGCATAGATATCGAATCGGAAGTGATTGTTCAATCTGATTGCCAACGAAGCTCAATCACCCGATGTTCAGGCATCCGCTGTCGGAGTACCTGTGAAGTCTTTGGATTCAATTCGACGTTCGTTCGACCCCTTGCAGGGGTCCCCTGCCACCTTCAGGGATGAGTTTGCAGATTGGTATCACCAGACGAAGTTGCCGCAAATCCGGCTGATCGCACTGCTCACGATGGTGCTGTACGTGCTCTATGCCTGGATGGAGCAAGACGTTGCCGAATCCATGCACGGCGCTCGGATGACCGTGCACGGGCTCATGATCCCGGCTGCTCTGCTGCTGGTCCTGCTGATGAGTTTCTTCGATCGCTTGCGTCAGCCTATGGTGTTTTTACTCGCTACCGCGCCGGTAGCCTCCACCGCAGCCAATCTCTGGTTGAACAGCCACCATCAGGACTTCGTGTATTTCCTGCCGGAACTCTATTTCATCATCATCTGGACGTTCACCATCTCGGGCCTGAAGTTGCGTCTGGCCATTCTCACCGCCTCGGGGTCAACACTGCTGATTCTCGTGGTGACGCTGGCCGGCACTATTGCGCCCGGTATCGAACGGTTGCACCTGATCTGGCTGATGGCAGCCTTCTCCTTCGGTATCGTCAACGCGTATATCCTCGAGCGGGCTCACAAGGTGATGTTCATCAATCACAAGGAGCTGGCCCTATCCGCCAGCACCGATGGCCTTACCGGACTATGGAACCGGTCGAGAATCGAGCAGCTGTTCAACGAGGAGTGCCTGCGCGCCAACCGCTACGGGACACCCTTCTCGGTGATCCTGATCGACATTGATCACTTCAAGCAGGTCAATGACACCTTCGGCCATACCGTCGGCGACACAGTACTTCGTCAGTTTGCCGCTCTACTGCGTAATAACGTGCGGCAGGTTGATCAGGTCGGCAGACTGGGAGGCGAGGAGTTTCTTATCGTTCTGCCGGAAACCGGGCAAAAGCAGGCGCACGAAGCTGCGGAAATCCTCCGCCAGCGAATCAACAGGCACGAGTTCGACACCGTGCAGAGCAAGACCGCGAGTTTCGGCGTCACGCAGTACCGCGGAGACGAAACCTTGCAACGCATGCTCGATCGGGTAGACCAGGCACTCTATGCTGCCAAAAACAAGGGCCGCGACCGGGTAGAGGTGCTCTGACCGGAACCAGGATGCCCGCCAAATGGCGGGCATCCTGTATTGCCTGAGCTGACGCCTGAACTACAGGGAACCGCGCTTCCAGGGCCCCCAGATGGCGAAGGTGATGCCCGGAGTCTGCGCGTTGACGAAGAGGAAATGGCCGGTCGGATCGAAGCAGGCGCCGGCGAACTCCTTGTTGCGATAATCCCCGCCCGCCACGTTCTTGCCGGCCGCGGCCGCTTCGACATCGTTGAACACGATGTTGTTCTTGGCAAAGATATACGGCTCGCCGCTGCCAGTCAGGCCGATCAGACGCTCACCGAAACCATACTCATCCAGCACGCCGCCGCCGTCCTCACAGAGCAGTACGCCACCGCGCGGGCTAACCGTTACGTTGTCCGGGTTGTTGGCGATGACATTGTCGTTGGAGGCGAATATGCAGGTGATGCGATCGGTCCGCAGATCATGCATCCAAACGCACCCCTCGCCCTGCCCTTCGCGACCCTGGCTGTCGCGGCCGGCGCTGGTGTCGACGATGTACGCCTTGCCCCGGTGGTACCAGATGCCTTCACCACGGCTCATGGTCAAACCGCCCGCAGCCCTGGCCTGAACATAGGGACCACTTTGGCTGCCCTGTGGATCGGCGTCGGGCTCGGCAATATCGACCCACTCCAGCTGGTACTCATCGCCCACTTCGGGCGCCAGCAGCATGGCGCCGCTCAGGCCTTTCACCCTGGCAGCCTGCAGCCGGCCGCCCTCTTCCAGCGCGGCGGGACGCATGCTCCTGTTCTCCGGAATAAACCGATAATACCCGGCCACATTGCGCTGGTCTTCGGTCTGATAGACGATGCTGGTACGCGGATCGACGCATACCGCTTCATGCTTGAAGCGGCCCATCGCGACGATCGGCTGGCCAGTGGTCTTGTCCGCCTCGGGGCGCACTTCGAACACGTAGCCATGCTTCAGGCCGCCTGATGACGTCAGGTCGGTAATGGTTTCCTCGCAGCTCAGCCAGGTGCCCCAGGGCGTAACGCCGCCGGCACAGTTGACCAGCGTACCGCCGAGGCTCGGCTCGGTCCGCACGTCCTGGCCAATGCCATACGGGAAACGGATCGTGGTGTTGCCGCCACCGGGCTGCTGACCGTTGGCCAGGGAAACCTGATCATAAATCGCTGGTGCGGGAATGCGGCTCGCGCTGCCGCCTACTTCGTGGTTGCGGATGAGCACGATCTCACGACCGCGACGGCCACGGCTCACGCCCACCACGCCCATGCCGTCATGCTTGCCCGGTACCGGCTGGCCGTCGCTCATCACGTCGCCTGCCCATGAAAAGCTTTTGTAATTGAAGCCCGGCGGAAGCTGGAGCAGCTCCAGCCCGGTCGCCATATCCTTGACCGGACGCAGGCTGCCGTAAGGACCGGCAATGGGTGGCAGTGGATTGGCTGCATGTGCCTGTCGGGTAGCGAACGCTTGCAGGGTACCTACGAACGGTGCGGCGACGGCAAGCGCAACACTGCCCTTGAGAAGATTACGACGGCTGGCATTTGGCGTATCAGTACTCATCATCAGGTCCTCTGTGAGGTTTTTTCGGGACCTTGAGTGCAACACCCGTAGATGACGACGCGATGATAGGTTGGTTGCGGTTGTCTGAAGCGAGACGAGTGGTTCGTTTGCTTCAAACAAAGCGTTACGTCTCCGCGCGGCAGCGTCGGCCAGCACTCCTATACTGACTATTCGGCCAGTGCACATTCCATCTGCCGACCGCTCGGTCCCCAAGCCTCAAGGAGCACACCATGTTCATCAAGCGCACGCTCGGTATTGCCATGCTAACGGCTTCGCTCGTCTCACCCGCGACGGCTCATCACGGCTGGTCATGGGCCGAGCAGGAACAGACCCAACTGAGCGGCACCATCACCAACGTTCAGATGGCACCTCCCCATCCTTCGCTGGATGTCGAGGCGGAGGATGGCACCTGGCGAGTCGAACTGGGCAACCCGCGCAACACGGCGAAAGCCGGTTTCGATGAAAACGCTGCCAGCCCGGGCGACAGCATCACCGCCGTGGGCAACCGCAGCCAGGACAAGTCCGAAAAGCGCATGAAAGCCGTGCGGGTCACTATCGAGGGGAAGACGTACGACATCTACCCGGAGCGAATCGAAAAGCAGTAAGCCGTGACGGACGTCTGGCAAGCGCTATCGGCCTTACCGCCTGCAATCTGGCTGCAGCGCAATGCCGTTGCTTATCTGCTGGTCAATGCTGCACACATCGTCTCGCTCGGCCTGTTGATCGGAACCATTATCACGCTGGATCTCCGTTTGCTCGGAGCGTTCCGCGCGGTTCCGGTGTCTGCGCTATGGCCGCTGCTGTCACGTCTGGCAGCCTGCGGTCTCGGCCTGGCTGCCCTTACCGGCGCGTGGCTGTTCAGCGTGAACGCCCCGGTTTATGTGGAAAATACTGCGTTCCAGGCCAAGCTGGGCCTGATCGCGGCGGCCGTACTCAATGCGCTCTGGTTGCACCGTCGACAATCCGGTAGCGAGATGCACCTACGCAGCCAACGTGCCGCAACCAGGTTCCAGGCCGCGCTCTCGTTATGCCTGTGGCTGAGTGCAGTAGTTGCTGGACGATGGATCGGATTTCTTTAAACGCCGGGCCTTATTAGCGCGCCGCTCGTCCCCATCCGACCGAAGGTATGACAGCAGCTATCGGAGGTCATGAAAGAGTCACGCCCCGCTTCCATCATCGATTGCACACCTCTCTGATGGAGTGTTGGCCATGACGACCAATGTCGAAACGCTGTCCGATCAACGTTCCGAACCAACCAGTAGCCGATGGATCTCCTGGCTGGCTGTAGTGGTGCTCATTTACCTGCTGCTAGCCGGTGTCGGCGCGATTGGCGATGGATTCAAGGCTGCTGCGGGCGACAATGCCAGAGAATTGTTTGCCTTCGCTACCAACCCTCTGGTCGGCCTCACAATCGGGCTGGCCGCCACCGCACTCATTCAGAGTTCGAGCACCGTCACGTCGATCATCGTCGGGCTGGTCGCCGGGGGGTTGCCGGTGTCCATCGCGATTCCCATGATCATGGGCGCTAATATCGGTACGTCACTGACCAGCACCATCGTCAGCCTCGGGCATGTTCGCAGCGGGACAGAATTTCGCCGAGCCTTCGCTGCGGCCACCGTTCACGACGCCTTCAACTTCACCGCCGTCGCGATCCTGCTGCCGATTGAGTTGCTCCTCCATCCTCTGGAGCGCGTATCCGAGGCGCTAGCCGGGCTGCTGTCCACCGACGCCAGCCTGGACATGGACAGCGTCAACTTCATGGATACATTACTCGCGCCGGCCTCCGAGATACTCGAGGCCAGCGTGAGCTGGCTGCCTGGCCCGGTATGGACCGGCGTCGCGCTAATCATCATTGGCATCGGTACGATCCTGTTCGTCGTTACCGCCATCGGCAAGATACTGCGTCGCGTGATGGTTGGTCGTGCCAAACGCATCATGCACGCGAGCATAGGGCGCGGACCGGTCTCGGGCATCGCTTCGGGCGCCGTTATCACCGTGCTTGTTCAATCGTCTTCCACTACGACTGCGCTCATCGTGCCGCTTGCGGGCACTGGCGTGTTCTCTCTCAAACAGGTGTATCCGTTCACCCTGGGAACCAACATAGGCACCTGTGTGACGGCCCTGCTGGCCGCGACGGCGATTGCGGGCCCTACAGCAGAAGTGGCGCTGCAGATCGCGCTGGTACATCTGCTATTCAACCTGCTCGGCATCTTCATTATCTATGCGCTGCCATTCCTGCGTGGTATCCCGCCTGGGATAGCAAAGACACTTGCCAGGCTTGCCGAACGGAGCAAGTTGTACGTCGTCGGTTATATTGGGGGCGTCTTCTTCGCCCTTCCACTGTTGATGATCGGCTTCAGCCAGCTCTGATATTTCAAAGGACCTTTGTCATGACTTCGAACCCGAACCGACTGGAAGCCCGGCAGCGTCTGCGCGAACTGCGCGACTCGCTCGGCACGCTCGAGCAGCAGCTGGACGACCTCGAGCGCGAGGAAGCGGCTCAGCACGAAGAGATCGACCAGCTCGATCGATATATCGACGCAGTGGACACCAAGTTCAGCAGCCTGCAGGTTTTTTGGAATTCGCTGAAGCAGGAATGGCTCAAGTCGCGACGCTGAACGGGCCGGTCGACGCGGCGCGTTTCAATCGACGACTTTCTGCCACGGATTCTCGTCGAGGCATCGGTTGCACGCGCTGTCGGAAACTTCAGACGGTATCCCTGCGGAGTGGGATCGTCGCCGTCTGATCTGGTCGCATGAAAAGACCGACCTTCCGGCTATCCTGGCCTGTGACCGGCAATACCCCGCTACACCTGGCAACGAACTCTCCCCCGCCTGCGCCGTCCCAAACCTGTTCAATCCGCGATTTCGCTCACGACGATCAAGGAGACCTTATGTCCCGTTCCAAACAGACGATCAATCCCGCTACCGAAGAAGTCATCGCCAGCTACGACCTCATGAGCCGCGAGCAAGCCAATCAGGTCATCGAGCAAACCCACGAAGCCTTCCTGCAATGGCGCAAGACGTCCTTCGAGGAACGGGCCACGCTGCTGCGCAAGGTTGCCGGTCTCATCCGCGAGCGCAAGGATGATTACGCCGCGCTGATGACCCAGGAGATGGGCAAGACCATCGCCGCGGGCAAGCAGGAATGCGAACTGTGCGCGGCCATCTGCGAATACGCTGCCGAGCATGGCCCGGAAGAACTGGCGGAGCAGACTCGTGACATCCGCGGGGGTCGCGCGTTGATCAGCTATCAGCCAATCGGCGTGATCTATGGGATCCAGCCTTGGAATTTCCCGCTTTATCAGGTGATCCGCTATAGCGCAGACAACCTCATGGTCGGCAACACCATCCTGCTCAAGCACGCTGGCAATGTCTGGGGCATGGCGATGGAAGTCGAGAAGCTCTACCGCGATGCCGGCCTGCCGGAAAACGCTTTCCGTTCGCTATTGATCGACCACGACACCTCTGATGCGGTGATCGAACACAAGCTGGTACGCGGCGTTACCTTGACCGGCAGCCCGGGTGCCGGTGCTGACATCGCACAGAAAGCCGCCAGGGTGCTGAAGAAAACCGTGCTGGAGCTAGGCAGCAACGATGCCTATCTGGTACTGGACGACGCCGATATCGAAAAGGCGGTGAAGTTCTGCGTCATGGGTCGTATCAACAACACCGGCCAGACCTGCGTCGCGGCCAAACGCTTCATCGTTGTCGAGTCGGTATACGATCAGTTCCGTAACGCCTTCGTCGAGGCCATGGGCAAAATCACCACAGGCGATCCGACCAGCAAGGATACGGTCATGGGGCCAATGGCCCGTAAGGATCTGCGCGACAAGCTGCATGACCAGGTCCAACGTTCCATCGAAGGCGGCGCTACCTGCGCGGTAGGCGGCGAGATCCCGGGTGGCAAGGGCTATTACTACCCCGCCACCGTGCTGGAAAACGTCAAGCCCGGCCAGCCAGCCTACGATGACGAGCTGTTCGGTCCGGTCGCCTCGCTGATCAAGGTCGCCGACGAAGCGGAAGCCATGCGCGTAGCCAACGATTCGCCTTTCGGCCTGGGCGGCGGCATCTTCTCAGCCGACGCCGATCGCGCCGTGAAGCTGGCTCGCGACGAGTTCGATACCGGCATGATCAACATCAACGGCTACAACCTCGCCCAGCCCAACCTGCCCTTCGGCGGCGTGAAGGACAGCGGCTACGGTCGCGAGCACGGCGGCTTCGGCATGCACGAGTTCGTCAACATCAAGGCCATCTCGATCAACGAGAAGTAACTGCGCACGTTGCGCATGAGGGATCAGGTCGCCACCTGATCCCTTGTCCTTCTCCTCTCCCTTCCTCCCCTTGCCCTTCCCGGGGTCCATTCGTCGGTACCGATGTGGCCATAGTGCAAAGTTGTTATCGGCCAACCGCACGGTCACGTATCATTGTGCCATCACGGCCTGGGCGTACCCTTCGCAAGGCCACTCCCCGTTATTACGAGTCCCCGATGCTGGCCGGCCGCTACGATCTGTTTCTGGTATTGATCTCCTTTGTCGTCGCGATGCTTGCGTCCTACACAGCACTCGACCTGTCGGGACGCATCGCGTCGGCCAAGGGCGCAGCGGTGCGCTACTGGATAAGCGGTGGCGCGCTGGCCATGGGCTTTGGTATCTGGTCGATGCATTTCATCGGCATGCTGGCCTTCAAGCTGCCGATTCCTCTTGGTTACGATCTGACGTTCACGGTGGGGTCACTGATCCTCGCCATACTGACCTCGGGCCTGGCTCTCTGGCTCGTCAGCCAGCCTGACATGTCCTGGCGAGACAATCTCCTCGGCGCGTTGATCATGGGCGCGGGGATCAGCTCCATGCACTATCTGGGCATGGGTGCGCTGCGCATGCAGCCCGGCATCGTTTATGACCCGGTGCTGGTCGTCGCCTCTCTGCTGGTTGCCACTGCCGCATCGGGCTCTGCCCTGCGCATCGCCTTCGCGTTGCGCAGGCGCCTGGTACGGGTCAAGGTCATGCGCGGCGGCGCCGCGGTCATCATGGGGTTTGCCATCGTCGGGATGCACTATATCGGCATGGCGGCAGCCAACTTCCCGGAGGGCAGCTATTGCGCGGCAGCGGTCGAAGGACTGGATACACAGTGGTTGGCGAGCCTGGTGATCGTCATCACAGTGGCCATTCTGGCAATAACCCTCCTGCTCTCGCTGCTCGACGCACGCCTCGCTGCAAAAACCGAGCTGCTCAGCTCTTCGCTGGCTCGGGCCAACCGCAAGCTGATGGAGCTCGCCCTGCAGGACAGCCTGACCAAGCTGCCGAACCGGCTGTTGCTCGAAGAACGGATCAACGAATGTATCGCCCGGGCCAGGCGGCACGGCCGTACCTTCGCAGTCATGTTCCTCGATCTGGATGGCTTCAAGCCGATCAACGATGCCTTCGGTCACCACACCGGTGATGAGCTGCTCTGCGTGGTCGCCAATCGTCTCAACGGTCACATGCGCTCGCGCGATACGCTTGCCCGGGTTGGCGGCGACGAGTTCGTCCTGCTGGCCGAGATATCCGATGGCGAGGACGTGAGCGCCATTGCGGAGCAGATCATAGAGCTGGTCAACCGACCCTTCCCAGTTGGCGAGCATGAGCTGCGCATTTCCACCAGCGTCGGCATCGCGCTGTATCCCAGAGACGGGGACAACAAGCAGGAGCTGCTGATGAATGCCGACGCCGCCATGTACCACGCGAAACATAACGGACGTAACGACTACAGCTTCTTCGAACCGGCGATGAACGTCGACGCTCGCGCCCAACTCAAGCTGCTGCATGAGCTGCGCCTGGGTATCGAGCGCGAGGAATTGGTCCTGCATTTCCAGCCCAAGTTCTGCGCCAGTACGGGCGCGCCGATGGGTGCCGAAGCGCTGGTGCGCTGGCAGCATCCGGAGCTGGGTTTGCTCGCCCCTGATCGATTCATCGGGCTGGCCGAACAGGCCGGACTGATTACCCGTATCGACGAATGGGTGCTGAACGCAGCGGCACGCCAGTTGCAGGCGTGGCGCGCAGCCGGCCATACCACCTGGCAGGTCGCGGTGAACATTTCAGGGTTGCATGTGAGACATCACGGGCTGGTGGGACACGTGCGGGACGTGTTGGCCCGCTACGATTTGCCCGCCCAGAACCTGGCCATCGAGATCACCGAGACCATGGCGGTTCGCGACGCTGAGGCCATCGCCATGCTCGAGGAACTGGCAGCGCTCGGCGTTTGCTTGTCGATCGATGACTTCGGATCAGGCTATTCCAGCCTTTCCTATATCAAGCGCCTGCCCGTGCGCGAACTGAAAATCGACCGCAGCTTCATCAGCGAAGTGTGCGCCGGTGGCATCGACGCGGCGATCGTGGCATCGGTCGTGACGCTGGGCAGGGCGCTGAATCTGCGCGTCGTGGCGGAGGGCATCGAGGATGCCGAGCAACAGGCGCTGTTGTCTGAACTAGGCTGCGACGTGCTTCAGGGGTTCTGGTTGGGGCGACCGGTACCGGCCAGTCAGTTCCTCGCCAGCGGCCAACCGGCGGTGGAAGCCGTTCCAACGGCCTGATGGGCAGACAGGCCAGAGTCGCCAGCCGCTTTAGTGCGCGCCGGCCTCCAGTTTCACCTCACTCAGGCACAGCGCCGTCAGCAGCGCCGTGCCAGCCATGATTGCTGCCCCGATCAGCGCATTGGCATGCAGTGCTTCAGCGAAGCCGCTTTGGGCAACAGCAAGCAGCGCCTCCCCCAACTCCGGCGGCAACTGACGGGAAACGGCCAGGGCGCCGCCAATGGTGTCCCCGGCTATCTCGGCGTGTTCGGCGCTCAGCCCGGCAGGCAGTTCGCCTGCGACGTGTCGCCGATACACCGCTGCGCCGACGCTGCCGATCACCGCAATGCCCATGGCCATGCCCAGCTCGGACGCCGTTTCGGATGTCGCTGCCGCGGCGCCGGTCTTTTCCTTCGGCGCAGCGCTCACGACCAGATCCGTGCCGAGAATCATCATCGGCATGATCCCGACACCCAACAGTACCGTCCCCAGCACGATGAGCCCGATCCCGTCGCGCCCCTGAACCAATAGCAACACGAGCAAGCCGACCACGGCCAAGCCAAGACCAAGGCTGACAAAGACCGCGGGCCTCAGGCCACGAGCCACGCGCGGAACCAGCAGCGAGGCGCAGGTCTGGATGACGGCGGCCGGCAACATGACCAGCCCGGCCTCCAGCGCGCTGAGCCCGCTTACGCCTTGCAGATACTGGAAGATCATCAGCCAGGAGCCGGAAAGGGCAAGCAGCGAGAGCATCATCGCCGTGACCGACACGGTAAACGCACGACGGCGGAACAGGGCCATGTCGAACATCGGATCGGCCAGCCGCTTCTGCCGGCGGACGAAGGCGAAGCCGATGGCACAGCCCGCAACAGCCGCGGCGCAGGCAAGCAGATTGACGCCGTCGCGCGCGGTGTCTTTCAAGCCGAAAATAACCAGCAACAGCGCCGTCACGCACAAGACGGCGCTGGCAAAGTCGAGCCGACCTGCCTGCTCGTCGCGAAACTCCGGCAGCAATGTCGGCCCGACGATAAGCAGCAGCGCCATGACAGGCACCGCCAGCAGGAACACCGAACCCCACCAGAAGAACTCCAGCATCAAACCGCCAACCAGCGGCCCGATGGCGCTACCGACGATGAATCCGGTCATCCAGATGGTAATCGCCAGGGTACGTTCGCGCTCGATGTGAAACATGTTGCGGATCAGTGAGAGCGTAGACGGCATCAAGGTGGCGCCGGCTATACCGAGCAGCGCACGCGTGGCAATCAACATACCTGCAGACGTGGCGAACGCCGCCGCGACCGACGCCAGACCGAAGGCAAAAGCCCCAGCGAGCAACAGCCGCCGGCGGCCGATCCGGTCGCCCAGCGTACCCATGGTGATCAGGAACCCGGCCACCATGAAGCCGTAGATGTCGAGTATCCACAGCAACTGCGAACTGGTCGGTTGCAAGTCGGCACTCAGGTGCGGGGCGGCCAGATGCAGCACGGTCATGTCGAGCGCCAGCAACAGGGTCGGCAATACCAGCACGGCCAATCCCAGCCATTCGCGGCGCCCGGCGGGTTGCCATTCTGGCGAAACGGTCACATCGGATATGTTCATAGAGGGTTCCTGGGCGAGCGATTCTTATACGCGCCGCCTCTATGCGCCACAAGGTACAGCTGCAGTTCGAAAGGGCCGAACACAGTGCCAGAAGTCGACCTGTGGAAAGGAATGTGATGAGCGGTTTCGTACCGGTGGGCCCTGGCAGCTCAGGGCTAATAGCGAGGGTCAGACCTGCGATTGCAGGTAGTTCTGCATACCGACCAGCTTGATCAGGCGTAGCTGCTGCTCGAGCCAGTACGCGTGGTCTTCCTCGGTATCCTTCAACTGGATCTCGAGAATCTGGCGGGTCTGGTAGTCACCGTGGCGTTCACACAGCGCGATAGCGCCTGCCAGGTTGTCTCGCACTTCGTATTCCAGCTTCAGGTCCGCGGCCAGCATGTCCGGTACGGTGAAACCGGGATGAATGACCGACGGACGCATGTCCGGGATGCCTTCGAGAAACAGAATGCGCTTGAGAATGGCATCGGCGTGCTGCGTTTCCTCTTCCATTTCATGGTTGATGCGCTCGTACAGCTTCGCGTAGCCCATGTCTTCGTAAAGCCGCGAGTGCAGGAAATACTGGTCGCGCGCGCCGAGCTCTCCGCGCAGCAGCTCGATGAGACAATCGATGACTTCCTGGTGGCCTTTCATGATGCGGATATCCCGAAGCTGTAGTGAGTATGTCCATTGTGCCGAAGCGGCTTTCCCATTGCCAGCTATCAGGGCAGAAAAACCAATACTGCCAATAGGTTATGTAGACTCTTATCGTAGTTCGAAACCTAAGCGTTCGCATTCTCGATCAGCCTGACCCACTCGCTTTATACCGCGCGCCGACGCACTATTGACTCGCGCCGCATTAAGCGGAAGGCTGGTCACGCCAAAAAGAACAACCAAGTCCCATAGAAAGGAAGACACGATGTTTAGCCATGTCATGCTCGGCGCCAACGATATGCAGGAATCCAAGGCTTTTTATGACGCCATACTGGGCGTAGTCGGCTGCAAACCCGGCGTCATGGACGAGAAGGGTCGCTGCTTCTGGTTCACCAAAACCGGCGTCTTCGCCATCACCAAGCCGCTGAACGGCGAGCCCGCCTGCAACGGCAACGGGAGCACCATCGGCTTCGCCATGGACAGCCCTGAGCAGGCCGATGCCTGGCATGCAGCCGGTATCGCCAGCGGTGGCGTGACCTGCGAGGACCCGCCGGGCGTGCGCCAGGGTTCTACCGGTCAGATTTACCTCGCCTACCTCCGCGACCCGGCTGGCAACAAGATCTGCGCATTGCACCGTATGAGCTGACGAACCTGATAGGAGCGGTCGCTCTGTTCCCCCGACCGCTCCTATTCTGTGCATCGCGACGCCCTGCTCCACCCCCTACTCGCTACAGGTACGAAACAAGCGCAATGCCTTCCATGGACTCGATCAGCCTGAATCTGCTTCGTATTTATCTGGCCGTGGTAGAAGCCGGCGGCATATCCAACGCCCAGGCGATTCTGAACAAGGACGCCTCCACCATCAGCCGCGCGCTGTCCAAACTGGAAGCGCAGCTGAACCTGGTGCTCTGCGAACGTGGACGCCAGGGATTTCTTCTCACCCGCGAGGGCGAAAAGGTCTACCAGGAGGCCTTGAAGCTGTTTTCCAGCCTGCGTGGCTTTCAACAGAAAGTCGCAGGGCTCAGCGCAAACGACAGCGATAGCCTGCACATCAGCCTTATCGACAACATCATCACCGATCCCCAGTGCCCGCTGCAGCCAGCCCTGCAGGCTCTGCACCAGCGCTACGGCGACAAAGTCGATCTCGACATCCAAGTGCATGCTCCGGCAGACACGGAGAAACAGTTGCTGGACCGCAGGACAGACCTGGCGGTAGGTATTTTCGAGAGCAAGCACGAGCATCTGACCTATCACACGCTCTATCAGGAATCGGATTCACTGTACTGTTTCCATGACTCGCCGCTCGGCCGCTTGATCGCTCAGGGAGCAGAGGACACCGCAATCTACGCCGCCCTGCTCACGCAGGACCTGATCGCACGCAAGTTCCTCAAACATCAGGATCTGGAATCCTTTGCCCAGGATCACCGTGGTCAGGTCTCGTTTGCCTCGAATCTGGAGGCGATCGTCCTGTCCATTCTCTCCGGTCGCTATGTCGGGTTTATTCCGCAACACTACGCGCGGAGCTGGCAGCGGTCCGGCCAGCTTCTCGCGGTCCTGCCCGAGCGCTTCGCTCACCATTCCCGGATAGAACTGGCGTACCAGCAGGAGAACGTGAAGGCGCGCCCCATATTGGCGCATTTTCGGGATCTGCTGCTCCGATCCTGATCATGACTTTTATGCACGCTCACGTGCATTTTCCGTCATTTTTCCCCGCCGCTTGCTTCAATAAGATGTGGACTCCATTGATGCTGTAGGAGTCCAACGACATGCCGAATCGATACAGAACTAGCCTGAGTGCCCTGGCCCTGGCCCTGAGCGCCACCGCTTCCATGGGCGCCGCCGCCCAGGATTCCTACCGCATTGCCTGGACCATCTATGCCGGTTCCATGCCTCTGGGTTACGCCGAAGACGCCGGCATTCTGAAAAAGTGGGGCGACAAGTACGGCTTCGATCTGGAAGCGGTCCAGATGAACGACTACATCGAAGCACAAACCCAGTTCGCCGCAGGCGAGTTCGACGGTGCAATTGCGATCACGCTCGATGCGCTGACCATCCCGGCCGGGTCCGGCGTCGACACCACCGCCGTGGTGCCGCTGAGCACCTCTGCCGGCAGCGATGGCATCGTGATGCGTGGCAAGGACAAAACCATCGAGGATCTAAAAGGCAAAAGGATCAACCTGGTCGAACTCTCCGGCTCGCACTACATGCTGGCGCGAGCGCTCGATAAGGCAGGTATGTCAGAGAAAGACGTCACCGTGGTGAATACCTCGGACGCCGATATCGCCAGCGCGTTCGAAGATCCGTCCACCCAGGCGGTATCGACCTGGAAGCCGCAGCTTACGCAGATCCTCGAGCAGTATCCTGATACCACACTGGTGTTCGATTCGTCCGATATTCACGGCGAGATCGTCGATGCTCTGGTCGTGCAGACCGAAAAGCTGGAGAAGAACCCGGACCTGGGCAAGGCCATCGCTGGAGCCTGGTACGAAGTGATGGAGATGATGCAGGCGGATCATCCCCAGCATGAAGAATTCATGCAATACATGGCCTCGGCACTAAACACCGATGAGAAAGGCCTGGCCAGCCAGCTCGAGACCATCGACTTTTTTACTCCCGAAGAAGCCAGGGAACTGGTGACCGGCGATGAATACGAAGCCAAGCTCAAGGCCATGACGACCTTCGCCTTTCAACACGGTTTGCTGGGCGACAACGTGCCCAATGAAGGCTATATCGGCATCGAAACAGGCGACGGGGACATCATCGGTAACGCCGGCAACGTGAAGTTGCGCTTCCCGACTACCTGGATCGAGCAGCCATGAGCGGTTACCAGGTAGTCGACCAGTCGGCGCCCTACCCCTGGCCGCTGGCGCAGTCCTGGAGCGCCAGTGACACAGCGTTGATCATGATCGACATGCAGCGCGATTTTCTCGAGGAAGACGGTTACTTCGGTAGCCTGGGGGAAAATCTCGATCATGTGCAGCGCACCGTTGAACCCTGTCGGCGGTTGCTTGACGCAGTTCGTCGGACGGGCATGTTGATCGTCCATACCCGTGAAAGCCATCGCCCTGACCTGTCCGACCTGAACGCCACCAAACGCCTGAAGGGCGAGCGCAAAGGCGCAGCGATCGGTAGTGAGGGTCCAATGGGCCGCCTGCTGGTGCGTGGAGAATATGGCTGCGACTTTGTCGATGCCCTCGCCCCGCATGCCGGCGAAGTGGTTCTGGACAAGCCGGGCAACAGCGCCTTCTATGCCACCGACCTGCGGCAGATACTGTCGGCCCGAGGCATCACTCGGCTGCTGCTGGCCGGTGTTACAACCGATGTCTGCGTGTCATCGACCCTGCGCGACGCCAATGACCGTGGTCTGGACTGCTTGCTGCTCGAAGACTGCTGCGGCGCAGCGACGCCGGAGCTGCATGAAGCCGTTTTGCGCAGCATGGAGCGCGAGGGCGGCATATTCGGGGCGTATGCCCACAGTGATGGACTGCTGCGAAGTCTTGCGCAGCGCAGTCAGGCAACCGCAGCCTCCCCCGAAACAGCCTCGTAACCTCAGCATCTGGCGCAGGGTTCGGTTGGCTAGCCAACCCTGCGCTCGGAAACAAGGCTGGGATTCAACCAATGCGAGTCCGCTCCGATCTCATGATTGTAAGAGGCCGTTACAACACGGTCTCTTTCGAGCTTGCGAAAAAGCGGGAAGCAAACGTATGTTGGCGTTTCAGCCAGCTCCCGCCGAGGTTTTCATGAATACCCGCAGCCTGCTCGATCAATTGCTCACCAGTGGCAAGGATCTGCTTCAGAATCAAGGTAACGGCACCAAGCAGGGCTCAAGCTCGGGCTCAAAATCAGGCTCAGGAATCGAATCGGCGCTCGGCGGGCTGCTCGGCAGCGTTGGCGGCGGCGCTCTGGGTGGCGGCGCGATCAGCATGCTGATGGGTAGCAAGAAGCATCGAAAAATGGGCGGCAAGGTCGCCACCTACGGCGGGCTCGCCGCACTCGGCCTGGTCGCCTACAAGGCGTACAGCAACTGGCAGAGCCAGAACGAAGTGCAGACCGGCATGGCTCAGCCGGAAGGTCAGCTGCGAACAGTAGACCGTGTCCCTCCCGCTGAGGTGGAGGAGCATAGCCAAGCGATCCTGCGTGCCCTTATCGGCGCCGCCAAGGCGGACGGACACGTCGACGATCGTGAGCGCCAGATGATCGAAGGCGAAATCGAGAAGCTGACACCCGACCCTCAGCTCAAGCAGTGGTTCGACCAGGAACTACGCAAGCCCCTCGATCCCATCGACGTGGCACGTTCCGCCACAACGCCCGAAATCGCCGCGGAAATGTATCTGGCGAGCATCCTCATGGTGGACGACCAGAACTTCATGGAACGCTCCTATCTTGATGAGCTGGCACGCCAACTGAAGCTCGAGCCTAGATTAAAGTCAGAGCTGGAAACGCAGGCGGCCGAAAATCTGAAATAAGTAGGGTGGACAACGCGAAGCTTGTCCACCGTGGGTTCGTACACACCCACCAATGTGGTGGATAACTCTACGCGGTTATCCACCCTACGGCACCGCCTCGGACACACGATCGTTTCAGTCCGCCCAGCGCCGCGGATGATTGATCCGGAGCGCTCCATGCTCATCCCAGTCATCCCAGCCCGCGAAAGCTAGCGAAGGCTCGGCATGAAGCGCCGCCACACGGTTTGACCATGCGCATCTTTCGACGTCCAAACGAGCCTGTAAAGCTTGCTCATCTTGGTACTCTAGTCCGCCGCCTTGCGCACCAAAGATCACATTCGGAACGAGCACCTGCAATCCCAAGTAATACAGCGAGTAATGAATAGGCCAGAGCAGCCGGACGATATCCCCGCTTCTGCCATGCCGACCGAAGGTTGGAGCAGGCGCGCCGGTGGTAACCGAACAGATCACCCGCTTGGTGCCGAACCGTCCGGTGTCATAGCGCATCTTTCCGGAATACAGCCCGCCGTAAACAAATACCCGGTCGAACCAGCCTTTGAGCATTGCCGGCTGAGCGTGCCACCAAAGGGGAAACTGAAGAATGATAAGATCGGCGCGCTCTAATCTAGCGATCTCGCGCTGCACATCACTGGGCAATGTGCACTGATCATAAGCATGATTCTGCTCCGTCAGCGGGAAGAACCGTTCTGAACATTCACGAGTCGCGTAATTCCGGGCATGCTCCACCGGATCGAACTCGTCCGCGTACAGATCGGATACTTCAACGCTGTAGCCAGCGTCTGCGAGCCCGTCGATGGTGGTATCTTTCATCGCGCCATTGAACGAATGGGGTTCGGGGTGACAGTAAACGATCAGGGCATGCATGAGCGGTCTCCGAGTGCGGTTGAGTTCTGTTCCACCCTACTCACATCCAGTCCGGGTCAACATCCGGTCACGCCAACAACGGACTTTGCATGAATGCAAACAACCTTTCGTGGGATGACTTGCGCGTCGTGCTGGCGATCGCCAGAAACGGTTCTCTGGCCGGCGCGGCACGATCTCTGGAAAGTAGCCATGCCACGATCTTCCGGCGGCTGAACGCGCTGGAACGGCGGATAGGAATCAGGCTGTTTTTCCGCTCACGGAAAGGCTACACGCCGACTCCTGCCGGAGACGACCTAAGCGCCACCGCCGCGCGCATTGAATTGGAAATGCTCGGAGCCGAGCGTCGTCTCACCGGCCAAGATGATCAGCTTTCTGGGACTATCCGCCTTACCACCACCGACTCCCTGTTAGCCGGTCCGCTCGCGCCAGCGCTAAGCCGCTTCTCCAAGACGCACCCTTCCATCACACTCGAAATCGCGCTGTCCAATCGCTTGTATGATTTGGGCACACGGGACGCTGACATGGCCGTCCGCCCTGGCTCGAACCCTGACGAGCGGCTTATCGGACGCAAGGTAGGCTCGATTGTTCAGTCGGTCTATGCATCAAGTGCGGCACAAGAGACACATGCCTGGATAGGGCCCGATAGGCAGCTCGGTTACGTTGCGCTGGAACGCTGGATGCAAGCCTCCGGAATTGACGCTCGCTGCTCCTTTCGCGCCGACAGTGTTCTGGGCATGTACCACGCGGTGCGGGCGGGTTTAGGGAAAGCCGTGCTATCGGACTACCTGGCGGAGAACCAACAGCCGCTGGTCTCGCTAAGCGAACCTATCGCGGAGCTCAAAACAGAGCTTTGGATTCTTACTCATCCAGACGTCGCCCGTGCCCAGCGAATCAAAGCTTTGCGGGCTCATTTGGTATCGGAGTTACAGGCAGCTTTCGCTCGGTGAGGCTTAGTGGCCTCGCCGGCTACGAGGCTCGGTAAGGCTCGCTTGAAGACACGACTATCTCTTCTCCTGATAAGCGGCGAACAACGCAACCAGCTCACTCCTGTCCTCCGTCCGTTGACGGCTGGTCAAGAACTCAAGTATCTGGAAAGCATTCTGCCCATCCAAGTACGGTTTGGGACTTGAGATGGCCAGGTAAGGGTCCGCACCTTGTTCCAAAAGAAACTTCGCTACGCTGGTTCGTTATAAATAATCGACGCTATTAAAGGCGTAGAACCTACGTCGTCTGGTTCTCCGATATCGCATCCTGACGCCAATGCTACGTTGATGATCCTCAGCGCACGCTCTTTGGGAAACCAGGCTTCATGGTACAGCCCCGCCGCCACGCCAATGGTTGGGCTGGTGAACTTGCCGTCGGTAATATAGCAGCCGGTTTCATCGGTGGTTCTGAGTTGGATGTGTTGCTCGTTCTCCGCCAGCGCCAGTTCCGATCCAGGCAACCCGAATACGGCCAATGTTAGACCGACAATCCTTAGCATTTGACATCTCTTCCATGCTTCGTAGGGTAAATAACGCGAAGCTTACCCACTACATAGCTCACGCACCTGCCGAAGCGGTGGATAACGCTGCGCGGTTATCCACCCTACGGTGCGTGGGCGGGCAGAACGTCTTCCCGATAAAGCTTCATCCCTCGTGACACGTAGTTGCCCAGTGCGCTCGGATGATCGAACGTGCAGGTGTGCACCCACACCCGCTCAGTTCCCGTCCAATTCCACGCCGATTCGATCGCATGGCTCAGCAACGGTCCACCGAGGCCTTTGCCGATCGAACCCGTTGCCAGTCCGAAATAGCGAATCTCCGCGTTCACCCCGTCCGGACGGTACAGCTCATAGTAACCGGCGGTACTGCCACGGTCATACGCCACCCAGGTACGAAGTTCGTCGCTTTCGACAATGGCGCGCCATTGCTCGTCAGTCCAGTCGTCGCGATCGCCCCACTCCCATTCGCTGCCTACCAGTTCGTAGAGGAAACGATTGAACTGATATTGCGGTAACTCACATTCCAGCACGCCAAGGGAAAACGGCAAAGGCCTTGCCTTGAGCTCGTCGCGGGTGGTCATTTCCAGGTAGCCAGGTTGGTGGATAACGCTGCGCGGTTATCCACCCTACGTATCAAAAACCGATGAAGCGGGCAACCTCGTCGACTGGGCGACGCTTGGACACGACGGCATTGGCTGGGAAGTCCTCATCGGGGTATCCCATCGCGACGCAGATCATGATCACCTGATCTTCCGGGATGCCGGCATGCTTGCGCACGACTGGGGAATGCATGATGCCCTGGCTGTTGACCACGCAACCAAGTCCGCGGGACCAAGCTGCGTTCACCAGGCCGTTGACCAGCGCGCCGCAGTCGAACTGGGCGATGTCGCCTTCCTGCAGCACTCGATCGTAGGTGACGACGATCGAAACCGGCGCATCAAACTGGCGGAATCCACGCAGGATCCAGTCCTGGCGCTTTTCCTTGTCGTCACGTGCGATGCCCATGGCCTGGAACAACTGCACGGCTATCTCGACCTGCCGGTCTCGATGCGTGCCTTCATAGGAGCCGATGCCCCGACTCTCCTTGCTCGGCGGAACGCCGCCCAGCATGCGCTCGGTATTCTCGGCACGAATGCGGTCGAACGGCTCCCCTGTAAGAACGTGCAGGTGCCAGGGTTGCGTATTCATGGACGACGGCGCTCGGCTGGCCAGTGCAATGACTTCCTCGATGACGCTACGCGGAACCGGGTTCTGCTTAAAGGCGCGAATGCTTCGGCGCCCCATCACGACGTCTTCGTAGTTCAACCTTTATCTCCTCGAAACGGATTGTGGTAACCGCTGAATGTGCCATTGAGTCTACCCACTCGCCCCGGGCGATCCGACGAAGATACCGAACCTGAATGACTCACCTGCGCCGCTTTGCTTCCGCCTGGCGTGCGAGTCGCTGCAGTGCGGGCCGCACCCGGAGGAACCCGCGGTAACTCAACTCGAACAGCGCGAGCCCGCCAGGCAGCCGGGCCACACGTGCCAACCAGCGCCAGCCGGGGAGCCGGCTCCACATGGCGACGAAGGCCTCGGCGCCATCGAGCCGCGACCCGTCGCTGCGCTGTACATGGAAGCGAGCCAGCAACTTCTCGCGATCGTCCGCAAAGGCTGCGCAATCACTCGCGCCGGAACTGATATCCACAAAGCGAAGCGCACTGTCTTCGCGCCTTTCCGCCAGGCCTTTAACGTGAGCGATTTCCCGCATACACAGCGGGCACCCGCCGTCATACAAAACCGTGAGCGTTTCATCATTGCCGAGCTGATTCGAAACCTTGCCTTGCGAGGGGTACCAGGTGCTTAACCGATGAAACCGCCGGCTCATAAAAGGCGAAGGCTATGCCTCCGACGCGAACAGCAATCGTAGAGAGCCCCCAATGTCGACGGCGGGATGGCTTCGGTCGAGCTAAGAGGCATGAAGCAAAAGTGCTGAAGACGGCAGAGAGAACCAGACCCGACCTTCAACTAAAGCCATGACCGGAGCCGGCCGATGCGTCTGATCTGACGTATCGGCCGGTTCACCATCGAATGCATCCTGCCTAGGGCAGTGCTGCGCTCACAATCGCTGACCGCGCCCGGAGGCACGAGTCAGCGCTTCGGTCAGCGCACGACGTGAAGGAAGTGCATATGCCGTTCGTATTGGTCCAGAATATCGCCAATCACCTCGTCGCGACTCCAGCCCATCACGTCGTAGTTCTGCCCACCTTCGTTCAGATACACCTCGGCACGGTAATACTCGTCTGCCGTATTCTCGTCATCGTTCACCGAGGTCAAACTGGGCCGCTCGTAAGCGCGCGGACGCACCTCGTAGACAAAGTCCGTTTCGCCCTGATGGAGAATTTCAAGCCGGACACGGGAGTCTTCACCGCGGCTCACACGTGTCTCGAACCCTTCTGCATCGAACTCGCCATTGATCGCTTCGCAAGCCGGCTGAACGACCTCTGTCAGGAATCGCTCCACTTCTGGCTCGTTCGGAAAGCGAACCATGTTATGCAGCCGGCGGCGCCACCCGCCAGATGCGGTCGAGGTGGTCGGCGAGGTGGTCGGCGTCTGATATCGCAGGTCGCGTTTGGTGGCGTCCAGCCGCAAGGCCTTCAGTAACCCGACGATGCACAGCATCAGAACCAGGGTAAACGGCAACGCGCTGGCGATTGTGGCGGTCTGCAAGGCGGTCAGCCCGTCCGCAAGCAGCAAAGCGATGGCCACGACACCCATGGACGTCGCCCAGAACAAGCGCTGCCAGACTGGCGTCGGGCTCACCCCACCCGATGCCAGAAGGTCAACCACCAGCGCCCCGGAGTCCGCAGAGGTAACGAAGAACACCACCACCATGAGGATTGCGATCAGCGAAAATACCGAGGCGAACGGAAATTCCTCAAGAAATGCGAAGAGCGCCAAGGCCGAATTCGCTTCGATCGCTTGTCCGAGGCCCTCGACCTGTCCCCACAGAATCATATGTATCGCGGTGTCGCCGAAGACCGTCATCCAGAACAAGGTGAAACCGGTTGGTACGAGCAGCACGCCCGTAACGAATTCGCGGATGGTACGGCCGCGAGAAATACGTGCGATGAACAACCCAACGAAGGGCGACCAGGCCAGCCACCAGCCCCAGTAAAAGAGCGTCCAGCCGCCGATCCAGTCGTTCGGCTCATAGGCATACAGGTTGAACGTGGTGTTGACCAGATTCGACAGGTAACCGCCGGTGTTCTGCACGAACGTCTGCAGGATGAACACGGTGGGGCCGGCAATCAGCACGAAAGCCAGCAGGATGACTGCGAGGATCAGGTTGACCTCCGACAGCCGTCGAACACCCTTGTCCAGACCCGTTACCACGGACACGGTCGCCAACGCTGTGGTTGCCACGATAAGGCCCACCTGAACGGGAACCGATATAGGCAGCCCATACAGGTGGTTGAGCCCGGTATTGATCTGACTGACCCCAAGGCCGAGCGACGTGGCCACACCCAGCAAGGTGCTGATGATAGCGAATATGTCTACCGCGTGGCCGATAGGGCCGTAAATGCGGTCACCTATGAGTGGATACAGCGCCGAACGAAGCGTCAGCGGTAAGCGATGGCGATAGCTGAAGTACGCCAGGATCAGCGCGACGATAGCGTAGATCGCCCAGGCATGGAGCCCCCAATGGAAGAAGGTAATGCGCATGGCGTCACGCGCTGCGGCCGCGGTGCCGCCCTCTCCCGCAGGCGGATCGAGGAAATGCATGACCGGCTCTGCGACGCCGAAGAACATCAAACCGATACCCATCCCGGCAGAGAACAGCATGGCGAACCAGGTCGGCCGGCGGTAGTCCGGCTCGCTGTGATCAGGCCCCAATTTGATGTCACCGAAGCGGCTAACGGCGACCAGGACAACCGTCAGAAGAATGCCCGCCACCGCGAGAATATAGATCCAGCCCACATTGGTGATAATCCAGGACTGCAACTCACCGAATACGACCTGTGCCTGCTCCGGCAGTACCACGCTGTACAGCACGAGAGCAAAGATGAGAGCGGCGGAGCCGAAAAACACCGGAGGATTAAGGGTGGATGTCGGTTTTTCCTGCATGGGTACTCCATTTACCGAGGCCCCTTTACATGAGGCACTTAAAGGCATGAGGCCAGTCCGTTCGGATGGCGTGTGCAACAACCGACCACGCAATCGCCGGGAATATCCCCCTTGAAGCACAGGCCGAACAGGCTGGCATCATAACCAGCGTCACTCCCGGACGCTTCCGCCCCGGCAACCAACCTCGCAGACAGCTAAATGCTGGCCAACAAAAAGCCCAGCATTTAGCTGGGCTTTTTGGTTCTTCGCAGTCAGGCGCGCGAGGCGCCCGAAGGCTTAGACGGCCATGATGTTTTCAGCTTGCGGGCCTTTCTGGCCCTGCGTCAGCTTGAACTCAACGCGCTGGCCTTCGGCAAGGGTCTTGAAACCCGAGCCGGTGATGGCGCTGAAATGTGCGAACACATCCGGGCCACCTGCCTGTTCGATGAAACCAAAGCCTTTAGCTTCGTTGAACCATTTAACCGTGCCAGTAGTAGTAGACATAATAAGTATCCTGAAATAACAAATGATGGTCCGTGCGGACCGGATGCTGGAAAGAGGCGATAACTTAGAAACTTCAGGACGAGGCACGACTAGCGATACAACGAAGTGGAGATCTGAACTAAATACTTTCTATCAAGCTGGTGCCCACTGTACAGCATCGCTGACAGATAGATACCTTTAATTCGGATTATTTATCCTTAAGGGCTTTTACATAAGAACCGCGACGCCGCCAGCGATCCCGGCGAAGAGCACCGACAAACCGATCAGGATCTTCCATGGGAAGACTCGCGGCGGCTCCTCTACGGCCAGCTGGGCGTTCAGATAGTCCCTTAACAATCGCGTATTGCGCGTGTTGGCCTTGTAGACGGCGTCGAAGGCGTCCCCCACCACCGGTATCAGACCCACAGCAAAGTCGATCCCCACATTACGCAGCATGCGGCGCTTTACCTCACCGCTTGCCCCGGCCCGCTGAGCCTCCAGTAACACATAGCAGGCCATCGCCAGGCCGGCCGCATCACCAATGCCCGGAATCAGACCCACGATAGCTTCGACACCGATCTTGAACCGGGTAAAAGGCAGGCCGATGCTGCTGTCGGTGAAACGGCTGAACTTGTCGAGTCGCTTGAGAATCGCCCGTTGTTCGGCTTCAGTCGGTGTTCGTGGCATTACGTCTCCGAGGCTATCAAAGCTCAAACGGGGAGCTTCATCTTGAATTCTGAAGAGTACGAGCTGACGCAAGAAGTTCAGAAATCGACCCAGCGCAGCATGGAAGCCGATTGACGATTGCCGTAATCTGCAGACCTGAATGTATTAGCAGCGGTGGGCAACGCCAAGCTTGTCCACCGAGGAGCCACGCTGCATCACTCAAACATCAAGAGGATCCGTAAGCTGGGATGAAAACGCCAAAACGACTCGAGCCGTTAGTCGAAGATGGGCTGATCGACGAAGTGCTGCGACCGCTTATGAGCGGCAAGGAAGCAGCGGTTTACGTGGTGCGCTGCGGCAAGGAACTGCGTTGCGCCAAGGTATATAAAGAGGCCAATAACCGCAGCTTCCGTCAGGCAGTGAAATATCAGGAAGGCCGCAAGGTACGCAGCAGTCGCGACGCCCGCGCCATGGCCAAGGGCTCCAAGCACGGCCGCAAGGAAAAGGAAGAGAACTGGCAGAACGCCGAAGTCGCCGCGCTGTATCGACTGGCACAAGCCGGTGTGCGCGTACCCAAACCGTACGACTTCCTCGACGGCGTACTGTTGATGGAGATGATCACCGATCCCGACGGCGACGCCGCCCCACGTCTCAATGATGTAGACCTGGAGCCCGAAGACGCGCGGGAATTTCACGCGTTCATGATCGGCGAAGTGGTCAAGATGCTCTGCGCCGGGCTGGTGCATGGCGACCTGTCCGAATTCAACGTACTGCTCGACGGGGACGGCCCGGTGATCATCGACCTGCCGCAAGCGGTCGACGCAGCCGGCAACAACCATGCGTTCGAAATGCTCGAACGGGACGTGGGCAACATGTCGGCCTACTTCGGCCAGTTCGCCCCGGAACTCAAAGCGACGCGCTACGCCAAGGAAATGTGGGCGCTGTATGAAGACGGCAAGCTGACGCCGGATAGCGAACTGACGGGTGAGTTCGACGAGCCGGAAGATGAAGCCGATCTTGACGGCGTGATGCGTGAAATCAAGGCAACCCTCGCCGAGCAGGAACGTCGGGAAGCACTGCGCAACGCCACGGACGAACCCAGCGATGAGCCGCCGCCTCCCCCCTGGATGCGAGGGTAAGCCAAACCCTTCGCAGCCAGGCCTTCGGCCAGTCAGCTCCTACATGGAACACTCAGCCGGCGCGGTCTCCTGTAGGAGCGCACCTGGGCGCGAACCGCGGAGTCATGCACATCCCAAGGCGTTCACATCGTTGCGCATCGCTTCCTTCAACTGCCTTCGGTGTGAGTCAAAGCCAGCAGTCAGCCCACTGTAAACCGGCCCTCTGGCCCAAGGATAAACTCGGCTCCCATCGTGCAGAAAAGTTCGTGAAGCTCTTCGCGCGGATCCGACGTCCGTACTGCTTGTATTGATCTGATGATGATTGGCTCAACTACGAGACGCATGTTGATCCGCTCTTCCGGCCGCCGCGAGTGATAGCTGCTAACCTCACTCGCTACGAAGCATTTGATACCAAGCGAGCCCCGATGTCCCAGAGCAACAACCGCCCCAACATGGTCATCACCGTGCTGTGCGGCACCCTAACGTCCCTGGTTGTGATCGGCTTCGCCCGCCTGGCCTATGGCGTGATCCTGCCGGCGATGCGTGCGGACCTTGGTCTGTCCTATCAGCAGGCGGGCATTCTCAGCACGGTGACCGCGCTGTGTTACGTCTGCTTCGTCCTCGCCGGCGGCCTGGCGGCGGCGCGCTGGGGCGCCAAGGCGTCGATTCTGTTTGGCATGCTAACGGTGACGGTGGGCTTCGTTGGTTTAGCGTTTGCCGCCAACTTCTGGTTGGTCATGTTCCTCAAGGGAGTGCTGGGGTTTGGCACGGCCTTCGCCTTTGCGCCCATGGTATCGCTGCTGGCGACCTGGTTTCCCGAGAAGCGAGGCCTGGTCATCGGATGCATGACCAGCGGCGTGGGACTCGGTGTGCTGGTCTCCGGGGTGCTGGTGCCAGCCATGTTCTCGGCATTCGGCGAGCATGGCTGGCGTGTCAGCTGGGGCGTGTTTGCCGGTGCAGCGTTGTTCGTCGCGGCCATGATCGCTCTGTTCGTGCGCAACCCTCCCCAGGCCAAGTCCAGCGATGCGGGCGGCTTGCCCTCGGACGAGAAGTGGCGGATTTACCGCAACCCACGCGTGCTGATCGTGGCTAGCACCTACGGCATCATCGGCATGGGCTATATCGTCCAGACCGTCTTCATGGTCAGTTACATGGTCGAGACCGGTCACAGTGCCTCCACCGCCGGCAGCTTCATGGCGATGATGGGCCTGATGTCCATCGCTGCAGGCCCGCTGTGGGGTTGGGTGTCCGACTTCTGGGGGCGTGGCAATGCGCTGGCGATGTGCATTTTCATGGTGATCGTGGCGATGGGATTGCCGCTAATCGACCAGACTCTGCTGTTTTTCTTTTTGCACTTCCTGGTCATGGGCGCCTCGATCAACGGGCTGTTCGCGATGATCCAGACCAGCGCGACCGATCAGGTAGCGCCCCGCTACATCCCCATCGCCTTCAGCTTCGCGACCCTGTTCTTCGCCATCGGCCAGTTCCTCGGCCCGGCCATCGCCGGGTGGCTGATCGAATCCACCGGCGGCTTTACCGCAGCGTTCAGCTTCACTTTCCTGGTGCTCTCGGTGGGTTTCGGCTTGACTCTGTTGATACGTCGCTTTCCCAAAGAGCTGGCCGTTGCGGAGCCGGAGGCGGTGCCAACCCAACAAACCTGAAAGAGCGAGCGCCATGACCCATCGCATCACTCGCAGAGAGAGCCTCAAGCTCATCGGTGCCACCCTGGCGGCGATGATGCTGCCTTCCACGTCCCTTTTCGCCAGCCCCGGCGGGCTGCGGCAAAAGCCCTATGCAGGCACCGACAACACACTGCCCGTCATCGGCATGGGTACCTGGCGCACCTTCAACGTGGGCAGCGACCCGAAATTGCTGGACGCTCGCACCGAGGTGGTAAGGACGTTTCTCGAGCTTGGCGGTCGCCTGATCGATACCTCGCCCATGTATGGCTCATCGCCGGATACGCTGGGTTACGCGTTACAACAACTGGGTACGCCCGAAAACCTGTTCGCCGCAGACAAGGTCTGGAGCCCGGCCGGTGGGTCTGCCCGCGAACAGGTGGCCGAGCAGGAGATGCGCTGGAATGTGGAGCAGCTCGACCTGGTGCAGGTCCACAACCTGACTGATTGGCGCGAGCACCTGGCAGCGCTGCAGGAGATGAAAGCCGACGGCAGGATCCGCTACATCGGCATCACCACCTCGCATGGGCGGCGGCACCGCGAGATGGAGCAAATCATGACGTCGGAAGACATCGACTTCATTCAGCTCACCTACAACATCGCCCAGCGCGAGGCGGAAGACCGGCTGTTGCCGCTGGCACAGGAAAGAAACATCGGCGTCATCGCCAACCGGCCTTTCGAGGGCGGCAGCCTGATCAAGAACCTCAAGCGGAGAAACGAGCCATTGCCCGAATGGGCCGCAGCGGAATGCGGCTGCAGCACCTGGGCGGACTTTCTATTGAAGTTCATCGTCAGCCACCCGGCGATCACCTGCGCGATCCCGGCCACCACCCAGGTCGAGCATATGCGGGAAAACATGCGCGCCGGCCATGCCCCGATGCCCTCGGCTGACGCTCGGAAACGGATGGCCGCGTACATCGAATCGCTATGAACGACTGGGCCAGCTATCAACTGCAGGACTTCATCCCGTTCACCACGGACGTGTACTTCCGCCTGATCGAGCGGATGGGCGAAACCTTCTGGCCGCTGCATGTGCTGACACTGGCGCTGGGCGCAGCCGCGATTGTTCTGGCATTGAAGGGCCGCACGCAGCTCGCCTGCCTTCTCCCCGCTCCGCTCTGGGCTTTCGTCGGCGTGGCGTTTTTCATCCAGCGTTATGCAGAGCTCAACTGGGCCGGGGGCTATGCCGGCTACGCGTTCATCGTCCAGGCCGTCCTGCTGGCACTGGTTGCGTTGACCGGATTTGGCCTGGATAAAGCGCCGCGCCTCACCAGCCCACCGATACTTATCGGATTGGCTCTAGCTATCTTCGGTCTTATCGGCATGCCCTTGATCGCCCCGCTGACGGGTGGCTCGTGGTATCAGGCAGAGGTACTCGGCATCCACGCCGATCCTACGGCGGTGGCCACGCTGGGTTTGGCGTTGATCGTGTTCCGAGGTTGGGCGCTCTGGGCGGCGAGCATCATCCCGGTGTTGTGGGTGCTGGTCTCTGGCCTGACCTTGCAGGTGCTGGATGCGCCGCGCTTTCAGATTCTATTTGCGGTGGTGGCGATCGGGCTGGTTGGTTTGGTGTGGAAGAGCTGCGAGTCTCGCCGGGTACTTTCGACGCCCAGCACAGGTATGTGACGATCCAATCTGTCCCGTTTCGCTTCCAACCGCCTGGTCAATTTACATAACACCTTCAGGTGCGATACGCCTGGTATGCATGGCAATACATATCCCGCCACCCATCGTTCAACGGTTGCTTGGTGCGGCACTTTGCCTTAAGCCACTCGCGAGCGCCTTTGCGGCATGAGCGATAAGGAATCGAGCCCTTGCCGACATTTAGGCAGAACGTGGTGTTATCGATGGTGCTATTCCGATAAGTGAATGTCGTTTGCCAACTGCTGCGCCGCCCTCGGGCATCCTGCCAATTGACGGTTGCATGTCCCGTTCCGGTTAGACCCATGGGGCGACTGTTTGACCGGGTGGCCACGCGCTGAACTTCGGCAACAGCTGGAATCACGTTTATCGATCGCTTAGGCACATAGTTCGAATCGTTGAACTCGGTCTGCCTGGTGGCGGCTCGCTGACGGTCGCGCTCAACCTGCTCCCGGAACAATTCTTCAGGCGTTTTCTGGGGTGGTGGATGACTGGGCTTGGTGATTGCAACAGACGGTGCGTCTGTCCTCGAAGTAGGAAGGGGTGGAACCTGCGGAGCGCGTTCGGTCTGCCAGGAGGTAAGAATCGGTCTACCCGAAGTCAAATAGGCTTGCCCAACCAGTAGCGCCACGGCAACCGAGACCGCGACCGCAAGCAAGACAGCTGCGAACCGACGAGTATCTTTCCGCTTTCTGATGCGTTGCGGGGCATCATCCCAGTCTGAATGCATGTAACGTCATCCCTGTTTCTATACGGAGCGATCCAGTGCTCCTATCACCGCCAAGAATCTTACTCAAATTCGCCAGACAGGCCTAGCCGCGAAATCTGATACCAGTTCAATCTGCCGTCTTGTACCAGCTATAAACCCGCATCGGCGGGATATTCCGCAGTTCAAGCGTGCAACCGGCGGGCGCGCCCATGATCGGGTTGGTGTACCCGGCGACATCACGTCGGAACTGATAAGCAACGAAGCGCCCGTTCTCCCCCAGCGAATCCTTGACCGCCTGCGCCACGCGCGTCGCAACGGGCTGCGGCATCTTCGAGAATGGAATGCCGGAAATCACCACATCCGGTTGCTCCATGCCGTGCTGCGCCAGGATGTCGGCCAGATCCGCGGCGCTGCCCAGGTGGTTGATGAAGCGCGGGTCTTCGATCTCGCCAAGCAGATCGTGGAAGTAAGGGCTCAGTTCGATCGAGAGCAATCGCGCATCCGGGCCAAGGTGCCGAAGGAAGGTTCGCGTGGTGCCGCCGGTACCAGGCCCCAGCTCCACCACTCGCGTGGCAGCAGATAGATTCGAGGCATCGACGATCCGTTGTTCGAGGAAGCGCGAGCTCGGAATGATCGATCCTACCTGGCTCGGCTCCTGCAGAAATCCTCGGAGGAAAGCTGCTGGATTGGTTTTTCGAATTGACTCGGATTTAGGATAACCAGTGTCCTCCGCCATAGTGCTTTCAACCTTTTCGCCTGAGTTGTTATTCGTCTCTACAGCAGTGGATCCATGCTCGCCGGGCGAACACTCTGCGCCAGAATGTTAGGCCGACGCCATGAGTCGACTTCAACTTCCAGAGGAAGCCAGCCCCGATCGTTGCGGTGAAATCCGCAGGCCGGAGGCCTCGCCTACCTTCGGGTTGAGTCCTTTGAAAGCCGGAGGTTCCCTTCACAGGGTCTGCGGCTTCGGGTGACAAGGACGCGATAGCAGAGGGCGCAGGTTCACACCGCCTTTGATCGGGTGCGCCAAAAAACCCCGGTCGTTCAACCGGGGTTTTGATAGCTCATGACGCTTTGATTTTGATCACCTTCTCCGGCTTGATGCTTTCCGGAGTCTTCGGCAGGCTTATGGTCATTACGCTCTTGCTGAAGCTCGCTTCGATACGCTCGGCATCGACGCCCTTCGGCAGTCTGAACACACGCTTGAAGCTACCCTGCCACCGCTCGGAAAGATGGTAGGTCTGCTTCGTTTCATCCCGCTCGAGCTTCTTCTCGCCCTGAATGATCAGGTTGCCGTGCGACAGCGTCACCTCGACGTCCTTTTCGGTCAGGCCGGGCAGGTCCGCGATGATCTCGTAGGACTTGTCGGTCTCGATGACGTCTACGGCCAGGCTGCCCGGGCCGGACTCGCTGCGCCAGTACGCTCCTGGCTCCTGCGCGCGGGCAAGGGACAGGATCGGATCGCGAAAGAACTCATCGAACAGGCTGTCGACCTGCCGACGCAGACCGCTGACGGTATCAAGTCGGGGCGCGGCGATGTCGCGCTTGTTCTCGGTAGCGTTACCCTGAGTGACCAATTGCTTCACATTGTTGGACATGATGGGTTTCCTCCCTATGTTCGTGCCAAGAAGAAAACCGGAATGTGCTGCGCCACCCTCTGAAACGAAACGCCGCAGCGCCACTCCGTTTGCAAGATTCTTATAAGGTCGCGGCGGCGCGTTTCAAGGGAGCAGACGCAGCGATTGCATGTAAGAAATTGTGTCCAGCCGGGGCGCTATCACTGCGCCCCGTCAGTCTTTGTTCACCGCCCTTGGATCAACCGATGCCCCTGCGCCCAGCTCTTCTCGCACCTTGGCCAGACGCGCGCCCTCCTTGCTGGTAATCATGAACAACTTGGCCGGATCGTTCGTGCGCAACTGTAGCGCACCCAGCTCCATGCCCTCCGCTACGACGATGTCATGCTGACGCGCCGCCAGTCCATTCAGGATGGTGTGCGCTGCTGCGACTGGATCGATACCGTTCTCGATATTCGCATCGGACCGCCCACGCGCCGAGCCACTCCCTTCCAGCGCATTCTTTGCGATATCGGTGCGCACTGAGCCGGGAATGATGATGCTCACGCCAATGCCATAGGCTTCTTCGACTTCCGCACGCAGCGCTTCGAAGTAACCCACCACCGCGTGCTTGGCACCGCAGTAGCCAGTGCGCAGCGCCGTGCCCACCTTGCCCGCCACCGAGCTGACCACCGCCAGCTGGCCGCCACCCTGCTCCACCAACCGCGGCAGCAGGGCCTGAGTCAACGCCAGCGGCGCCATGTAGTCCACCTCGATCAGCTGCCGATACACATCCAGCGAGGTGTCCAGCGCCAGACTGCGCTGACTGATACCCGCATTGTTGATCAGCACATCAACGCGCCCACGCCAGCTCCAGGCCTGCTCGACCAGAGCCGGCAATCGGTCGTAGTCGGTGGTATCGAAGGCCAGCACCAGCGTGCGCTCCGGCGCCTGATCAGCCAGCGCCTGCAGCGCATCGGCGCGTCGACCGGAAAGGATTACATAGGCACCTTGAGCAAACAGTGCGTTGGCCAGTGCCTCACCGATACCCGACGACGCCCCGGTAACCCAGACTACCTTCGACTCAAATGACATAGCGCGATTCTCCCTGTTTCGCAGGCAACCAGTCGCCCGACATGGATTTGAAGGTAGCGGCTCAGTGAGGATGAGTCTGTCATGGCTGTGACAGTTGTTGGCCTATCGGCCCGAAGTCGCCTCAAACCAGAGGAGCAGATTGATCTGCCCCTTCCCACGGCTGGCTGAAGCTAACGCTGAGCCTCCCGATCAATTGCCTTCTGCACCTGCCGGAAGAACGCCAGCCGCTCCTCACCCTGATCGCCCTGGCGGTCGGTTGCCTGGGGCCAGTTACCGTTCGAGGCGATCACCAGTCGCCTCTTGGGATCGATAAAGATGGCCTGACCGAAGATGCCCTGGGCGATATAGGCGCCGTCATCGAGAGTCCACCATTGGTAGCCGTAGCCCGCCCCGGGTTTGCCGATATCTGCCTGCTTGGTGGTTGCCTCGGCGATCCAGCCCTCGGGCAATACCGGCTCACCATCGACCAGTCCACCGCCCATGATGAACAGCCCGAAGCGCGCATAATCCCGGGTCGCAGCCTGTACGCAGCAACCGCTGATTTCATGCCCGGTGGAGCCCAGCAGCCAGGTCGCGTCCTGTTCCATGCCAAACGGCTTCCAGACCTTTTCTGACAGGTATTCCGACAGGGTCTTGCCGCTAGCCGAACTGGCCAGCACGCCGATCAGATTGGTCTCGCCGGTCTTGTAGACCCACTTGGTGCCCGGCTCCGCCTCGGATTCTAATTGGCGCATGTAGCTCACCGTGATATCGACGCCCGGCTCGGGTTCATGCCTGCTGAACTGCGCAACATCCGATTGCGGGTCTGCGTAATCCTCGTTCCATTTCACACCCGACGTCATCGTCAGCAGTTGCTTGATGGTAACGTTGTCTAGGCGGAGCCCTTGAGGTCGGGGATGTAGTCCGATACGGCATCATCGATGCTCTTGATGTGACCGTCCTTGATAGCCGCACCGACCAGTGTCGAGGTAAAGGATTTGGCCACCGAGAAGCTGGTCCAGCGACCTTCAGGGCCAAAGTCCAGCCCGTACTGCTCAAGCCGAATCTTGCCGTCATGGACGATGATCAGCGCGGCGGCGCGCTGCGATTTCATATAAGCGTCGACGTCCAGATCGATATCCAGCGGCGCACCCTCAGGTAACGGGTAGGCATTGTCACCAGCGGGAATCACCCGCGCATCCGAAAGAACCGGCAAGCGGTCCATGGCCCGGAAAGCAGCATCGCGCTGCTCGGTTGACCAGAACAGCACGCTCTCGTTGGTCGGGAAGTTCAGCGCCAGCCTGCGCATATCCTTGTCGGCCGTCGCCCACAGAACGCCGCTCCCCACCACCAGCAGCACCGCGACCGAGATGATCCATTTCTTCATGCTGAAACCCTGCTTATTGTTGTGCCGCTATCTTAGGGCAGCACATGGATGTTCAGCCGTTACTTTCTGGCCGCATACACCATGGTGATTGGGTGGTATGCGGCGATCCTTTCTCCTCGCACATCGCGCACCGCAGGCCGTCCGAATCATGAACGGTGAACTAGGCTTGAGAGAATCCTGAAAGGCACAAGCCGCCTTTTCGTAACCACAGCGAATTACCGGAGGATACTGATGCAGCTCGGCATGATTGGTCTGGGACGTATGGGCGCGAATATGGCGCAACGACTGATGCAGAGCGGGCATGAGGTGGTCGGGCTGGACGCTCAGCCGACGGTCCGCGAGGTGTTTGCGCAACAGGGAGGCCGAAGCGTGGATTCGGCAGCGAAGCTGGTGCAACAACTACCGACCCCGCGCGTGGTATGGCTGATGCTTCCTGCCGGCGTCATCACTCAAACCATGATCGACGAGCTGCTGCCGCTGCTCGAGCCAGGCGACACGCTGGTGGACGGCGGCAATTCCTTCTATCAGGACAGCATGCGCCGCTCCCGGGAATACGCACAACACCAGCTCAACTACCTAGATTGCGGTACCAGTGGGGGTATCTGGGGCCTGACCGAGGGTTACTGCCTGATGATCGGCGGGGAGCAGGCGCCCGTTGAGCGACTCACGCCGATCTTCCAGGCGCTCGCGCCCTCGCCTGACCGCGGCTGGGCCCACGTCGGACCAGCCGGTGCCGGGCATTTCAGCAAGATGGTCCATAACGGCATCGAGTACGGCATGATGCAGGCCTTGGCCGAAGGCTTCAGCATCCTCAGCAAGAAGACGGAGCTTGATCTGGACGTGCATCAAATTGCCGATCTCTGGCGCAACGGCAGCGTCGTGCGGTCATGGCTGCTGGATCTGACCGCCTCGGCGCTGAAGGACAACCCAGGATTGAAGGGGATCGCTCCTTATGTCCGCGACTCAGGCGAAGGGCGATGGGCTGTAGCCGAAGCAATCGCGCTGGATGTTTCGGCGCCAGTGATCACCCTGGCGCTGCTCGAGCGGCTACGCTCGCGCGAGCCCGACTCCTACGGCGACAAGCTCTTGGCCGCCATGCGTAACAGCTTCGGCGGGCACGCGTTCATCCCAGATACCTCCCAACCATTCAAACCACTCGACTAAGCGGCAATCGACAGATCCGCCCAGCGTTTGCGCTACACTGCGCCAATTCAGCTAGATGGGGTGTTCCATGAGAGTGTGTGGCGTTGAGATCAACAGTAATGACGTGAACGTGTGCTTGTTGTCGTTGAGCGACGACATCTTTGAGCTACCCGATTTTCGCTCTCGGAAGCTGACCCTGAAGGACGTCAACAGCACGACTGAATTGCGCTATTTCCAGCAGACCTTTGCCAAGCTGATGGAGGACTACCAGGTAGACCAGGTTGTCATCCGCCAGCGACCAATGAAGGGCAAGTTTGCTGGCGGCGCGGTCGGTTTCAAGCTGGAGGCGGCCATCGAGCTGATCACCGACCTGAACGTGGTCATCATGTCGACGACTGATATCAAGGACTCGCTGAAGCGCAACCCGATTCAGATCGATTATGCCGGCACCGGCCTCAAGGCCTTTCAGGAAGTGGCTTTCAATACAGCCTATGCGTATTTGATGAAGGACAAGTACGCAGTCAAAGACAGCTAAAGGTTTGACGGTTAACAGCTCGGTACCGAAGCGTCAGTCTCGGCCCGCTTGGCGACCTTTCAGGCCAGTAGCCTCAGCCAACCGGATCCGACCAGTAGTAGGCCCCTCAAGCGATTGAACGACGCAAGTGGACGACCGCAGCCAGCGGACGGCCTCTGCCAGGCCAGGCTAGGCTAGGCCTAGACGAAACGGTAGCGTCATCAGCTAGGCCGGTGCGTTTGCGCTCGCAAAAAAACGCTCACCACTGCAATGGCGTCAATCCAAAGCTTGCATTTCATCAACAGTAGTATGGATGTGGTCCAGTTGCTTCGTAGTTTTGCCTCGCCTTAACGTTGCTGTTTCAACAAATGGCAGTCAAGATGTGCCAACGTGATCAAGACAAAGCTGCGCTTTTAGACACATTCATATGCTAACGAAAAAAGGAATTTTCGATGCGACAAGAACGGAAGTGGGCTCCATTACTCGCCGTATCTCTAATTATTCTCCTGGGTGGATGCAAAAACAATCGAGGTGCACCGGATTTAGATCAAGAGCATTCGGAGCAAAGCACAGAGTTACCTCAGGTACGCGCCCTAGCGCTATTGCCCGCACCGATGCCACTAGTTAGAAAGCCCCTTCCAGTCTCGAGATCAGCCGAGATTAAGGGTGTCATCAGTCTTTCAAATGACCCTGCTCTAGTGTCAGGCAATGACGTGTTGGTCGAGGTACTGGTCACGAACCTAATGGAAGCAGCTGCCGATGTCATTGTAACGCTTAACGGTGTCGTCGTAACGAGCGAATTCGGGCTGCGAGCGCAAAATCGATACATTGGGCTAGTCTCAGGTCTTGAAGTTGGCGAAAACACTATCGTTGCTTCATCCTGGGCAAATCCGTCGTTGTCCGCGCGGTTGGTAGTAACGAACCATTCTTCGTCGGGACCAATATTTTCTGGTCCGCATTTACAGCCCTGGGTCTGTGCTCAGCCTAAAGAAAAATGGGTGACAGTGACCGATCCGGCGACTGGACGATCGGCCGAGATGACCGCACCTGTAAGCGGGCTGGCCGTAGAGCCGGACGCAAACTGTGACATGGCTAGCGAAACCCGCTATTACTACCAACCGCTAGCTCGAGCGGAAAGCTTCTGCTTTATGACTATAGAGGGCGAAAAGCCTTGCTTCATCCCGTTCAATCCTGCCACCCCACCGGCCGATAGTGACATTGCGCGATTCACCAATGACCGAGGCGATACAGTTCGTAGCATTATAGCGGTAGAGCGCGGTGCGCTAAACCGAGGGATGTTCTCCTTAGTGACTTTCCATGACCCGGCTCAGCCGCATCACGCTGCACAACCCCAGAAGGGCTGGAACAACAAGGTCGTCTTCTCTTTTGCAGGAAATATTTGGGGGAGCCGACGCCAGGCACCACCAAACTCTCCTTTCTTTAACGAAGCCGCCCTTCGGGCTGGTTACATGCTTGCAACGACCACGCTGACTGACCATTCCAGCAGTTCCAATCATGCCGTCGGAGCTGAAGCACTGATGATGATGAGAGAACGTATCGTAGAGACTTACGGCCCAATTCGATACGCAGTGGGGACTGGAAGTTCGGGCGGCTCGCTCACGCAGCTGTCCATAGCGTCAGCGTATCCTGGTCTTCTGGACGGGCTCATTACAGAACAAACCCATGCCGATGAACTCACCACCAGCATCGAAGCGATAGACTGTGGTCTGTTTAGCGCTACTGGTGGCTATCTTTCTAACTTCCCTACGCTTGACTGGCAGGAACGAGACCGCATGTCGATGACATTTAGCGGCCACTACGATTTCAGTCATTGCCTCAGCTTGAATGGCGGACGGTTGCAGGCACTCAACCCTAGCTCGCATACAAGCTGTGGCCCCACGTTCCATCCGTACTTGCAATATAATCCGACCCACCATCCCGGCGGCGTGAGATGTTCTCATCTCGAACACAACGTTAACCTGCTCGGCCGACATACTGGCCCGGACGGCGTAACGAGAGCTGGCCATCCATTGGATAATACTGGGATTCAGTATGGTTTGCTGTCTTTGAGGAACGGCACCATGTCCCCGGAAGAGTTCGTGCATATCAATGAAAACATTGGTTACTACAGTCAGGACCATGTAAGAGTCGCGGGCCCTCGGCGAAGTGTTGCAACACTCGAAAGCTTGGAAAGGGCTTATCGCTCAGGAATGGTCACCGACGGCCGTTACCTGGGCAACGTGCCGATCATCGACCTCCGAATAAATGAAACGTCCTGGAGTCAAGACTTAAACTGGCGCTCTCAGTCGGTACGTCAGCGGCTCGTTGACGTTCATCATCACCATGACAACCACGTGATCTGGGCGTTCCATTCCATGCCCCCGCTGAGCGAGGCGGCGTTTAAGACCATGGATAGTTGGCTCAGCGCAATAGAAAAGGATGATACCCCGCGCCTCCTAACGGAGAAGGTGATCGTTGCGAAGCCTGCTGAAGCAACCGATCGCTGTTTGGCCGGCACGGGACAAGGCGCGGTGCAGGAAATGAGCCTTGATGCGCCAGAGTGTCCCGTAAAATTCAACCTGTCACCCCGCCAGGTTGCAGGTGGACCAGCGACTGAGAATATACTCAAGTGTCGACTCAAACCGCTCGATTTGAAGAGTAAGGATTATACGTTCGCCGGCAGTGGTGATCGGATAACCTTTACAGCACACCAGCAAGACCGGCTACAGAAGGTGTTCGCTGACGGTGTGTGTGATTGGGGTAAGCCAGGCGTGGGACAGCAACTGAACCCAGGCTGGATGAGTTACGTCAATGGCCCCGACGCTGTGCCGTTAGAGTTAGCCTGGTTCGAACGTCCGGAATGATTGGTAGGCATCCGGGTAATCGAGCTAGAGCTGTGCAGACGAGAACAACAAGCGTTAGGATCGGGCATAACGCCTTGCTTCGCCTCGATCGAGTACAGATGAGTTAGTGTTCTCCGTCAAAATAACTCGGTTTGCCGAAACTCGCCTTCTACCGGTCTGGGTTGAGCGAACGCTTTGACGAGCGCGCCATCGAGCGCTCCCGCTGCCGGCTTCACAGGGCCTATGTTGGTTCCAGGTATCGCTGGATCCACTATGCCTCTCATCGAGAAGCGTACGCGTCGCCTATAGCCAATCCTCCGATCTACCGTGTTTCGTCATCACACTGGCAACCTTTATTTCTCGCCAGGACCATACGAAGTTAACTCTAGAGGTTTTCCGTCGGGGCCATCGGCGAAGCTCATCCAACCGGGACTGGCTTGCTGACCAACCCCCGGCTTCGTCCAATCGCAGACGCCCTCTGCAAAGACGGACTTCAGTCGCACTCGCTGTTCTGAAGTAAAGACTATCGCAGCACCATTTTCAATCAGAGTGTAATCATCACTTTCCAGAACAAGCGGCTTGAGTTGGCACTTAAGTACGTCTTCGGCGAGCGGCCCCCCAGCGACCTGGCGAGGTGACATACCAAACTTCACCGGACAGTCCTGGGAGCCCCATCCTATATCTATTATCTCTAGATCGAACTTAGTCAAGCATTGATCAGTAACGTCCGTTGGTTTAGCTGCTGCCACCTTTTCCGCATTGGAACGATCGGTATCATCTGCTTCGACAGTCTCCAACCAACGGTCCATCGCGGTGAAAGCGTTTATTTGAGGGGGGGATATTGAGGAATATGCCCAAATGATATGATTGTCGTAACGGCCGTTTGCGTCAGTTAATCTCTTGCGCAGAGGAAGGACTCTCCAGCTCAGCGTATTGCTCCAAGCCTGCTCGCTTGGCCGCATGTCAATAATTGCGACGCTTGCCAGGTGACGCCCATTCGTCACCATTCCTGAACGATAAGCTCTTTCTAGAGCCTCAACCTTAGCTTCGTTCCTACGTACTCCAGGAACACGACTGAAGTCCCCATCGTGCTGACCAATATTTTCGTTCAAGTGCACGAACCGCTCGGGTGAGATGGTGCCACGACGCAGAGCCATCAAGCCGTACTGCACCCCCACGTTATCCAGTGGCTGGTTTGCTCGGGTAACACCGTCTGGGTAGGCGCTGCTGCCAAGCATGTTGACATTATGTTCTACATGCGAGCAACGCACACCGCCGGGGTTTTCTGTCGGATGGAATACGAGGCTGGATGGAAAAATCTCGCCGCAATTTGTTGCGAAACCCGGTCTCGCGCCCCATAGATGATAATCTTGGTTCAAGTTTACACAATTACTAGCAGCGAAATGACCGCTAAAGCTAAGTGCCAACTCGTCTTGCTCGTCCGAAGGAATGGTTGAAAGATATCCACCGGGACCACTGAACAGCGCGCACTCAGAGGCTTCGATACGCATGGTCAATTCATCCGCGGTACTTTCGCTGACAACCAATCCATTAATCAGCCCTGGATAACTGCCAGCTACAGACAGCGCAGCGGTGGACCCACCTTTAGCCCCGATGCCTACGGTGTAGCGAATTGGCCCGTACGTTTCTACGATTCGCTCTTTTAACATCATAAGCGCTTCCGCGCCTACGGCGTGATTGAAGTTGTTCCTGTAGTCATTCAAGGTCGTGTTGACGAACATATACCCTGCATGCAGCGCCAGCACTACAGGATCAGGGAAATAGCCCGACGAAGGGATTTGGTATCGGCCGCCCCATATATTCCCTCCGAAATTAAGAATCAACTTATTGTTCCAACCTTTCTGCGGTTGCGCGGGGTGATGAGGTTTCTCAGGATCGTGATACACCATTAAATAATACATCCCTCGATTCAGTGCCCCGCGCTCAACCGCAAGGATTTTTCGAACAGTATCACCTCGATCATTCTTGAATCTGGCGATCTCGTTATCGAGTGGAGGATTGGCGACATCAAACGGAATGAAGCACGCGTTCGGTGAATGAGTATCGGGCCTGCAATAACCTGAGATGCTGGCGGGCTGGTAGTAATAGCTCACTTCCTGTGGGATATTGCAGTCTGAGTCCGGCAGGTTGGACAATCCGCTTACACGTGCCTCCGCTTCTGCGGAATCTCCGCTGGCCGGGTTAACAACTGTAACTGTGGTTGGGCTCGGCTGAGCACAAATCCAAGGCTGAAGATGCGGGCCAGAAAATATAGGTCCTGAGGATGGATGATTTCTTACGATTAGTTGCGCGGACGACGACGGGTTGGTGCGGGACGATGCGATGATCGTGTTTTCGCCAATTTCAAGACCGGAAACTAGCCCGATAATGCGATGTTGCGTTCGCAAATCGAATTCGCTCGTAACGTCGACACCGTTCAGCGTAACCAACACGTCTGCCACTGCGTCCATGGGATTGGAGACCAATACCTCGACTAACACGTCATTCCCTGACACTAGGGCAGGGTCATTTGAAGCGCTAACGACCTCCTCGATCTGAGCCGATCGCGATACTGGAAGCGGTTTCCTAATCAAGGGCGTCGCTGGAGGTATTGCTGCTGCCAGGTCGCTCGACTGAGTTATCAGTGTGCGTGGCTGAGAATACCCGGCGTCTGACCCCGCTCCGCCTCGATCGTCCTTACATCCTCCGAGCGCTATAGCTAAATAGATGGTGAGCGTCGGAAACCACTTTCCTCTTGGTTGCATCGAAAATTCCCTTTTCTTTCGGCATTTGACTCTAGCGAAATGCAGTGTTTATCGCGACGCAATCTGCGCATTCTCGCCGCCTTTTTCCTTTTTCGCACAAGCGGAGGTCGCCGCCTCCCCTCAGGGAAACCGCCTAATAACATCGTTTTGCATAACGCCAGATTTCGCATGCAGACTATCGGGCGGGCAGACTCCTACCAGGGGGCGTTGGCCGACGGTGTATGCGCACCCGTAGTTGAAATCTGCGACTATCTCTGGAGTGAGCACGTCATCACCGGTCGGCTTGACACCTTGATTCACCCACTGCAGCCAATCGGCGAGCGCTACCTGGTATTCACCTGCCGAGAAGTCGCAATGACCTGGCGCCCGAATCGCTCGCTGCACAAGCCAATCGTCATTCCCGCTTGCGATCGCCCGCTCACGGTATAACTGCTGATGACGGAACGGTACATAGAAGTCGCCGAGCGTGTGCATAGTCAGCACCGGCACATCGAAATCTCCGTTTACCAATGGAATCCAACGCACCCCATCGTCGCGAAGGGGATTCGCATCCGGGTCAGCGGTAACTCGAGAGACCCCGGCGTTAAAGATAAACTCTTCCATGGTCTTCGCTGGAGTACCGGAAAACCGATAAAACTGACTTTCATTACCGTAAAAGTTTTTTCCCAGAATTCCGTTGATCGTCCCGTCACCGCCGCCGGTGCTCATAACCACATCTTGGTACACGGACATGAAGCCTAACGTAAAGACAGGCCGCTGACCTCCGGTCAAATACGTAGCGATGTTCATCAAGGGGTACCCGCCGAATCCCGTGGGCTAGAGCCATTTCGGCTCGCCGGGTGGTTGTCGAAAGAACAGGGCGTCTACCATCGGACCGAAGCGGACTAGCGATGGCAGGGTATCGACATACTGAAACTGGCCGACTAGTTCTGGAAATTTGGAGTAGTCTTCATCACCGTATCCAGCTAGTTCCATCATCAACCAAGTGTAATCTCCGAGCCATTGAAATTGGTTCTGCTCGGATTGACAGAAAGGTGCAGCGCCTTCGTAGGGGACCTTGGAGTTGGTGCGCTCATTGTTCTCTCGGTCGACTGCAGCGGCGGCAACGTGCCCGCCCATGCCCGCGCCGGAAATAAGATACTGATTAGGTACAGAAAGCCGTGCACCTGAATCACGCTCGACATAGCTCATCACGTTCAGAGCGAGCTTGTTGGTATCTTCCAAGCCGGCCCGGGCGTCATAGAAATTGGCCGAATAGGACGAAGCCGCCCAAGCGTACCCCGCACCTATGACCGCTTGGCGCCATGCGGCGGGAGGCGTAGGCAAAGTCAGGATATCGCCGTCGCCGGCATAACCGCGAGCCCACATAATCAGGCCATCTCCATCCCAGCCGTCAGGCACCTCCAGTACGTACAACGCATCGCCTTGCAGAGCATCATACTTACCGAGATAGATTTCGGCGTCCTGAAGCGCCGCTGGAGGAACGATCGGAAGCTCCGCTTGGAAAACGCGGTAGTCATGAGCGCGCCTTGTATGCTCCGCGACTGGAAGAGGTTTCCTTATCAAGGGCGTCGCGGGTATCCCTGCTGCCAGGCCGCTCGACTGAGTTATCAATATGCGTGGTTCAGAATGCTTGGCGTCGGACTCCGCTCCGCCTCGATCTTCCTTGCATCCCCCCAGCGCGATAGCTAAAGAGATGGCGACCGTCGGAAACCACTTCCCCCTTGGTTGCATCGAAAATTCCTTTTTCGTTCGGCATACGATCTAGCGAAAGGCAAAGTTTATCACCACCCCGCTTTGCGCGTCCTGCCACCTTTCCAAAAACCGCTCGCGTCGGAATCTGGGTTTTGGGCAAGCGCTGCTTTGGACCAACGCGGCCGAGCACGCTGAACCGAAGCATGTAGGTTGCCCAAATCGGGAGAACAAGCCAGGCTGTGGCGGAAGCGGTTAAATTGACACATCATCGGTTTTCAACCGCGCGGCTGCCCGTACAAGCCTAGACAATCTCGCATCCTTAATGCATCGCCTGAAAAAGTGCCGCCCGGCTCCGCACAGCACCCGCTTTCATTTCGTCGATATAGCTCATTCCGGTTAACGCAAGTCCGGAAGCGCCGTGATAGTTTTGGCATGCCGGTGCGCAGATGTCGCCAGCAGTGCCAGGCGCAGAGCCAACAGACCAATTCAAACCGTACGGATGCGCTGTTTCCAGCAACAGCAACAGCAACACAACAACAAAGGACATTACTTTTTACCCTCGGAGAACGTGTGTCTTGGGGCGCTGGAAACGCAGGCCCGGCGTCAGCTCACTCGCAACTGCCGCCATTCTCCCGTCTACGCACACCTCTCCGCTCTTCCTGAACCAACCCCCGCGTTTGACCTCCTACATCTTTTGGAGTCCGAGTAGGTAGGCCTCCACGCAGTCATCCGACCGAGTATTCGCCTGCTGCGGGTGATGCTTTCAACTGAAGGAACTGGTCATGGTAGACAAATCTGAAAAATTTAGCTGGCTGGTACGCTTGGGCTTTGCCGCTCGTGGGGTGGTGTATCTTCTGCTCGGTTACCTCTTCCTGGCTGCCACAGGGCAAAGCCAGGCAAGCGAGGGTCCGCAAGGCGTTTTTGATTACCTGCAGGAAGTGCCAGGTGGCACCCCCATACTCTATTTGTGCGCACTGGGTCTGGTCGGCTATGCGCTCTACCGCCTGTCTTCACTGCTTTTTGACGCAGAAAATTATGGCCGAGACAAGAAGGGCATTGCCCAGCGGCTGGGGCACGGTGCCAGCGGCCTGGCCCACCTGGTGCTGGCGTACACCGCCTTCCAGTTCGCCCAGGGTAATCAGCAATCCTCCGGCGGCGGGGGCGGAGGGGAAGCACAACAAGCGACCAATACCATATTGTCGATGGAGTTCGGGGCCATCGTGGTAGGGATTGTTGGTCTGTGCTTCCTGGGGGCTGCATTGGCTCAAGCAAAAAAAGCTATTTCGGGCGAATTCATGCAACGGATTTCGCCCCGCGCACCTGGTTTCACCAAATTCATCGGCCACGCTGGTTTCGCTGCCAGAGCAGTGGTCTTTGCGGTGATCAGTTGGTCCTTTGTGCAATCGGCGTGGCTGTCCAGTTCTTCGCAGGTCAAGACACTGGGCGAGGCAGTCTCCTCCCTGAGAGATGCCGGCGTGTTATTCACGCTGGTGGCGATCGGCCTGTTGCTGTTTGGTGTGTTCAGTCTGGTAATGGCGGGGTATCGCACGGTACCTGACCTTGACCCGGACGGTATGAAACCCTCTTACCGCAGCTGACGGACATCACTTGATCACTTCGATCTTCACCTTCAGCACCCCCGCAGAGGTGTTGCCGATCTTGCTGAACGCCGACTTGGACAGGTCAATGATCCGCCCGCGCACAAAGGGGCCGCGGTCGTTGATCCGGACCACCACGCTCTTGCCCGTCTGAAGGTTGGTCACCCGCACCTGAGAGCCGAAGGGCAACTTCTTGTGCGCGGCGGTATTCAGCTTGTGGCTATAGCGCTCACCGTTGGCGGTCTTCTGGTTCTGGTGGTGGTCCGCGTAGAAGGACGCCAGCCCGGTTTCGGTGAAGCCAACAGACGTACCGCCCTCGCCCTCTGGGACGGCACTGCAGCCCACAAGGGCAACGATGAACAGGGATAACATCAGGCGAGAGGCCAGTTCATTCATCCTCGCTGTTTCTCCAACGGCTCCAGCTGCTTCCACAGCGTATCGGCCTCCTGAGTCAGCATGGAGTACGTGCGAATATCGCCGTTACGCTGCGCCTGCATGGCCGCTTCCAGCTTGGCGTTGTACTGCTTGCGCAACTTCTTTGCCGGGTCGCTCTTGAATAGGCCGAACATTATGGGTTCTCTCGAGATGAGTGTTTGCTCAGTCTACGGGATGCCCGCCAGTTCGCACGCCGGGATGTGTAACGAGTCACGTTGCGGCTCCCTCGCACGTCGTAAGCAGGTAAACTGACGGCAACCTTCATTGATCGGCAACGGGCTGGGTGTTGCCGCCAAACCGGATACTTCAGATGCTTGTCTACTTTCTTGTTGCCTGTGACCGCCTGGAAGAAAAGCGGGAAAAGAAACTACGGCAGAGCCTGCCTGAACTGCAGGCGGCCTTACAGGCTTATGCCGAAGCCAATACGGCTAACGATGTCACCCTGATCAACGCCTGCGACAGCGAGGACTGTGCTGATTGGGAGCTGGGCATCAGCCAGCCGGTGACGAAAAACATTCACCTGAACTACCCGGTGGACCTGTTCAATGGCCTGGCCAAGCAATACGGCATTGACTGTGAGGTGGGGTCTATCGAAAACGGCGAACGCGAGCCGGTCAGCTACTTCGGTGCGCACGAAGGCAAGGGTGAAGCGTTCTTGATCGCGGAATATCTGGAGTTGTAACGCGAGGCGTAGCAGAGCCAGCACCAGGCTGGCTCTGCTATCGATCTACTCCTTCGGCGTCAGCTTCAGCAGCGTGCCGTTGCCTCCACGCCGACCATCTTCCAGGAGCCAGACTGCGCCGTCCGGTCCTTGCTCGACCTCGCGTATACGACGCTCCAGATCAAAGCGTTCCGCCTCCCGGGCGTTTTCTCCATCGAACGCGACACGCACCAACCCATTGGATGAGAGGCCGCCGATAAAGCCGCTACCCTTCCACTCCGGGAAAAGCTCGCCGTCATAAATGATGAACCCTGCCGGTGAAATGACCGGCGTCCAGGTGATAACGGGCGCCTCAAACTCTGGGCGGGTATCGTGATCGGGGATGTCCCTGCCGTCATAGTGCTCGCCGTTGGATACGATCGGGTAACCGTAGTTGGCACCCTTTTCGATCAGGTTCAGCTCATCGCCACCTTCTGGCCCCATTTCATGGGCCCACAACCTGCCGTCAGCATCGAATGCCATGCCGAGAATATTGCGGTGACCCAACGACCAGACCTGGGCCGCCACCTCGCCCTGATCGGTAAAAGGATTACCGTCAGGCACGCTGCCGTCGGCGTTCAGTCTGATCATTTTGCCCAGATTACCGTCCATGTCCTGAGCCGGGTCGAACTTTTGCCGCTCGCCGGAGCTGATCCACAGCTTTCCTTCATCATCAAAGGCAAGCCGGTGACTGAAATGACCATCGCCAGACACCTTCGGTGTCTGCCGCCAGATAACTTCCAGATCTTCAAGCTCGCCGCCACCATTCTCGTCCAATACCAGCCGCGCCCGGGCGACCGCCGCACCAGAACCGCCGTCTCCAGCCTCGACATAGCTGATATAGATCTGCTGATTATCCTTGAACTGCGGATGCACGAGCACATCACCCAGGCCACCCTGTCCGGCTTGAACCACGTCGGGCACGCCCTCGATGCTGCCGGTCTCGCCTTTGTCGAGATCGTGCAAACGCAGGTTACCCGCCATCTCTGTCACCAGCAGTCGGCCGTCTGGCAGGAATGTCATGGCCCAGGGTTGCTCGAACCGCGTCACCTCGCTGACGGAAAACGGCGTACCAGAATCGGTTGATTCCGCCTCGTCCTGATCCGATGCCGCCGTTGTTTCAGCAGATTCGGTATCGGCCGCACTGGAAGACGATTCTGCAGGAGCTGCCTGGGCTGAATTGGACGGCGCAGAAGCTTGATCTGTGTCATCTGCGTTTGTTGAGTTGTCGCAGGCCGTCAACAGCCCAAGAGTAGCGAGAAAAATCAGGGAATGTCTGAAAGGGACCATGAGTGCTCCTGAAGGGTAATCCATTGTTCTGCCATGACGGCCGAAGTGTGATCGCACAGTGACTGCTACGATATTAGCTTCCGGTTCTCATCGGTCCACTCACCATAGGCTGGGTATGGTTACTTTTGATGTATCGGTACGCTCGGGGATCAGTTCACTGGCGTCCATACGGGCCTGGGCCAAGTATCTGGAGATCAATCTATGCGGTACATCACCCTCCTTCTTCTCCTGTTCAGTCTCTGTGCGCAAAGCAGCGAGCAACCTATGCTGACCGACCTTTCCAGCTTGCAATGGCAAAACCGGATCATCGTTGTTAATGAAGTGGCCGACGCAGAGAAGGCAGCATCCCTACTCGAAGACAATGCAGCCGGCGTTACAGATCGCGATCTCCTCTGGCTGGTATTCAAGGACTCCAGAACCCTTACCAACTACTCGGGACCAATGGCACCGGAGCTAAAGGCCAACACCCTGCAGACCTACCGGATCGAGCCCGGCCAGGTGATCCTGATCGGTAAGGATGGCGGAGTGAAAGACCGGCTGGACCAGGTCGATCTAGAGGCTCTGTTTGCGGACATCGATGCAATGCCCATGCGCCGCAACGAGATGCGGGAGTGAATCAGCGGATAAAGGGGTCAGTTTGAACTGGCCGCAGTCCCCGAGCGAAATGCTCATCTGACCCTAGTTTTTTTCTTGGAGCATCCACTCATGATCGAACTGCCTATCTCCGACCCGATGCTCCAGTTAACCGTATTGGCAGTAGGGGTGCTATTGGTGCACCTGCTCTTCCAGCGGCTGAGCATTCCGGCGTTGGTCGGGCTGCTGGTGATCGGCATGCTGGTCGGCCCCGGCGGCTATGAGCTCGTGCCGTCCGAGCCGGTGGTCGGGCTGCTCGGCACCGTCGGGCTCGTCTACATCATGTTCCTCGCCGGCATCGAGATCGACCTTGAGGTGGTCCGCCATCACAAGGCTGAGGCGATCGGATTCGGACTTACAACGTTCATCCTGTCGATGGTATCAGCGGTGGGTGTCGGCCTCGTATTCGCCGATGGCTGGGCTGGTGCGTTGTTGATCGGGGCGGCCTTGTCGTCGCATACGTTGCTCGGCTATCCGATCATCAAGCGGCAAAAGCTAATGCACCACCGCCCTATCGTCGCGACCATCGGCGGCACATTGCTGACCGACACGCTCGCTTTGGTGATGCTGGTCCTGGTGCTTCAGTCAGCCGGCGGCGATACGAAGGGGCCTGACGGCTACCTGCCGCTGGTATTGCTCGTCGCACTGGTTGCCGTCGGCCTTCTCGTCTTACCGCGTTCCAGCCGTTGGTTTTTTGAGCGCCCATGGGCACACCGTGCCGATAAGGCACTCGCAGTGCTGGCCGTGTTGTTCGTGTTATCGATGGCCGCTGAACTGATAGGCACCAAGAATATCCTGGGGGCATTCCTTGCCGGTCTGTGCTTGAATCGGTCGTTGAAGTCGCAGCCGCCGCTACTTGAGCACGTCCGCTTCGCGGGTCAGGTGCTGTTCATCCCGTTCTTTTTCCTCTCAACCGGCATGCGCCTCGAGCTCGACGTGCTGCTCGGCGGCAGCGAAGCATGGCTGGAGGCTGCAATGCTGCTGCTCGCAATCGTATTCGCAAAGTTTGCCGCCGCCTGGGCGACCGGCTGGTGGTTCGGCTACCGGCCGACCGCCCGAATCGTCATGGCATCACTCGCACTGCCCCAGGCTGCTGCGACGCTCGCGGTGGCAGTCACTGCGCTCCAGGCCGAGCTGATCGATGCAACAACCGTCGACGCAATCATCATCGTAATTTTCGTGACCTGCCTTGTTGGGCCGATGATCACGCGCTTTGCTGGGAGGCGGATAGCCAAAGATGCGGAGGCTGAGGCTGACGTTAAAGACAAACAGGGCGGCGATAGTCAGGTGGAACCAGAAGAGCCGGCTCGCTGAAGTTCAAGCGACTCCGCAGTTCTAGTCTTGAGCAGATACTTCCAGCACATGGTACTGGCATGCGCACGCTTGGAGAAATGGGGCCAGACGAACGCTTCTGGCTAAATTAAGGTTCTTCTGACCCCGTTAATGTAGACGCTGAACAGCGCAGGTCGGCTGTGCTAAGGTTCCCCTCCGCTGGAAGCGCTTCCAAATTGGCACGAGAACCTCACCTCATGAACCAACCGAAACAGAAGAGCTCGCTATCCGACCTGTTGGAGGTGGACCGGATCGACGAGACTCACTTCATCGGGCACCGCCTTGAGGGCGATCGCGGCCGAATCTTTGGCGGCGAAGTGCTGGCCCAGGCGCTCATGGCGGCCTCCAACACGGTGGCCCCGGACAAACAGGTGCATTCCGCCCACAACTATTTCATGCGCCCGGGCGACAGCGCCTTGCCGATCCACTATGAGGTCTTCGCCGACCTGGACGGCCGCAGCTTCAGCAACCGCCGGGTGGTCGCCCGGCAGAACGACAAGCCGATCTTCAGCCTGACGGCGTCGTTCCAGGCGCCCGAGCCGGGGCTGGCCCACCAGCAACCGATGCCAGAAAAACGCGGCCCGGAAGGCTTGCCGAATGAGCGAGAACTCGCCCAGGTGCACGCCGACCAGCTTCCTGAGGCGCTCTACCCCATGCTCAGCCGGGAGCGCCCTTTCGAGGTCCGGCCGGTTAACGGTGATGCCAACTTCCTGAAAGTCGAGCCGACGGACCAGCAGAGCATGTGGTTCCGCAGCCGCGAGTCGATAGGGGATAGCGCGCCATTGCAACGAGCCACCCTCGCCTACGCGTCGGATCTGTCCCTGCTCAGTACCTGCATGCGGCCTCACGGCGTGACCTGGCGCGACCCCCAGATTCGCTCCGCCAGCATCGACCACGCCATCTGGTTTCACGCCGCTGAAATCCGAACCGAGGACTGGATGCTATACGTTATGGACAGCCCATGGTCCGGAGCCTCGCGCGGACTCAACCGAGGCAGCATCTACAGCCAGGATGGCCAGTTGGTCGCTTCGGTGGCGCAAGAGGGTCTGATCAGGATGGTGGAGTAAGCGCTATAAGCGGCTTTTGATTAAGAGTGCAGATTTACTTTGTCTGGGCAGCCTGGGCCACGGCGCTCCGCACGTAGGCCCAACGTCGCGCCAATAAACCGGACAGGTTAGTGAGCCCGACCCTTCCCAAAAAGCCGGCTCCCCAACGTGACAACGCCGAGAATCACAGCACCAGCCAATATGCCAAACAGCGCATCGAGGAGCGTTGGCAACAGTCCGCTCATCACTGAGCCTATATACGGCAGAGCCAGGGTAAACTCGGCGCTGGTTAGAATCGCATGATGCACAGCGGTGAAGCCGTGAGTAAGAATGCCGCCACCGACCATGAACATCGCTGCCGTGCCGACGATTGAAAGGGCTTTCATCAACCAGGGCGCGATAAAGAGTATGGCCCTGCCAATACGCTTTACCACGGCGCTGGTCTTCTGGCTCAACAAGAGACCCAGATCGTCCAGCTTGACGATGCCCGCAACCAGGCCGTAAACGCCGAAGGTCATAATCAATGCAATGCCTGTCAGCACCAGGACCTGCTGCAGGAACGGCGCGTCGGCCACTGTGCCCAGCGTGATCGCGATGATTTCCGCAGACAGAATGAAGTCGGTTCTTACCGCTCCGCTGATTTTCTCCTTCTCGAAAGCCACCATATCCACATGCGGATCCGATAGCGCCTTGACGGTTTCGGCATGCTTTTCGGTATCGTCATGGAGAAATCGGTGCGCCAGTTTCTCGAAGCCTTCGTAGCAGAGGAACGCGCCGCCCAGCATCAACAAAGGCGTCACCGCCCAGGGGATGAATGCACTGATCAACAGCGCAGCAGGAACCAGGATCAGCTTGTTCCGCAAGGAGCCCTTGAACACGGCCATCACTACCGGCAACTCTCGGACCGGCTTCACACCGGTCACTTGCTGCGCGTTGAGCGCAAGGTCATCGCCCAGCACACCGGCTGTTTTCTTGGCAGCGATTTTGGTCATGATCGAGACATCGTCGAGAATGGTGGCGATATCATCGATCAGCGCAAGCAGACTGGAAGCCAAAGGGTGAATCTCCTATTCGTTGGGAGAAATTGAAGGTCAGTTCGGTCGGTCCCGGCTAGCCTGGCGATTCTCGGCACTCCTGATCGCTAATGCCCTATCCGCATCTTGACGCAGCTTGATGGCGATATCGACAGACAGATTCAACCGCCGCAGAATCCAGGGTTTCAGGTCGTAATCGAGCGAATCGGCACCTGTGTTCTCAACAGGCCAGGCCTGATGCACCGGCACATCTGGCAACGCGGCTAAATGGGGCGCGGTCAGCGCGGCGTCGATTTTCTGCGCAGCTACTTGCATCGGCTCGCTTATATCGTCTTGCTCCAGGTGCCCTCGGCGAATAAGCAGGCTCTTGATCGCCGTCAGTTGTGCAAGCAACTGGTGACCTCGAAAGAAAATCCGAGAAAATCGGGGTCAGATGAACATTTCTGGTGAGTATTCTGCCGCATTCTGTGATCTGGTCGCCGCTCGCGTTCTTCCCCGTCCTCGACGATTCCTGCCAAGATGCGCCTGCGAAACTGGAAGGGACTCAACATGGCCAGGCGGCGGCGACTTTCTTACGCAGGCATACCCCAGCATCTGATTCAATGAGGAAATAATCGCCAGGTCTGCTTTGCAGACGAGCAAGATATGCTCACCTTCGGGCAGTGGCTGTGCGACTACTCAAACGAATACAGCGTGGCCGTTCATTCGTGGGTGTTCATGACCAACCACATCCATCTACTTGCTACGCCGACCGGCCCAGACAGCATAGGATTGATGATGCAGGCATTGGGACGGCGCTATGTCCGTTATTTCAACACTCGCCACAGGCGTACCGGCACCCTGTGGGAAGGCCGCTACCGGTCCTGCCTGGTCGACTCCGATGATTACCTACTCCAGTGCCAGCGCTATATAGAACTGAACCCAGTTCGAGCAGCGATGGTCACCGCCCCGGGCGACTACCGCTGGAGCAGCTACCGAACCAACGCGTTCGGCAAAGCGTCCCGACTGGTTTCACCCCATGCTCTCTATCAACAGCTGGGAAAGACCCAAGCGGAGCGGCAGTCCGCCTATCGCCGATTATTCAAAGAAGTACTTCCGGACCACCTGGTCGAGGCGATACGTACCACCACGCTCAGCGGTCTGGCTCTGGGGAACGACAAGTTCAAACGCGAAATAGAGATTCTGAGCGGGCAATCAGTCAGCGCGGGGAAACCAGGCCGACCACCAAAGCGCCAGACAAATTAATGTTCATCTGACCCCGATTTCTCTCAAGTTCAAACGCGAGATAGAGATACTGAGCGGGAAATCAGTCAGCGCCGGGAAATCAGGTCGACCGCCGAAGAGCTAGTCGATTTAATGTTCATCCGACCCCTTTTTCACAAACGTGAAATTGAGATGCTGAGCGGGGCAAGCAGTTAGGGTGGGAAAACCAGGTCGACCACCGAGGAGCCAGTCGGAATGTTCATCTGATCTAAACCCAATTTTCGCGGATGTCGCGTTTCTAGTACAAGATAGAGTAATGTTGGCGCCATAAGCGCTGGGTAAGCATCAGCCTGCGCTCTCATCCTCACCACCTTAGACTTCAAGGAAGAATATCATTGGTCAAGAAAAATACGATTGACAGGGCCGCGTTCAACCAGAACGTCAACCTTCCGTATGACCTGCGGCTGATCGATTTTGAGCACGCAATGCAGGACGTTTACGATTTTTTTGCGGACGTTAATACGGCCCTGTCTGGTAAAGGCCTGCAACGTCTGGACGACATGACTCGCCCAGCAATCATGTCGGGTTTGATCTCTGACATGATCACTGCAGTATTAGCGAAATCCTCCCGCGCGCTCGTTGAAAACCAGTATTTCAACGGTCATCCCGATCTGATTGTTCGAGGAATCTACGCCAATGACTCCGTGAAAGCTGGAGAACAAGGAGTAGAAATCAAAAGCACGAGAAAAACAGGTGGAGCGGTTGATACGCATGGTGCGCGCACACAATGGATGTGTGTTTTCGTCTACGAGGTCGATAACGAGACCCAACCTGTCTCGGACCGCTTTCCCATGCAATTTACTGAGGTCTACATTGCGCAAGTGACAGTGGATGATTTTCGCAAAAACGCCCGAGGCGAGCTTGGCACCCGTACTGCAACCCTCCACGCAGAGGGCGTCAAAAAGCTTCGGGAAGGGTGGGTTTATAAAATCCCCTCCTATGCCTCGACTCGTGCGCCAGAGGCAAAAGCGAGAAAGAAGAGGTAAGGCTCGTCAGGCTCAGTCTTCAATGCTTTTGATACGAAGATGAGATAGCTCAGGGACCGCATTTTTTGCCAGCTGATAAAAGTCTTCGTCCAACTCCACGCCTATGCTTTTATAGCCGACAGCATTAGCGGCAGCGAGCGTCGATCCCGCCCCCATGAATGGATCGAGGACTACTCCCTCCCCAAGAGGGAGTACGCCTCTGATTAATTGACGCATGAACGCCTGAGGCTTTAGGGACGGGTGTGGCGCGATTTTCTTCTCAGTTGCTGGTGTTGGATGAGACCGTATGACATCGCCGAAAGGCTTATCCACACTGGGTCTTCTAAATCCCCCCGTTTTCCATTTTCTCAAGTTATCTTGCACTCGCCCTTCGAGTGGCCTGCGCAATACGACCCATGGTTCCCATTGAGACCTAGGCATCACCGACACGCCCTCGAACTCCTCGTGTGCGTTCTTCGGCCTATCGCCACCTCTCATGGTCATCACTTGGCGCGCGACGTATCCCCGGAGCTCTAGACCTCCGGAAGTCATCGCATCAGCGACGATGTGGGAAAGCAGAGGGTTCGACGCAATGATTACATTCGCGCCGGGCACAACGATCCGAGCAGTAAGCAAAGCAAACTTCGTAAAAAAGGCATGGAGAGCCTGACGGTCCCGATCGTCGAGGACTGTAAAACGTGGAAGCGGAGCCCTGGTATGCCCATCAAAAGATGGAGGAATTCGCCATACCCCTCCTTTACCAGCGCGAAGCTTCGTTGTCTCTTTAGCAGTGTATTCGACAAGACCGTAAGGCGGGTCGGTCACGACTGCATGTACTGAACAAGGTTCCTGCGAGGCTAACCAGTCGAAGCAGTCAGCGCGATACAAAGTGGCTTGTCCTATTTTTTCCTGTGTAAAATTACCGCCGCCGGACGAATTGATCAGGGGAAGCCCCTGCAAGCGATAACGTCCTCGCCCGGTGCGTTCAAATATCTTGGGAGTATTGAGAGCAAGGTACGAGCGGACCGAGGACGGTGATACCTGCCCTAAAGTGCGCGAGATCCCGGCGGCAATCTCCTTGGATGACGCGTCGTCGCCCAATGTATGTAGGAAAGCAATAATTGCATCACGTATGACACCGGGAGCTAAAGACATCGTTTTTCGCCTAGGATTTGGTTCGCAGACCATATCAACCTGACGTCTGGACGTCAACCAGAAGGACGTCCAGACGTCGCAAAGGATGAAGGATTGTCCGCTTAGCGTTGTGGTGTTCGTATAGCATGGCAAAAGCACACAGCTGTATAAAAACACAGTATCGATGTGATTGTCTAGCACGGAAAAGCGACCCGGAAAGTCGGCGAAAGCTGGTCAGATGAACATTGCAGGATCGGCACGGGAAATCGGGGCCGGAAATCTGGATCAGATGAACATTTCTAGGTGAGTATTCTGCCGCTTTCTGTGATCTAGTCGCCGCTCGCGTTCTTCCCCGTCCTCGGCGATTCCTGCCAAGAATTAATGAAGAATTAATGTTCATCTGACCCCGATTTCCACAGACGAGCAAGATATGTTCACCTTCGGGCAGTGGTTATGCGAATACTCAAACGAATACAGCGTGGCCGTTCATTCATGGGTGTTCATGACCAACCATATTCATCTACTTGCTACGCCGACCGGCCCGGAAAGCATAGGATTGATGATGCAGGCATTGGGGAGGCGCTATGTCCGTTATTTCAACAATCGCCACCGGCGTACCGGCACCCTGTGGGAAGGACGCTACCGGTCCTGCCTGGTCGACTCCGATGGATACCTACTCCAGTGCCAGCGCTATATAGAGCTGAACCCCGTTCGAGCAGCGATGGTGACCGTCCCGGGCGACTACCGCTGGAGCAGCTACCGAACCAACGCGTTTGGCAAAGCGTCTCGACTGGTCTCGCCCCATGCCCTCTATCAACAGCTGGGAAGCACCCAAGCGGAGCGGCAGTCCGCCTATCGCCAATTATTCAGAGAAGTACTTCCTGACCACCTGGTCGAGGCGATACGTACCACCACGCTCAGCGGTCTGGCTCTGGGGAACGATAAGTTCAAACGCGAAATAGAGATACTGAGCGGGCAATCAGTCAGCGCAGGGAAACCAGGTCGACCACCGAAGAGTCAGACGAATTAATGTTCATCTGACCTCGATTTCCGCACGGAAGCCGGCTAACCTTCATCTGACCCCAATTGCCCTACGATTTCTGCGGAGGTCAGACGAATTGATGCTCATCTGACCCCAATATTTTTTGACCCCGATTTCCCTCGAAGAGCCAGACGATTTTATTGTTCATCTGACCCCGATTTCCCTTCGAAGGGGAAAAATAAACCTGGCACCTTTTTTATGGTGTCCGTGAAACCGGGGTCAGTTCAGCTCAGCTTATCCCGTAATCGTCTGATCGCTTTTGCCGCTAATCTAGGAGAGCGGTCTGCCAGCGATTCCAGAGTGATTTCACCCTTCTGCGGGGGTCTTCGTAGACCTTCCGAGAGAACGTTCACTCCGACCGCGGCGAAAACTAGAGGTATAAACCAAAACGCTCCAGAAATCATCGGAAGCACGAACGAATGCGCGAATAAGCTCTTCTCTTTGAGTTCGCATGAAGCGTTACCGCACACGCATATACCGCGGATGACGCATTCATTGAACTGATCGATTTTCCGCTCCTCCTCGAAAAGAATTAATCTTCATCTGACCCCAATTTTTGCGGAGCTCAACCCCGTTCGAGCAGCGATGGTGACCGCTCCGGGCGACTACCGCTGGAGCAGCTACCGAACCAATGCGTTTGGCAAAGCGTCCCGACTGGTTTCGCCCCATGCACTCTATCAACAGCTGGGAAACACCCAAGCGGAGCGGCAGGTCGCCTATCGCCAATTATTCAAGGAAGTGCTTCCGGACCACTTGGTCGAGGCGATACGTACCACCACGCTCAGCGGTCTGGCTCTGGGAAACGATAAGTTCAAACGCGACATAGAGATGCTGAGCGGGCAATCAGTCAGCGCAGGGAAACCAGGACGACCACCGAAGAGCCAGACGAATTAATGTTCATCTGACCCCGATTTCCATCCTCAACAGCTGGGAAAGACCCAAGCGGAGCGGCAGTCCGCCTATCGCCGATTATTCAAAGAAGTACTTCCGGACCACCTGGTCGAGGCGATACGTACCACCACGCTCAGCGGTCTGGCTCTGGGGAACGATAAGTTCAAACGCGAAATAGAGATGCTGAGCGGCCAATCAGTCAGCGCAGGGAAACCGGGTCGACCACCGAAGAGCCAGACGAATTAATGTTCATCTGACCCCGATTTCTCACAATTGGGTCGGATTCGTGTTTACCTTCGGCATCACCTGCGCGTGGTGCCTGATGCAGTACCGTCCCGAACACTACATGTCAGCTCAGCTGTTCATAGCGGCCTTCTTCGCTCTGTACCTGGCTGTCTCGATTCTGTTCGCGCTCCGCCAGCCACCCAGGCTGAGAGGGCTGGTAGACGGCAGCCTGGTGTTTGGCTTGCCCATCGTCGTATTCGGATTGCAGTACGCCCTGCTCGAACATACCGATCACGGTATCGAACTCAGCGCTGTCGTGCTGGCTGCAGTCTATCTGGCGATTGCCGCAGCGCTTCGGCGCCCCGAGGATCACCCATTGCGCCTGCTGTACGAGTCCTTTCTCGGGCTAGGCATTCTGTTTGCGACACTGGCCGTCCCGCTCGCACTGGATGCCGAGTGGACATCGGCCACCTGGGCGATCGAGGCAACAGGGCTGGTATGGATAGGTCTGCGCCAGGGGCAGCTTCTGCCGCGCCTTGCCGGCTACCTGCTGTATCTGCTCGCAGCGGCAGCGCTGGTACTGATTGGGGGAGTAGAAACAGGTACCACGCCATTACTGCAGGGCGACTTCATTGGCCTCACGATACTGGCGGCATCCGCCCTGTTTATCGCTTACCTATCGGACCGGCACGCGTCTAGTGTTGACGAATCGCGGGGCAGATGAAGGTTTTCGAAACCGGCTGACTTTCATCTGAAGCCGATGGCTCCTTGATCAGCGAGCGGGGCCGTGAACTGGCGCAAGGATGTTGCTACCGGAGAGGGAAAGATAAATCTGTCCCCTTTTCCGTTTTTCCGTGTGCCACCTTTTCCCGTGGCGTACGTGACGCCGTTAGAGTATGAACGATTGCACACTGTCCCTTAGGCCGGTGTCCGTGGAAATCGGGGTCAGTTCAATCTTTCTTTTTTCGCGTAAACTATGATTTTTCAAACAGGTCATCGATCTCGTCGATGATGAGACCTATTGGTCCTTCTACGCTGCGATCGCCAGTGTCAAAGGTATTCTCGAAATACCTGTCTAGCTCGTAAGCAATATCGTAACAACCGACTATCTCGGAAATGTTTGTTTGGTCGTAGGAAATCCCCAGCTCATCCAGCTTTCCCGCGAGCAAATGCTCAAGCTCTTGCTTTGCTGAGTCGTAGTCACCGTACTGGACCTTTGAAAACGCATCGTTTGCTTCAACGAATTCGAGAAAGTTCTCGGAAATGAGGCTAAAGACGTGACTCCTAACGACATCACCTACTGCTGTGTATTCTTCAAAGCCTTTAGGGAACTTTTCAATGAGCTCCGAGATCGACCTTATTTCTTCATCGGAGCTAGCAAATTGGTAATGAGCACTGACAAACTTTGCAGCGTCCAGCGGTGCGATCAGTTCAACCTCGACCGCCCACTTCATCGCTACAAATGAATCCTCACTAATTTCGCCATGCCGAGCCGCTATCAAATGTAAAACCGCAGCTTGAATTTCTGACTCATCTCGAGCGCCCTCGCCAAACAACTCTATGTAAATTCTAATTAATTTAGAGATATAAGAACACCTCAAACCCTCATACCCACTGACATGGGCATTCTTCAGGAGCGCTCGGCAAATTTGCTTATACTGAGCATAGGAAACATATTCCCATCTTCTCAAGCTGATAAGCGTGTATAGCGACATCGTAGTTTTCAAACACATCAAAGCCGTCTGAATCGAAGCCACGTCACGTGAGTAACGTCGCAAAACATAATCGCCAATTGAAGGGTTGAACAGATCTATCGTTTGTAGACCGACCGAAGACACTGTCCTATTTAGAAACGAGCCAGTGAGTACACGCAAGCTAGTCAGATAGTCTCTTCTACCTTGCAAGCTTTGACTGCTCGGCAACGACACGAAGCACTGATACGCCTCTGCTAATTGACTTTCGTGGATTGCATAACCGTGCAATACAACAAAAAGAACCAGTGCTCTGCCAAAGTCATCTAGTTGCACGCTAAATGGGTTATCCCATATCTGAGATGGATCATCAAGAGAGGCAACGACGTACTGCCAATAAGCATCTGCAGGACAATTTTCTAACCTTGCTGGATCGGTGATATAGCTAATTAATCGCGGATTGAAATTACGATGGGAGATAACGGCTCTGTATCTTTTGTCAACATATAACTGCTCGACGTAATCATCACCAATACCTGAATGATAAATGTGGTTGTAAAGGATTTTGGCCTTATCTATCTCAGATAGAGACTTGATTCTCAATTCAAACTCATTCCGCTTCAGATTGTCGTGCTCAAAGCTATCGAATAGTAGTTTTCCTTGATTTAGGATAGTGCTTCTAGAGGTAAGCACAAACCGCATTTTTTTGTTCGCGGAAATCCGTCTTATGAATTGCGTAACTTGACTACCTTCGTGCCCCCGCAGCGCATCAAGGTAGTTCCGACCTAGAAAATCGTCGAAATAAAATATCTGCTTGGCGTTAGCATTGAATACTGACTCTACCTCCTTAATGTCGTCGGAAACCTTGTAATACTCGTATCCTTCAGCCACGTACTTTAAACAGAGGTGATTTGCGAGCGTAGTTTTTCCGACACCCGGCTCACCAGAGATGATCAGAACCCCCAATTTTTCAAGAATTGTTAGCGCACGCTCATGGTTATATGTAATCGCGTACATCCTTGACGTGCTGACAATCTCCTTTAGAGAATGCTCGCTTCTTCCGATTAGGGCGCTACTGAATACATTGGCTATCACAGACGCGCTGTGTAGCCAAAGTTTATAGTGTCGCCTTTCGACTGCAGGGTGCTTACTCAGCAAATCATTCAAATCCTCCTTTCCGTATATATCACTCTCAGAGGAAATATAGGGAGCGAAAATTTTGAATATTTCCTCTTTATCACTTCTGGATAACGGATTAGAAACTGCAAATATATATTTTTCTGGATTTAACTTTTCTAATTTCGGTTTCTCGGCCTTCTTGAGAGTCCGTATCAGATTTCCAAGTGGCGTACTACTCCAATGTTTGCACTGAAGTATCACTTCTTTACCGGAGCTTGAAAAAAAACGTCCGTCCACACCGGAATCTCTGCCGGGCTTAAATCGTTCGATTCTGTGTCCGTGCACAACCCCCAGAAGGTCGGCACAAAACACCTCGAACTCTTTATCATTCAACTGTCGAAAATCGTAGTCGGACACCAATCAATCTCCTTCCGCACAGAAATAGCGTCGATTTCAACGGCGCGACTCGATTCGCTTGCCTGGAGCTATGCGCCTTGGCTTCTGTGATTCCCCTGATGAGTTAACTTGCGCTGCCATCAACGTTGAAGAAGCCCAAGCGAGAATGTTGGCATCCGGTAAACGACTTGGCTATGGGATTGATCTGCTTTCATATGTTCAGCCGATTTTATATTTAAGGTCGGTGCTTTAGCTTCCAAGACGCATCCTCCACCCTTGACACTGACGCTGTGCCCTTGCAGCCAAGCGTAATTTGTTCAAAAATACAGCCTTGCTATTTTAATTATAACGTAGCACCTTAGTCGCTCCGCCGTTCGGCTTCGACTGATGATGCTACCGTTTCAGAACTTGCTCGATGAAATCAACAAACGGCACACTATTGCCGTACAGCTCCAAAATTTCATCCGTGGTCTTGTTATCGAGATTATACGCAGCAAAGTTACTGTGCACCAGAATATTTCTTAAATGCCCTATCTCTAAAAAGGACTTCATTGAAAGATCCAGGGCTGGCGAATCTTTTATCGTAGCTTCGACGGCTTTTTTGAAGTCATCCCCAAAAAGCGCAAAGAAACTATTAGCATTCTTTCCAGGTTTATCCGGATTCCCTTTCTCGCCCCATGTAAAGTATGTATGATATTGCATTCCTATAGCTTTTTTCTTGAAAAAGTTGATAGCACATATATCGTTATTAGTCTTTTCTTCCACAAATTTTGTCAATATGTCCTGTATTCTGTGTTCGAAATAACTTGCCGATGAAAGAACGATAACTTTCTTGAAGTACTTATTCACATCACTGGAAAGAGATGGCTGCGAATTCTCGTTGAGAAACTCAACGATCGAATGATATTCGCTATTAAGAACATCGACTGGCGTCATGTTAGTTTAATATTTCTTTAGCTTTATTGATTCTGAGCATCACGTTCTTCGCACTAGCAGTCTCGGATTGCGTTGCATTAATAAACTCCTGATCCTCTTTTAGCGCCTCCGACTTCCCTGCATCAATATCCAATATTTCCAAGTTTTTGTTCCGAAAAGCAGCAGAGCAGGCCGCGACAAATATCGATTCATAAACAGAGATATTGAATCGTCCGGTTTTACTATGAAATAACTTAGCGCCCGCCTCGCCAGCCTTATCAATAAAGGCTTCGAATAGCTTTTCCAGATATTCTATATTTTCTTTCGGATAGGACTTAGCTATGAACGAAAACTTGTTTAAAAACCTCGTCATAGATGGCTGGTAATTCTCACCTTCTATTAGCATCGCGAATCCTCGGAGGAGAATCTCTACATCCTTCATGTTCAAATCTGGCACTTCCGAGGGAGTCAGTCCTCTCCATTTTTTCAGCAAGTTGGCGCGGTAAAGCATATCGTAAAAGTCTGAATGGAAAAGACTCGTTCTAATTTCTTGAGGCTTTAGATTTACCCCTCCAGAATTTAGGCGGTTGAATACTTCAAATACAACAGAGTGATCATCATTCGGAGCATTCTGTTTTATTATGATATTCCTTATAGTCCTTAGCTCTAGCGATATTCGATCATCTTCATCAAGCGTAGAATAATTTTTCCCGTTGAATTTATTTTTTTGATTTGGCTGACTCGTCGGCAAACTTAGATTGAAATCTAGAAAGTATTCGTTGTCACTTAAAACATGCTCAGGGATCCCCTTATTTTCATCAAAAATAACCCTCAGCTCTTGTCTCTTTTCCTTTCGTGGAAACCTTTTTTTCATAAAATAATATATGGTCATATATCTCTGCTGACCATCTATCACGGTAAATCTGTTTTTTGCTTCCTCGTATAAGAATATCTGGGGCACAGGAATACCGATCAGGATCGACTCAATCAGCTTCGAAGCCCTTTTTATGTCCCATACATAGTTTCTCTGAAAACCCGGAATTTTAACGACACCAGAGCCAATGAAATCGAATAAGGTTTTAACGTTAAAATCATTGGGCGATGCTGAAATGTCATATTCTGTGAAACTTATATCTTCTGATGATCCGAAGTCATCCTCAGCATCAATCCATGCAATCTCATCGCTCATACAAGCTCCCTAGCGTTGGTCTCGGGCGTAACAGTCTTTATTGGACTACTTCAAGTAGCATGCAGCCTCACTCAAAGATGATTTCATTTTCCGTCGAAAAATGTCCATCTTGAAGCTTTATATAGAGGAGCGTCTATGGCGTCCATTCCCCCCCCAGAGGATATTACAACGAAAGTCCTTTTCCAACGCGGCGCGGGCCCTTCTCTTGCCGAGCAGGGACTTAGACGCTCCCCCCACCCCTTCCCCATCTGCTATCATCCCAACCCTTTCCCCGTTCAACCGCAAAGAACCCAAAACGCCCATGCCCAGTACCGCCAAGCCTCGCCAGATCCTCGTTACCAGCGCCCTGCCCTACGCCAACGGCTCGATCCATTTGGGGCATATGCTGGAGTACATTCAGACGGATATCTGGGTGCGGTTTCAGAAGCTGCGCGGTAACCAGGCAGTGTATGTCTGTGCGGACGATGCGCATGGTTCGGCGATCATGCTACGTGCCGAAAAGGAAGGCATCACGCCGGAGCAGTTGATTGCCAACGTGCAGGCCGAGCACAGTGCGGACTTTGCCGATTTTCTGGTGGCGTTCGACAACTTCCATTCGACCCATTCGGACGAGAACCGGGTGCTGTCGGAGCTGATCTACAAGCGGCTGAACGATGCCGGACACATCGCTACCCGTTCGGTGACGCAGTACTTCGACCCCGAGAAGGGCATGTTCCTGGCGGACCGCTTTATCAAGGGCACCTGCCCCAAGTGCGCGGCGGAAGATCAGTACGGCGACAACTGCGAAAAGTGCGGCGCGACCTACGAGCCCACCGAGCTGAAGGACCCGCGCTCGGCCATTTCCGGCGCCACGCCGGTGCTGAAGGATTCCAAGCACTTCTTCTTCAAGCTGCCCGACTTTCAGGCGATGTTGCAGGAGTGGACGCGCAGCGGCACGCTGCAGGATGCGGTGGCCAACAAGATTGCCGAGTGGCTGGACAGCGGCCTGCAGGAGTGGGACATCAGCCGTGATGCGCCCTACTTCGGCTTCGAGATTCCCGGCGAGCCGGGCAAGTACTTCTATGTATGGCTGGATGCGCCGATCGGCTACATGGCCAGCTTCAAGAACCTGTGCGACCGCACGCCGGAGCTGGACTTCGATGCGTTCTGGGGCAAGGACTCGACCGCCGAGCTGTATCACTTCATTGGGAAGGACATCGTCAACTTCCATACGCTGTTCTGGCCGGCGATGCTCGAGGGCGCGGGCTTCCGCAAGCCGACCGCGGTCAATGTGCACGGCTACCTGACGGTGAACGGTCAGAAGATGTCCAAGTCGCGCGGCACCTTTATCAAGGCGCGCACCTACCTGGATCACCTGAACCCGGAATACCTGCGCTATTACTACGCGGCCAAGCTCGGCCGTGGCGTGGAAGATCTGGACCTGAACCTGGAAGACTTCGTGCAGAAGGTCAATTCGGACCTGGTCGGCAAGGTGGTGAACATCGCCAGCCGCTGCGCAGGCTTCATTCATAAGGGCAACGGCGGCGTGATGGTCGATGCCAACCCGGCGCCGGAGCTGACCGAGGCGTTCGCCGCCGCAGCCCCGAGCATTGCCGAGGCCTACGAGAAGCGCGACTTCTCTCGCGCCATGCGCGAGATCATGGCGCTGGCAGACAAGGCCAATGCGTACATTGCCGACAAGGCGCCCTGGGCGCTGAACAAGATCGAAGGCAAGCAGGACGAAGTGCAGGCGATCTGCTCGCTGGGCATCAACCTGTTCCGCCAGCTGGTGACCATGCTCAAACCCGTATTGCCGACGCTGGCTTCGCAGGCCGAGCAGTTCCTCAATGTTGAGCCGCTGGCCTGGACCGATCTGGACACGCTGCTGACCAATCACCAGCTCAACGCCTTCCAGCCGTTGATGACGCGCATCGAGCCGGCGAAGATCGAGGCGATGGTGGCTGCATCGAAGGAGGATTTGGCCGCTTCGTCGACCGATTCCGGTACCGCGCAGGCGACCGGCAACGGTGAGCTGACCAAGGAGCCGCTGGCACCTGAGATCAACTTCGATGCGTTCTCGGCAGTCGATCTGCGTATCGCGTTGGTCGAGAAGTGCGAGTTCGTCGAGGGTGCGGACAAGTTGCTGCGCCTGACGCTGGATATCGGCGATGCCAAGCGCAACGTGTTCTCCGGCATCAAGAGCGCTTACCCGGACCCGAGCAAGCTGGAAGGCCGGCTGGTGCTGTACGTGGCCAACCTGGCGCCGCGCAAGATGAAGTTCGGCATCAGCGAAGGCATGGTCCTGGCGGCCGGCCCCGGTGGCTCGGACATCTACCTGCTCAGCCCGGATAGCGGCGCCAAGCCCGGCCAGCGTGTCATGTAATCAGCGCGTGAAGTAACCAAGGCCGCTCGGGTAACCGCGCGGCCTTTGTGCTTCGCGTGCGGGGCTCCAGACGGTATACTCCGGCGCGGCCTCGTGCCGGCCTCTTTTCCATTCTGGGTTGGGTGACATGACGGAATTTGCCCTGATTCTGATCAGTACCATTCTGGTCAACAATTTCGTGCTGGTGCAGTTTCTCGGGCTGTGTCCGTTCATGGGCGTGTCTGGCAAGCTGGAGACGGCGATCGGCATGTCGATGGCAACCACCTTCGTGCTCACGCTGGCGTCCATCCTCAGTTACCTGACCTTCCAGTACCTGCTGGTGCCGTTCGGCCTGGAATTCCTGCGGACCATCTCGTTCATTCTGGTGATCGCCGTGGTCGTGCAGTTCACCGAGATGGTGGTGCACAAAACCAGCCCCCTGCTCTACCGTGTGCTGGGTATCTTCCTGCCGCTGATCACCACCAACTGCGCGGTGCTCGGCGTGGCGCTGCTCAACACCAACCGGGCCGAGCAGACCTTCATGAAATCGGCCATCTATGGGCTGGGCGCGGCGGTGGGCTTCTCGCTGATCCTGATTCTGTTCGCCGGTCTGCGCGAGCGCATCGCCATTGCCGACGTACCCGTTCCGTTCCGTGGCGCCGCCATCGGCATGATCACTGCCGGGCTGATGTCGCTGGCGTTCATGGGTTTTACCGGCCTGATCAGGTTGTAATGCCATGAGTATCGTCGTTACCGCCATTCTGGTTGTGCTGGCCCTGGCCGTCGTGTTCGGCGCGATCCTTGGTTACGCCGCCATTCGCTTCAAGGTTGACGGCGACCCGATCGTCGACCAGATCAACAACCTGCTGCCGCAGACCCAGTGCGGCCAGTGCGGCCACCCTGGCTGCAAGCCCTACGCCGAAGGCATCGCCAATGGCGAGCCGATCAACAAGTGCCCGCCCGGTGGCGAGTCGACCATTCAGGCGCTGGCCGATCTGCTGGACGTGGAACCGTTGCCACTGGATGCCGAACACGGCGAAGAGAAGCCGCGCACCGTCGCCTACATTCGCGAGGCCGAATGCATCGGCTGCACCAAGTGCATCCAGGCCTGCCCGGTCGATGCGATCCTCGGCGCGGCCAAGCAGATGCATACGGTGATCGTCGATGAATGCACCGGTTGCGACCTATGCGTGGAGCCCTGCCCGGTCGACTGCATCGACATGGTGCCGCTGCCAACCACACCGGCCACCTGGAAGTGGGACTACCCACTGCCCGGCGAAACCCTGATCGCCACCGACGCCCAACGAGGTGCCGCCTGATGCAAGCCGCTCCCATCCGTATCTGGGATATTCCAGGCGGCATTCACCCGGAAGAACACAAGACCGAGTCGACCCAGCGCGGGATGGAAGCCGCGCCCATGCCGAGCCGGCTGATTCTGCCGTTGCAGCAGCATATCGGCGCGCGTGCCGAGCCCGTGGTGCAGGTGGGCGATACGGTGCTCAAGGGCCAGTTGCTCGCTGAAGCCAGCGGCATGGTCAGCTGCCCGCTGCACGCGCCGACCTCCGGCACAGTGACAGCGATTGGACCTGCGCCCTACCCGCATGCGTCCGGACTGGAAGAATGGGCGATCACAATCGAGCCGGACGGCAAGGATCAGTGGACCGAGCTCGACCCAGTCGCCGACTACAGCGCGCTGGAGCCGGCCACACTGACCGAGATCATCCGCGAGGCCGGGATCGCCGGGCTGGGTGGCGCGGGCTTTCCGACGGCGGCTAAGCTACGCGCCCGACCCGAGCAGAAGATCCATACGCTGATCATCAACGGGACCGAGTGCGAGCCGTACATCACCGCCGATGACACGGCGATGCGCTACAAGAGCGCCGAGATCGTCGCTGGTATCGAGATTCTTGCGCACATTCTGCAGCCGGAGACGGTGCTGATCGGCATCGAGGACAACAAGCCCGAAGCCATCGAGGCGATGCGCGCCGCCTGCGAAGGCAAGGCGATGCAGGTGGTGTCGTTCCCGACCAAATACCCGAGCGGCGGCGAGAAGCAGCTGATCCAGATTCTCACCGGCAAGGAAGTGCCCAGCGGCGGCCTGCCGGCGGATATCGGCATGGTCTGCCAGAACATCGGCACCATGATTGCGGTGCATGACGCGGTGCTGCTCGGCCAGCCGCTGGTCAAGCGCATCACCACGCTGACCGGCGCCGCGCTACAGCGCCCGACCAATGTCGAGGCGCTGATCGGCACGCCGATTCATGAGCTGCTGGCCTTCGCCGGGTTGCAGGCAGACAAGCTGTATCGGCTGGTCATGGGCGGGCCGATGATGGGCTTCACGCTGCAGAGCATGGACGCGCCCATCGTCAAGACCACCAACTGCCTGCTCGCCGGCACTCTGGAAGAGCTCCCCCCGCCTCCGGTGGCGCAGCCGTGCATTCGCTGCGGCTTCTGCTCGGAAGTGTGCCCGGCCAACCTGCTGCCGCAGCAGCTGCACTGGTTTGCGCTGGGCAAGGAATACGAGCAGCTCAATCGGCTCAACCTGTTCGACTGCATCGAGTGCGGCGCCTGTTCGTACGTGTGCCCGAGCAGCATTCCGCTGGTGCAGTACTACCGCGCCTCCAAGGCGGAAATCCGCGCGCTGGATCTGCAGGCGCACAAGGCCGACCACTCCAAGCAACGCTTCGAGCAGCGCCAGGCGCGGTTGCAGCGCGAGGCCGAGCAGAAGGAGTTGGAGCGCCAGCAGCGCGCCGAAAAGGCCGCGCGCCTCAAAGCAGCCAAGGAAGCCGAAGCGGCCGAAGCCTCGGCTGCACCGCCAGTGTCCGCGCCGGACGTCGAGCGCGTCGAGGCGCAGAAGCCCAGCGGACTGTCGCCTGAACAGAAGCAGCTGAAGATCGCTGCTGCGACCGCGCAAATGGCGCTGAAAAAGGCGCAGAAGCAAATCGCTTCCAACCCGGACAACGTCGACCTGCAGGCGCAAATTCCGGTACTGGAACAGGCCTGGAAGGATGCGCAGGCCGCGTTCGATGCCGCTGCCGGCGATACTTCAGTCAAGCCGACGCCACCTCCCGCCGCAGCACCGGCAGATGATGAAGCCAAGCGCCTGAAGATCGAAGCCGCCATGGCCCGCGCGGCGCTGAAAAAAGCCGAACGCGCCGCGGGCGACACGCCGACCGAAGAGCAGGAAAAGGAACTCTATGCCCTGCGCGAGCAGGTAGCAGTCGCCGAAGCGCGCCTGCCGAAAGACGAGCCAGCGAAGAAGCCGGTGGACGAGAATCTGAAGAAGGCCAAGGTCGAGCTGGCCATGGCCAAGGCTGAACTGAAGAAGGCGGAGAAAGCGCTGGCAGCCAACCCGGATGACGCCGAGCTGCAGCAATCAATCGAGCCGCTGCGTCAGCGCCAGCTCGAGGCCTTGCGCGCACTGGAGCAGGCGGAAGCCAGCAGCCCCATTCCGCCGCCTGAGCGCCAGTTGGTCGACAAGAAGCCGGTTGATGAAACCCTGCGCCAGCTGAAGACCGACATGGCCACGGCCAAGGCCGCGTTCAAGAAGGCCGAACGCGACGTGCAGGACGCGCGCGACGACGGTGGCGACATCGATGCTGCCGAAGCGCAGTTGCTCAACACCCGCGAGGCGCTGGACAAGGCCGCCAAGGCCTTCGCCGAGTACATGTCTGCCAAGGAGACGCGCTGATGGCGCTGGTTCGCATCACCTCGCCGCACGCGCGAGGCAATAACCGCACGCAGACCATCATGCTCTGGGTCCTCGGCGCGACGTTGCCTGGCGTGGCGGTGATGACCTGGCTGTTCGGCATCGGCACGCTGGTCAACATCGTGTTGGCGAGCGTATTCGCGCTGCTTACCGAGGCGCTGATCCTCAAGTTGCGCAAGCGTCCGGTGGGCTTCTTTCTGAGTGACGGCAGCGCGCTGGTCACTGCCTGGTTGCTGGCACTCGCATTGCCACCCTATGTGCCGTGGTGGGTGGTGCTGGTGGCGACCGCGGTGGCGATCATCTTTGGCAAGCAGCTGTATGGCGGGCTGGGGCAGAACCCGTTCAATCCGGCGATGATCGGCTACGCGGTGGTGCTGATCTCCTTCCCGGTCGAGATGACCACCTGGCCGATCGCCCGCGGCGCCGAGGCGCTGGCGGATATTTCCGCTGCGCTGCCGTCGATCACCGAGGCGCTGCAGCGCGTATTCGGCAGCGGCCAGCCGATCGATGCCTGGGCCGTGGCCACGCCGTTGGATATTCTCAAGAACAACAAAGCGCTGACCATCGCCGAGCTGGAAGCGGCGCGCCCGGTGTTTGGCTCGTTAGGTGGCTTTGGCTGGGAGTGGGTCAACCTGGCCTATCTGGTCGGCGGGCTGGTGCTGATCTACAAGCGCATCATCAGCTGGCATGCGCCGGCCGGCATGCTCGGCGCGCTGTTCGTGATGAGCCTGCTGTTCTGGGGCGGCTCGGGGTCGGATTCCAACGGCTCGCCACTGTTTCACCTGTTCAGCGGTGCGGCGATGTTCGGTGCGTTCTTTATCGTCACCGACCCGGTTTCCGGGGCCACCAGCAAGCTGGGGCGCATCGTGTTTGGCGCCGGCGTCGGCATTCTGGTGTACGTGATTCGCGCCTGGGGCGGCTATCCGGACGCGGTCGCCTTCGGCGTATTGCTGATGAACCTGGCCGCACCGACCATCGACTACTACACCACCCCGCGAACCTACGGCCACAGCAAGGCGCCGCGCGGCATGGGCAAGGCGGACTGACATGGAAAACCCGATCACAGCCGGCGGTTCGGTCCTGCGCAACAGCGTCATCCTTGGCGTGTTCGCCATGGTCACGGTGGGGCTGATCGCTGTTACCCAGCAAGGCACCGCCGGGCGCATCGCCGACGAACAACGTCGTGCGCAAATGAGCGCATTGGTCGAGATTCTGCCGCACTCGGAGCATGACAACGACCTGCTGGAAGACACCTTTGTCGTCGAGGACCAGAAATACCTCAACCTGCCCCGCCCCTCCGTGGCCTACCGTGGACGGCAGGATGGCGAGGTGGTTGCGGTGATCCTGCCGGTGATCGCGCCGGATGGTTACAGCGGGCGGATCGACATGATGGTGGGCATTCGCGCCAATGGCGACGTAGCCGGGGTGCGGGTGCTCAGCCACCGTGAAACGCCGGGGCTGGGTGACAAGATCGAGCGCGCCAAAAGTGAGTGGATTTTGAGCTTCAATGGCACCAGCCTGAGCATGCCCGAGCCGGACGGCTGGGCGGTGAAGAAGGATGGCGGCGAGTTCGACTCCTTCACCGGTGCGACCATCACCCCCCGCGCTGTGGTGCAGGCGGTGTATCGTGCCCTGCAGTACTTCGAAGAAAACCGTGCCCAGCTGCTGCAGCTGGAACAGGAGCCTACTAGTGGCCAGTACTGAGTTCACCGACATCACCGCTGACGGCCTGTGGCATAACAACCCCGGGCTGGTTCAGTTGCTCGGCTTGTGCCCGCTGCTGGGTGTGAGCAGCACGGCGGTCAATGCGCTGGGCCTGGGCATTGCGACCATTCTGGTACTGACCGGCTCGAACCTGGCGGTGTCGCTGATCCGCAGTGCGGTGACCGACGCTGTCCGTTTGCCGGCGTTCGTCATGATCATCGCCGCGCTGACCACCTGTATCGAACTGCTGATGCAGGCGTTCACCTTCGAGCTGTATCAGATTCTCGGTATCTTCATTCCGCTGATCGTGACCAACTGCGCCATTCTTGGCCGGGCGGATGCCTATGCCTCGAAGAACCCGATCCTGCCGTCGCTGACCGATGGCTTCATGATGGGTCTGGGGTTTGCGCTGGTGCTGCTGGTGCTGGGCATGCTGCGTGAACTGGTCGGCTTTGGGCGGTTGTTCGGCGGCATGGAATTGCTGCTTGGGCCGATGGCGGCGAGCTGGGAAGTGGTGGTGTTTCCGAATTACAAGGAAGTGCTGTTCGTGATCCTGCCGCCGGGGGCGTTCATTTTCATGGGGTTGTTGATTGCCATGAAGAATGGGATCGATGCGCATATCAAGGCGCGGGCGGCGGCGAATGCGGCGAAACCGGTTGGTGGAGCCAAGCGGGTGCGGGTGACCGGGACGATCGGTTGAGATCGGGCGGGGTTGCTACCACTTCTACCCCCGGTGTTTGTAGGAGCGCACCCGGCCGCGAAGAAGAACGCACCAAACCCCTTCGCGCCCAGGTGCGCTCCTACATCCGAAGCGCCCGCCCTCGTAGGAGCGGGCATGACCGCGAAGAAGGATGCTCGGACTCCGCTTTCGTGCCAGGTCCGCTCCTACATTGGGGGCTTGCCGGGTAGGATCCGCGCCCTCGCCGCGCTAGAATCGCGCATCGCCCGCGACGCCAAAAATCGATGAACAAAGAAAAACGCTACGAGATCTTCCGCCGCTTCCGCGAAGACAACCCCCACCCCACCACCGAACTCAAGTTCAGCTCGCCCTTCGAGCTGCTGGTCGCGGTGGCGTTGTCGGCGCAGGCCACAGACGTTGGCGTGAACAAGGCCACCGACAAACTCTTCCCGGTTGCCAACACGCCGGAGGCGATCTACGCCCTGGGCGTCGAAGGTCTGTCGCACTACATCAAGACCATCAACTTCTACAACACCAAGGCGCGCAACGTGATCGCTGCCTGCAAGATGCTGATCGACGAGCACGGCGGCCAGGTGCCGGAAAACCGCGCACAGCTCGAAGCGCTGCCCGGCGTTGGTCGCAAGACGGCTAATGTCATTCTCAACACCGCCTTCGGCCACCCCGAAATGGCCGTCGACACCCATATCTTCCGCGTCAGCAATCGCACCAATGTTGCGCCGGGCAAGAACGTGGTGGAGGTGGAAAAGAAGCTGCTGAAGGTCGTGCCGAAGGAATTTCGGGTCGACGCGCACCACTGGCTGATTCTGCACGGCCGTTATGTGTGCAAGGCGCGCAAGCCGCAATGCGGTAGTTGCCGGATCGAGGACCTGTGCGAATACCGCCACAAGACCAGCGACTGAGAATCTTCGAAATATCTATCGTCTGATTGAAAAATTTTATTTCCGCAGAATCTCGGCTGCCGCTATAAGGTGCGCAAATGGCATCTTCATTGTGGAGTTGAGTCATGGCCAAAGCGAAAACCGAGATCGAGCTGGACGACGAGGACTTTGTGGAAGAGGACGATGCGCCTGAGGCGGATCCCTCCCTGAATACCAAGGCCAGTCTCACCAAGCGTCGACTCATCGACAATTACCTCGAAGAGCGTCGCTTGCAAAAGCAGCTCTCCGATTACGACTTCGATCTGTGATTCCGTAAACCCCCGCTAGAGCGGGGTTTTTCGTCGGAAACGGGTTCGATATAGCGACACAATCAGGGTCATTGCACAATTCTGTTTCCGCGAGATCTTGCGGCACCCTATAGTGAATTCATCGGGAATGATTCCCATTAACCGAATTCAGGGGTGAACGCCGTGACCAAGACTATAACCTTCGCTGTCATGCACTTTTCCATCGCTTTTGGTGTCGTATACGCGATGACCGGAAGCTTGCTGCTCGGCGGAGCTGTCGCTCTGATCGAGCCGGCCGTGAACACCGTGGCTTTCTACTTCCACGAGAAGGCCTGGAAGCGGTTCGAAACCAGACGCAACAACAGTAGCAGCCTGCCGCCGCCCATTTTCCAGGCGTGATGGGCCGGCCTGGTTGTCATGCAGGTACCGTAGCCGCGCAAAGCCGTTACAGGTACGTTTGTCGAAACAACAGGGATAGCCCATGAAGCGTGTGGTTCTGAGTGTCAGTCTGGTATTCGCCAGCTTGTGGATGCCGGCGTTATCGGCGGATGATTTTTCCTTCAATGAATCCAATGCGTTCGTAGCCACCATCTCCGGCGCGCCCGCGGAGCAGATGGCCGAAGTACCGCGGGAAAGAGACGTTCAGCAGGAAGAACTGTCGGTGCAGGTTATTCCGGAGCGCGACCTGCCGCCTCTCATTTCGGAATTCGAACGTCTGCATTTCAATCTCGCCTGGCAGGATGAACCCGCCCCGCTGATGTTCCTCATCGCCGGCACCGGGTCCGGCTTCGACACCCAGCGCATGGACTACTTCAAGCGTCTGTACTGGGCCGCCGGGATGCACGTGATCGTGCTGTCATCGCCGAGCAATTACGACTTCATCGCAGCAGCGTCGACCACCGGTCTCCCCGGCCTGGGTTATCTGGACGCGAGAGATCTGCACACGGCGATGTCCCGAGCGGTGGACAAGGCTCGCGAAGAAAAGGATATCGAAATCACCAAGTATCACCTGTCCGGTTTCAGTCTCGGCGCACTGCACGCCGCCTTTGTCGGCGAGCTGGACTCTCATCTGGGTCAGTTCAACTTCGACCGCATCATGCTGATGAACCCGCCGGTCGATCTCTTCAACTCGGTGAAGCGACTGGATCGGCTGGCGTATACCGAGGTCGAGGGCGTCGATGGCGGCGACAGCTTCTACGAACACATTTTCGGCAAGCTGTCGCGCTACTTCGCCGCCCGTGGGGGCATCGATCCAGGTGCCGGTCTGTTCTACGAGATTCAGGAGTCCGGCGAGGCGTTGACCGACGAGGAACTGGCACTGTTGATCGGGGCGGTGTTCCGCTTCGCCGCGGCTGATTTGAATTTCATGGCCGATCTGATTTCCGGTGGTGGACAGTACGCGCCGCCGAAGGAAGAACTCACCGTGGGCACCTCCCTGACGCCATATCTGCGCCGCGCGCTGTTCTGTGACTTCGGCTGTTATATGGAAACCCAGCTCTGGCCCGACTGGCAGTCGCGCAACGCTGGCCTGTCGGTTGAAGACATGGCCTACCGCACCAGTCTGCAGAGCATCGACAGCTATCTTCGCGGTAATGAGCACATCGCCGTTGTCACCGCCGCGGACGATTTCATCCTCGGTCGTGAGGACTATTACTACCTGGCCGATGTATTCGGCGAGCGCGCCTTCCTGTACCCACGAGGGGGGCATGGCGGCAATCTTCAACATAAGGACGTCGTGAGCCGCATGCTGTCGTTCGTACAAGGAGCAGCCGATGATCAGCAATAAGCATCTGGCCGCGCTGGCCCTGGCCTGCGTCACGGTTTCCGCCACCGCTCAGGACCGCGAGATTCCGGAGTACCGCGATCCGCTCGAAAGCCTCTCAATCGATCGAAACGACAACACCGAGTTCCAGTTCGAACGCTCCAGCCTGAGAGCGCTGGATGTTCACGACCCGATTGAGGGGTTCAACCGCTACGTCTATCGTTTCAACGCCGAATTCGACGAGCGTGTGTACATCCCGGTGGTCCGCGGCTACGTAACCGTCACGCCGCGCTTTGTCCGCAGCGGTGTATCCAACTTCTTCCGCAACATCAACGACGTGCCCAACCTTGCAAACAGCCTGGCCCAGGGCAAGGTCGAGAAAGGCATGCGTACCACCGCACGGTTGCTGTTCAACAGCACGCTGGGTGTGTTGGGGCTGTTCGATGTGGCGGAGAAGATGGGACTGCCCCAGGAGTCGGAAGATTTTGGCCAGACCATGGGGTTCTATGGCTCGCCGGCTGGACCTTACCTGGTGCTGCCTTTCATCGGACCTTCGACCCTGCGTGATACCACCGGGCGGGTTGTCGACTGGGGCATTCACAGCGGCCTGGATCCGCTGCATGCCAGCGAGTTCATGAACGACAATACCTGGACCTATCCTCTGTACGCCATCGATCTGCGTTATCGCACCCCGTTCCGCTATGGTGCGCTGGATACGCCGTTCGAGTACGACCAGATTCGGTACCTGTATATCAAACTCCGGGACCTGCAGATTCAGCAGTAGGTCTGGCCCCGGGCGGTGCCCTCTGTAGAAGCGCCGCCCTTGGCGAGATGGGGTTTGATTTTGGGCGCGGAGTACATATTGGGCATCGCTTTCGCGCCCAGGTGCGCTCCTACCGCAGAACGTCCGGCCTGGGCTGTCGTAGGAGCGGGCATGACCGCGAAGGGTTTCCCAACAGCATCAACGCCGAATCGGGCGCAGACCCCATAGCGGGCCCAGTATGCGATTGCGGCTTGTGAGCCGGGCGGTTGGTTTCCGGTTTGCGGGAGGGGCGACCCGCCGTGACGGTGTTCGCTACGCGTCCTGTTCTGCGTGACTGGCCCGACCCGGTCGCCGCGAGTCGCGCCTCCTACAGCCTGCCGTGCGCATGGAATCAGTAGGAACGCCCCCTCGGCGCGATGGTTTTTAACCCACCCGGAAGATGATGTGCTCTTCCCAATCGTCTTCGGCAACCGAATCTTCGGCCAGCATGCGTCCGGACTGGGATATGCCGCTGTGGTGCACGGCCTGGCGGTCCCCACACACCAGATGATGCCACGGCGGCAAATCTTCGCCCTCCGCCACCAGACGATAACCACAGGTGGGCGGCAGCCAGCCGAAATCCTCGGCATCCTTGGGTGTTAGCTGAATACAATCAGGCACTTGCTGGCGGCGGTTCGCGTAGTTGCTGCACTGGCAGGACTTGCGATCCAGCAGCTTGCAGGCGATACGCGTGTAATAGATCGCCTGTGGATCATCCTCGTCTTCGAGCTTTTGCAGGCAGCAGAGTCCGCAACCATCACACAGCGATTCCCACTCGTCCTGATCCATCTCGGCGAGAGTCTTGCGTTTCCAAAAATCGGTCACTCGTTGCGCCATGTCAGCCCTCCTCCCCCAGTGCATCGCCCAGCCAATCGAGCAGCTGGCCAAGCGTGAACGGACCGTCACGCTCCTCGCCGGTGTCTTCACGACGCAGTACTGGAATGCGCAACTGATAGCGCTCCAGCAGGGTCTGATCGGTGACGATGTCGACCTCACGCACAGCTACGCCATTGCCCGTCAGCGGCCGGAGAATATAGAGCGTTTCCTCGCACAGATGGCAGGCCTGGGTACCGAACAGAGTGAGTTGCAGCGTGGTGGTCATGGCGGTCCGCGGGGGTGGAAAGGCGCGCATTCTAGCGCGTATCGATTCGCTACAGAACCGGCGCGAGCACTTGGGCGACGCTTGGCAGCGCCGGCGGCATCACACATACTCAACGGTCAGACGGGAGGACCGAATGGATTGGGAAACACTGCTGTGCCGCGAGCGCCTGGGCAAGCTGGCCGCCGCCAGCGATGAACTGGGGCGCACGCCCTTCCACAAGGACCACGACCGGGTCATCTTTTCTGGGGCGTTCCGCCGACTGGGCAAGAAAACCCAGGTGCATCCGGTCTCCAGTAACGACCATATCCATACGCGCCTCACCCATAGCCTGGAAGTCGGCTGCGTCGGTCGATCGCTGGGCATGCGGGTTGGCGAGATGCTGCGTGGCGACCTGCCCGAATGGTGCCAGCCGGCCGATCTCGGCGTGATCGTCCAGGCCGCCTGCCTGGCCCACGACATCGGCAACCCGCCATACGGTCATTCGGGCGAAGATGCCATACGCCACTGGTTCCATCAGGCCGCACGGCAGGGCTGGCTCGATCCTCTAACCAATGCCCAGCGCAGCGACTTTCTGAATTTCGAAGGCAACGCCCAGGGCTTTCGCGTGCTGACCGAGCTGGAATATCACCAGTTCGAAGGCGGCATGCGCCTGACCTATGCCACGCTGGGTGCCTATCTCAAGTATCCCTGGACATCGCGCCACGCTGACAGCTTGGGCTACAAGAAGCACAAGTTCGGCTGCTACCAGGCCGAGTTTCCGCTGCTTGAGCAGATTGCCGAGAAGCTCGGCCTGCCGATGCAGGAGGAACAATGCTGGGGCCGTCATCCGCTGGTGTATCTGGTCGAAGCAGCCGACGACATCTGCTACGGCCTGATCGATCTGGAAGACGGCATGGAAATGGAATTGCTCGACTATGCCGAGGTCGAGCGGCTGCTACTGGATCTCGTTGACGGTGACCTCCCCGAAACCTACCGCCAGCTGGGCCCTAAGGATTCGACTCGGCGCAAGCTGGCGATTCTGCGCGGCAAGGCCATCGAACATCTGGTCAACGCCGCAGCCCAGGCATTCCTTGAGCAACAACCTGCCCTGCTGGCCGGCACGCTGAAGGGTGATCTGGTCGAGCACATGCATGACAACGCCCGCCGCTGCGTGCTGGCGGCAAAGAACATGGCGCGGGAGCGTATCTTCCAGGACAAACGCAAAACGCTGCACGAGATTGGCGCCTACAGCACGCTCGAAACGCTGCTCGATGCCTTTTGTGGTGCAGTGAACGAGCTGCATGCCGGCGAGAACTTGAGCTTCAAGCACCAGCGCATTCTCGATCTGATGGGCAACAACGCGCCCAAGCAGGGCTGGGACCTGTATTCGAGCTATCTGAGAGTGATCGACTTCATTGCAGGCATGACTGACCTGTATGCGGCTGATATAGCTACGCGGATTCGCGGGATTACGCCTGGCTAGGCAGCTCGAGACGGTCCAGCAGCAAATCCACCAAGCCCAGCAAGCCGTTGATTGCCTGCGTAGCCGTGCGAAAGTAAACGGCGGAATGCACGCTTTTACCCGCGGCCGCAGCAAGTAGCTTGTCGATCAGATCCAGCAACAGATCCAGGCGGCGTTCGGTCTCCATTACGGCCTGATTGACCAATGGTCGTAACTCCGGATCTCCATCCAGCTGGGCCAGGCATTCATAGGGTTGCTTGCTGAGAAGTTGCCGCAGCCGAGCGAGCTCGTGCCGTTGGGAGGAGGTGTTCTGGCGGTGCGCAGCGATGCCGGTGCCGATGGCACGAGCCTTACCGACCAGCTCGGTGTGCTCGAGCAGTTCCAGCCAGCTGCCGGCCGGCGTCGCCGACAACGCGCCGAGGGGCACCAGATCGTGGGGGATGGCGATAGCCCGGACGACGTCGAGCAGGTGGCCTATCATCTGATGATGCAACACCAATACCGTCTCAGCCGGAGCCTTTTCTGCCTGGCTTCGCTGGATCTCATCCCACTCATGGGCGGCCTGTTGCCAGCTGTCGTACCACTTCAGGCTGGCTTCGAATTCCTGGGCTTCGGTCAGGATGGCGAGCACTTGCTGCTCAGAAGCCCAACGTTCCCCATCAAGGATCGACTCGCCAGACATCACGCCGAAGCAGAGGCCGCGGTGACGCTGCGTATGTTCCAGCAAGCGGCGCAACAGCTTGACGAGCTCAAACGCCTTGGCGCGCCCGCGCACATACTCGGCGCGCTTGCGCCGGCGCGCCTGATAGTACATGCCGAGGAAGATGAGCGAGACAACGGCAATCAGCCCAAGGTTCATGCCCTGCCCTCGCCTGGAATCAGCTGTTAGCGGCCGCGCCTGATCGGCCAGACAGCAACTCGATACGGTACCCGTTCGGATCCTCGACGAAGGCCAGCACACTGGTGCCGTGTTTCATCGGGCCGGGCTCGCGGACGACCTTGCCGCCAGCGGCCTTGATCTGCTCGCAGGCCAGGTAGACGTCCTTGACCTCGATGGCAATATGGCCGTAGCCGCTGCCCAGGTCGTAATGATCCGTGTCCCAGTTGTGCGTCAGTTCGAGCACGCTGTTCTCGGCTTCGTTGCCATAGCCGACGAAGGCCAGGGTGAAGCGACCGTCGGGATAATCCTTGCGCCGCAGCAACGTCATGCCCAGCACTTCGGTGTAGAAGGCGATGGATTTTTCCAGATCGCCGACACGCAGCATGGTATGGAGTATGCGCATGGTGTTCCCCCGTTTGCAGCAGAACGTTGCCTGCCAGATGAATGCAAAATCCAGGCCCGTAGGAGCGGACGGACCGTGTAGGAGCGGGCGGGGCCGCCCAGGCATGACCGCGAAGAAGAATGCACCAAACCCCTTCGCGCCCAGGTGCGCTCCTACAACAACCCCTCAGCCAAGCGCGGACCTTGTAGGAGCGGGCATGACCGCGAACAAGAATGCACGCAGCCCGTAGACGCCTTAGAGCAGCTTGCGACCCTTGCCCGCTGCAATGCGCATGCGCAGGGCGTTCAGCTTGATGAAGCCACCCGCATCGGCCTGGTCGTACGCGCCAGCATCATCTTCGAAGGTCGCGATGTTCGCATCGAACAGCGAATCATCCGATTTGCGGCCGGCGACGATGACGTTGCCCTTATAGAGCTTCAAACGCACCACTCCGTTCACATTGGCTTGCGATGCATCGATCATCTGTTGCAGCATCAGGCGCTCCGGGCTCCACCAGAAGCCGTTGTAGATCAGCTCGGCGTACTTGGGCATCAGGCTGTCTTTCAGGTGCGCGACTTCGCGGTCCAGACAGATCGACTCGATGGCGCGGTGGCCCTTGAGCATGATGGTGCCGCCGGGGGTTTCGTAGCAGCCGCGGGATTTCATGCCGACGAAGCGGTTTTCGACGATGTCCAACCGGCCGATGCCGTTTTCGCCACCGACCTTGTTCAGGTAGGCCAGCACGTCGGCCGGGCTCATGTCCTTGCCGTCGATGGCGACGATGTCACCGTTGCGGTACGACAGCTCGATGTAGGTTGGGGTGTCCGGTGCGGCTTCGGGCGACTTGGTCCAGCGCCACATGTCTTCTTCGTGCTCGGTCCAGGTGTCTTCCAGCACGCCACCTTCATAGGAGATGTGCAGCAGGTTGGCGTCCATCGAGTACGGGGACTTCTTCTTGCCGTGACGCTCGATCGGAATGTTGTGCTTCTCGGCGTAATCCATCAGCTTCTCGCGCGAGAGCAGATCCCATTCACGCCAGGGCGCGATCACTTTCACGCCAGGCTTGAGTGCGTAGGCACCGAGCTCGAAGCGAACCTGGTCGTTACCCTTGCCGGTCGCGCCGTGGGAGATGGCGTCAGCGCCGGTCTCGTTGGCGATTTCGATCAGACGCTTGGCGATCAGCGGACGGGCGATGGATGTGCCCAGCAGGTACTCGCCTTCATAGACTGTGTTGGCGCGGAACATCGGGAACACGAAGTCGCGGACGAATTCTTCGCGCAGGTCATCGATGTAGATTTCCTTGACGCCCATGGCTTTCGCCTTGGCGCGGGCAGGCTCGACTTCCTCACCTTGCCCCAGATCAGCCGTGAAGGTAACGACCTCGCAGTTGTGGGTATCTTGCAGCCACTTGAGGATTACCGACGTATCCAGGCCACCGGAGTAAGCCAGTACGACTTTTTTCACATCAGACATTACGCGCTCCCTTGAAGATTCGCCCCGCCGTCGCAGCCGCGCCGGCCAAAGGACGCCATTCTAGCGTCCGGGCGCTGTGATTGACAGGGGACGCCGAGCGCAGGGTAAATGCCGGTCGTCTAGGAGCGCACCTGGGCGCGAAGGGGTTCTGCGGATTCTTCTTCGCGGCCAGGTCCGCCCTTACATAAAGACAGCGATTTGCATCGTAGGAGCGCACCTGGGCGCGAAAGCGGAGGCGGGAAAAACGGCAACCGTGCAAGCTGCTTCGCGGTCATGCCCGCTCCTACATATAAAGACAGCGATGTGCGCCGTAGGAGCGCACCTGGCCGCGGGTCACGGAAGCACGGCAGATGTTTGGTGGGAGGCGCGACTCGCGGCGACCGGGGCCGTCAGGGCTTTTCCAGTCGCAGGGTTACGCGGCGGTTCTTGGCGCGGCCCACGGCTGTGGCGTTGCTGGCTACCGGATAGCGATCGCCATGAAACCGCATGGTGATCTTCTCTTCCGCTACGCCATGTTCGGTCAGGTAGCTCTGCACGGCCAGTGCCCGCTGGCGGGACAGCTCGCGGTTGGTCAGCCGGTCACCCACGTTGTCGGAATGCGCATCGAGCTGCACTGTCTCGATATCCGGATCGGCTTCCAGATAAGCCAGAGCAGTATCCAGCAAGGATTTCGCGCCGGGATCCAGCCTGGTGCCGCCGCTGGCAAAGCTCACGGCACTGCGGGATATCTGGTCGATGTTCATCGGCAACAGACCGCTGATGCAGTTCTGAAACTCGCTCCAGGCCTGCTTGTAGCCGATGCTGGACACCACCACCCGAACGGAATCGGGGGCATTCGCCCAGCCGGCGCGGTGAATGGTCGGCAGCAAGCCGTCAGCCAGGCCCGCGAGCATCTGGCCGGCCTGTTGGTAGGGCACTTCCAGCGTGACCGGGCCGTCCTTCACCGTCGCCTGTCCAAGCACGCGGGCGCGTCGATCACTGCGCCAGCTCGGCGCATCGTTATAGAGCTGGGCCTGGCCGGGCTGCATCAGATTGCTCCAGGCCTTGAGCTGAAAGGTCGGCCGCTCGCCCGCACGTCGCACGAAAACCGCCTCGCCGTAGCCAGTCACGGCCTGGCTCAGACGACACTCGAACTTGTCCCCGTCGACCGACCACTTGACCTCTTCCATGCGCGTCTGGAAGGTCATGGCCTGCGCCGGTAGGGCCAACGCGAGCAAAACAAGGGACAACAGTCGGGTCACAATCGGCTCCGGCATGAGAAGTGCTATGGACCTTAAGTCGGCTGGCTCGGGGAAAACTTTACCCTGCCGCCGGTGTGAAAGACGGGACGATTCCGGTAGCATTGCCGGCATTGCAACCGTCTGGAACTCCCTCGATGACCGATCGCCTGACTATCATCCGCCCCGATGACTGGCATATTCACCTGCGCGACGGCGAAGTGCTGCGCAACACGGTGAGCGATGCGGCACGCATATTTTCCAGGGCGATCATCATGCCCAACCTGGTCCCGCCGGTCCGCAACGGCGATGAGGCCCAGGGCTACAGGGAACGTATCGAGGCCGCACGGCCTGCTGGCTCGATCTTCGAGCCGCTGATGGTGCTGTACCTGACGAACCAGACCAGCCCGGAAATCATCCGCGCCGCCTACAGCAAGGGTCAGGCGATTGCCGCCAAGCTGTATCCGGCCGGCGCCACCACCAATTCCGGTTCCGGTGTTACCGCACTCGAGCACATCTACCCTGCCCTGGAAGCCATGGCCGACGTCGGCATGCCTTTGCTGGTCCACGGTGAAGTGACGCATTCCGATGTGGATATCTTCGATCGCGAGAAAGCCTTCATCGATCAGCAGCTGATCAAGCTGGTGGAGCGCTTCCCGACACTCAAGGTGGTGTTCGAGCACATCACCACCGCTGACGCGGCCGAGTTCGTGAAAGGCGCATCGGATCGCATCGGCGCGACCATCACGGCCCACCACCTGCTATATAACCGCAATCATCTGCTCGCCGGTGGCGTCCGCCCGCACTTCTATTGCCTGCCGATCCTCAAGCGTCAGCGTCACCAACAGGCGCTGTGTGACGCCGTGGTATCGGGCTCGAACAAGTTTTTCCTTGGCACCGACTCGGCACCGCACGCCCAGCATGCCAAGGAGACCAGTTGCGGCTGCGCTGGCTGTTATACCGCTTATGCGGCCATCGAGCTGTACGCCGAGGCGTTCGACTCGCTCGGCGTGCTCGACAAGCTGGAAGCCTTCGCCAGCTTCAATGGCCCCGACTACTACGGTTTGCCCCGCAATACCGACACCATCACCCTCGTCCGCGAGAGCTGGACCGCGCCGGATCAGCTACCCTTTGGAGATCATATGGTCATTCCATTGCGCGCCGGCGAGACTATCAACTGGCGAGTGGAATAGAACCCGCCTGAAGCAAGGGATCGCCTGTGAGCGAATTTGACTACGACAGCGAAAACGATCAAGACGAGCTTGACGGTGCACCTGCGCCATCCAGCCACAAGACGCCCATCGCCTATCGCTTCCGTGGCTTCCTGCCGGTGGTGGTCGATGTGGAATGTGGTGGGTTCAATTCGGCGACCGACGCCTTGCTGGAGATTGCCGCAACCGTCATAGCCATGGACGAAGATGGCATGGTCTACCCCGACCAGACCTACTTCTTTCGCGTGGAGCCCTTCGACGGCGCCAACATCGAACCGGCGGCGCTGGAGTTCACCGGCATCAAGCTGGACCATCCGCTGCGCATGGCAGTGAAGGAAGAGCATGCGCTGACCGAAATCTTCAAGCATGTGCGCAAGGCGGTTAAATCGGCCGGCTGCAAGCGCGCCGTGCTGGTCGGTCACAACGCCTTTTTCGACCTCGGTTTTCTGAACGCCGCCGTCGAACGCACCCAGATCAAGCGCAACCCGTTTCACCCGTTCTCCTGTTTCGATACCGCCACCCTCGGCGGTCTGGCCTACGGGCAAACCGTCCTGGCCAAGGCATGCGCCGCGGCGGGTATCGAATTCGACGGTCGCGAGGCCCATTCGGCCCGCTACGACACGGAAAAGACCGCTGATCTGTTCTGCGCCATCGTCAATCGTTGGCGCGAGATGGGTGGCTGGCCTCCAGTCTGACCTTTCAAATGCCCCGCTTCATGCGGGGCATTTTCCATCCGATTCAAGCACATAGCCGGCATGGCAACTTGCCCTCGCCGGCCGCTGCGGTTATTTTCCAAGACCAGCGGAATCGTCCGCTACACTTTGTCTGTGATCCAGACACTTGACCAACCCGGTCGTGAACGGAAACCAGCGTCGAAACATGTCGCTGGTGGATAACCAGAAGAAGGAGTCACCCCGTCATGAAACGCAAGTCGCTTGCCGTACTTTTCACTGCAGTCTTTGGCTGCGCTACGCTCGCCGCTACCCCGGCAGTCGCTCAGGAAAAATTCGTCACCATCGGCACGGGCGGTCAAACCGGCGTCTATTACGTGGTCGGTCAGTCGATCTGTCGTCTGCTGAACCGCAACAGCAACGAACACAACATACGCTGCAACGCCCCGTCCAGCGGTGGTTCGGTTGCCAACGTCAATGCCATCCGCGGTGGTGAGATGGACATGGGCGTGGTTCAGTCCGATATCCAGTACAAGGCCTACGAAGGCGTACAGAACTTCGAGGACGCGGGTGCCTTCGAGAAGATGCGTGCCATCTTCGCGCTGCATGGCGAGCCGCTGACCATCGTCGCCCGTAGCGATGCCAACATCAGCAACGTCAAGGACCTCAAGGGCAAGCGAGTCAACATCGGCAACCCCGGTTCCGGCCAGCGCGACACCATGGACGTGGTGATGGAAGCCCTCGGCTGGACGCGTGACGACTTCGGCATGGTCTCCGAGCTGGACGCCGCCGAACAGGCAGCTGCGCTGGGTGACAACAACGTCGATGCGATGGTCTATGTCGCCGGCCACCCGAACGGCTCGATCCAGGAAGCCACCACCACCGTGGACGCGAAACTGGTGTCGGTCAGCGGCGAAGAGATCGACAAGCTCATCGAAGATCGTCCTTACTACGCCAAGGCAACCATCCCCGGCGGTCTGTACCGTGGTAATGACGAGGACGTGGAAACCTTCGGCGTACGCGCCACGCTGGTGACCTCGACCGATGTCTCCGAAGAAGTAGTGTATGAGACGGTCAAGGCCGTGTTCGAGAATTTCGACCGCTTCAAGCGTCTGCACCCGGCGTTCGCCACCCTTGATCCGCAGCAGATGATCAAGGAAGGCCTCTCGGTACCGCTGCACGACGGCGCGGTGCGTTATTACAAGGAACGTGGCTGGATGTAATCCTGTCCCGGGCCGCCTAGCGCGGCCCGAGCTTCATCTGCACCCGCCTAACCCGGACAGGCTCCAATGACAAACGAAAGCTCGCAACGCGTCCATCCCACTGATGTGGCAGACATGGTCGCCAGCGCCGACACCGGCGCACGCACACCCCATGGTTTTCCCGGCAAGCTGCTGGTCTCGCTCGCCGCTCTCTGGTCACTTTTCCAACTCTGGATCGCCTCGCCTTTGCCGTTCATGCTCGGCTTTGGTGTGTTCAACAGCGCCGAGGCACGCTCGATCCACCTTGCCTTCGCGGTATTTCTCGGCTTCATGGCCTTCCCTGCGTTCAAGCGCTCACCACGCGACCGTGTGCCGATTGCCGACTGGTTACTCGCATCGATAGCCGCTTTCTGCGCAGCCTACCTGTTTCTGTTCTACTCCGAGCTGGCCACTCGCCCCGGCAACCCGACCACCTACGACGTGGTGGTCGCGATAATCGGTCTACTGACGCTGCTCGAAGCCACCCGCCGGGCGCTGGGACCACCGTTGATGATCGTCGCGCTGGTCTTCATCATCTATTCTGTCGCCGGCCCCTGGATGCCCGGCGTGCTGGCCCATCGCGGCGTCAGCCTCGAAGCACTGGCCAATCACCAATGGCTAACCAGCCAGGGCGTGTTCGGTATCGCTCTGGGCGTATCCACCAGCTTCGTGTTCCTCTTCGTGCTGTTCGGCTCGCTGCTGGATAAAGCCGGAGCGGGCAACTACTTCATCAAGGTCGCCTTCTCACTGCTCGGCCATTATCGCGGCGGCCCGGCCAAGGCCGCTGTGGTGGCTTCGGGCATGACCGGGCTGATTTCCGGCTCGTCGATCGCCAATACCGTCACCACTGGCACCTTCACCATCCCGATGATGAAGCGGGTGGGCTTTTCCTCGGAAAAGGCCGGCGCCGTGGAAGTCGCGTCGTCGGTGAACGGGCAGATCATGCCACCGGTGATGGGCGCTGCGGCGTTCCTGATGGTCGAGTACATCGGCATTTCCTACGTGGACGTGATCAAGCACGCCTTCCTGCCTGCGGTGATTTCGTATATTGCTTTGATCTACATCGTGCATCTGGAGGCGCTCAAAGCCGGCATGCAGGGGCTGCAGAGCAGCAACCCACCGCGGCCGCTCCTGCGCAAGATCATCGGTTTTCTGACCGGACTGATCCTGTTGATGGCGCTGTCGTTCGGCGTGTATTACGGGCTGGGCTGGCTCAAACCGGTACTCGGCGATGCCGCCGGCTGGGTGATTTCCGCCGGGCTGGCGGTGGTGTACGTGGCACTGCTCAAGCTCGGCTCGCAGTTCCCGGAGCTGGAACTGGACAAGCCCGACTCGCCGCTGATCACGCTGCCGCAGACGCGGCCGACCGTGCTCTCGGGGCTGCACTACATTCTTCCGGTTGTGGTGCTGGTCTGGTGTCTGATGGTGGAACGTCTGTCGCCCGGGCTATCCGCCTTCTGGGCGACAGTCTTCATGATCTTCATCATCCTCACCCAGCGGCCATTGCTTGGCATCTTCCGCGGCGATAATCGACTGGGCAGCAACGTCTGGCGCGGCCTGTATGAGCTGTGGGAAGGCCTGGTAGCCGGCGCGCGCAACATGATCGGTATCGGCATCGCCACGGCCACTGCGGGCATCATCGTCGGCGCGGTGGCACAAACCGGCGTCGGCCTGGTGCTTGCCGATCTGGTCGAGATGCTGTCGATGGGCAACCTGATGCTCATGCTACTGCTCACCGCTGTGCTGAGCCTGATCCTCGGCATGGGCCTGCCCACCACGGCGAACTACATCGTGGTGTCGGCACTGCTCGCGCCGGTGATCGTGACGCTGGGCCAGCAGAACGGGCTTATCGTGCCGCTCATCGCGGTGCACCTGTTCGTGTTCTATTTCGGCATCATGGCCGACGTGACTCCGCCGGTGGGGCTGGCGTCGTTCGCCGCGGCGGCGGTGTCCGGCGGGGATCCGATCCGCACGGGTTTTCAGGCGTTCTATTACAGCCTGCGCACCGCTGCCCTGCCATTCCTGTTCATCTTCAACACCGACCTGCTGCTGATCAACGTGGACTTTGCCCATGGCGTGCTGATCTTTATCGTCGCCACGGTCGCCATGCTGATATTCGCCGCAGCGACCCAGGGCTGGATGGTCGTACGCAGCCGCTGGTACGAAAGCCTGCTGCTATTGCTGGTGGCGTTCACGCTGTTCCGTCCGGGCTTCTGGATGGACGTGATTCACGATCCCTACGAGGCGGTGCCGCCTGCGCAGCTCGCAGAAGCCATGGGCTCGGTCGAGGAAGACAGCAGCCTGCGCATGCACATCCGCGGCGAGGACGAGATCGGCAACGAACGGGAATTCTATCTACTGGTTCCGATCCCCGAAGGCGAAACCGGCGAAGAGCGCCTGGATAACCTGGGCCTGATGCTGATGCAGGATGGCGACCGGGTCATCGTTGACATGGTCACCTACGGTAGCCTGGCTGCTGACCTAGGGTTTGCATTCGACCAGGAAATTCTCGAAATTCAGGCTCCGGTCGACCGCTGGGCCAAGGAATGGATGTGGATTCCGGCCCTGCTGGTATTCGCGCTGGTAGTCGGCTTGCAGTGGCGCCGGCGTGACGACCCTGCCGCCACCGCACCGTCGCGGCCGCAGTCTGCCTGAGCCAGTCAGTGGCTTGTTTTTTGCTTGGTAATCCGTAGCGAGCGCCAGCGCAGGCGCTCAAAACGACAATGGCGTCGTGCCCGGCAAGACGGATTCAGACGTCTGTCGAGCACGACGCTTTTTTTTCGCCTACGGAATTGCCATGAATCAATACGATACGCCGCGCGCAGACGCCCTGGCCTGGGCAGACGGCAGCGACGCACCAGAAAAGCCCAACCTGAACATCGGCTACCTGCCGCTGACCGACTCCGCCTCGCTCATCGTCGCGGCCACGCAGGGCTTCGCCCAACCTTATGGTCTTACGCTCAATCTCCGCCGTCAGGCGTCCTGGTCAGGTGTGCGCGATCGCCTGCGCAGCGGCGAGCTGGATGCGGTTCAGGGACTGTACGGCCTGATATACGGCATGCATCTCGGGCTCGGCGCGCCGGCCACGCCCATGGCGGTGCTCATGGGACTCAACCAGAACGGCCAGAGCATCAATCTTTCCAACGGGATGCGTGACCTGGGCGTGACCGACGGTAAGGCACTCGCTCGCCATGTGCACCAGAGCGGTGCAAAACTCTGCCTGGCGCAGACCTTTCCGACCGGCACTCACGCCATGTGGCTTAACTACTGGTTGGCTGCCCATGGCATTCATCCGCAGCGTGACGTGAACACCCAGGTGGTACCGCCGTCGATGATGGTCGAGCATCTGCGCGCGCGCCGCATTGACGGCTTTTGCGCTGGCGAGCCGTGGGGAGCCTGCGCGATCGAAGAAGGCATGGGCATCACGGTCGCGACCAGCCAGTCGATCTGGCCGGACCACCCGGAAAAGGTACTCGGAACCACTCGGGCCTTCGTCGAGCGCTATCCGAACACGGCGCGTGCGCTGGTCATGGCGGTGCTCGACGCGAGCCGTTTCATCGACGAAAGCGAAGCGAACCGCGAAAGCACCGCTCAGCTGATTGCCAGCTCCGAATTTGTCTCGGCGAAGCCCTCCACCCTGACCCCGCGGATGCTCGGGGAATATGATGACGGAGCCGGGCGCATCTGGCAGGATGGCCACCCGCTGCGCTTCCATGGTGCGGGAACGGTGAACGTACCCTACCTGTCCGACGGCATATGGTTCATGACGCAGTTTCGCCGCTGGGGCCTGCTCGACAGTGATCCGGACTACCTGGGCATTGCCGGCGAGGTCCAGCAGCTCGAACTGTATCGCCAGGCTGCGGGCGCTCTGGGCATTGAGGTGCCCGCCAGTCCGATGCGCAGCAGCATCCTCGGCGACGGTACGCTCTGGGACGGCAGCGATCCGGTCGGCTACGCCCACGGCTTCGCCCTGCATGCGCTGGCGGGCACACCCTCTGCCCCTTCGACAATCGCTGAATGAGATGCCTCGATGCGAATTCTCCTGATCAATGACACCGCGAAAAAGGTCGGGCGGCTACGCGAGTCGCTGATCGAGGCCGGTTTCGAGGTCATCGACGAATCCGGTCTGTCCATCGACCTGCCGCAGCGCGTGCAGAGCAGCAAGCCCGATGTGATTCTTATCGACAGCGACTCGCCGGGGCGCGACGTACTCGAACAAGTCGTTCTTGTCAGCCGCAACCAGCCGCGGCCGATCGTCATGTTCACCGATGACAAGGACCCGGAGCATATGCGCAGGGCGATCCGCTCCGGCGTGAGTGCATACGTGATCGAGGGGATTCAGAGTACACGCTTGAAGTCGATCCTCGACGTCGCCATGGCACGCTTCGAGAGTGACCAGCAACTGCGCGCCGAACTGCAGGCCCGCGAGCAACAGCTGGAAGAGCGCAAGCGCATCGAGAAAGCCAAAGGCTTGCTGATGAAGATGCGCAACTGTGACGAGCCCGAAGCCCATACGCTGATGCGCCGCCAGGCCATGAGCAAGCAGCAGAAGCTGATCCAGGTAGCCGACCAGATCATCGCCATGCACGACATGCTTCAGTAACCCGCTCTGCCAGCCCCTCGCTGGCACACATCCTGCTTTAGATAGTTCAGGCAGCCAATGGCGGTTGCCCACTCGACAACGACGTCGTCCTCAACCGGAGCCTGTGCACCGGACCGGGGATGACGTTTTTTTTTGCCGTGACGCAGTCGGTAAAAGCTCCGAACCCCTATCTACAGTACTTTCGAGGGATGCCGCATGAACAAGAGTTTCTGGAAAGCCGGACACAAGCCGACGCTGTTCGCAGCCTTTCTGTATTTCGATCTGAGCTTCATGGTGTGGTATGTGCTGGGCCCGCTCGGGGTGCAGATTGCTACAGATCTGGGCCTGAGCGCACAGGAACGGGGCATGATGGTCGCCACACCGATTCTTGCTGGCGCAATACTTCGCCTGCTGCTAGGTTTCATGGCTGATCGCCTGTCGCCGAAGACAGCCGGCATCTTTGGCCAGGTGGTGGTCATCACCGCGTTGAGCCTGGCCTGGCTGCTAGGCGTGGACAGCTATCATCAGGCGCTGCTGTTGGGCCTGGGCCTTGGCTTCGCCGGTGCATCCTTCGCTGTGGCGTTGCCGCTGGCTTCGCAGTGGTATCCGGCGGAACATCAAGGCACCGCGATGGGCATTGCCGGCGCAGGCAACTCCGGAACGGTCCTTGCCGCTGTCTTTGCCCCGGGTCTGGCGTACCTGTTCGGCTGGGAAAACGTGTTCGGCCTGGCGCTGATCCCGCTGGGTATCACTCTGATCATCTTCATCGTCTGCGCGCGCAACTCGCCGCAGCGCCCCAAGCCCAAGTCCGCGCACGACTATATGGTTGCTCTGAATGACCGCGACACCTGGTGGTTCATGTTCTTCTACAGCGTGACCTTCGGTGGCTTCATCGGACTGGCCAGCGCCCTGCCCGGCTATTTCAGCGATCAGTACGGGCTGAACCCGGTGGTCGCCGGCTACTATACCGCGGCCTGCGTGATGGCTGGCAGCTTCATGCGGCCGCTGGGTGGTGCTCTGGCCGACCGTATCGGCGGTATCCGCGCGCTGCTGTTCATGTATGGCGTCGCTTCGGTGTGCATCGCCCTGGTCGGCTTCCATCTGTCCAGTTCGCTGGCCGCGCTGGCCCTGTTCGTGACCGCCATGCTCGGCCTGGGCGCGGGCAACGGCTCGGTGTTCCAGCTGGTCCCGCAGCGCTTCCACCGCGAAATCGGCGTCATGACCGGTCTGGTCGGGATGGCGGGCGGTGTCGGCGGCTTCGTGCTGGCGGCCGGACTCGGTGCGATCAAACAACATACCGGTGACTACCAGCTTGGCCTCTGGCTGTTCGCCAGCCTGGGTGCGCTGGCCTGGTTCGGCCTGCTCAACGTCAAGCGTCGCTGGCGCACCACTTGGGGTTCATCTGCAATGACCGCCGCGCGGGTATAACCATGCCTTTGCAGCTACGCACGGCGGAGTTCAGCTCCGCCGGCCCGAGGAAGGACAATCAGGATGCGGTGCGCATCGTGACGCCCGCACCGCGCCTGGCGGCGAGCAGGGGCCATCTCATGGCGCTGGCCGACGGTGTCAGCCAATGCCATGACGGCGGGCTCGCGGCTCGCGCAACGCTGCAGGCGCTGGCTCTGGACTACTATTCGACGCCGGAGACCTGGTCGGTTGTCCAGGCGCTGGAGAAGCTGCTCACCGCGCATAACCGGTGGTTGCGGGCCAACGGCGGCGGGCAGCCGCTGCTTACCACGCTCACCGCTCTGGTCATGCGCGGCACCCGGTATACTCTGGCTCACATAGGGGACTGCCGGGCCTACATGCTGCGCAATGGGAAACTGCGCAAGCTGACCCTCGAGCACGTATGGGAGCAGCCCGGGATGCAGCACGTGCTCAAGCGCGCGATGGGGCTGGACGAGCATTTGCTGATGGACTATTGCGAGGGTGACCTGCGTGCAGGCGATCGCTTCGTTGTGCTGAGCGATGGCGTCTGGGCCAGTCTCGACGACCTGACCGTGCATGCGCAGCTGCTCCTCGACCAGGACCCGCAAACCACCTGTGAAACCCTGGTATCAACTGCATTGCAGCGCGGCAGCCAGGACAATGCCAGTGCTCTGCTGGTGGTGGTCGACGAGGTACCGGAAGCCAATCTTACCGACGTACTCGATCCGATCGACGAGCGGGCGCTACCGCCTCGGCTCAAGCCGGGCCAGATGTTCGAGGACTGGCTGGTGGTTGGCGACCTGGCCGAGTCGCGCCAGTCGATCCTTTACCGGGTACGTGATCCTTTGCAGCAGAACTGGCTACTCAAGACCGTACCGCCCCACCGGCACGACGATGCGGACGCCTGCCGCGACCTGGTGCTGGAAGAGTGGTTCATGCGGCGCGTCGCAGGCCAGCAGACGCCGGAACTGCATCCACTACCCGCACGGCAGCATCTGTACTATGTTATGCGCGAGCATGCGGGCATCACCCTGGAACAGCACAAGCGCGAACATGGCCTGCTCAGTGTTCCGCTTTGCCAGCAGATCGCCGCCAAGCTGATCCGCGGCGTCGGCCTGCTGCATCGACGCAATCTGGTACACCGCGACATCAAGCCGGACAACCTGCTGCTGGATGACGACGGTGTGCTGCGCGTTCTCGACTTCGGACTGGCGTTCTGCCCTGGCCTGTCCAGCCCGGAGCGGGCCGGCGCGCCTGGCACGCCGAGCTATATCGCGCCGGAATTATTCGCCGGCGCCGAGCCGGCGCCGCAGCAGGATCTCTACAGCGCCGGCGTTACGCTGTTCTATCTGTTGACCGGGCACTACCCGTACGGCGAAGTCGAAGCCTTTCAACGTCCTCGATTTGGCCGGCCGACGCCACCGAGCCGCTATCGACCGGACATCCCGCCGTGGCTGGATGATTGCCTGCTCAAGGCGCTGGAAGCCGATCCGGCGAAGCGCTACGAAACCGCCGAGGAATGGCTCCTGGCTCTTGAGCATGGGGAGCGGCAAAGCCTGAAGCGGGAACCGGCACCCTTGCTTGAGCGCGAGCCGCTATTGGTTTGGCGCAGCGTCGCACTCGGCGCTCTGGCGCTGAATATCGTACTGCTCGCCGTCATGTTTCACTGAGTTCCCTGGGAATGCCAAGCTGCGTTTCGGTGGTCTGCCAAGTACCCCCCATGACCGGGATGGAGTGCGGCATTTCCAGGAACCTTTTCATCGCTGTGTGGCGGACGCCTCCGCACCAGCACCGTGCGCCCTGCCATATTGCGGTGCACATATTCGCGACCTTGTCTTGAGAAACTCCGCTCAAGCCGTTGATTCTGTTGCATAGGCTCAACTGGCACAGCCTGTGCAACGTTAACTGGGACAAGATTACTGGCCGCTCCTTCAATGGCGATGGGGCAGCTGCCTGACTGATCAGGACCTGGACAAAGGCGTCCTTGCCGCGTGCGCGGTGAGGATGCCTTTTTTGTTTCCGCTTCCGCATTGGAGCTACCCATGCAAAAGCTAAAACTGGTAATGGTTGGTAACGGCATGGCCGGGGTTCGCACGCTCGAAGAACTCATCAAGCTGACCCCGGACCTGTACGACATCACTGTATTCGGCGCTGAGCCGCACCCGAACTACAACCGCATTCTCCTATCCCCGGTGCTCGCCGGAGAACAGACATTCGAAGAGATCGTGCTGAACGATCTCGACTGGTACCGCGACAACGGCATCACTCTGCATGTGGGACGCAAGGTGGTCGAGATCGACCGCATCCGGCGCAAGGTGATCGCCGATGACGGTACCGAAGCCGAGTACGACCGCTTGCTGCTGGCCACCGGCTCCAATCCGTTCATCCTGCCGGTGCCGGGCAACCAGCTCGACGGGGTGATCGGCTATCGTGACATTGCCGATACCCAGGCCATGATGGACACGGCCAAAACGCACAAGCACGCCGTGGTCATTGGTGGCGGATTGCTCGGGCTCGAGGCGGCGAACGGGCTGAAGCTGCGCGGCATGGACGTCACTGTGGTGCACATCGGCGAGTGGCTGCTCGAGCGCCAGCTGGACAGCACCGCGGGCAAACTTCTGCAGAAGTCGCTGGAAGACCGTGGCCTGAAGTTCATGCTGCCGCAGTTCACCAGCGAGCTGATCGATGACGGCAAGGGTCGCGTCTGCGCCGTGAAGTTCAAGGATGGCACGCAGATCCCTGCGGACCTGGTGGTCATGGCCGCAGGCATCCGCCCCAATACCGAGCTGGCTGAAAAAGCCGGCCTGGCCTGCAATCGCGGCATCCTAGTCAGCGACACGCTGCAGACCTATGACCCGAAGATTTACGCCATTGGCGAGTGCGCGGCACACCGCGGCATCGCCTATGGTCTGGTCGCCCCGCTGTTCGAGCAGGCAAAGGTATGCGCCAATCACCTGGCCATGCTCGGCTATGGGCGCTACGAAGGTTCGGTGACCTCCACCAAACTGAAAGTCACCGGCATCGACCTGTTTTCCGCCGGCGACTTCACCGGCGACGACGATAGCGAAATCATCACCCTCTCCGACCCCATCGGCGGCGTCTACAAGAAGCTGGTCATCAGGGACGACGTGCTGGTTGGCGCCTGCCTGTATGGCGACACCGCAGACGGCGGCTGGTATTTCCGTATGGTCAAGGAAGGCCAGAACATCCGCGAGATCCGCGATCACCTGATGTTCGGCGAAAATGCGATAGGCGACACCGGCCATCAGGGCCAGAGCAAGGCCATGAACATGCCTGATGAGATGGAGGTCTGCGGTTGCAACGGCGTGTGCAAGGGCACCATCGTCAAGGCGATCCAGCAGCACGGGCTGTTCAGCGTCGATGACGTGAAAAAGCACACCAAGGCGGCGAGCTCCTGCGGCTCCTGCACCGGGCTGGTCGAACAGATCGTGCTCAATACCGTTGGCGGCGCGGCCGACGTGAAACCGAAGAGCGAACGAGCCATATGCGGCTGTACCGACCTGAACCATGGTCAGGCACGCAAGGCGATTCGCGAGCATCATTTGCTGACCATTCCCGATGCCATGCGCTTCATGGATTGGCGCACGCCGAACGGCTGTGCGACCTGCCGCCCGGCCCTGAACTACTACTTGATATCCACCTGGCCAGGTGAGGCGAAAGACGATCCACAGTCGCGCTTCATCAACGAACGCGCCCACGCGAATATCCAGAAGGACGGCACCTACTCGGTGATCCCACGCATGGCGGGCGGTGTGACCAATGCCTCCGAGCTGCGCCGAATCGCCGATGTGGCGGACAAGTATCAGGTACCAATGGTCAAGGTGACCGGCGGCCAGCGGATCGACCTGTTGGGGATTCGCAAGGAAGATCTGCCCAAGGTCTGGAAGGATCTGGACATGCCCTCCGGCCACGCCTACGGCAAGTCGATTCGTACGGTGAAGACCTGCGTCGGCACCGATTTCTGCCGCTTCGGCACCCAGGATTCGACTCAGATGGGGATCGATCTGGAACTGGCGCTGAGCTACATGTGGTCACCGCACAAGGTGAAGCTGGCGGTCTCCGGCTGCCCGCGCAATTGCGCCGAGTCAGGTATCAAGGATGTCGGGGTGATTGGTGTCGATTCCGGCTGGGAGCTCTACATAGGCGGTAACGGCGGCATCAAGACCGAAGCGGGCGAGTTCTTCACCAAGGTGAAAACGGCCGAAGAAGTCATGGAATACACCATGGCTTTCCTGCAACTGTATCGCGAAGAAGGTTTTTATCTTGAGCGTACCGTGCACTACCTGCATCGCGTGGGCATGGAACACATCAAGCGCGCGGTTCTCGAGGACGCCGAGCGGCGCAAGGCGCTGCACGAACGGCTGGTGTTCTCGCTGTCGTTCGACAAGGACCCTTGGAAAGAGCGGATCGAGCGCGACGAGCTCAAGCAGGAATTCGAGCGGATCGCGGTGAAGGAACTCGCGGAGGCCTCGGTATGAACTGGTTCGATATCTGCGCGCTGGACGACATTCCGCAGCTCGGTTCGCGAGTGGTAACGGGCCCGAAGGGTGACATCGCCATCTTTCGCACCAGCGATGATGACGTGTTCGCGGTTGACGATCGTTGCCCGCACAAGAACGGCCCACTGTCGCAGGGCATCGTCTTCGGCAAGAGCGTGACCTGCCCGCTGCATAACTGGGTAATCCAGCTCGAGACCGGCGAAGCGGTCGCGCCAGATGTCGGCTGCGCTCACCGTTACCCTACCCGCGTCGAGGGTGGGCGGGTGCAGCTGACGCTTTCCGACGTAGCGGAGCCGGCTTGATGTCTAGGTCCGGGCTGCTGGCTCGTGCAGGCGTCGCCGGCCATAGACGCCGTTTTCAATCCTCAGTGTATCGAGAGCACAGATGAATAAAGTAACTGCTTCAACCTGCTGCTACTGCGGCGTCGGCTGTGGCGTGCTGATCGAGCATGACGGCGAGCGAATCCTCGATGTACAGGGCGATCCGAACCACCCGGCCAATTACGGCCGGTTGTGCAGCAAGGGCTCGACGTTGCACAAGACCGGTGATATCGCCGCCCGCGCGCTCTATCCCGAGCTGCGCCTGGGCAAGGCAATGGGCCGCTCGCGGGTGGACTGGGACACGGCGATGGAGCATGCAGCACAGGTGTTCGGCACGACCATCGCCGAGCACGGCCCGGATAGCGTGGCGTTCTATATATCCGGCCAGTTGCTGACTGAGGACTACTACGCGTTCAACAAGCTGGCTCGGACCGTCGTCGGTACCAACAATCTCGACAGCAACTCGCGGCTGTGCATGTCCAGCGCGGTCGTCGGCTACAAGCGCAGCCTGGGGGCCGACGCACCGCCCTGCTCCTACGAGGACATCGAGCTGAGCGACTGTGTGCTCATCGTCGGCAGCAACATGGCCTACGCCCACCCGGTGCTGTTCCGCCGTCTGGAACAGGCGAAGGCGGAGAATCCCGACAAGCGCATCATCGTTATCGATCCACGCCGCACGAACACCTGCGAAATCGCTGACCTGCATCTGGCGCTGCAACCCGGAACGGATGTCGCGCTGTTTCATGGTCTGCTGCACATTCTGCTGTGGGAAGGCTGGACCGACCGCGCCTTCGTCGACGGCCATACCCAGGGCTTCGACGAGCTCAAGAGCCTGGTGCGGGACTACACCCCGGCCATGGTGAGCAGCATCTGCGGGATCGATCGAGACGATCTGCAGACTGCGGCGCGGATGATTGGCAGCGCGCCCAGCTTCCTCTCGCTGTGGTGTATGGGGCTGAACCAGTCGACTGCGGGCAGCGCGAAAAATAACGCGCTGATCAACCTGCACCTGGCGACCGGTCAGATCGGCAAGCCGGGCAGCGGGCCTTTCTCGCTCACCGGGCAGCCGAATGCCATGGGCGGCCGCGAAACCGGAAGCCTGTCGAACCTTCTGCCCGGGCACCGGGACGCGGGTAACGCGGCGCACCGCGAAGAGGTAGCCGCTTATTGGGGCGTGGACAGCGTACCCGCCTCCCCTGGCCTGTCGGCCATCGAGCTGTTCGAGGCGGTGCGTGTCGGCAAGGTCAAGGCACTATGGATCGCCTGCACCAACCCGGCGCAATCCATGCCGGACCAGACGCTGGTGCGCGAAGCGCTGCAGAATTGTCCGTTCGTTGTGGTGCAGGAGGCTTTCGGCAATACCGAAACCTGCCAGTTTGCCGATCTGCTGCTGCCGGCGGCGAGCTGGGGCGAAAAGGAAGGTTCGGTGACCAATTCCGAGCGGCGCATCAGCCATGTACGCCCGGCCATCACCGCACCTGGCGAAGCACGCGCGGACTGGGCGATCGTCTGTGATCTGGCCAGACGACTGGAGAAACAGCTGCGTCCCGGACAGCCAAGCCTGTTCGGCTTCCAGTCGCCTGCCGAGCTGTTCGACGAATTCAAGGGGCTCACTGCGGGACGAGATCTGGACTACAGCACCCTCAGCCACGCGCTGATCGATCAGCTCGGTCCACAACAGTGGCCGTTTCGGGCTATCACCGGGCACGGTACGGCACGGTTATATACCGATGGTCATTTTGCCACCGACGACGGTCGTGCGCGCTTCGTCAGCGAGCCTTTTATCCCGGCTAAAGAGCAACGCGATGCGCGCTTCTCGCTGACATTGAATACCGGACGTTTGCGCGATCAATGGCATGGCATGAGCCGTACCGGCACCGCGGCGCAGCTGTTCGGGCACGTCGAGCAGGCGCAACTGAGCCTCCACCCGGACGAAATCCGCAGCCGTAGGCTGCGTGACGGCCAGCTGGTCTCCGTCAGGAGCCGGCGCGGCGAGATCATTCTGCCGGTGACCGCCGATGAGCAGATCCGTCCCGGACAGGCATTCATTCCCATGCATTGGGGCGATCGCTTCCTCAAGGGGCTGGGCGTGAACGTGCTGACCCAACCGGCATTCGATCCGATTTCGAAGCAGCCCGAGCTGAAGCAGGCCAGCATCAGCGTCACCCCGGTAGCGCTGCCGTGGGAGCTGTATGTGTTAGTCGAGGGCGATGTACAGCAGCGCTTTGAAGCGTTGCGGCCGATGTGCGAACAGTTCGCCTTCGCCAGCTTTGCTTTGACCGGTCGCGAGCGGCCTGCTCTGGTCATGCGCGTCGCGCACCAGTCCGCGCCCGACGTTGCCGTTTTGAGCACGATCGACAGGCTGCTCGGCCTGGATGAGGGGCCGGTAATCGTTTACGACGACGCTCGCCGCTCGATCGGCAAGCGCGTGAAAATCGAGGACGGACGTATCACCGCGATTCGCCTGACAGGCGAAACCGCAGCGCGCGACTGGCTGCATGGCGTATGGCAAAGCGGCGAAGCGGACGCGGCACTGCGGCGCTGGTTTCTCGCCCCGCTCAGCTCACCGCCGGGGGGCGGTGCGGTGGCAGACAAGACCATCTGCAGCTGCATGAACGTCAGCGCCAGCCGGATCCGTGCGGGCATCGAGAGCGGTCAGGATCTGGATGGCCTCAAGCAAAGCCTCGGTTGCGGCACGCAATGCGGCTCATGCGTGCCGGAAATTCGCCGCATGCTGGCGACTTCAGCGCAACCGGCTTGAAGGATAACTGCCGCCGAGCAGGTACTCGGCGGTTCGAAAGAACGTCCCGTGACATAGACCCTGTGAGGACAACGCAATGAACGCAAAAGTCTGGCTGGTTGGAGCGGGTCCCGGCGATCCGGAACTGTTGACACTCAAGGCCGTGCGCGCCTTAGGCCAGGCTGACGTGGTCATGGTCGACGATCTGGTCAATCCAGACATTCTCGAGCACTGCCGGCAGGCACGCATTATCAAGGTCGGCAAGCGCGGTGGGTGCCGCTCGACCCCGCAGGCGTTCATCAACCGGCTAATGTTGCGCTACGCACGTCAGGGCAAGGTGCTGGTGCGTCTCAAGGGTGGTGATCCGTGCATCTTCGGGCGTGCTGGCGAGGAAGCGGATTGGCTTGCCGAGCGCGGCATCGAGTCGGAAATCGTCAACGGCATTACCGCCGGGCTGGCCGGGGCCACCCAGTGTGGCATTCCGTTGACCCTGCGCGGCGTAAGCCGCGGCGTGACGCTGGTAACGGCGCATACCCAGGACGACAGCGATCTGAACTGGCAGGGACTTGCCGATGGCGGCACGACGCTGGTGATCTACATGGGTGTGGCGCGTCTGGCGCAGATCCAGCGCGGGTTGCTCGAGGGCGGAATGGCGGGAACGACACCGGTCGCGATGATCGAGCGGGCCAGCACAGCGCAACAGCGGCAGAGCATCTGTCAGCTCGACCAATTGTGCGATGAGGCCGCCGCATTCCGTCTGCAAAGCCCGGCAGTGCTGGTGATCGGCGACGTGGTAGCCGCATCGGCCATGTTAGCCGTCAGCCCTGAAGCAAAGCAGTTGGCAGAAGGCTGATCGAGCGTCGGACCCCTTCGCGGCCAGGTCCGCTCCTACAGGGGCGGTGTGGCTAAACCTCGCCCTTGGCCTTCATCGACTCGAGCATGTTGCCCATCGCCTGATGGATGGCGTTGATTGCCTTCAACGGGCGCACCATGACCTTGAAATCGATGATCTTGCCTTCATCGTTCCACTCGATCATATCGACGCCGTTGACCGTGACATCGCCGATCAGCGTTTCAAACTCGAGTACGGCCACGTTTCCATCGATGATTTCGCGGCGATACGTGAAATGCCCGGGCGCATTGAGCACCTGCATGGCCGCGGTCAGGTACAGCTTGGTGATGCGCTTGCCCACCTGCGGCGTATGCACCACCGGCGAATGAAATACCACGTCCTCGTCGAGTAGCGTGTCCATCAGTGATGGGTCCAGCGTTTCGACGATTCGATGCCAGGTTTCGATGACGTTGCTCATGTTTGCGGGCCTCCTTGGTAAGGCTAAAGTCTGCTGCGCCTGCCGCCTGCGTTCAAGCGACGAAGCGGTCAAATAACTCACTGTGCGTGAGTGTCGTCGCGTTGCTGGTCGGCCCAGAGTCGCGAGTACGCACCACCGGCAGCCAGCAACTCGGCATGACTGCCCTGCTCGACCACCCGGCCCTGATCGAGGACCAGGATGCGTTCCGCGTGGACAATGGTAGACAGCCGATGCGCTATAGCAAGGGTGGTGCGTTTGCGCGCCACCACATTGAGTGCATCGAGGATCAGGCGTTCCGCGTGACTGTCCAGCGATGAAGTCGCTTCATCGAGAATCAGTATCGGTGGGTCCTTCAGCAGCACCCGTGCGATGGCGATGCGCTGTTTCTCGCCACCCGACAGCTTCAGCCCGCGCTCGCCCACCTGAGTCTCCAACCCTTCGGGCAGGCGACGCACGAAATCCTCGAGCTGCGCCAGCCGCAGCACCCGCCAGATGTCGTCCTGGCTGGCCCCGGGGCTGCCATACGCGATGTTGTAGCCGATGGTGTCGTTGAACAGTACGGTGTCCTGCGGCACCACGCCGATCGCCCGGCGCAGGCTGTCCTGCGTCACGGCACGCAAGTCCTGCCCGTCGATCCGGATGCTACCGCCGTCGACGTCATAGAAACGGAACAGCAACCTCGCCAACGTGGACTTGCCGGCACCACTCGGGCCGACCACCGCAAGGGTCTGTCCGGCCGGGATGTCGAACGAAACGTCGTGCAGGATCGTCCGTTCCGAGTGGTAGGCATGGCGAACCTGGCTGAAAGATACCGATCCACCCGTCAGGCGCAGCGGCTCGGCATCGGGAGCGTCCGCGACCTTTTGCGGCTCGCCCAGCAGGCCGAACAGGCGCTCGATGTTGGTGAGTGCCTCGCGGATTTCCCGGTAGATGAAACCGAGGAAGTTCAGCGGCACGAACAACTGGATCATGTAGGCGTTGATCATCACCAGTTCGCCCAAGGTCATTTCGCCTGCCGAGACCTGCCCGGCCGCCATGAACATCATCAACGTCACCGAGCCGGCAATGATCAGCGCCTGCCCGGAGTTGAGCGCAGCGAGGGAGAGCCGATTTTTCATCCGTGCCGCTTCCCACCCGGCCAGATTGCGGTCGTACTGATCCGCCTCGAAACGCTCATTACCGAAATATTTGACGGTCTCGTAGTTCAGCAGGCTGTCGACCGCGCGGGTATTGGAGCGATTGTCCATCTGGTTGCTTTCGCGCACGAAGCGATTGCGCCATTCGGTGCACCAGATCGAAAAAGCGCCGTAGAGGATGACTGCGCCGAGCACGGTCAGTGCGTACAGCGGGCTGAAGTTGATCAGTAAAATCGCCGCTATAAGACCAATTTCGACCAGCGTTGGCAGGATGTTGAACACCATGAAGCGCATCAGAAAGCTGATGCCGCTGGTTCCGCGTTCGATGTCACGCGCCAACCCACCGGTACGCCGCGCCAGGTGGAAGCCGAGATCCAGCCGATGCAGATGCTCGAACACGCGCAGCGATATCCGGCGCATGGCTCGTTCGGCTACACGCGCGAATACGGCGTCGCGCAGTTCCGAGAAGAATACCGACGAAAACCGCAGCAGCCCGTAACCGGCCAGCAGCACCACTGGTACCACGGCTAGCGCGTCACCGGCACGTTCGAAATGCTCGACGATCAGCTTGAGCGCCCAGGGAATGGCTACGCCGGCGAGTTTGGCAACCAGCAGAAACGCCATGGCTAGGGCAACCCGGCCGCGGAACTCGCTTAGATAGGGAATCAGGCTGGTGATGATGCGCCAGTTCACCGGTCCGCCGGCGTACTGACTGTCGCTTCGTGGGCGCACGTCTGAGGTCCTGTCGCAGTAAACCTGCAGTGTACGACGTTGGGGGACGCTTGGGGCCGATCCCTGACCTGCCTTGTGGTATACGCGAGCCCTTTACGCGAAAAGCCCCGGCGGTTTCCCGTCGAGGCTTTTCGTCATCCTACCCTGCGGACAGGCCGAACTCGGCCCGTCACCGGGTGGCCAGGTCAGTGGCGCGGATGGGTAGTGTCGGCCCGGTCGTGCTCACGAACGGTAACCGTACGGTTCGACCCGACGTTGGCACCTACCGCCGCTGCAACAGCGCTGAGCAGCAGGATCAGGAAGGTCCACCAGGCGGCGCTGGAGACACCTTCCGCTGCGGTCTGACCGGCTTCACGGGCAGCTTGCTCAGCTTCCTCTGGATCCATCTGTTCCATTTGCTGACGCTGCTCCTCGATGGCCTGCTGAGGCTGGATGCCGCGCTCACGCAATTCGGCCATGATTTTGTCTACCGGCGAGCCTTCGGCTTGCGCGGCGGCTTCGGTCGCAGTCTGAGCGCCGCCAGCCAATGCGCTGGCAGTACCGCCGATGATGCTGCCGATGCCGCTGGAGATCAGGTAGAAAGTGAGGATGGTGACCACTGCCCAGGTGGTGAGGCCGTGCAGGGTGCGGTCGGTACGGTCCTGAATGATCGCCAGGGCTCCAGCTGTATAGCCGCCGGAGAACAGTGCAATCAAAGCGCTTACTACGAAGAAAATCCCAGCGCCGATGCCCATGCCGGACATTGGGTTGCTTTCCTCTGCGGGATCGACCACGGTGGCGCCCACGGCAATACCGAGCACGCCGAGGAGAATGTGCATGACCAATGCAACCGCAACACCGGCGAAAATGGCGCCCCACGAGACGCGTTTCTGTGCATAGGCAGTTTGTAGAGATTCGTTAAACGTAGGCATGTTTTTGTTTCCTGTAAGTGATGTGCTCTGGCACGGGGTTCGATCTTCGATCGCGCGTGATACAACCTTGCCCTCTGACCTGGACACGCATCAGCAGGCCGCATCACGCCAACCGTCTTGCTAGGACTTCTCGTACAGTCGACTAAAGCCGTATTGCCAACCGATCCAGCCCGATGTTCAGGCGCCGGATATCTAAGAGAACTCAAATAAACGCCTGTGTTCCGTGCAGCCCGATCGGCGGTCATTTTTTAGTCGGCATTTCAGATAGATACGAACGTTTCCTGAGAAGCCGCTCAGCATCGCTGTCAGCCAGCCCGAGCGTGACGCAACAAAAAAGGCCCCCTGGGGGGCCTTTTTTCAAGGGAGAGACAATCAGTCTTCTTGCGGAATCGGATCAGTATTGCGGTCCCACCCGACGAGCAGGATGGTTGCTGCCAGACCGAAAAGAAGCCCGACCCAAGGCTCGAAGAACGCCAGACCCGCACCGATCAGCACAACTGTGCCGCGCGAGGTATTGCTCTTGGGAATCGCCATGGCGATATAGGCACAGGCGAAGCCAGTCAGCACCAAGGTCAGTGACAGGGCGATGCCCAGCAGTGGACGCAGCCCGGTCAACAGCGGCAGCAGGAAGAACAGAATCGGAATGCCCATCAAGTAGTAGGAATGCAAGCCACTGTGCAGACTGTTCATCGCACCCGTCCCCTGCTTCCAGCGCTGCATGATGATGACATGCACCCCGGTCCACAGTGCGCCCTGGGTCGGAAAGAACGGAGCACTGATACCCATCAGCGCGTTGCGGATCGCCAGCGACAGGTGCGAGCGCGTCGGGTTGATGTCGATATGTTCATCATCACGGACGGCCAGGCCTTCGCGGATCACCTCGTTCCCGGTGACCAGGTCGCCGAAGAGAATCACGTAGGTGATGATCGCCAGCGGCATGGTCTGGATGAACAACTCGAGCGACGGCCAGCCAATGGCGAAGGGCGAAACCTTGGCCCAGGCTTCGGCAACCGGCGGGATGAGGATGCCCCACTGGATGTCGTAGCTGACCTCACCGACCAGTGGCCCGACAATGGCTGCCAGCAGGAATCCCGGCAGCAGCCCCATGGCACCGAGGATGGCGAAAAAGCGGTATTTTTCCTTCAAGCGCTGCATGGGGATGGAAAAGGCGAAGATCAGGCAGACGCCGCAAGCCAGGCCCGTGGCTATCGGCTGCTGCAACAGAAAGCGTTCTGCGTCGTCAATGAACACGCGCTTCAACGCCGCGATCGCAGCGCCAAGAATGATCCCCGCTTTCAACGTATCGGGCAGCCAGAATACGAAGCGCTTGCCCAGACCGGTCACGCCAAGGATGAACAGCAAGGCGGCGAAATTCAGCGACACCGCGGTCATCGCCTGGAAGCGCGTCGTTGGGTCCTCCGACCCACCCAGCACGAATGCCAGTACCAGCGGCAGCGCGGGTGTGATCCAGCCCGGTGCGTAGGGTTCGCCAAAGAAGATGAGTGCAGAACCGATCAGTATCGAATGGATCATCGACACCGCTACGGCTTCTTCGAAGCTGAGACCGAAGAAAGCGGTCATCAAGGGAACGATAGCCAGACCGGTCGCAGCCGCGATGAACAAGCCCTGGAGGGCTTCGGGCCAATAGAACCGGGTGTGATAGAACGGCAGGCGGAACGTGAACGGGCCCCAGCGCCAGCCGGGCAGTTCGGGTCGAGACATACGTGACTCCATTGGCTTTGGACTTATTGTTATCGTGTCCGGGTCGCGCCTGGCTGCCCGTACCACTTAATTATGGCCACTGCCTGACAAAAGTACATGCCGGTATAACCAACCGACAAAGCCGTCCCAGAGCGGCTGCAGCCAACTCGTCAAAGCTGCTGGCCGGGCTGCGAGCGAGCCCCCGCGCGGGTTCCGGAGCGCACCGGTTATAGCTAAAAAGCAAAAGCCGGCTGCCGCTCAGGCCGCGGTTGCATTATCACACTCATGAATAACCCGCCTGCCAAGGCTTCACTTCACCGTATCGGAGGCCTCGATAGCACTTTGTTCTGCTTCAAGCTTGCGGCGGACCCGTTGTGGCGAGCCGGTATTGCGCGCCAGCAAGCTATACAGCACGGGAATAACGAACAGCGTCAGGACCATCGATACACTCACGCCAGACACCACCACGATACCGATGACCGAACGGGTTTCCGCACCGGCACCCAGCGCCAATACCAAGGGAATGGCGCCGGCGACAGTCGTCACACCGGTCATCAGAATCGGGCGCAGCCGTAGGATACTGGCTTCGATCAGAGCATCCTCGAACGGCTTTCCGGCGTCGCGCAGCTGGTTGGCGAATTCGACGATGAGAATGCCGTTCTTCGCCGCCAGCCCGATCAGCATCACCAGACCAATCTGACTGTACAGGTTGAGACTGTTATCGGTTATCCAAAGCCCGAACAGTGCACCACCGATGGCCAGCGGTACGCCCAGCATGATCACCAGCGGGTGCACGAAGCTTTCGAACTGCGCCGCCAATACCAGAAACACCACGACCAGGCCGAGCACGAAAACGAACAATAGCGAGCCGCTGGCCTTCTTCAGGTCGAGCGATTGCCCCTTGTAGTCGATCACCAGGGTTTCCGGCAGATGTTCGCGCGCAAGCTGCTCGACATGATCCAGTGCGTCGCCCAGCGCCACACCCTCCTCGAGCGCACCATCCAGGGTGATCGCGCGGTTGCGGTTGTAGCGGTTGAGCGTGGTTGAACCAGCGTACTCCTCGAGCGTGACCACGTTGGATAGCGGAATGAGCTGCCCGCTGGTATCCGACCGGACGTAGATATTCTGCAGGCTCGCCGCGCGGCGCTTGTCGTCACGCTCGCCCTCGAGAATCACATCGTACTCTTCGCCAGCATCGATGTAGGTGGTCGCGCGGCGGGAGCCGAGCATGGTCTCCAGCGTCCGCCCGATAACACCGACGTTCACGCCCAGATCGGCGGCGCGCTGGTAGTCGATGTGCACCTCCAGTTGCGGCTGGGTTTCCTTGTAATCGCTGTCGATATCGACCAGACCCGGGTTGTCCTCGGCGATGCGTGCGAGCAGGATGTCGCGCCATTCGGCCAGCTCCTGGTAACTGCTGGCCCCGCCGAGCACGAAGCGAAACGGCTGCGCCTGCCCTCCACCGAAGCCCTGGCGCATGATCGGGAACGTCCTCACGCCGGTGAGATCGGACAACCGCTCCTGCACGTCGCGCATGATCTCCCAGCCGGCACGACGGTTATCCCAATCGTCCAGCACGACAATCGCCATCCCGGTATTGAACGTCGTCACGCCACCGAAGGAGCGCGGAGCACGCACGAGCAGCCGAGTCACCTCGCCTGCCTCGACGAACTCCATCATTCTCGCCTCGATTTCGTCCATATAGGCGTTCATGTAATCGTAGGTCGCTCCCTCCGGCCCGTTGACGATGACGAAGAAGGCACCGCGATCCTCGCGCGGCGTGTACTCGGTGGGGAGTTCGTTGAACAGCCAGACGGTAAAGCCGAGCAGGCCGGCAAAAACCACGAGCGCCAGCCAGCGCGTGCGCAGCACGGCACGCAGCATGCGTGCATAGATCCTTCGGCTGAGTGCGAGCGTACGTTCGACCCAACGATGAAGACGGTTCTCGCCCTCGTTCGCCTTGAGCAGCTTCGAGGCCAGCATCGGCGACAGCGATAGCGCAACGAAACTGGAAAACACTACGGCCGCTGCCATGGTCAGCGCAAACTCGGAAAACAACCGGCCGACGTCACCCTGCAGAAAGGCGATCGGCACGAACACGGCGACCAGCACCAGCGTCGTCGATACGACGGCGAAGGCGACCTGCCGTGAACCGTAGTAGGCCGCGACCAGTGGCGTTTCGCCCTCCTCGTCTATCCGCCGGCGCACGTTCTCCAGCACGATGATCGCATCGTCCACCACCAGGCCAATCGCCAGAACCAATGCGAGCAGCGTCAACAGGTTCACGGTAAAACCAAACAGCAGCAACGCGATGAACGTCGCCGTAATCGACACCGGCAGGGTCACGGCGGGAACGAGGATGGCACGCGGACTGCCGAGAAACAGAAAGATCGATACAACGACCAGCACCAAGGCGATCACCAGGGTGCTGTACACCTCCTCGACGGCGCCTTCGATAAACACCGAGCTGTCGAAGCTGGGCATTATCTGCATGCCTTCGGGCAGCGTCGGGTTGAGCTCCGCTACCAGGTCCCGCGAGGCGCGAGCCACTTCCAGCGTATTCGCGGTTGACTGCCGCACCAGCCCCAGGCCAACCATCGGCACGGTGTTGCCGCGGAACAGATTGCGATCTTCCTCGGTGCCGCGCTCGACCCTGGCAACATCGCCCAGCCGCACCAGATACGAATTGTCGTCCCCGCGACCGATAACCAGCCGGGAGAAATCCTCGGCGGTGCTGAACGCGCGGGCGACGCGCACGGTGAACTGACGGCTGATCGACTCTACAGACCCGGCGGGCAGCTCGACGTTTTCGTTACGCAGCGCCTGCTCGACGTCTTCGGTCGTCAGGTTGCGCGCCGCCAGCGCATCGCGGTCCAGCCAGATGCGCATGGCATAGGGTTGCTCGCCACCGATACGTACCCGAGCCACCCCTTCGAGCGTGGAGAAGCGATCGACGAGGTAGCGATTGGCATAGTCGGTCAGCTCCGGCAGAGTCAACCTGTCGCTGGTGAGGTTCCACCAGACGATGACGTCCTGGTTGGCATCGAGCTTTTGCACTTCCGGCGGATCGGCTGCCGGCGGCAGATCTTCCGCTGCGCTGGAAACACGATCACGAATGTCGTTCGCTGCCTCGTTGATGTCGCGGTTGACCTTGAAGCGTACGGTAATCTGCGAGCGGCCGTCTTCGCTCTGGGACTCGATGAAGTCCACGCCTTCGATCCCGGCGATGCGTTCTTCGATCACCTGGGTAATTTGCGAGTCAATGACCGTCGCCGCCGCGCCGATGTAGTTGGTCTCGATGGTCACGACAGGGGGATCGATATCGGGATATTCGCGCAGCGGCAGCATGCCGTAGGCCACCACGCCGAAGATCACCAGCAGTAGCGCCAATACCGTAGCGAAGACCGGGCGGACGACCGACGTGTCGGAAAGAATCATGACGCTCCGCCGCCTTTCATCGCCGATCCGCCGGCGAAGACGCCGGCAGCTGGTCGCTTTGCTCCGACAGCACCGCCTCCGCCGACTCACCGATGGCGTGTTCGGCCTTGATCTGTATTGTCTGCCCTGGTTGCACGCGGAAATTGCCGTGCGTGATCACTTTCTGGCCGGCTTCGATGCCTTCGAGAATCTCCACCTGTCCGGGCTGTCTCTCACCGATGCTGACCTGACGTTTCTCCGCGACCAGACCATCTGTGCCCTCGACAATCAACATGACGAACTGCTGGCTGCCTTGCGGCAGCAGCGCTTCTTCAGGGATGACCAGCGCTTCGCGCTCTGACGAAGCCACCTGTACCGCCATGAGCATGCCGGGACGCAACAGCCCCTCCGGGTTCGGAAGCATTGCGCGCACGCGAACGGATCGGGTTACCGGATCGACCTGGTTTTCGACCACGGCCACCTCGCCGGTAAAGCGGCGGTCCGGATAGGCGCGACTGGTTGCGACCACGGGCTGCCCCGGGGCAATTTTCGACAGATGTACCTCGGGTACGTTGAAATCGAGCTTCATCTGGCTGTCGTCGTGCAGTGTGGCGACGGGCGTGCCCGGCGTTAGCAGCGTACCGACGCTTATCTCTCTGAAGCCTACCACCCCATCGAACGGCGCCCGGATCAACCGATCGGCCAGGCGCGACTCGACAGCACGCAGCCGGGCACGGGCGATGTCCCGTTCACGCTCCAGATTGTCCACTTCCTGCGCCGAGACGAATCGGCTATCGACCAACTGGCGAGCACGCTCCAGTTGCCGCTCGGCGTCGTCGACGCTCGCCTGAGCCTCGGCAAGCTGGGCTTTCTGTTCGCGGCTGGTCAGCGATACCAACAGATCGCCGGCCTCGACACGTTGGCCAGAAGTGAAATCGATGGCCGAGACGGTTTCGGTAAGGTTGGCCGAAAGCACTGCGGTCTCGTTGGCAAGCAAGGTGCCAAGCGCCTGAATCTGATCCGCGATTGTCACGGTTTGTACAGCAGATACTACAACCGGCAATGGGGACTGCTGTGCAGTCACAGCGCCCGCCGCCGCCGCGAACAGGAGTCCTAGCGCGACTTGCCGGCACGCTCTGGTCAGATACGACATCCTTCGAATTCCCTGAACAGCGCCAGGACCGGCGCAGGAGACCATGCATGAGTGTCGAGAAACACCCAGCCCAAATGCGAGCGGTTATCATGACCGTTCGCACCGGGTTTTACCATGCCTAAATTGCCAGGAGAACGGGCTTCCAGCCAAGCCCAGAGCGGTCGGGCGGCCTCAGTCGGCCATGGTTTCGTTGAAGAACTGACGCATTGCACCGAAGGCTCGTTCGGCTACCACCGGGTTGTACTCCGCCTTGCCGGGCATACTGGCGGTCGGGTCAGTAAACGAATGCACCGCGTTCCCGTAGCTGATCAGGGTCCAGTCAACGTCTGCCTTACGCATCTCATCCTTGAACGCAGCCACCTGCTCGTCCGGCACGAACGGATCGTTGGCGCCATGCAGCACCAGTACCGGCATCGTTATGTTGTTCGCATCGTCAGGGTCCGGTGTGTCCAGATTGCCGTGAAACGACACTACGCCAGCGATGTCTGTGCCCGAGCGTGCCATTTCAAGAACTACTCCGCCGCCGAAGCAAAAGCCGATCGCACCGATCTGATCGGCGTTCAGCGGCACGCTATCGGCCTGTTCGCGGAACACATCCAGCGCGGCATTGACGCGCTTGCGCATCATGTCGCGGTCGGAACGTACAGTGGTGGCAGCCTTGGCGGCTTCGTCGGAATTCTCCGGGCGGATATCCTTGCCATACATGTCGGCAACGAAGACCACGTACTCGGAGCCGCCAGCACGGAAGGCCTTCTTCGCGGCGTTCTCGTTGACGCCCATCCAGTTCGGCACCATCAGCAGGCCGGGACGCTTCTCTTTGACAGCGTCGTCGTAGACCAGCATGCCCTGGTAGGCTTCGCCGTCAATTTCATAGCTTACCTCGCGGGTGACCATCGCCGCGTTGGCCATTCCGGCAGCGCCGAGCATCATCAGGGTCGAAAGTGTCTTTTTCATTTATCAGGTTCCTTGGCATTTGAGTCCGGCCCTAAGCATAGCCGGTGTGCAGAAACTGAAAAGCCTGCACGCGGCAGGCTTTCCAGTTACAGCGAAGCGTCCATCGATCAGCGACTGAGCTCGACCAGCAACGCGTTGAGGCGGCGGACGTAAGCAGCCGGATCCTGCAGGCTTTCGCCAGCAGCCAGCGCAGCCTGGTCGAAGAGAACTCGCGCCAGATCGGCGAAGCGTTCCTCGTCCTGTTCGGCGTCGAGCTTTTCCAGCAGCGGGTGGCTGGTATTGATCTCCAGAATCGGCTTGGTTTCCGGCGCCTGCTGCCCGGTGGCCTCAAGGATCTTGCGCATTTGCAGACCCATACCGTCTTCATTGATCACCAGCACAGCCGGGGAATCGGTCAGACGGTGCGAGACACGCACCTCCTCCAGATCGTCCCTCAGCACGTCCTGCACGCGCTTGACCAGATCCGCCTTGGACTTGGCAGCCTCTTCCTGCGCTTGCTTGTCCTCTTCACCTTCGAGCTTGCCCAGGTCCAGATCGCCGCGAGCGATGTCGACGAATTCCTTGCCTTGGTACTCGGACAGATGGCTCATCAGCCACTCGTCGATACGATCGGTCATCAGCAGCACTTCGATGTTCTTCTTGCGGAAGATTTCCAGGTGCGGGCTGTTCTTGATCTGGTTGTAGCGCTCGCCAGTGAGGTAGTAAATCTTCTCCTGGCCTTCCTGCATACGCTCGATGTAACTGTCCAGGCTGACCACTTCGCTATCGTCGCTCTGGTTGGTCGAGGCGAAGCGCAGCAGGCCGGCGATTTTCTCGCGATTGGCGAAATCTTCCGCCGGCCCTTCCTTCATGACGCTGCCGAAAGCCTTCCAGAAGGTGGCATATTTTTCCGGCTCTTTCTTCGCCAGCTTCTCGAGCATGTCCAGCACGCGCTTGGTCAGTGCGGACTTCATGCTGTCAATGGCCGGATCCTTCTGCAGGATCTCGCGGGAAACGTTCAGCGACAGGTCATTGGAGTCGACTACACCCTTGATGAAACGCAGGTACAGCGGCAGGAACTGCTCCGCGTCGTCCATGATGAAGACGCGCTGCACGTACAGTTTCAGACCGCGCGGCGCCTCACGCTGATACAGGTCGAACGGGGCACGACCGGGCACGTACAGCAGGCTGGTGTACTCAAGTTTCCCCTCGACCTTGTTGTGGCTCCAGGACAGCGGGTTCTCGAAGTCATGCGCGACGTGCTTGTAGAACTCCTGGTATTCCTCGTCCTTTATCTCGGTACGCGGACGGGTCCACAAGGCGCTCGCACGGTTGACGCTTTCCCACTCGACTTCCGTGGGCTTGTCTGCTTCGTCGCCGTGGTGCTGTTTCGGCAGCTCGATGGGCAGGGAAATGTGATCGGAATACTTCTTGACCACATTGCGCAGGCGCCAGCCATCGGCGAATTCGCTTTCGGCAGACTTGAGATGCAGAACGATCCGCGTACCGCGCTCGGGCTTGACGACGTTTTCGATGGTGAACTCGCCCTCGCCGGCCGATTCCCAGCGCACTCCCTCTTCCGGCGCAGCGCCAGCACGACGAGTGAAGACTTCGACCTTGTCGGCGACGATGAACGCGCTATAAAAGCCGACACCGAACTGGCCGATCAGGCTGGCGTCCTTTTTCTGGTCGCCGGTCAGCTGTTGCATGAACGCGGCAGTACCCGACTTGGCGATGGTGCCGAGGTTCTCGATCACCTCATCGCGGGTCATGCCGATGCCTTTGTCTTCGATGGTCAGGGTCTTGGCGGTTTCGTCATGACTGATGCGGATGGCCAGATCAGGCTGATCCTCGAGCAACTCGGGCTTGGCAATGGCTTCGAAACGCAACTTGTCGGAGGCATCCGAGGCATTGGAAATGAGCTCGCGAAGGAAGATTTCCTTGTTCGAATACATCGAATGGATCATGAGGTGCAGCAGTTGCTTTACCTCGGTCTGGAATCCAAGCGTTTCCTTATGAGCTTCCACGGTCATGGTTGATTGATCTCCATCAGGTTGAGGCTGGCCTGTTGCACAGGCTTCCGGATGGACCCTTGATGGGGATGAGCGGCGGTTATTTCAAGTGCGGTTCAACGGCGGCTGTGCTGTGCCTCGAGCAGCTGGATGTCCACCGGGTGGAACTGGAAGTCCACCTGATTCGGACCATGTGACTTGGCGAGCACGATGCGTCCGTCGTCGGTAACGCCTTTGAACCGGCCCTCGTGCGAACGGCCAGAGACGGTGGTTACGCGTATGCTGGCGTCAGTCAGCATACGTGGCTCATCGACGAGCGCCAAAACACTGACCGGCTCCCAGCGTGGCAATTCTGGCTTCATCGCCTGGTCTGATGAAGGGTTCGAAGGCGTCGTGGCGCGCTTCGGCTGCGCCTCGCCCCGCTGCGCCTGACGAAGCCAGGCCGGCAGCTGCTCCACAAAAACCTCCCCCGTTACCCAGGTCTGATGTTGCGAGGGCAGCGCCAGATGCAGCCGGAGCCGAGAGCTGCTCTGCACCGAGGGGAGCAGGTCCAGGTCGAGGCTGTACTGGCCGGTGATTCTGCGCAGCCCCGGGGCTTCGAGCGCACCGGCATGCCACTGCAGAAGCACCTCCGGCCAGCGTCCTGTATCAGTCGGCAATAACGCTATGCTGTCGCCGTTGACCAATTGACGGGCACTCTCGAAGCGAATGGTCAGCGAGCGGCGGACTCGCTCGGTCGGGCCTTCCTCAAGTACCAGATCATCGCCGCGCCAGAACACCCGGTCGGGTCGGAACTGCTGGCCCATGATCTCGCCGGCTATCCCTTGCTTCTCCGGCTGCTCGACGTGCCATTGGCCGCTCACCAGTCGTTCGAAACGATGAGGATGCAGATGGAACAACGTGGCCAGACCGGCCAGCGCAGCGAGACAACCAACAGCCAGAACCAGTCGCGGCGCGCGCGGATAACCCTGATCGCGACGGAACAGGGTGACTAACGGCAGCAGTATCGCGACCACGAGCCTGCCGGTAGGCAAACGCAACGAGCCGATAACCAGCCAGACCCAGCCGATAGCCAGGAGCACGATACCGCTCAGAATCAATAAGGCGTCCATGTTGCCCTGTCCTGCCGACTGCTAATCGAGTTTGAAGTGGGCCCGGGCAGTAGCGATGGGTTCGTTGGGATCGGTTTGCCAGGCAGTGATAGCCACATTACCGACTCGCCGACCCTGGCGCCAGACCTGGCAACTGGCGTAGGTTTCACGGGCCAGCCCGGCGCGCAGATAGTCGATGGAAAAGTCGATGATCTTGGGGAAGCTGGAACTGTTCATGAAAATCATCAGGTGCAGCATTGCGGCCTGCTCCATGAACCCGGCAATCACCCCGCCGTGAATCGCGGGCAGTACCGGATTGCCGATGTTGTCTGGCGAAATCGGTAGATGGAACATGACGTTGTCGCCTTCGCGGTGCACCCGCAAGCCGATCAGCGATGCGTAGGGGATCGCTTCGATCAACGGCAGATAGTCGCCACTTTCATGGCCCCGGCTCACGAGCTTTTCGATGTCGGCCATGTCGGTCATGCCACACCTCCATCGATGCTTGCGAGCATTCCGTTGCGACCCGGCTTGCCCATGCGCATGAACGTGCCCACAACATGCGCGATCGGCTCGTCAGGCGAGTCGTGATAAGCGACCCCGCGGGTGAATATGACCGTCGAGGTCAGCCGGTAGCATTCAGCAAAGCCGTAGATTGCCTTGCCCGGGGTCGCCGGATGCATGTAGTCGATCCGCAGATCGAGCGTTGGGCATATTTCGAATTCGGGTAAAAAGCAGACGGTGGAGATTCCGCAGCAGGTGTCCATCAGGGTGGTTATAGCACCGCCATGCACGACACCGGTCACCGGGTTGCCGATGATCGCGTCGCTGTAGGGCAGCTTCAGCGTGAGGCCACGCTCGTCTGCTCGTTCGACGCTCATGCCCAGTCGCTGGCAGTGGCGCAGGATGGACAGGAAATTGTGTACACGCTGTTCAATCGTACTCATCGCAATTCTCGTTCCTTCAACATCGCGGAATGCGGCTGCGCATAGTATCAGATCACTGACGCGTAACCAGGTGGCACCTTGGGAGCGAGGAACTAACCTGTGTAAAGCCAGACCAAATACAGGAATCAATCCACTTGGAGACTTCCATGAAAAAAGTATTCGCGACAACCATGTTGATAGCTAGTTTCGGCCTGCTCACCGCTTGCGGCGGAGAAGAAGAGCGCGAGCCCGTCGAAGCACCACCAGCGACTCAAAGCGGCATGGGGACCACAGGTACCGGCACGGGTACCGGCGAAACCATGGACGGCATGGGCGCCAACACCGGCACTACCGGTGGCACAACTGGCACGACTGGCGGCACCACCGGCTCCGGCGGAACCATGGGCGGCTCGACCACTGGCGGTACCGGTGGCACGACTGGCGGCGGCACTGCTGGCGGCATGGGCACCGGCACTGACGGTACTGGTACCGGCACCCAGGGCACCGGCACCGGCAGCACTGGAAGCACCGGCGGCACTACTCAACAGCAGTAAGCCGCAATCGACGAGGCAGGCCGTTGCGACGACCTGCCATCGTTCAAATCAGCGCTGGCGCCAGGAGCAATGCCAGGCAAGAAGCGAAGCCGACCATCCAGACCGCACTGCGCAACGCGTGTGTATTGGTCAGGTAGAACAGGGTGTAGAGCACCCTCGCGACAACGAACACGCCAGCCAGCACATTTATCGTCAGCCCCTGCACATTGGTGACCTGAGTTACCAGAATCCCTGCCGCGAACAATGGAAACGCCTCGAACATGTTCTGGTGAGCCGCCAACGCGCGAGCGCCCCAGCCACTGAGGGCCGCCTGCTGATCGCGGGGATGTCGATTGTCATACCCTCTGCCATCGATACGTGCCATGGCCACAGCGACCGGAAACTTGGTCAGAACCAGCATCAGCGCGGCGAAGAACAGACACCACAAGGGAAAGCTCATTCGGACTTCTCCTGGTTGGTTGATTCAGCGAACGGCGTAGGCGTGAAGAGCATGGCGCTGAGCACTGCGGAATGGAACTCGCGGCGATACAGCACATACACCACACCGGACGTGGTCAGCACGAACAGCAGCGGATTGATAAACCAGCTGAGCGTTGCCAGGGCGAAGTAATACGCCCGCAAGCCCAGATTGAATTCATGGCCGGCCATGGAAAGCACTCTTGCGGCGCGCTCGGCATACGCCTTGCGTTCCGCCTCGGTGACCGTCTTCTCGCCAACCAATGGTGCCGAGCCCAGCAGCACGGACGCGAAATTGTATTGCCGCATGCCCCAGGAGAAGGTGAAGAAGGCATAAACGAAGATGCCCAGCATCACCAACAACTTGATCTCAGACACCTCGCGGCTGACCTTGGCCACGAACGGCAGATCCTGCAACAGGCTCTGGGCGCGGTCAGTCGCGCCCATGACGGTCAACAGACCGGCGAGGATCAGCAAAGTGCTGGATGCGAAAAACGCCGTGTTACGCTCGAGGTTGCCAATGACGCTGGCGTCGGCGATCCGCTGCTCGCGCATCATCAGGCGAGTCATCCAGTCCTTGCGATAGAGATGAAGCACGCTGGCCAGGCAAGCGGTGTCCTTGGCCTTGTGCTGGGCATAATAGGTATAACCCACCCAGCTGAACATGAACCAGAGGAAGGCGCTGAGATTGAGCCAGGCGGCTCCGGCATCGGGAAGCGTGAGCATGCATGTTCCTTGTCGCTCGCTTGTTGTCTCGTCAGCCAGGCTGACAACGCAGTATAGCCATGACCGCCACACACCGAATAGCGGCCAGAAACGACAAAACCCTGCCGAGGCAGGGTTTTGTTGAGGCTTCGGACGAGTCCTTAGCTTACTTCATGGCCCAGCCAGTCAGTTCAGCCAGTGCCTTGCCGATGTCCGCCAGCGAACGAACGGTCTTCACACCAGCGTCTTCCAGTGCCGCGAACTTCTCGGCAGCGGTGCCCTTGCCGCCGGAGATGATCGCACCAGCATGACCCATGCGCTTGCCTGCCGGAGCAGTCACACCGGCGATGTAGGACACAACCGGCTTGGTCACATTGGCCTTGATGAAGGCTGCTGCTTCTTCTTCGGCGCTGCCGCCGATCTCGCCGATCATGACGATCGCTTCGGTCTTCGGGTCGTCCTGGAACATCTTCAGGATGTCGATGAAGTTCGAACCCGGGATCGGGTCGCCACCGATACCGACGCACGTGGACTGACCGAAACCGGCGTCAGTGGTCTGCTTGACCGCTTCGTACGTCAGGGTGCCGGAGCGCGATACGATGCCGACCTTGCCTGGCAGGTGAATGTGACCAGGCATGATGCCGATCTTGCACTCGCCGGGGGTGATGACACCCGGGCAGTTCGGCCCGATCAGGCGCACGCCGAGCTCGTCACACTTGACCTTGCAGTCGAGCATGTCGAGAGTCGCGATGCCTTCGGTGATGCAGACGATCAGCTTGATGCCGCCTTCAGCCGCTTCCAGGATCGAGTCCTTGCAGAACGGAGCCGGAACGTAGATCACGCTGGCTTCGGCGCCTGTGGCTTCAACCGCTTCACGAACGGTGTTGAACACCGGCAGGCCCAGGTGAGTGGAGCCACCCTTGCCCGGTGTTACGCCGCCAACCATCTTGGTGCCGTAGGCGATGGCCTGTTCCGAGTGGAAGGAACCTTGCGAGCCGGTGAAGCCCTGGCAGATCACCTTGGTTTCTTTGTTGATCAGGATGCTCATTTATTTACCCTCCGCGGCCTTGACGACTTGCTGGGCAGCGTCGGTCAGACTGGTTGCTGCAATGATGTTCAAACCACTTTCGGCCAGGACCTTGGCGCCCAGGTCGGCGTTGTTGCCTTCCAGACGCACGACGACCGGCACCTTCACGCCGACTTCCTTCACCGCGCCGATGATGCCTTCGGCAATCATGTCGCAACGAACGATACCGCCGAAGATGTTGACCAGAACGGCCTGCACATTGCTGTCGGACAGGATGATCTTGAACGCTTCGGTGACGCGCTCCTTGGTTGCACCACCGCCTACGTCGAGGAAGTTGGCCGGCTTGCCACCGTGGTGGTTGACGATATCCATGGTGCCCATGGCCAGACCGGCGCCGTTGACCATGCAGCCGATATTGCCTTCCAGCGCAACATAGTTGAGCTCGAATTTGGCAGCGTGCGCTTCGCGCGGGTCGTCCTGAGACGGATCATGCATGGCGCGCAGCTTGGGCTGGCGGTACATGGCGTTGCTGTCGATGTTGATCTTGGCGTCCAGGCAATGCAGGTTGCCGTCTTCCTTGATCACTAGCGGGTTGACTTCCAGCAGAGCCAGATCGTAATCGGCGAACAGTTTGCCCAGGCCTACGAAGATGTTGGTGAACTGCTTGATCTGGTCGCCCTTCAGGCCCAGCTGGAACGCCAGGTCGCGGCCCTGGAAAGGCTGCGGACCGACCAGCGGGTCGATGGTAGCCTTGAGGATCTTCTCGGGGGTTTCTTCAGCGACTTTCTCGATTTCCACGCCACCTTCGGTGGAAGCCATGAAAACGATGCGACGCGTGGAGCGATCGACTACGGCGCCCAGATACAGTTCTTGAGCGATGTCGGTGCAGGACTCAACGAGGATCTTGGAAACCGGCTGGCCACTGGCATCAGTCTGGTAGGTTACCAGACGCTGACCGAGCCACTTTTCGGCGAAAGCCTTGGCATCTTCCTTTGACTTGACCAGCTTGACGCCGCCGGCCTTGCCGCGGCCACCAGCGTGGACCTGGGCCTTGACGACCCACATGTCCCCGCCGATCTTGTCGCAGGCAGCTGCCGCGTCTTCGGGAGTGTCGACAGCGAAGCCCTTGGATACAGGAAGGCCGTACTCAGCGAACAGCTGCTTCCCCTGATATTCGTGAAGATTCATGCTTATCTACCGTTTTGATCGTGTAGGAATTACGTCTGACAGCGGCCCTACCCGCACCCCTGTCGCCTATGGCAGATTCGGACATCGCCTCGATGTGCCGCATCCGCATGTCACCCCCCCGGGTGATGGCCGATGAACCGACCCTTGCCAGTGACAGTGCTCCGGAACCGGCAGGTAAAACCGCGACCTGCCGGTCATAGGGGCGCTATCTTAACGCTTCTTGCGGTTGGCCACATGTATGGCGTGGCCATTTACCGCCAGAGCCGCTTCCTTCAATGCTTCGGACACTGTCGGGTGCGAGAAGACCATCATGCCGATGTCTTCGGCGCTTGAGCCGAACTCCATGGCAATGGCACCCTGCTGCACCAGCTCGGCGGCACCCGGGCCCAGCACGTGAACGCCCAGGACACGATCGGTCTTGGCATCGGCGACGACCTTGACCATGCCGGTGGTTTCATTGGCCGCTACAGCACGACCGTTGGCAGCGAATGGGAAAATACCCACGCTGACTTCCACGCTCTCCGCCTTCAGTTGCTGCTCGGTCTTGCCGACCCAGGCGATTTCCGGATGGGTGTAGATGACCGACGGCACCAAATCGTAGTTCATTGCAGTCTTGTGACCGGCAATGCGCTCAGCAACCATCACGCCCTCTTCCGAGGACTTGTGCGCGAGCATCGGGCCGCGTACTGCGTCACCCACCGCGTACACACCGGGCACGCTGGTCGCGCAGTAGTCGTCGACGAAGATCACGCCGCGCTCGTCCAGATCCACACCGCAATCGGAAGCCAGCAGGTTCTCGGTGTACGGACGACGACCAACAGCGACAATCAGCTTGTCGAAGGTCAGCTGCTGCTCGCCTTCGGAATCGGTGAACGAGACGGTGACTTCGCTGCCCTTGACCTCGGTGCCGGTGACACGAGCGCCCAGGCGGATGTTCAGACCCTGCTTGTTAAAGGTCTTCAGCGCTTCCTTGGCGATGATGTCGTCAGCCAGGGCAAGGAATTTGTCCAGCGCCTCGAAGACGACGACCTCGGCACCCAGACGACGCCAGACCGAACCCAGCTCGAGGCCGATCACACCGGCACCGATGACGCCAAGGCGCTTGGGAACACTAGTGAAATCCAGTGCGCCGGTGGAGTCGACGATAACGTCTCCGGTCAGCGGAGCCGGAGGAATCTCGATCGGACGCGAGCCGGACGCGAGAATCACGTTGTCAGCCTGATAGGTAGTGACGTTGCCATCGGGCCCGGTCACTTCAATCTGCTTGTTCGCGAGCAGTTTGCCGTGGCCTTCGATGGTGGTCACACCGTTGGCCTTGAACAGGGTGGCAACGCCGCCGGTGAATTGCTTGACGATCTTGTTCTTGCGGTCGACCATCTTCTCGACGTCGATGCTCACCGACTGGGCGGTGATGCCATGCAATTCGAAGCCTTCCTGGGCTTCATGGTATTTCCAGGAGCTGTCCAGCAGCGCCTTGGAAGGAATGCAGCCGACGTTCAGACAGGTCCCACCAAGAGCCTGCTTGCCGTCCTTACCCACGTATTTTTCGACGCAGGCGGTTTTCAGACCCAGTTGCGCAGCGCGGATGGCCGCGACATAGCCGCCGGGGCCTGCGCCGATGACGATCACATCAAATTTGTCGCTCATATCCAGTCCTCTGTATAAGCCGGTGTAGAAGGCTGCCCGAAGCAAAACGGCTCGGGCAGCTTAGCGCTGGCGTGTTACAGCCGGATCAGATGTCCAGCAGAAGGCGAGCCGGATCTTCCAGCAGTTCCTTGATGGCGACCAGGAAGCTCACTGCTTCCTTGCCGTCGATCAGGCGGTGATCGTAGGACAGCGCCAGATACATCATCGGCAGGATGACGACCTGGCCGTTGACCGCCATCGGGCGCTCCTGGATCTTGTGCATGCCAAGGATGGCCGCCTGCGGCGGGTTGACGATCGGAGAAGACAGCAGCGAGCCGAAAACACCACCGTTGGAGATGGTGAATGTACCGCCAGTCATTTCTTCCATCGACAGCTTGCCGTCACGTGCCTTGCGGCCGTAGTCGGCAATGGTGCCTTCGATGGTTGCCAGGCTCATGAACTCGGTATTGCGCAGGATCGGCACGACCAGGCCACGATCGCTTGACACCGCAACGCCGATGTCCTGATAACCGTGGTAGACGATATCGTTGCCGTCGATCGACGCGTTGACTGCCGGGAAACGCTTGAGCGCCTCGGTAGCTGCCTTGACGAAGAACGACATGAAGCCCAGGCGCACGCCGTTGTGCTTCTTCTCGAACAGGTCCTTGTACTTGCTGCGCAAGTCCATGACCGGCTTCATGTTGACCTCGTTGAAGGTGGTCAGCATGGCCATGTTCGACTGTGCATCGACCAGGCGTTCAGCGATACGCGCACGCAGGCGGGTCATCGGCACGCGCTTCTCGACGCGGTCGCCCTCCCCCAGCGATACCGATGGTGCAGCTGCAGCCGGCTTGGCTGCCGGAGCGGCCGGCTTGGCCGGGGCGTTCTTCTTGGCTTCGACTGCAGCGACCACGTCTTCCTTGGTCACGCGTCCGCCTTTGCCAGTACCGGAAATCTCCGACACCGACAGACCGTTTTCTTCTGCAATCTTGCGTGCAGCCGGTGACAGCATGGGTTCGTCTGCCGCCTCGCCAGCATAGCTGGCGGCGGACTGGGCCTGAGCCGGAGCCGCAGCAGTCGCGGATTCCTTGGCTTCGGACTTCGGAGCGGGCGCAGCGGCGCCGCCCTCGTTCAGGGTGCCCAGGAGTTCTTCACTGAGAACCGTCTCGCCTTCACCCTTGACGATATCGCCCAGGACGCCATCGGCTTCGGCCAATACTTCGATCACAACCTTGTCGGTCTCGATGTCGACGATCAGTTCGTCGCGCTTGACGGCGTCGCCAGGTTGCTTGTGCCAGGTCGCGACGGTGCCGTCGGCAACCGATTCCGGGAAAGTCGGGGCTTTGATTTCAATAGCCATTGTCGATCCTTATCGATTCTTTGATGTCTGCCAGGCGCTTAGATGGTGAAGGCGTCTTGCAGGAGTTTTTCCTGTTGTTCGGCATGTGCGGACGCATAACCCCCGGCAGGCGCGGCCGAGGCCTCCCGACCAGCGTAGTCCAGATACAGATTCTTCACCGAGTGCTGCGCGATGACCCGACGCATGTGATGCTGGCTCGGATACCAGGCGCCCTGGTTCATCGGTTCTTCCTGACACCAGATGACTTTTTTGACTTCGGTATACGGCGCCAGCACTTCCGCCAGATCGTCTTCGGGGAACGGGTACAGCTGCTCGATACGGATGATCGCAGTCGACTCGTTGCCTTCGTTGCGGCGTTTTTCCAACAGGTCGTAATACACTTTGCCGCTGCACAGGACGACGCGATCGACCTTCTTCGGATCGATGGTGTCGATCTCGGGGATAACGGTCTGGAACGAACCGTCCGAGAGATCTTCCAGGCTCGAAGTGGCCAGTTTGTGGCGCAGCAGCGATTTGGGTGTCATGGCAATCAGAGGCTTGCGCAGCGGACGGATTACCTGGCGGCGCAGCATGTGATAAACCTGTGCCGGGGTAGTGGGTACGCAAACCTGGATGTTGTGTTCGGCCGACATTTGCAGAAAGCGCTCCAGGCGTGCAGACGAGTGCTCCGGACCCTGCCCTTCATAGCCATGCGGCAGCAGCATGGTCAGACCGCAGAGGCGACCCCACTTATGCTCGCCGCTGGTAATGAACTGGTCGATGACCACCTGGGCGCCGTTGGCGAAATCGCCGAACTGCGCTTCCCAGATCACCAGCGCGTTGGGCGTGGTGGTGGCATAACCGTATTCGAATGCCAGAACCGCTTCTTCAGAGAGCAGCGAGTCATAGATGTCGATACGCGGCTGGTTTTCCGCCAGATTCGCCAGCGGAACGTAGGCATCGCCGGTCTTCTGGTTGTGCAGGACGGCATGGCGGTGCGAGAAGGTACCGCGCCCGACGTCCTGACCGGTAATACGGATCGGGTGACCTTCGTGCAGCAGGGTGGCGTAGGCCATGGTCTCGGCGAAGCCCCAGTTCATGGCGAGAGCGCCGGCTGCCATCTTGCGACGGTCCTCGACGATCTTGCCAACCTGACGTTGCAGCACCAGACCGTCTGGCAGCGTGTTCAACCGGTTAGCCAGCTCTTGCAGCGTCTTCAGCTCGATACGGGTGTCGTGCCGCGCGGTCCAGGTATGACCCAGATACGGAGCCCAGTCCACGAAGGAGCTGCGATCCGGCTCCTTGACCAGGCTTTTGACGACGTGATCGCCATTATCGAGGGCGGTGCGGTATTCCTCGATGCGCTCCTGCACCTGGTCGGACGTAAGCACGCCCTCCTGCACCAGACGCTCGGCGTAGATGTCGCGCGTAGTCGGATGCTTGGCGATCTTCTCGTACATCAGCGGCTGGGTGCCGGATGGCTCGTCGGCCTCGTTATGGCCGCGACGGCGGTAGCAGACCAGGTCGATGACCACGTCACGCTTGAACTGCATACGGTAGTCGACAGCCAGCTGGGTAACGAACAGAACCGCTTCGGGGTCGTCACCGTTCACGTGGAATATCGGCGCCTGGATCATCTTGGCGACGTCGGTGGCGTACTCGGTAGAGCGCGCATCATCCTGACGGCTGGTGGTGAAGCCGACCTGGTTGTTGACGATGATATGAATGGTCCCGCCGGTTTTGTAGGCACGGGTCTGGGACATCTGGAAAGTCTCCATGACCACGCCCTGACCAGCGAACGCCGCATCACCATGGATGTTGATCGGCAGTACCTTGTCGCCGCTCGAGTCCTTGCGACGGTCCTGGCGGGCCCGTACGGAGCCTTCCACAACCGGGGACACGATTTCCAGGTGCGACGGGTTGAACGCGAGAGCGAGATGAACTTCGCCGCCCGAGGTCATAACGTTCGAGGAGAAACCCTGGTGGTATTTGACGTCGCCGGAGCCAAGGTTGATCTGCTTCTTGCCTTCGAACTCATCGAACAGGTCACGCGGGTTTTTGCCCAGCGTATTGACCAGTACGTTCAGTCGGCCGCGGTGGGCCATGCCGAGGACTACTTCCTGAGTGCCATAGGAGCCGGAACGCTGGATGATCTCGTCGAGCATGGGGATAAGGCTTTCGCCACCTTCCACGCCAAAACGCTTGGTGCCCGGGTATTTGGTGCCCAGATATTTTTCCAGGCCTTCGGCTGCAGTCAGGCGCTCGAGCAGATGGCGCTTGCTCTCGACAGAATGCTGCGGCTTGCCACGCACGCTTTCCAGGCGCTGCTGGAACCAGCGGCGTTGGTTGGAATCAACGATGTGCATGTATTCCGCGCCGTAGGTCGAGCTATAGGTCGACTTCAGCGCTTCGAGAATCTCGCGGAGGGTAGCTTCTTCCTTGCCGATGAACATCTCGCCGGTGCGAAACGCCGTGTCGAGGTCGGCTTCGGTCAGGCCATAGTCAGCCAGCGTCAGATCAACGATTTCCTCGCGCTGCCAGAGGCCCAACGGATCGAGGGAAGAAGCCTGGTGGCCGCGCATCCGGTAGGCCTGGATCAGCCTGAGAACATCCACCTGTTTTTTCTCGTGAGCGCTGCTGACGGTACCGCCAACGGCTGCCTGGGGCCGGCGTTGACCCTTGGCCAGAGAAAGGAAGTGTTCGCGGATAGTGGAATGAGAAACGTCCGAGGCGGCGTGGCCGTTTACCTGCGGCAGTTTCTGGAAATAGCTGCGCCATTCATCGGCGATGCTATTCGGATCGTGCAGATAGAGCTCGTAAAGCTCTTCAACATAGGAGGCATTCCCACCCGATAGATGGGAGGTGCTCCACAGCTGCTGCATTTCGCTGTCTGGCATGCTTGGTCACCCTCTATAAGGGGACACCACCTGGCTCCAAGACCATTAACCTGGCAAAAACACTGCCATCCGTGCAGAACATCCGGAGCTGGCCCACATCAGTGTCGCTGATGCTCCTGCCCCATCAGGCTCTGCAAAACCGGAGTATTGCCGGCCCCGACAGATAGTTCGGGTGTTACCCGATTGCCCCTGTTGGTTTTTACGTACAAACAAACCGCGGCTTTGTGGGCTGCGGCTCGATCAAAATACTGGCTGACTCCTGGTACAGGAGCCAGCACAGGCCAAACGTAATGCAGAGTCGGACCGATCAGGTCCCGCTCTGCAGCAGCATGTTGCGGATGTGACCGATAGCGCGGGTCGGATTCAGACCCTTGGGGCACACGTTCACGCAGTTCATGATGCCGCGGCAGCGGAAGATACTGAACGGGTCATCCAGAGCCGCCAGACGGTCTTCGGTCTTGGTGTCACGGCTGTCCGCCAGGAAGCGGTAAGCCTTGAGCAGACCAGCAGGACCGATGAACTTGTCGGGATTCCACCAGAACGAAGGGCAGGAGGACGAGCAGCAAGCACACAGAATGCACTCGTACAGTCCGTCCAGCTTCTCGCGTTCTTCCGGAGTCTGCAGGCGCTCGATAGCAGGCGCCGGCGTCTCGTTCTGCAAATACGGCTGAACCTTCTCGTATTGCTTGTAGAAGATGCTCATATCGACGACGAGGTCACGAATAACCGGCAAACCGGTCAACGGGCGCAAAACCAGCTTGTTGTTCTTCACCACCGCGGACAGCGGAGTGATGCACGCCAGGCCGTTTCTGCCGTTGATGTTCATGCCGTCCGAGCCACACACGCCTTCGCGGCAGGAGCGACGGTAAGCCATCCCGACATCCTGCTCCTTGACCAGAGCGAGTACGTCGAGAACCATGACATCCTTCCCGCCGGTATCGACCTGGAAGTCCTGCATGTAAGGAGCCTTGTCAGTCTCCGGGTTGTAACGGTAGACACTCACTTGCAACATAGGGTCACCTTAGTAAGTACGCACTTTGGGTTCAAATGCTGGAACGGTCTTCGGCGTGAAGTTCACAGCGCGCTTCTTCAACTCCTTGGTCGCCGGCATGTACAGGCTGTGGCACAGCCAGTTCACGTCGTCACGATCCTCGTAGTCTTCACGAGCGTGAGCACCGCGGCTCTCGGTGCGAGCTTCCGCCGCGATGGCGGTCGCTTCGGCAACTTCGAGCAGGTTTTGCAGTTCCAGTGCTTCAATGCGCGCAGTGTTGAACGCCTGGCTCTTGTCATTGATCTTGACCGTAGCAATACGCTCGCGCAGGTCAGCCAGTTGCTTGATACCCTTCTGCATGAATTCGCCGGTACGGAATACACCGAAGTAGTTCTGCATGCAGTTCTGCAGTTCCTTGCGCAGCGGGGCAACCTCTTCGCCGCTGGCGCGCTCGTTGAGGCTGGACAGCCGAGCCAGTGAGGCGTCGATGTCGGACTCGGAGGCGCCGCGGTATTCGATGCCTTCCTTGAGCGCTGATTCCAGATGCAGGCCGGCAGCGCGGCCGAACACAACCAGGTCGAGCAGCGAGTTGCCGCCCAGGCGGTTGGCACCGTGTACCGATACGCACGCGACCTCGCCCACGGCAAACAAGCCGGGAATGATCTGATCGGTGCCACTGGCGTCCTGGGTAATCGCCTGACCATGAATGTTGGTGGCGATGCCGCCCATCATGTAGTGGCAGGTCGGTACGACAGGAATCGGCGCGGTGACCGGATCGACGTGGGCGAAGGTCTTGGACAGTTCGCAGATACCCGGCAGGCGGCTGTGCAGCACTTCCTCACCCAGGTGATCGAGCTTGAGCATAACGTGGTCACCATCCGGACCGCAGCCATTGCCCGCGAGGATTTCCTTGACCATCGAACGTGCAACCACGTCACGACCAGCAAGGTCTTTCGCGTTCGGAGCATAACGCTCCATGAAACGCTCGCCATGCTTGTTGATCAGGTAGCCGCCTTCACCACGGCAACCTTCGGTCACCAGGGTACCCGCGCCGGCAATACCGGTCGGGTGGAACTGCCACATTTCAATGTCCTGAACGGGAACACCTGCACGCAACGCCATGCCGATGCCGTCGCCGGTATTGATCAGAGCGTTGGTGGTCGATGCATAGATACGACCTGCCCCGCCGGTAGCGAGGACGGTGGCCTTGGAGCGGATGTAGACGGTCTCGCCAGTCTCGATGCAGATGGCGATGACGCCCACTACCGCGCCGTCCTGGTTCTTCACCAGATCGACTGCGTACCATTCATTAAGGAAGGTAGTGTCGTGCTTGACGTTGTTTTCATACAGGGTGTGCAGCAGAGCATGACCGGTACGGTCGGCTGCGGCACAGGTACGCGCTGCCTGGGTCGGGTTGTCCGGACCTTTGGACTGGCCGCCGAACGGACGCTGATAGATGCGGCCCTGTTCGGTACGCGAGAACGGCAGACCCATGTGTTCGAGCTCGAACACGGCTTCTGGACCAACGGAACACATATACTCGATCGCGTCCTGGTCACCGATATAGTCGGAGCCCTTGACGGTGTCGTACATGTGCCAGCGCCAGTCATCGTTCGGATCGGCCGAAGCGATGGCGCAGGTGATGCCACCCTGAGCGGATACGGTGTGCGAGCGGGTCGGGAATACCTTGGTGACCACGGCAGTCTTGTGACCACCCTGGGCCAGTTGCAGCGCGGCACGCATGCCGGCGCCGCCGCCACCTACGATGATGGCGTCGAAAGTCAGTGTACGGATGCTAGCCATTTAGAAACCCCACAGAATCTGCACGCCCCAGACGAACAACACGAACATCAACAGTCCGCATGCGACCTGGAACAGGAAACGCACGATGGTGGCAGCTTTGCCCATGGCCATCGGAGTCAGGTAATCGGTTGAAATGGTCCACATTCCGACCCAGGCGTGGACAGCAAGCGCCACGAGGGTGAGAAGACTGAAGATGCGCATCCAGGTTTGGTTGAACAGGCCGGCCCACTGCTCATAGGTCAGGTCCGGATTCACCAGGAAATAGCCCAGCAGGAAAAGCGTATAGACAGCCAGCAGCACGGCGGATACCCGCTGCGCCATCCAATCATACAAGCCGCTACGAGACAGGTTGGTGACGCTGGTTACCATATCCAAACCCCCAGAAGAACGATCAGAACGGCCGACAGCACCAGAACCACTTTGGCTCCGAGAATGCCGCCTTCCAGGCTTTCACCCAGCCCCGCATCCATCAGCAGGTGGCGGATACCCGCGACCAGGTGGTACAGCAGTGCGGACAGGATGACCCACAGGGTCAGCTTGGCCAGCGGATGCTGAAGAATTGCCCCGACTTGCTCGAACCCGCTTTCGGAACTGAGCGACCGGTCCAGCATCCAAAGCAGGGCAGCGATGGCGATGAACAGGATGACGCCCGAAATACGGTGAGCGATAGACGAATAGGCTGTGACAGGAAGTCTGATTGTCCTGAGATCTAGGTTGACAGGTCTTTTGCTTTTCACGGCTATATTCACACTCATGGCCCTGTGGACAGGGCTGGATTATAGGAAGGTGCACTAACTAAGTGGGTACCCCAATGACCCGTGGTGCAGCTTCCAGTGGAAGCCGGGATGGGTCACTTTGCCGGTCATGGAGTATAGAGAGTTGCCCCCTTGATTACAATGCAAACACCAGCCTTGCGAGACCCGCCGAGCCGCGCCGTTGCGCGGTTATCGCCCCTATTTAGGGCGTCTATAAAAGTCATTTATGGCGGTGATATCCATTCACTATCAGTAGAATTGACAAACGGGATTATCACCTTATAGTGATGCGGGCCCTGCGTGGGGGGTCACACTTTCGATACAGCAAAACAGGAGGCCATTCATGGCTGACAAAAAGGCGCAGTTGATCATCGAGGGCGCTGCCCCCATTGACCTGCCAGTCTATTCTGGCACCCTTGGTCCGGATGTAGTGGATGTTCGCGGCCTGACCTCCGAGGGGATCTTCACCTTTGACCCCGGCTTCATGGCTACCTCTTCGTGCGAATCCAAGATCACCTTCATCGACGGTGAAAAGGGTGTTCTGCTGCATCGCGGCTACCCCATCGAACAGCTCGCCGAGAAGGCTGACTTCCTGGAGACCTGCTACCTGCTGCTCAAGGGCGAACTGCCCAGCGCCGAGGAAAAGCAGCAGTTCGACAACACGATCAAGAACCACACCATGGTTCATGAGCAGCTGAAGACCTTCTTCAACGGCTTCCGTCGCGACGCGCATCCGATGGCCATCATGTGTGGCGTAGTGGGCGCCCTCTCTGCCTTCTACCATGATTCGCTGGACATCAACGACGCCCATCATCGCGAGATTTCAGCCGCTCGCCTGATTGCCAAGATGCCGACGCTGGCAGCGATGGTCTACAAGTACTCCATGGGCCAGCCCATGATGTACCCGCGCAACGACCTGTCGTACTCGGAAAACTTCCTTCACATGATGTTCAACACGCCCTGTGAAGAGAAAAAGATCAATCCGGTGCTGGCCAAGGCCATGGACCGTATTTTCGTTCTGCATGCCGACCACGAGCAGAACGCCTCAACCTCTACCGTCCGCCTGGCCGGTTCGTCCGGTGCCAACCCGTTCGCCTGTATCGCAGCCGGCATCGCCGCCCTGTGGGGACCGGCTCACGGTGGCGCGAACGAAGCCGTACTGCGCATGCTCGACGAAATCGGTGATGTATCGAACATCGACACGTTCGTCGCCAAGGCCAAGGACAAGGACGACCCGTTCAAGTTGATGGGCTTCGGCCACCGCGTCTACAAGAACTTCGATCCGCGCGCCAAGGTCATGAAGCAGACCTGCGACGAAGTACTGAGCGAGCTGGGTATCAACGATCCGCAGCTGGAGCTGGCGATGAAGCTTGAAGAAATCGCCCGTACCGACCCCTACTTCATCGAGCGGAACCTGTACCCGAACGTCGACTTCTATTCGGGCATCATTCTGAAAGCCATCGGCATTCCCACCGAGATGTTCACGGTGATTTTTGCCACCGGCCGCACCCCGGGCTGGATTGCCCACTGGAACGAAATGATCAGCGGTCCGTACAAGATCGGTCGCCCGCGTCAGCTGTATACCGGCGCCACCAAGCGCGATTACCCTTCGAAGTAATGTCGCTGCCATGAAAAAGCCCCGCCGATGCGGGGCTTTTTTGTATCCGTTCGGCGAACCCGAAGGCACCGCGCTCGACGTCCCGGCTTGCGATCCGGGGCCTTCCTCAGAATCAGGCCGTCTCCGACTCGAGCCATCCGAGTATCTGCATGGCCTCCTCGGCGCTACTACCGCATACCGCCAGGTCCGCCCTGAACGCGGCGCATACCTTCGGCCGCTCGGGGGATTCGAAGATCGCGCAGCGCTTGTCCGGCAACAGGTGTAAACACGGCGTCCCGGCCGGCTTGCCGCCAGGCATGCCAGGTATAAAGGAAGAAATCGACGGCGCCACACAACACGCACCACACCCCTGCCGACAGCTCATGCTCACGACTCGTTACCCTCTTGGCGAAAATCCCGCTTGCGCCTATGCTCGCGCCACAAAACTACCGGAGCTGGCGTTAATGTCTTTACCTGTCTGGGCCCAGACCGCCCTGTTGCTTACCCTGTCCAACGTATTCATGACATTCGCCTGGTACGGGCATCTGAAGGCACTGAACAGTAAGCCGTGGATCATAGCGGCACTGGTCAGCTGGGGCATAGCCCTGTTCGAGTATCTGCTCATGGTGCCAGCCAACCGCATCGGCTACACCGAGCTGAACGTAGCGCAACTGAAGATCATGCAGGAGGTCATCACCTTGTGCGTGTTCGTACCCTTCGCGGTCTACTTTCTGCAACAGCCGTTGAAGCTCGACTATCTATGGGCCGGCCTATGTCTGCTCGGCGCGGTGTATTTCATTTTCCGCGGTTAAGGCGAGTGATCAGGCTCGATGTGTCCCAGCGCCCGCCTCCAGCGGCCTGCACGTCGGCGTAGAACTGGTCGACCAGCGCGGTGACCGGCAACTGCGAGCCATTGCGCCTCGCCTCATCCAGCACGATCGACAGATCCTTGCGCATCCAGTCCACGGCAAAACCAAAGTCGAATTCCCCGGCGAGCATGGTCTTGTGACGATTCTCCAACTGCCACGACTGCGCAGCACCTTTGCTGATAACCGACATGGCGGCCTCACCATCCAGGCCGGCGCCTTGGGCGAAGTGCAGCGCTTCGGACAGCCCTTGCAGCAGACCAGCGATACAGATCTGATTGACCATCTTGGTCAACTGGCCGCTACCGACCTCACCCATATGCCGGGTCATCTTGGCGTATGAATTGATCACCGGTCGGACCAGGTCGTAGACCGACTCGTCACCGCCCACCATGATAGTCAGCTGTCCGTTCACCGCTCCAGCCTCACCGCCGGATACCGGTGCATCGAGAAAGCCGATGCCTTTTTCGCGACAAAGCGCGGCCATCTCCCGAGCGACGTTCGCCGAAGCCGTAGTGTGATCGACGATCACCGTACCCTTGCGGGCGCCAGCAAGAACGCCCTGCGGACCGGCGACGACTTCGCGCAAATCGTCGTCATTACCCACGCAAAGCATGATCATATCCTGTTCGCAGGCGGCGTCAGCCGGCGTCTCACGGGCTTCGCCACCATGCTGCTCGACCCAGCGGGAAGCCTTTTCCGAGGTTCTGTTGTACACAGCCATATTGTGGCCGGCACGCTTGAGGTGCCCAGCCATTGGGTAGCCCATGACGCCCAAACCAATGAATGCGATATTTGCCATGCGACCCTCCCGGCGCGCCCAGTCGAAGCTGTATCAGCGCGCAATACTATCAGAGCGATTGAGCTTTAAACCAAGCTTCAGAATGGCTCCGGCCGGATCTGGTTGATCACGTGACGGCCATCTATCACGTCGAAATCGATCTCGACCGTTTGCCCCCCCTCCAGATCCGCGTAGCTTCCCAAAGCCATATCGAAATCGGTGTCTTCGGCAATCAGGAACTCGATCCCTTCAACGGTCACAGTACCTTCTTCGGCATCGATGTTCTGCACGGGGCCAACGATCTCTGCCGCCAGCGCTGTACCGGCACCGAGTACGACTGCCAGACCCAGGGTAAAGGCCAACATTGTCCGATTCATGAGGTCGCTCCGGTAGAGGTAGATCCGGACAGTATAGAAGAGGCAGCGCAAAGCTTATCGGAGTTCGGTGCGGATGATTGCCGAGGCGCACCGCGGCTCGGCATAATGGCGCCCCATTCGTCATCCGCCCAGGAGTTTTCGATGTTCAAGGTCAATCAGTATTTCGAAGGCAAGGTCGCTTCCATCGCTTTGCAGCAGCCGGAAGGCGCCGCCACTATCGGCGTGATGGCACCCGGCGAATATGAGTTCGGTACCAGCCAGCTGGAAATCATGCACGTGGTGACCGGCAAGCTGACCGTCAAGTTGCCGGGGAGTGAACAATGGAATGATTATGCCGGTGGATCGCAATTCACCGTGCCGGCGAACAGCAAATTCCAGCTCAAGGTCGAGCAGGACACCGCCTACCTCTGCGAATATCGTTAAGCCTGACATCGCTGGTCGCCGCGGGTCGCGCCTCCCACAATCTTTCTTGCGCCTGCTCGGGATTGTGGGGGCGCCGACTGATCCGCTCCGGCACGGTCGGCCAGTTATGGCTCGGCCTTTGTATCAGCGCTTATGGCCTTGCCGTAGCCGTCGATAAACGAGGCTGGCATGCGTTTAGGCCGGCCGGTGCTGAGTTCAATACAGGCGAAGGTGGTACGGGCACGCAGCAGCGTCGCGCCATCGCTCTTGCGACATAGCTGAAAGTGGCGCGTCATGCGCAGCTTCTTGTCCCAATGCACGATCCAGGTCGCCATTGTCAGTTCATCGCCCTCGTAACCAGCAGCGAGGTAGTCGATCTGGTGGTGAACGATGGCCATGGCGCGATCCAGCTCGCGGTATTCGTCCAGGCCCAGGCCCAGCGACTTTGAGTGCTGCCAGGCGCAGCGCTCCAGCCAGCGGACGTAGATGGCGTTATTTGCATGCCCGAGCTCGTCGATATCATCGGCTTGTACGGTGATGTCGTAAGTGTGCGGATTTTCGAAATCCCAATTCACGCGCGTTCCTCTCGTCTCGTCGCTTTTCGCTCAGCGGTTGAATGGCAAGGCCCCGCAGGATACCACTGAGCCAAGGCACACGCAGTGGCCAAACCCGTGTGCCGCGGATCGCTCTAGGCTAACCTTGAACCAGACCCCCGAAGAACGAGGCTCCATGTTCAAGCATCTGCATTTCCCGATTCTGGTCATCAACCCCCACATCGGCAAGGACGACGTCGCCGGCACCCAGCTGGCAGAGCTGTTCAAGGCACTGAAGCAGGAAGGGGTGGAAGTACTCGCTACCGCATCGATCGACGAGGGTCGACTGATCGCCGAGGCACACCGTGGACTATCGTGCATTCTGTTCACCGCTGATACCGCGGACGGCCTGGCGCCCATCAGGGCGCTGTTCGAAGCGGCGCATTCGCGCTCACCCGAGCTACCGATCATGGCGCTGACGACCCGGCAGAATCTGGACAATGCCCAACTGGCCGAACTACGAGAGCTACATCAGCTGCGCGGCATCATCTATCTCTTCGAGGATACCCTGCCGTTCATCGCAGGCCAGATCGCCCGGACCGCCCGATCCTATCTCTCGAACCTGCTGCCGCCGTTCTTCAAGGCGTTGCTCGACTATACGGGTCGCGCGAGCTATTCATGGCACTCCCCAGGGCACGGGGGCGGCGTAGCCTTTCGCAAAAGCCCGGTAGGCCGTGCCTTTCATGACTTCTTCGGCGAAAACACGCTGCGCTCCGACCTGTCTGTTTCGGTGCCGGGGCTCGGCTCGCTGCTTGATCACAACGGTCCCATCGCCGCTGCAGAGAACAACACGGCCCGTACCTTCGGCGCCGACCACAGCTTTTACGTGGTGAACGGGACCTCGACTGCAAACAAGGTGATCTGGCATGCCTATGTCACGCGCGATGACGTGGTGTTGGTCGACCGCAACTGTCACAAGTCTATCCTCCACGCCATCATCATGACCGGCGCCATTCCGGTGTACCTGACCGGTTCGCGTAACGATTACGGCATCATCGGGCCGATCAGCCTGGAGTCGTTCTCTCCGGCACGCATCCGCGAACGTGTCGCCGAGCACCCGTTGCTGCAAGGTCGCGAGCCGCGCATTCGCCTCGCCGTGCTGACCAACTCCACCTACGACGGGCTGTGTTACAACGCCGAACAGATCAAGGACGAGCTTGAGGATGCCGTGGATGTGCTTCACTTCGATGAAGCCTGGTACGGCTATGCGGCCTTCCATGAATTCTACGCAGGGCGCCACGGCATGGGGCGCAAACGGGGCTTTCCGCGGGCGAAACATCCTATGGTGTTCGCCACGCAATCGCCGCACAAGGTCTTGGCCGCGCTGTCCCAGGCGTCAATTATCCTCGCCGAAAACAGCGACGAGCAGGAGCTGGACGAAGAGCGCTTCAACGAGGCGTTCATGATGCATGCCTCGACTTCACCGCATTACGGCATTATCGCGTCGATTGACGTCACCACCGGCATGATGGCCGGCGCACCGGGCCGCTCGCTGGTCCAGGAAACACTCGATGAGGCGCTCTCCTTCCGCCGCGCAATGCAGCAGACCGCGGAACGACTGGATGAAGACCAGTGGTGGTTCGATGTATGGGAACCGGAAGAGGCACTCGCCACCGACGAACTCCAGCCCGCTGACTGGACCCTCGACAGCCAGGCTGACTGGCACGGCTTCGGCGATATGGCCGAAGACTACGCCCTGCTCGACCCAATCAAGGTCACCCTGCTGACCCCTGGCGTCGAAGAAAAAGGCCGACTCGCCAAGAGCGGCATTCCCGCAGCTATCGTGACGCGCTTTCTCGCCGAGCGCGGGCTGGTGGTAGAAAAGACCGGCCTCTACTCGTTTCTGATCCTGTTCTCGCTAGGGATCACCAAGGGCAAGTGGAGCACGTTGGTCTCGGAGTTGCAGGAGTTCAAGCGGCTATATGACAACAACGCGCCGCTGGAAATGACCCTGCCTAGCGTTGCGAATGTGGAAGCCTACCGCGACATGGGCCTGCAGGACCTTTGCCAGCAACTGCATCGCTTCTATAAAGAGCAGCGGATGGTGAGGACGCTGCGGCAGATATATACAGAGCTGCCGGAAATAGTGGTACGCCCCGCTGATGCCTACCAGCAGATGGTGCGTGGCCAGGTCGAAATGGTTCCGGTGGAAGCGCTGGCGGGCCGCATCGCTGCGGTGATGGTGGTGCCCTACCCGCCGGGCATCCCTGTGATCATGCCGGGCGAACGCTTCCCTACCGACAGCGCCGCGATTGCCGACTACCTGCGCATCGCCGCTATACAGGACGCGCGCTTCCCCGGATTCGAAAGTGACATCCACGGGGCGCGTCCGGTACAGAGCGAGAATGGGGAGCGACGCTATCTTGTCGACTGCTTGAAGGAGTGAACCGACCCAATCCGACCCAGGTGAAAAAAACACAAAAAAAGAGGCCGACATCGCTGTCGGCCTTTCTGATTGGTGGAGCTAAGCGGGATCGAACCGCTGACCTCCTGCATGCCATGCAGGCGCTCTCCCAGCTGAGCTATAGCCCCGTGTCTTGCGACCCCGGCACGTTCCTGTGCCGGTTACTGATAATGGCGTCCCCTAGGGGACTCGAACCCCTGTTACCGCCGTGAAAGGGCGGTGTCCTAGGCCACTAGACGAAGGGGACGCAAACCCTTCTATGCGTCGAAGCGAGAGTCGCTCCAGGCATCGTGGAAAACAGGTCAGCGCCGAAGCACTGACCTAAAAAACTTGGTGGAGCTAAGCGGGATCGAACCGCTGACCTCCTGCATGCCATGCAGGCGCTCTCCCAGCTGAGCTATAGCCCCGTCGTGATGACGGGGCGCATATTAGGTCTGCAGCCAAATACTGTCAACAGAATTTTCAGTAAAACAGCGACTTATGTGGGAGCGTCGCCCCGGCGCAACGTGCCCGCCGGCGGCTCCGCTTTCGCGCCCAGAGGACGCTCCTACATAGACCCGCGGGCCGGGTTCTAGATCTCGGCCAGCAGCTTTTCCCAGGCCTTCACTTCTTTCTTCGACGCACCACCGATCAGCTCCAGCGCCTGGCGCAGACGGAAGCGCGACAGATCCGGGCCAAGATGAGCCATTGCATCGAGCACTGACACGGAACTGGCCTGCCCGGTGATGGCGGCGAACAGAAGCGGCATCAGATCACGCAGCTTGAGCTCCTGGCTTTCCGCGACACGCTGGATGGTCGCCGTGATGTTGTCCTTGTCCCACTGGCGCAGCGCTTCGAGCTTCCACAGCAGCAGCTGCATCACCTTGCGCACTTCGTCGTTCGAGAGTTTCTTGTGTTCAAACAATGCCGGGGTCGGGTCGACCTTTCCGGTCAGGAAGAAGCCAGCCAGCGGCAGCAGATCACTGAAGGTTTCCACGCGCGCCTGAACCAGCGGCACCAACGGACGAAGATACTCTGCGTTCAGTGCCCATGCCTGTACCGCGTTCACGAAATCCTGCTCGGACAACTCGCGAATCCACATGCCGTTCAGCCAAGCCAGCTTTTCCACGTCGAAAATGGGTCCACCCAGCGATACACGCTGGATGTCGAAATGTTCGACCATCTCGTCCAGTGTGAATTGCTCGCGCTCATCGGGCATCGACCAGCCCATACGACCGAGGTAGTTCAGCAGCGCCTTGGGCAAATAACCCATGCGCTCGTAAAAAGTGATGCTGGTCGGGTTCTTGCGCTTGGAGAGCTTGCTCTTGTCCGGATTGCGCAGCAGCGGCATATGACACAGCTCGGGCATGTCCCAGCCGAAGTACTGATACAACAGCATGTGCTTGGGGGCGGAGTTGATCCACTCCTCCCCCCGCAGCACATGGGTGATGCCCATGAGATGATCATCGACGACATTCGCTAGATGGTACGTCGGCAATCCATCCGCCTTCATCAGGACCTGCATGTCGACCTGCTCCCAGGGAATCTCGATATCCCCGCGCAGCATGTCCTTGACCACGCACACACCTTCGGTTGGCACTTTCATGCGCACCACATGCGGCTCGCCCGACTTGGCGCGCTGCTCGACCTCGGCGTTGGGCAACGTCAGGCAGTGACCGTCATAGCCCGGTGTCTGCTTGTTGGCCATCTGCTCGGCGCGCAACGCATCCAGGCGCTCGGGAGTACAGAAACAGCGGAAGGCATGCCCGCTGCGAATCAGCGTTTCGCTGTGCTCGACATAGATCGCGCTGCGCTCGCTCTGCCGATACGGGCCGTGCGGGCCGCCTACGTCCGGACCTTCGTCCCATTCCAGTCCCAGCCAGCGCAGCGAGTCGAGAATCTGCTTTTCGGACTCGGCGCTGGAGCGTACCTGATCGGTGTCTTCGATACGCAGGATGAACTGTCCGCCGTGTTGGCGGGCGAAGCACTGGTTGAACAAGGCAATGTAGGCGGTGCCTACGTGCGGGTCACCAGTAGGTGACGGGGCGATACGGGTACGAACGGTCATGGATGGTCTCATCGGTTGTGCCCGGCAGGCGCCGGGCCCGGCTTGCTATGAAACCGACGATGTTACCAGCGCTTCCCCATGCTGCTCCACCTCGGTAATCAGGCGTTTTTCCAGCCGCTCGATCATGAAGTCGATAAACGCCTTGACCTTCATCGCCTGGAACCGGCGCGATGGGTACAGCGCATACAGTTCGCTTGACGGTAGGACCACATTGGGCAGCACCTGCACCAGCAACCCTTGCTCGACCTGTGGTTCGGCGATGAACGCCGGAACGTTGATGATGCCGGCTCCGGAGATCGCTGCCTCGCGAGCGAAGGTGATGTTGTTGACGGTCAACACAGGATTGATCAAGACGCTGACGTTAGGCTCGAGGAAATGCCACTTGCGCCCACTATCCATGGTGTTGATGCAGCGATGCCCGGTGAGCTCCTCCGGTCGCTGGGGCATACCGTGCTGCGCTATATAGGAGGGGCTGGCATACAACTGCCGCGGACTGCTCATCATCGGCCGGGCGACGAGGCTGGAGTCCTGCGGCCGCCCGCGGTGGATCACTACATCTATGCCCTCTTCCACCGGATCGATGATGCGCGTGGTCAGTTCGACCTCAACCTGAATGGCGGGATAGCAACTCATGAACTCGCCCACCACGCCGCCGAGAAACAGCTGGCCGAATTCGATCGGGGAGCTGACTCGCAGCAACCCGGTAGGCTCGCGCTGCAGCTGCATGATGGCTTGTTCGGCTTCGGCGAATTCCTGCATGATCTGGCGGCAGCGCTCGTAATAGGCCTGGCCGACTTCGGTCAGGCGCAGCTTGCGCGTGGTCCGGTTGAGCAACCGCACACCCAGCCTTTCCTCAAGCTGAGCGATTCGGCGACTGACAGTGGATTTCTGCATGCCCAGCGTGAGCGCAGCACTGGTAAAACTGTGGCACTCCACCACGCGGGTGAAAATCAGAGCGTCATCCAAACCCATGGCGTTACTGTTCCTGTGATGCAACAAAGTGTCCGGATTCTACCCCCTCTTTACCTGAGGGGAACAGTGGTAGAGTGCTTCCAATAACAAAATCGAGAAGAGCTTAATGTCCTCCCGCGTGCGTATTCGCCTGTCTATCTTCCTGCTTCTGGTCGCTATCGTCGGTGCCGCTTTCTTCGCTCACTGGTGGCTGATCGGACGTCACTTCGAGAGCACCAACAACGCCTATGTACAAGGCGAGATTACCCGAATCAGTAGCCAGCTCGGCGCCCAGGTAACCGACGTTCTGGTCACCGACAATCAATTGGTAGCTCCCGGAGACCTACTGGTACGCCTCGATAGCCGCGATTACGACATAGCCCTGAAGCGCGCCCGCGCCAATCTCGCCACTCGCGAAGCCGAACGCGTCGAAGCCCAATCCCGGCTCGCTCAGCAGGATAGCCTGATCGAAGCCGCCCTGGCCGACGTCGCCGCGCGCCAGGCGGAGCAACGCCGGGTCGAGGCGGATATCAAGCGCATCACGCCCCTTCGCCAGTCCGGATACGCTTCGGAAGAACAACTGAGCAATTTCCGTGCGCAACTGGACGTGGCCAAGGCACAGGTGCGCCGCGCCGAAGCCGACGTCGAAACACAACGCCTTACCAAGGACACGTTGCAGGCCGACGTCAACCGGTTCGGCGCGCTGATAGACGCCGCCGAAGCGGAAATCGCCCAGGCCGAGCTCGATCTGAGCCGAACCGAAATCACCGCCCCCGCCGCTGGTCGCATTGGTCAGCGCAGCGTACGCAGCGGCTTGAACGTGCAGCCCGGTGCGCACCTGATGGCCCTGGTGCCGCAAACGGAAATCTGGATACAGGCTAACTTCAAGGAAACCCAGATCCAGCGGATGCACGACGACCAGCCAGCAACCCTGCTTTTTGATGCCTTCCCTGATGAAGAGGTGCCGGGGCGCATCGACAGCCTGTTCCCTGCCTCCGGTGCCCAGTTCAGCCTGCTTCCGCCAGAGAATGCCACCGGAAACTTCACCAAGGTGGTCCAGCGCATCCCGGTCAAGGTAATGGTCGATCCCGAGCATCCCCTGGCGGGCAAGCTTCGCCCGGGCATGTCGGTCACGGTGAAGGTCGACCTGCGTGGCTGAAGCCGTCGTTGCGGGCGTAAACCAGGAAGAGATTCCACCACCCGGCCGACGCGACTGGATCGCCATTCTCAGCGCCATTCTCGGCGCATTCATGGCAATTCTGGATATCCAGATCATCAATTCGTCGCTCAAGGACATACAGGGCGCACTGTCGGCGACAATCGAGGAAGGGTCGTGGATCTCGACCTCGTATCTGGTGGCCGAGATCATCATCATCCCGCTGGCGGCCTGGCTGACCGTGGTCATGTCGCCGCGGCGCTTCGCCGTGGTGATCTCGAGCCTGTTCGTCATCGCGTCCCTGCTCTGCTCGATGGCCTGGAGCCTGGAAAGCATGATCATCTTCCGCGTGCTGCAGGGACTGGCCGGCGGCGCATTGATCCCCTTCGCGTTCATGCTGGTACTGACCAAGCTCCCACCAGCGTCGCGCCCCAAGGGCATGGCGCTGTTCGCCATCACCGCCACCTTCGCCCCGTCCATAGGGCCGACCATCGGCGGCTGGCTGACTGAAAACTTCGGCTGGGAATACATTTTCTACATCAACATATTCCCGGGTCTGCTGATGATCGCCGGGCTGCTTTACGGTCTGGAGAAAACCGCGCCGCAATGGCACATGCTGAAAAAGGGTGACTACGCCGGCATCATCACCATGGCGATCGGCCTCGGCACGCTGCAGGTATTTCTTGAGGAAGGCCATCGGGAAGACTGGCTGGAATCGGACCTCATGGTCACCCTGGCAGTGACCGCGTTCATCAGCCTCACCGTGTTCGTCATTCTGCAGCTGTCGCGTGACAATCACCTGGTTAACCTGCGGCTGTTCAAAGAGCGGAATTTTCTCCTCGGCAGTCTCGCCAACGTCGGACTGGGCGTTGGCCTGTATGGCACGGTCTTCGTGCTGCCGGTCTATCTGGCGCAGATTCAGAATTACAACGCGCTGCAAATCGGCCAGGTGATCATGTGGATGGGCATTCCGCAGTTGGCGATCATCCCGCTGGTGCCAGTCATAATGCGCTTTATCGACGCGCGCCTGATTTGCGCTACCGGCTTCGCCCTGTTCGCCTTCGCCAGCTTCTATAGCGGCACGCTCAATCTGGACTTCGCCGGCGACCAGTTCATCGGCATTCAGATCTTCCGGGCACTCGGCCAGCCAATGGTGCTGGTACCTATGTCGATTCTTGCGACGGCAATGATCCCGCCGTCGCAGGCCGGTTCAGCCTCGAGTCTGTATAACATCCTGCGCAACCTCGGTGGCGCGATAGGTATCGCCGCACTCGCGACGATCCTCGACAGCCGCGCCAAGTACTATTTCGATTATCTGCGAGTGCATGTCAGCCCGGATAACCCGGCGGTGCAGGACCGCCTCGACGCCCTGACGCAGCAATTGGGGAACGCCGATTCCGCGCTCATGGCGCTGAACCAACAGGTTCATCAACAGGCGGCCATTCTCGCTTACAACGATGCTTTTCATCTGATCGGCGTGATGCTGGCATTTTCCATGGTCTGCATTCTGTTGGTTCGCCCACTCCCGAAACCTGCGAAGTGATGTAGTTTTTATCGATCACCGGCTGGAAATGGTCGCGCAGGCACGTTAGCATCGCCCTAATCTGTAAAATATTTTCAACATAGGGTGCATGATGAGCTACACAGAGCATACCGGTTCGTATTACGCGGCCTCGGCTAACCCCTCCCCCGAACGGCCTCCGTTGCAAGGTAGCCATGAGACGGATGTGTGCGTCATCGGTGCCGGCTACACCGGTATTTCCACCGCCCTGTTCCTGCTTGAACATGGCTTCCGGGTCACGGTGCTCGAGGCCGCCAAAGTCGGCTTCGGCGCATCCGGGCGCAACGGCGGACAGATCGTCAACAGCTACAGCCGCGACATCGATGTCATTGAACGTACCCTCGGCAACGATCAGGCGCGCATGCTCGGCGACATGGCCTTCGAAGGCGGCCGGATCATCCGCGACCGGGTCAAGCGCTATGGCATCAAGTGCGACCTGAAGGACGGCGGCGTCTTTGCCGCGTTCAATCAGAAGCAGATGGATCACCTGCAGGCCCAGAAGCAACTGTGGGAACGCTACGGACACACAGAACTGCAGATGCTCGACACGGCAGGCATCCAGAACGTGGTGAATACCGATCTGTACGTGGGCGGCATGCTGGACATGAGCGGCGGACATATCCATCCGCTCAACCTGGTGCTTGGCGAAGCCGCCGCGGTCGAATCGCTCGGCGGCATCATTCACGAGCAATCGAGAGTCATCCGGGTGGACCAGGGCGCCAGGGCGGTGGTAAACACCGAGCAAGGTCAAGTAACGGCCAAGTTCGTGGTGGTTGCCGGCAACGCCTATCTCGGGGATCTGATTCCGCAGCTGGCCGCCAAATCCATGCCCTGCGGCACCCAGGTGGTGGCTACCGAACCGCTGAGTCCTGAAATGGCGCACGCGCTCCTGCCGCAGGATTACTGCGTGGAGGATTGCAGCTATCTTCTCGACTACTATCGTTTGTCCGGCGATCGCCGGCTGATCTTCGGCGGCGGCGTCGTCTACGGGGCGCGCGATCCGGCTGACGTAGTCTCGCTGGTACGCCCGAATCTGGTGAAGACCTTCCCGCAATTGAAGGACGTGAAGATCGACTACGCCTGGACCGGCAACTTTCTACTGACCGTATCGCGTCTGCCGCAGGTCGGCCGTATCGGCAACAACATCTATTACTCCCAAGGTTGCAGCGGACACGGGGTCACCTTCACCCACGTCGCCGGGAAGATTCTGGCCGAAGCGCTGCGTGGCCAGGCCGAACGATTCGATGCGTTCGCCGCTCTCCCTCACTACCCGTTCCCGGGGGGGCGACTGCTGCGTGTACCCTTCACCGCGATGGGCGCCTGGTACTATCAGATGCGCGACAAACTGGGCATTTGAGAAACATTTGGCAGATAGTGAGAACGGACCGTACAGCGGAACCGAAGCGGCGTAGACTCAGTCAATTGCGATGCACAGCCTGTCGCAACAGGAAAGACCATAATCAATAATCAGGAGTACGCATCATGACCCTCACGCGCACCGCAAGACGTTATCTGTCCGCTTTCATGACTGCCCTGTTCATGCTCACCAGCATGGCCAGTCTGCAAGCCCAGGCAACCATGATCGGCACCCATGAAGTCGTCGCTGAACAGCAACTGAGCGTTGATCGTCAGGCGCTGAAGGACATGCTCGCCGACCAGGCGGTGCAGGAAAAGATGACCGAGATGGGTGTGTCTGCCGCAGATGTTGAAAAGCGTATCGACAGCCTTACCGCGCAAGAACTCGCCGAGTTCAATGCGCAGCTGGAGGATGGGGCAGCTGGCGGCAGCATCGTCGGCGTACTGGTGCTATTCCTGCTGATCTTCGTGGTCACCGACATCCTCTGTCTGACCGACATCTACAACATCGTCAATTGCGCACGCTGATCTTCCCGCGCACCCTCGTCCTGCTCGGGCTGGCAGCTTTGCTGTCAGCCTGTGCAGGCAAGGCGCCGAACCTCCCCTCGCCTGACCAGCTCGCCCACCTGCCACGCCAGGTATTGATCGACGTCCCCTTCCACGCTCAGGATGACTTCCAATGCGGCCCCGCCGCACTGGCGATGATCTTCAACCATCATCTGATCCCAACCGAGCCGAAAGACCTGACCGACCGCGTCTACATCCCGGGTCGCGAAGGCAGCCTGCAAATCGAAATGGTCGCCGCCGCGCGCGAACAGGATCTGTTGGCCTACCCGCTCAAAGGAAACATCGAATCGCTGCTCACCGAACTGGCTGCCGGGAACCCGGTACTGGTAATGCAGAATCTGCGCTTCGACTGGTACCCGCAATGGCATTACGCGGTCGCGATCGGCTACGACCTGAACCGCGACGTACTCATCCTGCATAGCGGCCTGGACCAAGCAAAAAGCCAGTCCCTCACAGTATTTACCCACACCTGGAACCGCGCCGATCGCTGGGCGCGGGCCATGATCAGGCCGACGCAACTACCGGCTACAGCCGAGCCGCTGGCGTATCTCAAGGCCGCCGCGGATCTTGAGCAAACGGGTCGACTGGAGGCAGCAGAACAGGCTTACCGTACCGCGCTGATGAAGTGGCCGGATGAGCCCACGGCGCGGTTTGGATTGGGCAATGTGTTGTGGGCGAAGGGGAAGCGGGAGGAAGCGGTTGGGGAGTTTCGCACGCTTACCGAAGAGCATCCGGAGTTTGGGCCTGGGTGGAACAACTATCGAGAGGGTACCTCTCTGCTCGGCCTCTAAATAATGCTTGGTTAGAATCATCCGCATCCAGGTCGAAACACATTGCTTTGATCTGTGACCTGTTCCCCCACATCAGAGGTTGGACCGAAGTAATCTCCTCGCCGTTTGCGACGCAATATCAACCATCGTGCGAAAGCCGGTAAATCACCCGTCAGGGTGATCTTCATAAGGTGACCGCGACTTCCTTGGCTGAATGTCTTTTCATTTGGCGAAATGGAACTCGCTTTGCAACCACACCAAACCGCTCACGTTGGACGATCCTTGATCATCTTTGGCATAACTGCATTCTTGGCGGTGGTTAACATCGCAGCTGCTGCGGCGCTGGCGCTTGGCCCGCGAGGCATGAAGGCCTGCGGTGATATGCAGCGCCGTTGGGCGTAGCCGGCCGACCAGTCATGTGAGTCTAAAATTAGACTAGTAGAGCAAAGCCATCCCTTGATCGCCGTTGGAAACCAGACACCCACTGAAGAGTTCACCTCTGTGTCTGCGCAAACGCCTGGCTAATGGCCGGGTCGATCGCTTGTGCTCAAAGAGATGTTGCTCCTGGGCTCCACATGATCAGCCTAGAGTCGTTTTTCTTCGAATCAAATGACTTGATCACGACGTATACAGCTATACCAGAGAGCAGGCCTCTACACAGGAACCGTGGTTCGAGGCGGATGGCCGCGCACGATCAACAGCGGCCCGTCAGGAACGTCCGCTTCCGGCCAAAAGCGGACGTTCGAACACGAAAGGGGATCTGTTTCCTTTTGACTTTTTCGCTCAGCTTCCACTCTAGTGAATTCGAGCGGCCCCTCGATGAATAGGGGGATCATCACCCTAAAAAGAAGGACGCCAGATATGTTCCGAGGCTTGCTCCGGAAGCGAGAACTGATGAGGCAGCGCCGACCGGATTGGACCATTCGTGTATTCGCTGAATCAACGTTTGCCTTGGGTCATCATCAAGCGATACATTCAGCCTAGCTAAAGCACGACTTGTCAGAATGAAGCTCGTGTTTTCCATATAATTATATATATAGCCTGCCTCAGTTGGACCTTTTATAGCGACATGCGGATTAACAGCGACATGTTCTTTTCCTTTAAGATCCAATATTTTGAAGAACCCTTCAGAACATAAAAATATCATAATAAATGCCAAGCGCTCTCTTTCCTCTGAGTACTCACGTGTCTCTTCGGCTAATCTTTTCTGCGCACGTGTCCAAGTATCCAGCTTGGACTGCGTCTCGGTTTTTCCTTCGTAACGGTTCCCTAGGTCGATCTGAGTCCGCCTTTGAGCTTCTTTCTGAAACTCTTCTACGGCGAGGTTACCGCCCCGTGTCATCAACTCCAGATGAAACTTCAAGCGTTGCTCGGAAAATTCGGACTCAGAGATCTCATACGGTTTCATCACGCCTTCAACAATCTCATCAAGCTCTCGGTTCGAGAAGATATGATCATCTCTGAAGTTATGCGCGGATAGGTATGAGGAGATCTCGTACGGAGTGCGATAGCCTCCTGCAGTGTTTTCATCTTTTACATTTTCCGGGTTTCCGCGCAGCACAGGCTTAGACGGCAAAACACCGGAACTCTCTACGTTAAAAGCAAGCGGAAAAACTTCGCTTGCTTTCTGGATTAGGTGGAGCAGCGTTGCGTTGAACTCTTTAAACGGATCGTATGTCTTTTCAGCCACTGAGAACTTCCTTGTGATCTTCGTGAAACTCAACAATATCAAGATGATACTGCGTCATCAAGTATGCTACCCAACATTGCTGGTTGAAGGCCTGGAGTACGATCACGCCGTCGTCCTCGATGCAGACTCGATTGACGCAGAGCATCTCTATGGCGCGATGCCTCGTGGATCGAAGTCCCTCTCTATTATTGGGGACCGCTAGATATATCCCAGCAAAATGATCTAACGTTATAATCAAAAGGCCGGTCCTTCCGGACGCCTATGAACCGCTTTAGTCAAAAGCGCATCAGTCCGCTTTTGGCCGATAGCAGTCGCTTCGAGCCGCAAATTCGCTCCATATCGACAAGATCGCTAGGTTCAATAAATGCCCCCTTCTCACCGCCCCAACATAAACGTTTCATACTCCAGCTCATCCAACGCCCTACTCAGCTGCATCAACCCCGCCAGCACACAGCAAGCTAACGAGAGCGTAAACCCGTACCCGAAGAAGCTCGGGCCGAGGTACTGGCTGATCAGGGTGAACACCGCGTTCAGCAGCACGAACAACGCTGTCAACTGGAGCACTACGGCGCGCTTGTCGAGGTAGAAGAACACGTTGAGCAGTGCCATGAACACGACCTGGATGCTCACGCCAACAAGATCGATGTAGAACAGCGGCAGGTAGTAGTGGGAGATGCCCAGCCAGTCGAGCAGGCTCGGTGCGAACAGAAACAGCAACACGATGGTGATGCCTTGCACCTTGCAGATTTCCTGCAGGCCCTGGCGGATCGAGAGGGTCATCTCGTTTTTCAGCTGGCCGATGTGCTGCAGGGTTTCGCCCTCGCGGATCGCGCGGAACAGGCGTTCGTACCATTCGGCGAAGTCGGTCTCGATGCGCACCAGAAACACCGCCATGCCGGGAATGATGGCGAGGTAGGCGAGAAAAATCGGCAGGTCATATAACATCGATGCGCGCAGCGGGCCGATTACCGCATCCGAAGTGGGGGGGTTGAACCAGAACAGGATCTTGTCGATCCATATCCCGAGGTTGTAGCAGAGCCCGGTGAACAACAGGCTGACGAACACCTTGCCGCGGGCGAAGAAGTCGAAGGCGATCAGTCGGTCCGAGCCGTACTCGCGAAGGATATCGAAGAGGAACAGGAACAACAGCGAGGCATGGCCCAGGAGCAGCGCCAGCAACAGACCGTCGAGTTGCCAGTGGCGAAGCAGCAATGCGCTGACGACCATCAATGCGTAGCCGCAGAACATGATGATCAGGATACGGTTGTACTGTTTCATTCCCGACAGGAAGATGATGACGATCCACAGGTTGCACAGCACCACGAAGTTGGCGAGCACCAGCGCGCGGTAGGTGAAGCTCTGATCGAAAAGCAGTATCAACACTGCCGCGCCGAGCAGGCCGGCGCCCACGGTGATAAGAAACAACACCCCGAGCAGGTTCGGCAGGATCAGATCGAAGCGTTTCTCAAACAGCCGATCCGACACGAATCGCGTGAAGAACAACTGCAGTCCGCCGGTGATGATCAGCGAGCTGGCCATGAGGTAGGTGACGGTCACCAGAAACTGCCTGACCAGCGTGCTGGGCAGGACGATACCCAGGCTGAGAAAGCCGATAAGCATGACGCTGATTATCGACAGTACCCAGGGTCCTGAGCTGATCAAGCCGGCGTACACATAGGCGCGCAGCGTGGCGGAATAGGAGTCGCGGGCCAGAATTCTGCGCAGTTCGAAGCCAATGCCTGCCATCAGTTGTGCTCCACGGCGGTGTGGTAAATGTCCTTATATCGCTGCAACATCAGCGCCTCACCGTAATAGCGATGTGCGCGGGCGAGCCCGCTCTGCTGCGCCCTGGTCCAGGCCGCCTGGTTGCGCAACAGCTTGAGCACGGCCTTCGCGGTCCCCTGGGGATCGGCAATTGCAACGACCTCCCCTGCCACACCAAGCTCGCGGTCCGCAGCGTCGGCGCCTTCGATCAGCTCGCGGCAGCAGCCCACGTCGGTAGTCACTACTGGCGTACCGGCACACCAGGCTTCCAGAATCACCAGCGGCTGCGCTTCGCTGATGGACGTCAGCACCATCACGCCGAGCTTGGGCAGCACCTCCTCTATGCGCTGAAAACCGAGGAACCGCATGTTGCGTTCCAGGCCCAGGCTGGTTACGAGGCTGCGGCACTCGGCGGCGTAATCGGGATCTTCTTCATCCGGCCCGACGACCCAGCCTTCCACCTCGGGCAGTGCGCTGACTACGCCGCGCATGGCGCGGATGAAAGTTTTGACGTCCTTGATCGGCACGACCCTCCCGACCAGTCCTACCACAGGAGGTATGCCCTCCGGACGGTTGGCAACCACCTCGGCCCAGCGATCCAGCTTGATACCGTTCGGAATCACCCGGGTCCGTTCGGCATCGGCGCCATCCTTGATCTGCCTTTGGCGATTGCCTTCGTAGAGCGAAACGACCGGATCGCTGGAGCGGTAGACGAGCAGGCCGATCCGCTCGAAGAAACGAATCCATAGCGTACGGATGTAACCGGTTTCGGTATCCATGCTGCTGCTCAGGGCTTCGTCAGGATTTTCCGGCACCCAGCCTGCCTGCGCCAGGTCGATCTTGCGCTCCTTGGTGTAGATGCCATGCTCGCTGAGGATCAGGCTACAGCCCCAGCGGCGCTTGAGAATGCAGGCCGCTAGTCCAGCGTAGCCGGTGGAGATCGTGTGCAGCATCCGCGCACGGGGCATGCGTTGCACAGCTTCGGCCAGCATCAGCACCGGAGACTGAATGGTACGCAACGTCCAGAAGTAATTGATGAAGGAAGGGTCGCTGCAATGGTCGCGGTATCCGCGGGCGATGGTTTCCCAACTGTGCCGGCTACGCAGCATGTCGCTTAACGAGACCCGGCCTTTGGCCAGTGCGTCCAGCACGGCGTTCGCCATCGACTGGTCAGGCTGCTGGGGATGGTGGAAAAACCCGTAGAGCATCTGCAGATCCGCCTCCACGCCGGGGCGGGACCTGGCGTGTCGGTTCTTGCCCGGCCGCCACGCAGCTTCGATGAAGACCTCCTGGAAATGCACCACGTTGGGCGGGATGTCGTAATTGCGCTTGGGATAGGCGCCCTGCTCGCCACCGATGAACAACACCGAGAAGGTGAGCTCCGGCAAGCCGAGGATCATCTGGTTGATCCAGGACGAAACCCCACCGCGCACATAGGGCCAGGTACCTTCCAGCAGCAGACAAATATCCGCCGTCACGGGCTCGTTGGGAGAGGCGACAGCAGTCATGTCCAGTACCTGGCGACATCGGAGAACGGCGGCCGCAGGACCGCTTCGGCCGGCAGGCTGGCGAGCAAACGTCTGACCTCGGTGTACCGGCCAGTGACGAACGCGGCCTCCGCCAAAAACGGGACTACCTTGTCCGGGCTGACACCCTGTACGCGCGCCATGTTGAATTGATGGCGCGCGGTAACGACCTCGCCGCGCTCCAGCGCGATGCGGCCGGCGAGCAATTCCAGCTCCGGATTCGGTTCAAGCTCCAGCGAACGCATACCGTTGTTCCAAGCCTGCATGAGCACGTGTTCCAGGACGCTGCCTTGTGCCAGTCCCAGATACGCCAGTTCCCAATACCAGCGAGCCAGGGCGGCGTGCTGGGCAGCAGAACCAGCCCCTTCTGGACCGATTTCCCCAAGCAGCCGCTCGATGCGTTGATTGATGCGGCTCTCCTTCTGGTCGAGCATGGAGTACGCCAACAGTCGCACATCGTCCGCCGGGTCTCGCAATGCAAGCTTCAGAACCGGAATCGAGTCATGATCGGGCATACGTCGGGTCGCCATCAGCGCAGCCAGGCGCCGTTCCGGGTCGGAAGCCAGATGGAGCACGTCCTGCAAGCCGCCATCGTGAAACATGGGCGAGCGTCTGTTTTCCAGAGGCCGAAAAGGCAGCTTCGGCACGCCTATTGCCTGCCACATCTGCTCGCCATGCTGGCGTTGCGTGTAGAGCGCCGGGAAGACCGCAGCCACCACGCCCATGGCACCCAGCACCGGTATGAAGAACGCCAGACTGAACAGAAACAGCGGCGCCCAGGGTAGCGGACGACGATAGCGTGTCGGCAGCAATCGCCATACCGCCAGGGCAAGCAAGGCGCTCGCAGCAGCATGCGGAAGCACGGCCACCAATAGTCCTTCCTGCAACCCGGGGTTCGACGCGAGACCAGCCCAGCTGCTCGCCTCGAACGCCAGCGCCCCGCTAAACAGCCACTTGGCTAGCATTCAGGCCACACTCGTTATAAAGAAAATTGTGCAATCCCTGGCGTTGGCCAGATGGATCGAGTTCGTAGTGCAGCGTTCGCACCTGGAAGTCTTCCAGCCGGCTGCCCTGGCCGAATCGCTCGCCGAGCAGATATTGCAGGCGGTTGATGTAGCCGCCGGTGCCCTCCGCCGACGTGAGCGGCATGAGAACCAGCATGCAGTCACGGCCATGCCGGTTTACCAGCCGCAACTGCAGATCGAGCCCACGCTGGCTGTCAATCAGCACCCTGACCAGCTCTTCATTGGGCGCACTCAGCTCCACCGCGAACAGCGTTCCCGCCAGCTGGTGTTGCTCGGCGTCGGTCAGTGATCGTTTCAACTGTTGAGAGAAAAACTGCGCGTCCGCATCGTCGAGACGCAGCGACGCCGGATCGCTATTGAGCAGGTCAGCGACATGACCGGCCAGCAACGCGAGCAGGCTCAAGGTGCGGTCGTTGAATGCAAAGAATGGCATTTGTCTGATTGCCAGTACCGCCAGCAGCCGTCCTTCGGCATCAATCAGTGGAACGCATGCCTGGAGCGAGGTGAAACCCTTCCACTCTCCGCCTTCGATGAACATCTCACGCACGCTGACCAGCTTGCGCTGCGCGATGCACAGCTGCACCAATTGATCATCCGGATCGAGCAGCGCCATTTCGCCTGCCGTCGCCAGGGCCCTGGTCTCGACCCGATGATTGTCGAGCACCCGGTATAGACCTGCGACGCGTAGCGATCCGTATTGGCCCAGCACTCCGACCACCGCTTCGGCCATGTTCTCGAGAACCTCGCCCCGGCGCTCGAGCCCGCGCAGCTCCTCTCGCAGTAGCAACAGCGAGCTGCGCAAGCTCTGGTCGCCACCGGCTACCCGTTGCTCCAACCGGTCGTGGGAGAGCCGCAAGATCTGGTGCGCCCGCGTGAATTCATCAAGCCGGTATTGCCGGTATTCGTTGGCCATCTGCAGCTTTTGCAGTCGCCGCTCCCATCGATCGCGGAATTCCCCGACGAGCATGGCAACCACCAGCGTACCGACGATGTACGCTGACGGGAGCTCGGCGTAGAGCGCCCCACCCTGTCGATGCAGCACCACGACCGCGCCCACCAGAACCAGCGCACTGGCCAGGGCCTTCACGAAGCCGTAACGCAACCCGATCAGCAGCGGTGCCAGCATCGACCAGGGAAAGTCATTTGCCTGCAGTGGGTCGTCTGGCGACAACCACCAGGCGAGCCCGATGGTCACGCCAGTAATCAACAGCGTTTCCAGCCAGGCGCTTATGCCGCTTGCGCTGGGCGCGAGACTGAAATCCTTGTGCGGCGAGTCGATGGTCATTACTGAAGCTGCAAATCGTCGACGAGCTTATCGATCACCTTCTGCGCCGAGCCGGCCAGACTCTCGCGTGACCAGCCAGCCCGCGCACCACTATTGCTCCAGAGTACGCGCCCGGTCGACGGCTCCAAAACGCGGAGGCTGAGACCCACGGCCGGCTCGCCATCCAGACCGTTCTTGTATTGCCACTCTTCCACACTGCCGCTGATCACATAATCGAGGCGCTGTTGCCGGGCCCAGTCCAGCGCTGCAGCCAAACGTTCGCGATCATCGATGAGAAACAGATCGCCCTGGCGAGTCGGTGGGTAAACGCGTGGCGTCAGTCCCTTGCGAGTCAGTGAGCTGAGCAGGATCTGTTCGCTGCGCTCACCTGCCAGCGGTGTCTGCGAATAGTTGACCATGGGCACCAACCCCCACTGCGCCTCGCGCGGTAGCGCCTCGCCGCGCTCGCCGGTGAAGTTCGCGCAGCCACCGATCAGCACCGCTGCGCCTGCCAGCGCCAGATAACGAAACCATTGCATAGTATCTCTCCTGTTGAATGCCACGCTCAGCGTCCGAATCGGTGGCTGTAAGTTAATCCCAAGGTGCCGCCCGGCTCGCCACCGCTACCCCGCGGAGCCGACTGATAGCCGCCGGTGATGGCGAGTTCGTCATCGCCGAGAAGCTCGATGCCGATCCCCGCATTGATTCCGTATACGAAGCTGCTGTTGATGAACTGCCAACCTGCCAGCAGATCGAGCGACCAGGTGTACTGCGCGCGGGTTCGATTCAGCGCCCCGGGTATGCCGCGCTGAATCGACGTGCCGGCGTATACCCGGCCAAACTCTTCATCAAGGAATGTATTGGCTGCTACCGAGTCCAGCCGCAGCGCGCCGCCTTCGGCTACGGTCAGCCCGTCGAGCGGCTCGCTGTCCAAGCGTGCGCGTTGGTAGTCGATTCCGGATCGGACGATCCAGGTCGGGCCCGAGAACTGCTGCACCTGGGTCCACTCGGTGGAAAACGCCTCCGAAGCGCCCAGCGATTGGCCGTCGATGGTCTCGTAGCGGTTGTGCCGTACGGTCCAGCCAACCTGATCTCGCGCCGACAAACCGTGCCGGCCAGCGAGCGCGATTCCGCTCTGCTTGCCGAATGCGCGCATCATCCCGCTTTCCACGCTGGAACGGTCCCAGTCCAGCGACAGCTGAAGCTCGTCCCGATTGCCAAGCAGCCAGCTGCGGCGGATGCCCAGCCCAACCCGGTTGTCCGTTTCGCGCAGACTCGTATCCAGGGTGACCTCGGCGACGCCGTCAACCAGCGGTCGTTCAAGCCTGATGACGGCGTCCAGCTCGTCATCCAGGCGAGCCGGCTCGAGCAGCTCACTGCGATAGCGCGCCTTCTGCAAATCAAGCGAGGCATAAAGATTTCCGCCCAGATTGCGGGCGAGTCTGATTTGCGGCCCCTCGCGATCGAAGCCACCAAAATCCTGGCGCGCCCAACCCAGGCTCACGCCCTGCGGGTGTCGCTCATGGAGCTCTGCTGCCTGTCGCCGAAGCTGCTCGGCCACCACCGTTGGTTGGCGTGTGCCCAGGCTGCCGAGAGCCACACCGAGCGCGCTATAGCCATGACCCAGCCGATCAAGCGCCGCTACGCGCTGGGCCGGGTCGAGCTCGCTGTCGGTCAGCAGCCGGTCAAGGTTCGCCCGGCTGGTCTGGCGCAACGCCTCTTGCAGCTGGTTGTCCTGATTCACACGCAGGCCGCTGCGCCTCGCCCACGCCAGCCATTGGTCCTTCTGCGCCGCCTGGTTGGTGAGGTCCAGCTGCGTCAACAGCCGGTCGAACCAGACCTGCATCATCGCAGACGAGCCGTTACGCCAACGCATCGCCTGCTGCTGGGCGTCCAGTGGCGAATTGGTCGCGGCGAGCAGGCGCAGCCAGACCGCATAGCGCTCGGGCGAAGCGCTAAGCGCATGCCCGTCCAGACGCTGAACCAGTGCGCCGCGCAGGCGGTAGGCCTGATCGCTGCGCCCTGCAGCGTCCAGAGCATCGGCGTAGGCGGCCTGGACTAGCCAGTCGTCAGCGTTGGCCCGCAGATACAGCCGAAACCAGGCCAGAGCCTGCTCATGACGCTGCAGCATCTGGTTGGCGGTAGCAAACGGCAGCCAGAGCGCGCCGACCCGTTTCGCAGCCTGGTTCCAGCGCGCCAGCAGCGTCGGTAGTTCGGCGACTCGCTGTCGGTCTATCAGATGCCAAAGGAGGCTCTCGTGGAAAACATAGTCGTGCGGAAAGCGCTCCAGGCCGATCCGATACAGTCGCTCGGCCTCGTCGAAGCGCTCGTCACGCTCGGCCAGGGTGGCCCGCGCCAGCAGCATTCGGGAACTGTCGGCGACGTTTGGATCTGCTTCGCCCTCGGCGATCAGCGACCGGTACAGCTCGACATTTCCCTGTTCATCGGCCAACTCCAGGGCAGCGACGAGATGCGACGCATCCCTCCAGCGTCGCCAGCTGTCAACCAGCATTTCAAGCGCATGCTCCGGTCGCGGGTCGCGGTAACTTTCGATGAGTTCAGCTTCCTCGCTGCGCAGTAGCGGCGTGCCGCTGGCGGCCAGCGCCTCGTAAGCCCGCTGCAGGTCGGCCGGGCGCTCGAGTGTCCAGGCGAGGGCTGCCCGGGTGCGCCAATAGTCCGGATCGGTGATGCCGTCGCTGTCCGCTTCCAACAGCTCCCAGGCAGCCTCCGGATCGTGCAGCCGCCAGACAGTGCTAGCCCAGTCGACCCGTTCGGCCGGTGACAGCTCGAAGCGCCGCGCCATACCGCGAAACACCGCAGCCTTGGCCTGCAGTTGCTGGGTATTCTCCAGATTCTGACCCAACCGGGACCAGGCAAGGCGATGCGTCGGATGGCGCAGCAGATATCGACGCAGCCAGCGTTCAGCATGGTCCGGCGTTCCGCGCTGTTCGTGCGCGTAGATCAGCGCATCAAGGTCTGCATCACTCAGACGGGTGGATGCGGCCGCAGCTTCGAGCCACTGAATACCGCGCTCGTAGTCGAATAGCTGGAAAGCCAGACGCCAGGCATGGGCCAGCGCCTCGGGGTCGGCCTCGAGCGCAAGACAGGCCTGCCAATAGTCCAGGGCGGCCGGTCCGTGACCGGTCCACTCGGCAAGCCACGCCATCTGGCGCTGCAGTGCCGCATCTCGAGGACGCAAGAGCGCCAATCGTTCACCTGCGTGCCAGGCGCTTTGAATGTTTCCTGAAGCGAGATGCAGACGCAGCTCAGCATCGAGCGCCTTTTCGCTGTCGGGTAACGCAGCGCGCCAGTACTCCACGATTCTGCCCGCCAGATCCAGACGCTGAGCTCCCATGGCCACCTTCAAACCCTGGCCCAGCCAGGACGACAGCGCCTCGTTGACCGGCAGTTGCTCCATTTCCCCGACCAGCAGTCTCGACGCCTCGGCGTGTTCCCCCACCGCGACGAGTCCGTCGTAAGCGCGCCTTACCAGAGCCGGACGCTGCTCTGCATCGCCGGCCGCGTGGAGCATTTCCAGGTACACCTGGGCAGCCTGAGCCGGGCGGTTACCGGCGAGATACCAGGTCGCCGACTGTTCCAGCAGAGCAGCACGCCGCTCGGGCTGCCGGTCGGCCAGGCGCCGGTACAGATCGGCTGCGACCAATGGCAGGCCGAGCTTCAACGCATCATCAGCCAGACGCTGCTGGCGAGCGATCGAAAGCGCACTGCTGTCGTAGGTCTGCAGGCGTCCGCTCGCCTCGTCCAGCCGCGTCGCATCGGTAGCGCTGAGCGCCTGGGCGATCGCGATATGCAGGTCGAGGTAACCGGCCTCTTCCCGGTCCGGATCAGGCCACGCCTGGAGCTGCTGGCGCGCTCGCTCGTACTCGCCGAGGTAAACTAGCAATTCGATAAGCTCGACGCGCCGGTTGCCCTCTTCCGGCCGCGCAGCCACGAGGAGTTCAGCGTAGTTCGCCGATACGGCATCCGGCTCGCGCCCTTCGGGCAGGAGCATGTCCTCGCCGGTATAGGTGAGCACAAGCACACCGCCGATGGTTCCGGCGATAGCGACCAGGGTCCAGGGTTGAACCAGCCTGATCGGTCTATCTGCAGGTGAGTTGCGCATCGTTCACCCGTTCCATCGGTATATCGAACTCCCAGACCCCGCCGGTGCCTCGGCCGGCGTAGGTTTTCCCCGCATGCAGAACTTCGCAACGCCCCTTTGCTCTCACCGCAAAGCGCAACGGAAACTGCCCGGCAAAGGAAAACCGGACTCGCTCAGGGTTTTCGTAGTGCCAGGCCAGCAGCGGCAGATTGGCGTATTCCAGCGCCGGCCGCGGATCGCGTTCCGAACGCAGGGCCAGTGTGGCGACCGGCTTGCTCAGATGCACATAGCGCCCTTGCGGCAAGTCACGAACGCCCGCGACGCCATCGGACTGCAACAGATCCGGCCAACCCATGTCGGCATCCAGCCGCACGGTGCGCAGGCCATCGAGCGCCTTGAGTTGCCAGGCTCCGTCAACCCGCCGCGCGAGGCTAGCCGAATGCAGACCGTGGACGCGTTCGACGTAATCGCTCATCCAAAGCGAGAATGGCTGTTGCGCCAGCATGCTCTGGTAAATCTCGCGCATCGTGTTGATGGAGGCCTGCTTGGTCGCCGAGTAGAAGTGGTAGTACAGATGCATGCCCCGGAGCCGTCGCGGCATGTCTGTCAGTTCGAAGGTTTCCAGCACACCCTTGAACCCGTAGAACGGGCCGCGCCACAGGTTGGTGTAGACGTTTTCGTTGATGATCGGCGCGTAGACTTGCAGCCCGCCAGGGGTAGGCCGGAGCAAGGGATAGAGACCGGTCAGCGATGGATCGGCACGTGTCAACATGGTTGCGGCGCCGTTGACGTTGCTCAGGCCGGCCTCGTACGCGAGGCGTATGGTCTGCTCATCCGGCAACGCATCACCCGACCAGAAGATCATCTTCACCGGCTTGTCCGGGGTGGTCAGCCGCTGGTTTATGTAATCACGCGAGCCGATGACCTCTCGGCCGATGTCCATCGCCTCGTACCCGGGGATGGCCATATTCAAACCGTACTCGGCGTGAAAGCCTTCGCGCTGCGCTGCAAGCTCCGGCTGCCAATAGAATGGGTGGCTAAAGCTGTGCGTAGCGACCTCCACACGTGGATGCGCGAAGACGCGCCGGGCGATCGGCTCGAGTTGCGGCGCCAGATATGGATACATCCCTTTCGGGCCGACTTCGCCTTCCACCACCGAAGCGGAAGTCAGCAGCGGATAGGGCTTGATGAACTGATCCAGCGCCAGTTGACCCGCATACGGCGTGCCCGGCGCCTCCGCACGAGAGACGAAGCCGTCGCCGTCGATATGCACGGTGGCGATCCGCAGCCCGTTCTCGGTCGTCACATCTGCTCGCGGCATGGCCGGCAAGCGCAGGGCACTTTGCAGGAACGTGAAAGGATCGAGGATCCACCGCCTCCGCTCCGCGCCTTCTTCCAGCACGTAGGGAGCCAATGCGATACCGCCCCATTCGCCAATCGCGACCGGATTGAACAGTCTTCCGTCAGGACCGGCAACGGTCAACGCCGCCACTGGCCCACCAGGAAGCAGCGAGATGCCCATCATCCCACGGGCCCGCGCTACCACGGGCGCTTCGAATGAACCGAGCAGGGCCGAGTCATGCTCCACGATGGTAAGACCGGAACGTGGTGGTTCGCTGGCTCGACGCAGTCCGAGCCGATAAAGCAGAGCTGCGTCGTCAACGGGTAGGCCCGCGATGAAAGCGATGGGCAATTTCTCGTCGAGGCGTGTGCCGAGCCACTCGTTGAACGAGAAGGCGTTCTGCGGCGCCCCACTGGTCATCCATACCACTACCCCCGCGTACAATCCCACCGGCTGAGCAGGCAACGGTGTACCGTCGACAGGCAGGTAATCCACCCGATAACCAAGGTATTCCAGCAAGCCGCCGAGCAGCGTGTGACTGGCGTTACGTGACACCGTCCCCTCGCGCGGGTCATATAGCACGGCGATGCGACGCGGGTGAACTTCGATTGCACCCACGCCGATCGAGTCGAGTTGCGGAGTGGTGACATAGGGCACGTATCCCTGCGTGGTCAGTTCTGCTGCAAGCTGACGAGCCTCGTCGCGACGATTGCCCGGAAGATATTCGATGGCGACGACAGGAGTACCGCGGTCACGGATCGGGTCAAGCTTGCCTTCCAGCCAACTGCGATCCTCCGGGGGCACGTCTCGATACTGGTTCGCTGATGCGTTCCAGCCAGCTCGCAGGGATTCCGCGGCAACGGCAGCGACCTGCCCTTCCAGTTCCGGCAGTACTTCAAATCCACGATTGAAGAAAAACTTCAGATCCGGCTCGGCCTGATGCATATCCTTCAACAGCTGCGCCAGGGCATCTCGCTGCAGCTGATGCTGTTGTTTCGGCAATAGGGTAAAGCTGTCCAGCGTGTCGAGAAACAGACCGGCATAACCCTGTTGCCGTAAAGAGCGTGCCTGCTGCAGAAGGTGATCACGCCAGACTGGCGATGTGAGGTCCATGACCCGGCTGTTCCAGCCGTGATTGGTTACATCAGTGGAGGCAGAAAGAGCAACGTCAGGAAACTGCTCGGCCTCGGTTGCGTCGAGCTCACCGACCGAGAGATAAGCAAATGGGGCGGCGCCCTGCGCCAAAAGGAAGCTTACGTCGTTGGCGGAGAGATGCGCAGGCTCCAGCACCACCCAGTCAAACTGGGCAAGTTCTGATAGCGGCGGCTCGGCAGCGTACCAGAACGCGACACTGGGAAGATTGGCAGCCGGGGATGCCAGTGCCGAGCACAGCAGAACCAGTCCGGCTGCGATGCGACACCAGGCCCTTCCCTGTGGCCTACGACTCGTCCTCGACCCCATCTACATCCCCGCGATTCGAACCGCACTTCCCTTGGACGCGCCCAGCGGCTCGAATGGCTGACAGAAATATGGCCGGACAGGCGCGATCTCCCGGTCATGAGACCGCCGGCATAACTGACCGGCAGCGTATTTGATGTCAGTATGGCATTACATGCCACTACGTCAATAACTCGCCGACAACTAGCCGAACCGCCCGTCAGCCGACGGTTATCCAGCGTTTGCTTTGGCTTCGTCGCTCCCCCCGGTAAGCAGCTTCAACAACGCCTCATGAAACTGCTCCGGCGCCTCCACCTGAGGCGAGTGGCCTAGTTCGGCGAACTCGATCAGCTCGGCCTCGGGGATCGCGGCGGCAGCCTCGCGCCCGAGCACGGGGTAGTTGCCCAACTGCTTGGCCACTTCCTCTGGAGCCCGGTTGGCGCCTGGCGCCGTGCGGTCTTTTTGCCCGATCATCAAGGCGGAGGGAACATCAATGTTGGGAAACTCCTGAACTACCGGCTGGGTGAATAGCATTTCAGCAGTCTGCGCCTGGTTCCAGGCAACGATTTCACGGCCCGGGCCCTTGTACATGCCGGCTAGCATCTCCACCCAACGGTCATATTCCGGTTTCCACTGGCCGTTGTAATAGAACTTTGTCTGGTAGCCCTTGATACGCTCGTAATCTGTCTTCAGCTCACCCTCGTATAACTCGTCAATGGGGGCATACGGAACGCCCTTGGCGAGCCAGTCCTCCAGACCGATCGGGTTCACCATCACCAGTTGCTCGGTCAATTCCGGATGATCCAGAGCGAAGCGCGCCGCGAGCATGCCGCCGATCGAATGACCGATGACGATCGCCTCATCAATCCCCTCGTGTTCGAGCAATTGCGCGGTATTGGCGGCGAGCTGACCGAAGCTGAACTGATACCCTTCCGGCTTGCTCGATTTGCAGAATCCGATCTGGTCGGGCGCGATCACCCTGAAGCCTTCCTCGCTCAGGGCCTCGATGGTCTGCTCCCAGGTAGCGCCGCAGAAGTTCTTGCCGTGCAGCAACACTGCAGTCCGGCCATTTGCTTCTCCGCTTGGCGCGACATCCATGTAAGCCATCGACAATTCCTGCCGTTGCGAGGTGAAGTCGAAGCGCTCGACGGCGTGCGGATAGTCGAAACCTTCCAACTGCGGCCCGTACGTCGGGCGGGTGTCGGCCTGGACCATGCTTGCGCATAGCAACGCTGAACTGATGACTGCGGTACGAATGGACATGAACGCGAGAACTCCTGTGCGGTGATGAACGGCTTGGCGGAAAACAAGAAGGAGTATAGATACCAGGCGCAGCATCGGAGGTGCGGATTGAATCCTGCCGAACGAAACCTGTAGGAGCGGGCATGACCGCGACGGGCTTCGGGCTCCGCTTTCGCGCCCAGGTGCGCTCCTACATCAAAACCAGCCAGTCCTTTGTAGGAGCGGGCATGACCGCGAAGGGTTTAGGCTTTTTGCTGTGCGCGTGGAGACAACCAGGTGACCAACGCTCAACGACCTTGTCCGACCAACTGTTCCGACGTACCCGCTCGCCACTGTCTCTGTATCGTTGGGCGACAGGCCGGTAGCATCAGCGAATCATAAGGAGATCACCCCATGCGCCGCGTCCCGTTCAAACAGGTTGATGTTTTCACCCACACGCCGTTCAAAGGCAATCCCGTAGCGGTGGTGCTCGACGCAGAGGGTCTGTCCGACACCCAGATGCAACAGATAGCGAACTGGACCAACCTGTCCGAGACTACCTTCGTGCTCCCTGCCACTACCTCGGATGCGGATTACAAGGTGCGCATTTTCACCACAGTCTCCGAGCTGCCCTTTGCAGGACATCCGACGATCGGCACGGCGCACGCGCTGCTCGAGGCTGGTCGGATCCGGGCGCGTGATGGCCGTCTGGTACAGGAGTGTGCGGCAGGGCTGGTCGCATTGAACGTTTCGGAATCAGGCACTCCATGTTCCATTGCCTTCGAACTGCCGGAGCCGGCGTTCACCGCATTCAACCCGTCGCAGATCGACGAACTCGAAGAGCTCCTCGATACGCCCATCGTTCGCGAGGCCGCTCCGCGCTTGATCGATGTCGGTGCGCGCTGGATCGTTGCCCAATTACCTTCGGCGGAAGCGGTGCTGGCTTGCAAGCCGGACTTTCTGCGGATGCGAGAACAGGACATCAAGGCGCAGGCTACCGGCGTGGTGATCTTCGGTGAGTATCCTGAAAGCTCACCGGCCCGCGTCGAAACCCGTGCCTTCGGCCCTGCCACCGGCATCGAGGAGGATCCGGTCTGCGGTAGCGGCAATGGTTGCCTGGCTGCTTTCATCCGGGCAACTGGTCAAACAGCTCACTTTGGCTCCAGATTCGTGTCCTCCCAAGGTGCCGCCCTCGGCCGGGCGGGTCTGATCGACATCACCATCGAGGAACGGCGCATTCAGATTGGCGGTGAGGCAGTGACCTGCATTGAGGGACACATCGCGCTATAAACGCAGAGGTTGCTCTCGGGCTCGCCGTCGGAAGGCGACGCTTGAGCTTGGGCTTGCGACCCGGGCGCGATACCATGTCGCGCTTCGCTGTCGGTCAGTCAATCTCGCAGCAATGCCTGCCAGCACGACCCCAGCTTTCCGCAACCGCAATGCCCTTAGAGACCAACCCGTTGAGCAAACAGGATTCACGTCACAGCCCGTCTCGCGAGGACTGGTTCGCCAAAGGATTAAAAGACCGCTTGCCCGACGATGTCAGAGAGTCTTTCAGCGAGCAGCAACTGCAGGCGTTAAAGGTAGCGTTCGGTGCTCGCCGCTGGGGGCGCCACCCGGTGGATTTGCGCGGTACGCTCAACCTCTGGCGCTGGCGGTACTACTTTGTGTTGCTGATTGGTCGCAACCGACGCGAGCTCACGCGTAGCGAAGAGAGAATTTCCCGGCTGGTCGGCGCGCTTTCACTGCTGGGGTTTTTGCTGTTTTCGGTTCTGGTCGGTCTGCTGGTGCTTTACGTACTCAAGTCTGCGCTGGGGATTAACCTTCTACCGAATACTTCACTGGGTTTGTGGGACTGGCTGAAAAGCAACTGACGGCCGACGCAGCATTACGCTAGCGCGCAAAGCCGCTGGCTTCGGTGTCTGCACCCTGTACCCGGTTGCGCCCGCTCTGCTTGGACTGATACAGCGCCTGATCGGCGCTGCGCAGGCTTTGCCTCAAGTCTTCCACGCCATCCGGCACAAAGCCGACCACTCCCGCACTCAATGTGATGACGTCTGCGACATCGGAACGCGCATGGGCAATCCCGAGTTCCTCTACGTCGCGACGTATGGTTTCAAGCATAACCAGCGCGTCGGCTTCGCTTAGCCCGTACCAGAGGACGATAAACTCCTCACCACCGTAGCGCGCGGCAAGATCGAGCGGCCGCTGCACGTTGCGGCGTATCACTTCGCCGACCTGGCTTAGCGCCTCATCACCTTCCGCGTGACCGTAATGGTCGTTGTAAGCCTTGAAGAAATCGATATCGATCATCGCTACCGCAATCGGGCTGCGCTCGCGCACGGCCTGACGGAGAGATCGCTCGGCGCGCTCGTCGAACGCACGGCGATTGAACAGGCCGGTCAGCGGATCGCGCTCGGCCAGATTGCGCAGAGCCTGTTCGGCCAGAAAACCCTGCCGGGTGGCGGAGTCGAGAAAATAGCAACCAACGGAGCCGATGACGTTAGCGGAGATCAGGAACATCGAGTTGTACAACAACTGCTCGCCGCTCAGCCCTGCCTGGGCCTCCATGACGATGTACGCCACACAGGTGAGCCAACCGCACACCATCGCGCCGCGATAACGAAGCCCGACAAGGAAATAGAAGAAAATCGTGACCAGGATGATGCCTTCATAAGGAAGCGGGGTCTGCTCCCGTCTCGCCACCCACAGAATGCCCACTATCGCCAGCCCAGCGATCACCGCCGCCGCAGTGATTACCCACTGGAGTCTTTGATGTAGCGCTTCGATGAACGAGGCCCGCCATACCAGAACGAAGACCGGCAGGATGATGAAAAACCTGATCATCAGCGTCTGGTGCCAGACATGAGAGGGCAGCGAGAGCACGTCGAGTATGGCGAACAGCACTACGAGCAATATCGCCGCAATCTGCGCCCAGCGGATTCGATTGAGGAAGCGATGGTTATAGTAAAGCTCGAAGTTTCGCTGCGTTTCGTTATTGATATACGGCAATCGACTTCACGCCTTGATGGAGGGTGCCGGGGCGCTGACGCCCACGCTGATCGGCCACCCGTCGGGCCAGCCGCCATGTCACGTTTCGTCGAGTCTATCCCCGTCACTTCAGGTCGGCAAGACGACGCCGGGACGTGACTGTCGAGTTTGAACTAGGCTGGGGCAAGGTAGATACACAGGGGAAGGCAGATGTGCGGTCGCATCGCCCACTTTCGATCCGAAGAAAAATACCTGAAATGGCTCAAGAGCCAGCTGCCGGTGCCGGGTCCGGTTGGTAGCGAGGATAGCGATCGCTACAACGTGGCACCCCAGACTAACATCAGCGTGCTGCATCAGGATGACGATGGGCTACGCTTCAGTGCGATGCGCTGGGGCTACGCGCCACTGTGGGCCGTAGACAGAACGCCTGCTATCAACGCTCGCCTAGAAACAGCTGCGACCAGCAAGTACTGGCAGGACGTCTGGGCCAGTGGGCGCTGTCTGGTTCCGGTCGATGGCTGGTTCGAATGGGTAGGTGATTCCGACGCAGCGCGAAGCCGCCAACCATATTTCATTCATCTGCCAGGCACCGATCCCATGTTTCTCGCCGCAATCGGCCGCTTCCCGAGGGGCCCGTGCGAAGCGATACCTCAAGAGAGAGGCTTTGCCATCATCACTGCCGACAGCGAAGGTGGGATGCTTGACATTCATGATCGCAGGCCAGTGGCGCTACCCGCAAAGGTGGCGCGCCAATGGCTCGACCCGGATCTGCCTGCCGAGCAAGCCCAGGAACTGGCGCGACATCATGCGACACCAGCCGATGCTTTCACGTGGCACGCGGTCGACACCGCGGTGGGCAACGTGCGCAACGACGGTCCGCATCTGATTGAGCCGTGCCGACCTGCACCGCACACGCTGGACCTGTTCGATAGCTGAAGCGGTGAATCGCGTTGCTGACGAAGATGCATGTAAGGTCATAACGCGGCTCGATTGAGGCTGCCAAATCAATATGGTTCGCTAGAATCAAAACCATCCGAACATTCCCGATAACAACAAGAAGGATTCGACCATGAAACCCGTTTTTCCCCTCGCATTGCTTGCCGCGTTCATCGGCGCGCCTGCGTTTGCCGACAACACCTATCAACCTCCCCAGGCGCTGGTCGCCCCGTCCGCGTTCAAGGGTGTGCATGGCCTGGCCATGGATCAACAGGGGCGGCTGCTAGCAGGCAGCGTCGTCAGCGCGACGATGTATCAGGTGGATATCGAGAGCGGTGACGTGACGACCTTCATCGGACCGCCCGAAGGCCAGGCAGACGACATCGCTATCGGGCCGAATGGCGAAATGGCGTGGACCGGCTTTTACCTGGGCAAGGTGTTCTACCGCGAAAACGATGACGCCCCCATCAAGGTTCTGGCGGAAGGACTGCCGGGCATCAACTCAATCGCGTTCGATCAGGACACCGGCAAGCTCTATGCAAGCCAGGTTTTTCTCGGCGATGCAGTGTGGGAGATCGATCTCACTGGCGACAGCGAGCCGCGGCAGATAGCCGAGGACCTGGGCGGGTTCAATGGTTTCGAAGTGGGCTCAGACGGTTGGCTGTATGGGCCTCTGTGGTTCAAGGGCCAGGTCGTCAAGCTCAATCCGGCCGATGGGCAAACGCAGGTGATTGCCGAAGGCTTCGACACGCCGGCGGCGGTCAACTTCGATTCCAAGGGCAACCTGTACGTATTGGACACGCACGCCGGTACGCTCAACCGCGTCGATGTTGCGACAGGCGAAACCAACGTGGTCGCGACGCTGGATACCTCGCTTGATAACCTTGCCATCGACAAGGACGACCGCATCTTCGTCTCGAACATGGCTGACAATTCCATCGAGATGGTCAACCCTTCCTCCGGCAAGACACGGGTGATCACCAAAGGTGAACTGGCGGTGCCGGCAGGCCTGACCATCAACGAGGATGGCAAGACCCTGTATATCGCCGACATCTTTGCCTTTCGCTCGATCAATACCGATAACGGCCAGGTCACCGATATTCGCCGCGCCCATGGCTCAGATCTGGAGTATCCCTCCTCCGTAGCGTCCGGGCAGGGTCGTTTCCTGCTGACCAGCACCTCGACGGGAACATTGCAGATCATCGACGAGAAAACGCATGAAACCCGCGCGTTGGTGCACGGCCTGAACGCACCAAGCGCGGCGGTTGAGCTGCCCGATGGAAGCATCGTCGTCAGCGAGATGGCCAGCGGCAAACTGGTTAAGTTAAGCGGCGAGAAATACGACCAGCGCACTGACCTTACCGAGGGATTGCACGGGCCGGTGCAGATGATCATGGGCCAGGACGAGAACATCTACCTGACCGAGGCAGCCGGGTTTCTCACCCGGGTCAATCCGAAGACTGGCGAGCTGACTCGCGTGGCCAAGGATCTGGCAATGCCAGAGGGGTTGGCACAGCTGCAAAACGGCGATTTCGTCATCGCGGAAACCGCCGAACGCAGGCTTTCGGTGCTTGATCTCGAAGGTGGGGAGCGCGAAGTGCTGGCTGAGGACCTGCCGATAGGCTTACCCACCGGGCCCGGAATGCCGCCAAGTGGTATTCCCACGGGCGTCGCGGTCGACGCCAACGGGGTTATCTATTTCGGATCGGATATCGATAACGGGCTATACAAGATCGAACCGGTAATCGTCGAGCCCGAGCGCGCCGTTGCAGACAAGTCGGAACAACCATAATCAGGGGAGCGGCCAACTCAGGCGAGTCCGCCATCGCGGCGCCCGTGACCAGGCAGGCAGACGCCTGCCTGGTCCGTCTTTTCAGCCCTTGCTGTTCATGTCTCGCAACACGAAGTGCAGAATCCCGCCGGCCTTGAAGTAGTCGATCTCGTTGCGGGTGTCGATACGGCACAGAACGTCGAACTGAATGTCGCCGCCATCCTTGCGCTTGCCGACGACTTTCAGCGTCTGGCCAGGCACCAGGTTGTCGTCGATACCCTGCACGTCCAGCGTTTCGTACCCATCGATTCCCAGCGATTCGACGCTCTCACCGTTGACGAACTGCAGCGGAAGCACGCCCATGCCGACCAGATTCGAGCGGTGGATACGCTCGAAACTCTCAGCGATGACCGCTTTCACGCCCAGCAGGTTGGTTCCCTTGGCTGCCCAGTCACGGCTCGAGCCGGTACCGTATTCCTTGCCGGCCAGCACCACCAATGGTGTGCCTTCGCTCTGATAACGCATGGCCGCATCGTAGATCGACATGCGCTCGCCACTGCTCGCATGGATTGTCTCGCCGCCCTCTTCGCCTCCGAGCATCCGGTTGCGAATGCGGATGTTGGCGAAGGTGCCGCGCATCATCACCTCGTGGTTGCCGCGGCGCGAGCCGTACGAGTTGAAGTCCTCGGGGCTGACGCCCAGGCTCTGCAGATAGCGACCCGCCGGAGACGAGGCCTTGATGTTACCTGCCGGGGAGATGTGGTCTGTAGTGATCGAGTCACCAAAGACCGCCAGCACACGCGCGCCCTGGATCGGCTTCAGCGGCTGCAGCGGCTGATCGATAGTTTCGAAGTACGGCGGGTTTTGCACGTAGCTCGACTCGTTGTTCCAGGCGTAGGTATCGCTTTCCGTGACGCGGATAGACTGCCAGTGCTCGTCGCCACTGAACACGTCGGCGTAGCGCTTGCGGAACATGCTGCCATCGACCTGCGCGACCGCCTCGGCGATCTCGGCATTGCTGGGCCAGATGTCCTTGAGAAAGACTGGGCGATTGTTGCTGTCGTGCCCCAGCGGTTCAGCCAGCAGGTTCATCCGGGCGTTGCCGGCCAACGCGTATGCCACTACCAGCGGCGGCGAAGCCAGCCAGTTGGCGCGAACCTGCGGATGTACGCGACCTTCGAAGTTACGGTTACCCGACAATACCGACGATACGGCCAGATCATGGTCTGTGACGGCCTGGGCAATCTCGTCAGGCAGCGGGCCGGAGTTACCGATGCAGGTGGTGCAACCGTAACCGACCAGGTTGAAGCCCAACCGATCGAGATACTGCGTGAGGCCGGCACGGTCCAGGTAATCGGTCACCACCTTGGATCCCGGCGCCAGCGAAGATTTCACCCACGGCTTGCGCTGCAATCCCAGCTCCGCCGCCTTCTTCGCCACCAGGCCTGCCGCCATCATCACGTTCGGGTTGGACGTGTTGGTGCACGAGGTGATCGCAGCAATGACCACCGCGCCGTGCTCCAGCGTGAACTCTTCACCGTTCATGCTGACCTTGGCCTGGCCACGGCCCATGCCTTCGCCGTCCTCTTCGACCTGATTCTGGTCGCGCGGCGCCGGGTGCAGATCCATCAGCTCCTGGAACGCCTTGCTTACGCCGCCCAGCGAAACGCGATCCTGTGGGCGCCGGGGTCCGGCCAGGCTCGTTTCGACTTCGCTGAGGTCGAGTTCCAGCTTGTCGGTAAACTCCGGCTCCATGCCCTGTTCCCGCCACATGCCCTGCGCCTTGCAGTAGGCTTCGACACGATCGATCACTTCATCCGGGCGCCCGGTCATGCGCAGGTAACCCAGAGAGATTTCGTCGATGGGGAAGAAGCCGCAGGTGGCGCCGTATTCCGGCGCCATGTTGCCGATGGTCGCGCGGTCGGCCAACGGCAGATCGGCTAGACCGTCGCCGTAGAATTCCACGAACTTGCCGACTACGCCCTTCGCTCGCAGCATCTGGGTGACGGTCAGTACCAGGTCAGTGGCCGTGATGCCTTCGGGCAGCTTGCCAGTCATTTTGAAGCCGATGACTTCCGGAATCAGCATCGATACCGGCTGGCCGAGCATGGCTGCCTCTGCTTCGATGCCGCCGACGCCCCAGCCCAGCACACCCAGGCCGTTGACCATGGTGGTGTGTGAATCGGTACCTACCAGCGTGTCCGGGTAGGCCCAGGTTTTGCCATCCTTTTCGGAAGCCCAGACGCTCTGCGACAGGTATTCCAGGTTCACTTGGTGGCAGATGCCCGTGCCCGGCGGCACCACGCGGAAATTATTGAAGGCTTTCTGACCCCAGCGCAGAAATTCGTAGCGCTCGCCATTGCGCTTCATCTCGATATCGACGTTGTCTTCATAGGCATCGTCATAGCCGAAGCGATCCACCATCACCGAGTGGTCGATGACCAGATCCACGGGTGACAGCGGATTGATGCGCTGCGGATCGCCACCGGCCTTGGCCATGGCGTCGCGCATCGCAGCCAGGTCGACCACCGCCGGAACGCCGGTGAAGTCCTGCATCAGGACACGCGCAGGTCGGTACTGGATTTCCCGGTCGGACGAGCGCGTCTTCAACCAGTCGGCCATCGCCTGGATATCGTCTCGCGTGACGGTCACGCCGTCCTCGTGGCGCAGCAGATTCTCCAGCAGCACTTTGAGCGATACGGGCAGCCTATCGATGTTGCCGAGTTTCTCGGCCGCCTTCGGCAATGAATGGTAGTGGTAGGTCGTCTCCCCCACCTGCAGCGTGCTCAGCGTATCCAGACTATTGCCTTGGGACATCTGCGACTCTCCTTTCTCGTATGCCGACGGCGTGCGCCGGATTGAAGCGAACTTCGAAACAGTGTGTTTAATACTTTCGTAACAGAAGCTAAAGCCTCTGCGTGCTCGGGCGATACAGTCATCATAGACAACAAAATACCGCTCTCCGCTCCCGCCTTTTTCCAGACCAGGATTTCAATGCGCAACAATCTCCCGATCACTCAACGTGAACGTACCTTCAAGCCCGAGCAACGCCTCATTTCTGCAACCAATCTGAAGGGTCAGATCGTCTACTGCAATGATGCCTTCGTCGATATCAGCGGATTCACCCGTGAGGAGCTGATCGGCAGCCCTCACAACCTGGTACGTCACCCTGACACGCCGGCAGCGGTATTTGCGCATATGTGGACGGACCTGAAAGACGGCCGCAGCTGGATGGGCATCGTCAAGAACCGCTGCAAGAATGGTGACCACTACTGGGTCAACGCTTACGCCACGCCCATCTGGGAAAACGGTCAGGTTACCGGGTACGAATCGGTGCGCGTGCGTACCACCGCGGCCCAGGTCGAGCGCGCCGAGGCGTTGTACCGTCGATTGAATGAAGGCCGCTCAGCGCATACTACCGACTGGGCTGGGATAGTGTTGCCGGCCGCGTTTGGCATCTCCGCTGCGGCAATCGGCGGCGGCCTGACGATCGCCTTTGGCGGCATGGGCGCGGCTGTCGCGTGCGCAGCCAGCATCCCAGCGGCGTGGGTCTACAAGCAGATCGGAGATAACCGCATGCAGCGCGCCATCGGCGCTGCAGACGATGCGATCATCGATCCGCTGCTAGCGACCATGTACACACCCCATCGCGGCGTGCTCGGCCAGCTGGAAATGGCCATGCACAGCCAGCAGGCACGCTTGCGCACGTGCCTGACCCGCGTCATGGACAGTACCGAGGGTCTGCGTAAGCAAGCGGAGGAATCCAGCCAGCTGGCGCGCAGCAGCAGCGACGGCCTGTCGCGCCAGCGCCAGGAGACCGATATGGTCGCCACCGCCATCAACGAGATGGCTGCAGCCACCCAGGAAGTATCCGGCAACGTCCAGCGCACTGCCGATGCGACCCGCGAAGCGAGTGCACTGGCAACGCGTGGAAAGCAGGTAGCCAGCCAGGCGCGGGATGCTATCGAAGTGCTGTCCGAATCCGTTCGCTCCGCCGCCAACGTTTCCAATCAACTATCGCTCGATGCGAGGGAGATCGGCAGTGTCGTGGACGTAATCAAGGGTATTGCCGAACAAACCAACCTGCTGGCACTCAATGCGGCGATCGAAGCGGCACGCGCCGGCGAACAGGGCCGCGGCTTTGCCGTGGTGGCTGATGAAGTCCGCGCGCTGGCCAGTCGTACCGCCAGTTCGACCGAAGAGATTCACAAGCTGATCGAGAATCTACAGACGGCCGCCGCGCGCGCCGTAACGACCATGCATTCCGGCCACGAGCAGGCCGAGATCGGTGTTAGCCGCGTCGTCGAAGCGGACGAGGCGCTCGACGGCATTCGCACCGCCATCGACCAAATCAATGAGATGACCGGCCAAATCGCTGCTGCGGCAGAAGAGCAGAGCGCAGTGGCCGACGAGATCAACCGTAACGTGGTGAATATTGCCGGCCTGTCGGACAGCACCGCCTCTCAGGCTGCACGCAGCGCGGATGTGGGTATTGAGCTGGCAGCAACCGCCAGGCAACAGACGGCTTTGGTGGAGCGCTTTGCCAAGCGGTAGCCCAGCAAATCTCAGTCGGTCGTGATGAACGCATTTGTTCGCGCTCGGGTGCGCTCCTACATGAACATTGCAGGAGCGCACCCGGGCGCGAAAGCAGACTCGCCGACAATATCCGTAACCGCCGGATGACGGACCAGGCCGACCAATCCCACCGGCGCTACCTTGTCCTATAGCGCGATGCTAAACTTCGCCCTTTTGCAGCTCGCCCCAAGGACACCCCATGTGCGGAATCGTCGGCGCCATCGCTCAACGTAATATCACTCCCATCCTGATTGAAGGCCTGCGGCGCCTCGAATACCGCGGCTACGACTCGGCCGGGGTGGCGGTGATGAATGACGATCACAGCATTCAGCGCGTTCGCGCCGTCGGCAAGGTAATCGAGCTGGAAAAGAGCCTGAGCGAAACGCCAGCGCTCGGCCACCTGGGCATTGCCCACACTCGCTGGGCGACGCATGGCAAACCAGCTGAACACAACGCGCATCCGCACATTTCCGATGGCCTGGCCGTCGTTCACAACGGCATCATCGAAAACCACGCGCCGCTGCGAAAGAAGCTCAAGGAGCTTGGCTACGCCTTCACTTCGGAAACCGACACCGAAGTCGTCGCCCATTTGCTCGCTTATCACTACGGTCAAAGCAAGGACCTGCTCGAGGCATTCCGCCAAACGCTCGGTGAAATCCACGGCGCTTATGCGCTCGCCGTGATTCACGAAGACGAGCCGGAAACCCTGTATTGCTCCCGCATGGGCAGCCCGCTGGTCATTGGCGAGGGCGTCGAAGAGCACTACATCGCCTCAGACCCGCTTGCCCTGTTGCAGGTAACCGACTGCTTCCGCTACCTGGAAGAAGGCGATTACGCTCGGGTCAGCCGCGAGCAGTGCGACATATGGAACATCAAGCATGAAGCGGTCGAGCGGCCGGTGAAGCGCTACGAGCATGCAGCCCATAGCCTGGACAAGGGCGAGTATCGCCACTTCATGCTCAAGGAAATCTACGAGCAGCCCGAAGCCATTACTCAGACCCTGGCCGGCACCCTGGGCGACGACCACGTTCTCACCGCCCTGCTTGGCCCGGAAGCCGAGACGCGCCTGGCCGACATCGAACACGTCCACATTGTCGCCTGCGGCACGAGCTTCCATGCCGGTCTCGTGGCCCGTTACTGGATTGAGGCACAGGTCGGCATCACCTGCCAGGTGGAAGTGGCCAGTGAGTATCGCTACCGCACCGTAGTCGTGCCGAAAAACACGCTTCTGATCACCATCTCCCAGTCCGGCGAGACCGCCGACACCCTGGCCGCCCTGCGCTTTGCCAAGGATCAGGGTTACCTGGCGACACTGGCTTTGTGTAACGTCGCGGGCAGCTCACTTGTGCGGGAGGCAAACTGGCGGCTGCTGACCCATGCCGGCCCGGAAATCGGCGTCGCCTCGACCAAGGCGTTCACCACCCAGCTGGTCGCCCTGCTTTGGTTAACCACTGCTCTGATACAGGCTCGCGGTGGAGACAAGCAGCAAATCATCACCAACATCAATGCGCTGAAATCGCTCCCCGGCATGGTCGAGCAGGCGTTGCAGCTCGACACACGCATTGCCGAACTTGCCGAGCGCTTCGCCAATAAACATCACGCACTCTTTCTCGGGCGCGGTACGCACTTCCCGATTGCCATGGAAGGTGCGCTCAAGCTCAAGGAAATCTCGTACATTCACGCTGAGGCGTACGCCGCTGGCGAGCTGAAGCATGGACCGTTAGCGTTAGTCGATGAGAACATGCCCGTCGTCAGCGTCGCACCCAGCGGCAGTCTGCTGGAGAAGCTCAAATCCAACCTGGAAGAAGTTCGTGCGCGTGGCGGACAGTTGATTACGTTTGCCTGCGAGAGGGTCGAGCACGCCGAGGAAGGCACGGCGCAGACTATTACGCTGCCATGGGTGGAGGATTGCATATCGCCAATTCTCTATACCATTCCACTTCAGTTGTTGAGCTATCACGTAGCGTTGGTGAAGGGCACTGATGTGGATAAGCCGCGCAACCTGGCGAAGTCGGTTACAGTCGAATAGCGCGGCTCGAACTGTTCGGGCATGACCCGCTCAGCTCGATTGCGACAGCCCCACCTCCCTACCAGCTTATACGTCCGGAGCTGGTAGAGAGCGACCCGCTCCTCAGTGAAACGGACAGCCAGCTGTCACTCGCCGAGTTCCGTCGACATAGTCGAGCGCCACGCACGTGAGGACGGCTTCCGCTTGGCTGTGGTTTTCCCAGCTGCTTACACCGCCACCAGAAACCGCTTCAATGGTGCCGCGATCAAAGTGGCCACCGTTCACATCGAAAAAGCGATACTGGTTATCGTCAAGCTGAGCCAGATCGAACTCGGCGTGATATGCATCCGCCCCAGGGCCTTCCAGCCGCAGCTCGGCTTTGCCCCTACCAGTATTGGCATAGGTGCCGAACAGAACCCCTACCCGTTGCAGGGCTGCACCCTCCGAAACGTGACGGTCCGGGAAAATAACCTCGATGTTATTGCCCGGTGCCAGCGGCTGGCTTGGCTGCAGCACAGTGGCCGCAGTCGGCGGTACCCACCGCTCCTGCGCGTGGATGTCTTTGCGTAGGTACCAATGACCGTCAGGTTGCAACGGAGCATACCGTTCGCTGAGCAGCTGAGGTACGCATGGCTCATAGTCAGCAATTGCATATTGATCCCACACTTTCCAATCATGGAACCAGATGACGGCTGGCGAGTTGTTAGCGATATCAGCGCAGATATCAATATTGTGTCCCAGGATCGGGTTGCGCTTATACGCAGCCTGCCAAGGGAGATAATAATAATGGCCGGAGGCCGGTCTCCTATCGGTCAGCAGATAAACGCTCGGGTTGAATACCAACGCCAACAGGTCGCCGTTTTTTTCAGTGATCGAGCGTACGAACCCGAGCTCACCGCCTGGCGGAGGTCTCAAAGTCACCCGGTTCGAAGCGAGATCGCGCTTGAGAATACCGTGCGGCGAAGAGATGGAGATGCGGCTGACAGCTTCCATTCCAATGACTGAAATGGCTAGCACGGCCACCCAGAACGCCTGTCGTCGCAAGTTCCAGCTCACGAAGGCACGATCTATCAACAGGGCGATGGCCGCGATGAAAAGAGCGCAGTTGGCCAAGACAAATGCAGTGCCGTGAAATCCATATTTGCCACGGGGGTTAAGCAACAAGGCAAAGAAGATGGTCAGCAGCACAGCGAGCAGCTTGAAAGCCTTCAACTGAGTACTGCTTCGCATGACAACAACACTCAATAGCGCAGCCGCCGCCAACAACCATACAACCGAAAGATCCTGCGTATATGAGATGGGTTTCAGTTCGAATGCAAAAAGATCCTTCATATCGCCCAGAGACACATCAATAAACTTCGAATAGATGACCTGGTTGAAGTAAAAATGATAGGCGAAGTAACCTGTCAAATCGCCGTAGGAGAACATCCAGATCAAGACCACAGCGAGGGAGATCAGAACGCCCAAAAGGAACGGGAGCAGCACTCGTTTCAAAACCGCGTGATTTTTTATCAGCGGGACGAACGCACCGAGAACGAGACATACCACTGCGGGGCCCACTGCGTACGAAGCGAAGCACGCCAACGTAACCGCCGCCCCTGCCGCGCAGCTACCCACACGAGTCGGAACCCGGCCCATCATCGTAGGCAAGAGAAGCTGGAACACCGCGACCAGTGCCAGGAATGCCGTGATTTGCTGGTAAAGCAGCATCTGAATGCTGCTCAACACCCATATGGAAGAGATGATCAGCAAAAACGAGCCGGTCGCCCAGCCCCTGGCCGACCAACTCCGGAACGCTGGGGAGACGAAAATCGAGAACGCCGCCATTAGCGCCAGAGCGATGACGATGACCCGGGCATAAGTGAAGTCGCTATCGCTGTAGAGCACAGCGTACCAATGCGACAGCATGTACGGCACCGGACCGTGGTGCGCGAAAATATCTAGATAGAGCTTCTTTCCGGCGACAATCAGCTGGGCGGCAACGTATTTTTCCGCCTCATCACCAAATTCGAGAAGCGAAAGCCCTATATGTACGCGGAGCAGAAACACACAGGCGCCGGCAAAAGCGAATGCCAGCGCGAGTATAGTGAGCGCCCTTTCCTTGGGAACGCGCATTTACCGGCTTACCTTCTTCTGCTCCACTAGTCGTTTCGAAATGGCGCGCCCTTCCCGGATAGCGTAGTTCGTCCCTCGATCCTCGGGATAGATTTGCGCCATAGTGGAAATGAATGCGTTATCGAACGGAGTCTCCTGCCCAGGCACATATTCCGAATACCCGCGCTCGGTCACAGGTTGTGCATACTCGGCTCGCCAAACACGGTGCTCGATGATCCAGCTGCGGTCCATTTCGGGGAACATCCGCTGCAAATGCTCCAAAGCAAAATCGACATATTGTTCGTCGGAATACGACCAGACCGGATCCTCGACTGCCAGATAACGGGAAAGGAAGGCGATATGCGAGCCAGCGTAATTTTCCGGTGCGTCGAAGTTGGTATGCTCGATGACTCCCACAAAGGGGAACCCTGGATCGTTGACGTTGAGCCAATACGTTTGGGATAGGCTCCGCTTGAGGCGAAGTACAAGACACATGTTACCCAGATACTTCACCCGGCGCAGCGACTTGAGCCATGTCTCATCGGCAGCACCCTCGAACATCCGGGCGATGAGCGGAAAAGCCGGCGTGAACAGAAACTGTTCTGCTTCCACCCGCTCTCCTGTCGCCAGTTGTACTGCACGCAGTTGTTTGCCGTCCGGCTCTACCTTAACCACCTCTTCACAGTACCGGACCACCCCTCCGTTCGTCGTGATAGCGTCAGCCATTGCCTGCGCGAGCCTACCAAAGCCTCCCTTGAAGTAGGCCAGCTCCTCACCACCCTTGTCGTTGCGCGTATTTCCGCGCAAAACCAGCTTCTTCCACATCCAGACAGCGTTAACCGCTTCGGCGTAGACGGAAAACTTCGAGTCGATCAGCGGCTCCCATACAACCTTGTATACGCGCTTACCGCAAAGAGGCTCCAACCACTCGCGAATCGACAGGTGCTCAATCGCTCTCCAGTCCTTGATGCGTCGAACCTGGAACACCAGCAGGCCCAACCGTATGCGATCAACGAAGGACAGCGCCGTGAAGCGCAAGAGATCTAGCGGCGTGGACAGCTTCCACATCCTGCCGTTGAAGTACATCCCGGTACGCGACGGTAACGTAATGATGTCGCCCTCGAGCCCTAGCTCCTTGACCAACTCCGGCACGTATACATCATTGTTGAACCAATGATGATAGAACTTCTCGAGCGTCACCCCATCGGCGAATTCAAAGGTTCCACCGAGGCCGCCAGGCCTGTCATCGGCTTCAAGTACGCATACTTTCTTGCCTTGCTTGGATAACGCGAAGGCAGCTGTGAGACCGGTGAACCCGGCTCCAATAATTACCGCGTCGTAGGTGTTTGCCACGAAACACTCCTTGTTCAAATCGATTCGCTTGCGTCTACGCCCGTCCGGTTCTGACGAAACGTGAGCAAACGATTCAAGGAAAATTGGATGATGACGACGACTGGCAGGGTAAGGATCTTGGCCAGAGCCGCGTCAATGTGAAAGCGGTCGATCATTACCCACAGCATCAGCGCGGAGGCAAGATAGCCCACCCCGGCAACGCCGAAGAACATGGCTAGCCGTCGCAGCAGCTGATCGCGGACGCCAAAGGTTATCCGTCGGTTGAGAATAAAACTGATCAGGGTGCCCATCATGTAACCGGCGGCGTTGGCAGCCTGATAGGGAACGCCGAACGCCAACAGCACATAGTAGAGGGAAAGATCGCTCAAGACGCCGATGCCACCGCAAAAACAATACAGCGCAAATCGAATCATGCAGACTTCTGCTCCTGCTCTACCGCGCCTGGATCAGCGCCATCACCGCCGACGCGCTGAGCCACGACGTATTGCGGTCTGGCATTCAGCGTCAACAGTGCTCGGCCGAGATACTCTCCCACCATTCCGACCGCCAAAAGCTGTACTCCACCTATGATGAGCACGGTAACGATCAGCGACGACCAGCCGATCGGCATGAGATCCAAGGTGAATTTCTGGATGATGAGTACAAGCGCAAGAAGAAAACCGACGCCAGCAAAAACCAGCCCCAGGAACGACGTTATTCGCAACGGGACGATGGAAAAGTTGGTCGCCATTTTCATCCAGAGCGAAAGTGACTTGGCCAAGCCATATCGGCTATCCCCCGCGTGCCGCTCCTGATGTGCCACATCAACCTGGGCGATGTTGCGGGTCACCGTCAGGATCAGCCCATCCACGTAGACATAAGGACCCTGGTAACGGAGCACCTCGTCACGAATGACCGCCTTGAACGCTCGAAACGGAGAGAGGTATAGATCCATCGGCTTGTGCATGAGATAGCCGGCAACCAGATTGTTGATGCGGCTACCTACGATCTTCCAGAGCGGATGCTTACGGGAAGTGAAGCGGCCGTAAGCGACATCGAAACCGTTCTCGACCTGTTCGACCAGAGAGGGGATATCCCGGGGTGCATGCTGCAGATCGTCATCCATCGTTACGATGATTTCACCTTGAGCCTGAGCAAGTCCCGCCATCAGCGCATTGTGTTGACCTGCGTTCATCCGTAACAGGATGCCTCGCACAGTCTCGTATTCCTGAGCAAGCCGGGTGATCACATTCCAGCTTTGGTCGGGTGACTGGTCGCATACGAAAATGATTTCGTAATGCCGGCCCTTCTCGGTCATCACCTCATCGACCTGTCTTACCAGCTCAGCCAGGATCTTTTCGCTCCCATACACCGGGATGACTATCGACACCTCGCGCGGCGGCTCACTTGCCATAATACTTCCTCAGAACATTTTCAACGTAGTGTGTATCGAAGTTGATCCCGGCACGCACGGCTGCCTCGGAGGATCTTGAAGTGTCGATCTCGTAAGCTCCGCCCCCTTCGACCACGGTGTATGTACCTTTCTTACCGAGGACGGTTTCGAAGGTGTGTACCAGTTCGGTCACCGCAATCGAACGGGGATTGGCGATGTTTACGGTGAAACAACTGTCCGCAGGGGCGTCATCGAGCATCACATGAGCGATGCGAGCTACGTCCGTCACGTCGATGATGTTCCTTCGGGCGCCACGCCAGACAGTGAATGGCTGGCCCGACATGATCATCGTCCGAACGTAATTCGTCAGCGTGTGTTGATTCTGCGTAGGACCTACAACCTGGGGGAGTCTGAAAATCGCATAGCGGGCAGACTGCTTCGCCAGTTCCTCCATGCGCAACTTGTGTTGTGTATATGGCGAATCATGCAGTTCAGGATCATGGACGCTGCAGGTGCCGAAATACACGAGCCGGCGGCCCTGGCGCGTACACTCTTCGAGCATCCGTCGTTCACGAAGAAAAGCTTCCGCATCGCGCCCCTTTGAATTGGCCGCCCCCGATGCAAAGACGATCAGGTCGTCTCGCTCTCCGAGCTCCAACGCAAAAGCAGTTGCAAGCAGACCTCGTCCAACCACCATCAGCGTCTTCCGTATTCAGTAATTTTTTAGTTCAGCTTGCCGCAGGCATTTGCCGGCTCGCTCTCCAACCAAGTTTGAATCGAGGACAACCAAGCACGCCGGCAATAACCAGAAGCGCGATACCCTCCTGACCGCCGGGGAGTATAGCCGCGCTCTTCACTGCGAGACCAGACACACAGGAGATAGGTTAGTCCAGATAGATCTCAGCACGGGGGCTCGCACGGCCAGCGATCACGCTCCGTCCTTGCGAAAACGCTCGTCGTAGAGCAGGTCTACGATGTCGACGCCGGGGGTGTAACCCTGGACCGTGGCAAGAAGCATTTCCCGCACTCGCTGAGGGTCTTCCTGCCGTACAGCCGATTCAAGCTCGTCAAGCACGCCTAGAAGCCGGTCCCAAGAGAGATGCGCCTCATTCGCTCGCCGGATCTTGGAGTGAATCGTCGGCTCGGGATTATCACCGATCAACAGCTCTTCGTAGAGCTTTTCACCGGGCCGCAGACCAGTAAACACGATTTCAATATCACCTTTGGGACTGCTTTCGTCTCGAACGCTGAGCCCGGAGAGCAATACCATCTTGCGAGCAAGATCCAGAATGCGGACGGGTTCACCCATGTCCAGTACGAATACATCCCCACCCTGCCCCATGGCACCCGCTTGAATTACGAGCTGCGCGGCCTCGGGAATGGTCATGAAATAGCGAGTGATGTCCGGATGCGTGACGGTGACCGGGCCGCCCTGTTGAATTTGTTCACGGAACAGGGGGATGACAGAACCTGACGAATCCAGGACGTTCCCGAACCGCACCATCTCGAAACGTGTGCGATTGAGGTGGTTGACTGATGAGCTTTTGCCCCACAATCGCGGAGCCTGCTCGGTATTCAGAGCTTGGAGAACCATCTCCGCGAGACGCTTAGTCGAGCCCATTACATTCGTAGGTCGAACCGCCTTGTCGGTCGAGACAAGCACAACGCTCTCCACTTGGCAGCGAATCGCTGCCTGCGCCACGTTGAGAGTACCGAATACGTTGTTCATCACCCCTTCGGACACGTTATGTTCCACGATCGGCACATGTTTATACGCAGCCGCGTGATAGATCGTTTCGACTTCCCAGCGTTCGATAACCTGCTCCAGCCGCGCTTCGTTGCGGATGGACCCAAGGATAGGCACGATGACCACGTTGCCTAAACGGTTGCCGAGCCAGTGTTTGAGCTCGGCGTGAATTTTATACAGCGCATATTCGCTGTGTTCGAATAGGACCAGGCGGGAAGGAAGCGAGGATACGATCTGCCGGCAAAGTTCGCTGCCGATGGAGCCGCCCGCCCCGGTGACCATCACGGTCTTGCCTGTGATGCAACGAGCGAACAACGAAGGATCCGGCGGCACGGCATCGCGCCCGAGGAGATCGGCGATGTCGACCTCTTGCAGATCGTCCACCTTCACCTTCCCCGTCACCAGATCCATGATACCGGGCATGCTCCGCACGTGGAGCGGGTATTGCTCCAATGTTGTGAGCACCTCCCGACGCCGTGAACGGCTAGCAGATGGAATTGCGAGAAACAGATCTCTGACTCCTGTGTCCTGGATCATCTCGCCGATCTGTTCAGACGAATATACCGGTAGCCCCTGCACGGTACGTCCGTGCAAATATGGATTTTCATCTATGAAGGCAACAGGTTTGTACATGCGGCTGATCTTTAGCGAAGCAACCAGCTCGTTGCCCGCACCGCCTGCGCCATAGATTGCCACTGGTCTGCCGACATCGCGGTCGACCAGACTTTTTTCGAACGGATTACCGGCAGTGAACCAGTCGCCGAGAAAGTACTCCCGCACCGCCAAGCGAAGACCGCCTAGCAGGCAGAGGCTGAGGCACCAATACATGAAGAAAACAGAGCGGGAGAGAAGGACTTCCATACCTACTTCCCGCAGGATATACATGGTGGCGGCCAGCGCGACGAAACCGAGCGTTACCGCCTTGGCAATGCATTTGAGCGCGTCATTGCCGAAATACCGCAGGACAGCACGGTACATACCCAGGCGTATGTAGAAAGGAATGGCGAGAATTGGAGCGAGGATGAAAATCCAACCTTGCCCATGCTCTGGCCAAAGCCAACCCTCCTCAGTACCAAGGCGGAGATAAAATGCGGTCCATAGCGCCAGCCAGAGGAGTAACACGTCGAGGACGATCTGGATGCTGCGCTTCTGGCTGTAGCTGAGGTTCGCTAACCGCTCTCGAATCAATGGTCCACCTTCGCGCCCAAGTTGCAGGGCAGGTAAGAGAAATGGTGTCAGGAAAGTGCCGTAGAACTTCCGTCGTCAGTACTGACACCAAATTGTCTCAATTGATCCGCACACCTTACAAGGCTTTGATGGCCTCCAGCAGCCGCTGAGTCTCCCGTTCCATCAGATCAAAGTCGCCGCGGCTCTCTACATTGAGACGTATCACCGGTTCCGTATTAGACGCACGCAGGTTGAAACGCCAGTCGGCAAAGCAGATGCTGACGCCGTCAGTGTAGTCGACGTCGAGCGCATCCTTGGCATACTGCTGCTCGATGGACTTGAGCACCGCGGGTGCATCATTGACCTTCAGATTAATTTCACCAGAAGACGGATAAGCGGCAATACGCTCTCCGACCATTTCCGACATCGGTCCTCCCTTGCGGCACAGCAGTTCAGCCACCAGCAGCCATGGGATCATACCGCTGTCGCAATAGGCGAAATTGCGGAAATAGTGATGCGCACTCATTTCACCGCCGTAAGCTGCGTCTTCCTTGCGCATGCGTTCCTTGATGAAGGCGTGGCCCGCCTTGGTCTGTACCGCCCGGCCACCGTTCTCTTCGACCTGCTCAACCGTATTCCAGACGAGCCGTGGGTCGTGGATGATCGCGGCGCCCGGCTCTTTTTTCAGGAATGCCTCTGCCAGCAAGCCTACGATGTAATAACCTTCAATGAAGCGACCCTGTTCGTCGAACAGGAAGCAACGATCGAAGTCACCATCCCAGGCGATACCCATGTCCGCGCCGTGTTCGAGTACCGCCTTGCTGGTGGTTTCTCGGTTTTCGATCAGAATGGGGTTGGGAATGCCGTTCGGGAAGGTGCCGTCGGGCTCATGGCAGATCTTGATGAAGGTGACCGGGATCTGCTTGTCCTTGAACGCCTGCTCGATCGCATCGATCACCGGGCCGGCGGCGCCGTTTCCTGCGTTGACAACGAGCTTGAGCGGAGTGAATTTATCCGGCTCGATATAGCCCATCAGGTGCTCGACAAAGGCTTTCCGCGTATCGACCTGTTCGTATTGTCCCCGAGCGCTGTCAGGCACTGAGGGATCGCGGCCGTCCTGCAGCTCGATGTTCATTTCTTCCGCCGTTTGGCGAATATCAGCCAGGCCAGTATCTGCGGATATAGGCCGAGAGCCTTCACGCACCAGCTTGAAGCCGTTGTAATCGATCGGGTTGTGCGAGGCAGTCACTTCGATGCCGCCATCCACCTCAAGATGGAAAGTAGCGAAATACACCTCTTCCGTACCGGCGAGCCCCAGGTCGAGCACGTCCACGCCTTCGTCGCGCAGACCGTTTGCCAAAGCCGCTTTCAGCTCTGGAGACGTTTTACGAACATCTCCGCCCAGTACGATGCGCCGGGGCTTGAGGAATCTGGCGAAAGCACGGGCGATGCGATAAGCAATGTCTTCATTCAATTCGGTGCCAAGCTGGCCCCGAATGTCGTAAGCCTTGAAACAGGTCAGCTGTGTCATGTCGTTTCCCATTATTTCCATTCTGCGCGAATCCGGCGTAGCAGGCCGGCTGTGGAGACGTCGGTGTCATCCAGCTCGTTGTCTTCCCCGCGGATCTTGCCAAGGGTGGTCATGGCGATCTTCTTGCCCATCTCCACGCCCCACTGATCAAACGGGTTGATGCCCCAGATCACCGACTGAACGAATACCTTGTGTTCGTAGAGAGCGATCAACGCGCCGAGGCTGTACGGATCAAGCTCGTCGAGAAGCAAGGTCGAACTCGGCTGATTCCCGCGATAGCGCTTGTACAGGGGCTCGTTCTCGGCATCCTTCAACGCAGCATCGCCCAGCGCGAGCAACCGCGACTGAGCAAGACAGTTCGCCAATGCCAGCTGATGCTGGGCAATCAGCTCATCCGCCGCATCGTGATGGAGCGACTCGTGATACCGGCGCGCCGGCACGATGAAGTCACAGGTGACGGCCTCGGTGCCCTGATGCAACAGCTGATAGAACGCATGCTGTGCATTCGGTCCGACGTCGCCCCAGATGATCGGGCAGGTCGCGCGTTCCACCGGTTCGCCCTCTCGGGTCACGCTCTTGCCGTTCGATTCCATCTCCAGCTGCTCGAGATAAAGAGGGAGCTGCTTGAGCCGGCCATCGTACGGCAGGATCGCCAGGCCATTGATGCCGAGCACATTGGTGTTCCACACTCCAAGCATCGCCATCAGCACCGGCAGGTTGTCTTCCCAGCGGGCATTCTTGAAGTGTTCATCCATGTCATAAGCACCCGCAAGGAAATCGCGGAAGCCCTGCACGCCAATCTTGAGTGCGATCGGCAGACCAATCGCTGACCACATCGAATAGCGGCCACCAACCCATCCCCAGAAGCCGATCTGATTCTCTTCGGCGATGCCCCACTCGGTCATCTTGTCCGGCGAGGCGGAAACGCCGACGAAGTGACAGTGCAGGATGCTTGAGCTCGCCCGGCGACCGAAGGACCGCTGCAGCCACTGCAATGCGGTAGAAGCGTTGGTCAGCGTGTCGATGGTGGTGAACGATTTTGACGATACGATGAACAGCGTGGTCTGCGGTTTCTTGTCCCGCAACAGCTGTGAGAGCTGGCTGCCGTCGATCGTGGAAGCGAAGTGAATATTCAGGCGATGGCGCGTCCGGGTGGAGAAATCCGCGAGGGCCTCTGTCACCATCAATGGCCCGAGGTCGGAGCCGCCGACGCCGATATTGATCACGTCGGTGATGACTTCACCCGTGGCACCGCGCCATTGGCCGGCCTGGATCTTCTCTACGATGCGCTCCATGCGTGCAAGCTGTTCATGCACCTGTGCGGTGACGTTTTCGCCGTCGACCTCGCATATAGCGTCCTGCGGAAGCCGCAAGGCCCAGTGCATGGCCGCACGTCCTTCGGTGTCGTTCACTTTTTCACCGGCGAACAGACGAGCGATCCATTCGTTCAGCTCATGCGTACGCGCCAGCTCGAACAGATGATTGAGGGTTTCTTCGGTTACACGCTGCTTGGAAAAATCGAACATCAGCGGTCCGAACTGCCGGTGCATCTTGGTGAACCGGTCGGGGTCCTCAGCGAACAGATCGGCAAGATGCTGCTTGCTGGCCGTCGCTCCATGCGTGAGCAACTCATCCCATTGGCGTTTCTTGGCGTCAGTCATCAGCGTCGTCCGATTCCGTAATACTCAAACCCGATTTGTTTCATGTATTCGGGGTCCCACACATTTCGGCCGTCAAGCAGCAATGGATGTCTCATGCTGGCCTTGACGTGGGTGAAGTCGGGGCTCCAATAGGCTTTCCACTCGGTAACCAGCATCAACGCATCAACGTCGACCACCGCAGCGTACGGATCCTGGTGCAAAACCAGATCCTCGCGTGCCCCGCCGGCCCATTCCGCCAGTGCGGGCATCGCGCGAGGGTCATGCACATGGACTTGCACGCCCTGGGCCCACAAGGCTTCGATCAAGCGAAGTGCGGGTGCATTGTCGATTCGTGCCGTCTCCGGCTTGAACGCCACCCCCCAGATAGCGATCTTGCGCCCGCGCAGGTCGGTGCCGTAGTAGCGCCAGAGTTTGCGGAACAAGGATTCTTTCTGCCGCTCATTGATGCGCAGAACCTGATCGAGCAATTGCGCCTGGATACCACTCAGCTGGAGAGTCGAAGCGAGGCTCATGACGTCACGAGAAAAACTCAGCCCGCCAAAGCCACAGCCAGGATAGAGATAACCTTCACCGATCCGTTTGTCTGCCCCCATGCCGCGGCGAACCCGCTCGATATCCACGTCGAGCATGTCGGCCAGATTCGCCATGTCGTTCATGAAACTGAGGCGGGTCGCCAGCATCCCGGTGATCGCCAGCTTGGTGAATTCCGCCTCACGCGGGAGCATGAACATCATGCGATCAACGCGGCGGTTGAAGGGCCGAAGGATTTCGGCGGTCATACGTTGTGCCCAGTCCGAGTCGCAACCGACCAGCCATTGCAACGCCTGGGTGAAGCTCTGCAACCCAGATCCTTCAGTTAGCAGATCAGGGACCGAGACTGCTGCACGCTGCGCGGTCTCCGCTCCGGGAAGCTCGCGCAGGGCTTTCTGTAACGCCTCGGTGGTGCCGACCTGAAAAGTGGACTGGTTGATCAGCAACCAGCTGCGCTCAGGCCCCGATGGCAACGCCGCGATCGCCTCGTAGGCGATATCGATGTCATTGGGGGAAAGCGCGAGCCAGACGACAGAGGTCTTGTCGTCAACCGGCTCATCGACGCGGGCCAGCTTGAAGCGTCCCGCGGTGGTCTGCTCGGCTATCATTTCGGCCAGACCCGGCTCGCGAAACGGGCAGCCGCCCCTGGCCAGGGTGGTTGCCGCAGGCCCCTTGGGGACCCGCATTGTTACGTTATGTCCGGTAGAGGCCAGGGCAGCGGCACTCACCAAAGCGCACAACGTGTCTCCATACACATCGATGAACATGCGCGACCCTCAGGTGTATTGCTTTAGAATGTCCCGAAATCCCTCACCGAGTTTGGGATGTTTGACGCCATAAGCGACTGTCGCTTCAAGGTAACCGAGTTTGCTGCCACAGTCGTACGAGCGGCCGGCAATACGGAAGGCATCTGCCCCTTGCTCTTTCATCAGCGCAGCAATGGCATCGGTCAACTGGATTTCGTTGCCTGCGCCGGGCTGTGTTTCATCCAGCAATTCGAAGATACGTGCCGGCAGGACATAGCGGCCAACGATCGACAGATTGGACGGCGCCTCTTCACGCGGCGGCTTTTCCACGACGCGATGCATCGCGGTGCCTTCGCCAGCCTGCAAATCCACACCGGATACATCCACGACGCCATACTGGCTGACCAAGTCATAGGGGACCGGCTCCACCATGATCTGTGCGCGTCCGGACTGCTCGAAACGCTCGGTCATCATACCAAGATCGACTTTCGCGCCCTGCTGTTCGACCAGTACGTCCGGCAGCATCACTGCGAACGGCTCGTCACCCACCACAGAGCGTGCGCAGTTGACTGCATGACCGAGGCCCAGCGCCTTGCCTTGACGCACTGCGGTGACCTTCAGGTTGGACGGCGCTGTTGCACGGAGGACTTCCAGCAGTTCGTGCTTGCCACGGCGATCGAGCTCGGCTTCGAGCTCGTAATGCACGTCGAAGTGGTCTTCGATGGCTTTTTTGCTTGAGTGGGTAACCAGGATGATTTCATTGATGCCTGCGGCGAGGGCTTCTTCGACGACGTACTGGATGACAGGCTTGTCGACGACGGTGACCATTTCCTTCGGGATAGCCTTGCTGGCCGGTAGGAAGCGAGTGCCAAGACCTGCGACGGGAAGAACGGCTTTAGTAACCTTCACATGAACTCCATGTATTGATGAGCGAATTTCCATGCCTTGATGAGTGCCAAAACTAGACGCCAGGGGGCGAAACTCAAGGCTCAATCTGACCAATGTTGAACCTCGCGAGGGTTGTTAGTTCCCACAAGACCCCACTAAACCGCGACGTGGGAGCCAATCACCTCTAGTGTCGATTCGTCCAAGTACCTGCATCCTTTCTTCCATCAAACGGAGCCCTTCTCCAGAAGCTCGTCTGGGTCAAATATTCTAATCCGTTTCGTATGACGGCGGATGTATCGCCAGCAGGAGCACCATCATACTCATGAAGAAAGCGTCGATCGCTTTGCGTCTGCAATTACGGGCATTCAACACCAGAACCAGATAGCCGCTACGCTTGTTCGGATCGATCCAGGAGCGCACGAAAGCGGAGCTTTCCAGTCCCAGCAAGCGTGCAATCGTTCGCGCCTGATCGAGCCACCAGCCGCTGGATACGTGGCGAAACCTGCCCATTCTGGCTTTCCAGCCCTGGTTCACACCCACGAGGTTGTTCTGGTGCTGGCGATACTGCATCTTCGGTTCGGGATCTATCCACCACGAAAACCCGTTGGCCCGAGCGAACGCATAGCAGAACCAGTCGTGCAGGTAGACCGAGCCAAGCGCTCCCGTACGAGTCGAAACGAAGCTCTGCAGCGCTTCGAACAGGTGCCGCGACATGACGTAGGTGCAGCCTGGACCGGCGGCCTCGAAGAGGAAATCCCAGCGCCGCTGCGCCTGGGCCTTGTTTATCAGCTTTTCGCGGCCATCCGGCCAAAAGGCAGTGACGTTGCCTGAATACCCATCCGCCCCCCGTAGCCGAAGCTGACCGATAGCCCGATCCAGCTTGTCCTGATCCCAGAGATCATCCTGATCGGCGAATGCGACGTAGTCGAAGCCTTCAGGATCAAGTTCGCGTATCAGTCTGAAGAAATTGGCTGCGGCGGTCCCGGATTTCAGCCCATGCGGCAGGATACGGATATTGGAATGCTGTAACGCCGCGTGGTCGACGTATGCCTCGGTACCATCGGTGGACTGATCCACACTTATCAGGATCGTGACGCTAACCCCGATCTGGTCCAGGATCGACTGGATCTGGTCAGGCAGCCATATTCGACCCTGATGCGCGGCCAGGAGAACGGCGACTCGGGCTTCGGGCCACGCTGTCAACGTGAACTCCGCTGCGAGCAAGGTCCGGAGCGACCACGGACCCCGTCGACAACCCCTTTCACATAAAAACGCAGGTAGTCCTGGCGATGGCGAACCAAGAGCACGATCACGCACGTATGTACGAAACCAAAGATCACCTCACGGAGCGCCATCAGCAAAGGAACATGGGGATAGCGCACCAGCAGAAGCGCGTTTCGAATCCGATAATACCGACGTTCGGGACGATGGATAGGGATGCGGAACCGGCCTAGCGAGGCGGAGCGAAGGCCCAGAGAATGCTCAAGGCGGGCGGCAGGCTCAACGCGGACAAAGTAACCTTTTTGCACGCAACGCAAGCACCATTCGGTATCGACATAGTCGATGAACAGACTCTCATCCATGAGACCCACCTGATCGAAAACACCACGACGGACAAGTGTACCCGAGGAAATCGCCACAGACACATCAATGGGGCTGGACAGCGTTTCAGGCTGCCACTTCCGTCGTGTGCCGTTAGGCGCGATGTCCACCACCGGATAGCCAAAGCCCTGCTCTGCATCGAAATGTACCGGAGCGACTATGGAAACCGCCGGATCGCACAAATGCGCTTTGAGGCGCGCTATCACACCGTCCGGAATCCTGCTGTCCTGGTCGAAGAATATGATCGCATCGCACCCGGACTCCGACGCCTTGCTGATCCCGAGATTTTGCGCCGCAGCTATACCCAGGTTCTGGGTGGCCTGCAGCAGATCCACCGTAGCCTCCGGGACCGCCCTGACCAGACTGGCGATGTCGCCTGTCGAGGCGTTGTCGACTACGACAATCCTTTCCACCTGCGCCGACAACTGCGTCAGCAGCTGACTGAATGTAGACGCTTCAGGATTGAAGCTCACAATAACCGCCATCACAGCCATCGGCGTGACGTCTACCCCATGCTGAGCCGAGCTCGCAACCATCATTCCTGCCACCGAACAGCTACCACCAGATATTCAAGCCGAGCGCCAATCGTCGCAGCCCGGCTTACGTATGGGTCAGAACAGGGCTCGTACCCGGGGCGGCCAGGCCAAGGTGAAATCCTGGCGCTCGAGCGTCAGGTTGGGGCTGTAGGCCGGGTCGTGTTTCAGCCATGCTTCCCAGCGCTCCCACATATACTGCTCTTCCCTGGCAAGCCGCTCCAGCTTCGCCGGGTCGCTTTCCGGCCCTCGGGTCGCGGACTCGTGGTGATAAAGCTCCGCGGAAGGCAGGAAGATATTGCGATAACCGGCCTGTTTGAGGCGGAGGCAGAAATCGATATCGTTGTAAGCGACCGCGAGCTCTTCGTTCAGCCCGCCCAGTTCCTGGTAGAGCGCCTTGCGCACAATCAGACAAGCGCCGGTGACCGCCGAAAAGCCGCTGATCAGGCTAGCGCGGCTGAAATAGCCGTATGCCGTCCGCGGCAGTTGCTTGTGAGCATGTTCGGCGACGCCACCCATGCCCAGCACCACTCCAGCATGCTGAATACGATCATTCGGATATGAAAGCTTCGCGCCAACCGCACCGACCTCCGGCCGGAGCGCATGGGACACCATCTCGCGGAGCCAGCTCGGCGAAATAACCTCGATGTCGTTATTGATCAGACCGAGGACCTCGCCCGACGCTGCAGCCGCCCCTACGTTGTTCAGCGCGGAGAAATTGAACGGACGGTCATCGCGGATGACTCGAACTGTCGGCGACTCGATGTAACGCAGGTACGACAGCGTGGCGGGATCGTCCGAACCGTTATCGATGATGATCAACTCGTAATTCGGGTAGTCGGTCTTCTCGCGGATGCTCGAAACGCACTGCCGGAGAAGCTCGACTCCGTTACGCGTCGGAATGATGAGCGAAACCAGCGGCGGCGTAGGCTCCAGATCGTACGAAGCGTGATACCCCGGCCCGACCAGCTCGACCTTGCCCTTGACTCCGGTTCGTTCGAAATGCTCGTTGATGGCGCGCATGCCTGCGAGCATCGCGTAGGGCTTGGCATCCGCACCGCTGGCTGTACTTTCAGCATGCACCCGCCAGTGGTACAGCACCCGCGGGATGTGATGGATAGCTCTGGCATCGATACGCTCGATACAGCGAAGCGCAAGGTCATAATCCTGAGACCCTTCGACCCCAAGTCTGAACCCGCCAATCTCGTCGAGCAGTTGCTTCTGGTACACCCCCAGATGCGAAAACATATTGTGCGAGTAGAACAGATCCGGGTTCCAGTCGCACTTGAAGTAAGGGCTGTAGCGCTGCCCTTTCTCATTCATCTTGTCTTCGTCGGAGTAGATCATCCGTACGGAAGGATCCTCGATGATCGCCTTCGCGACACAATACAGGGCGTGCTCAGGCAACAGATCGTCGTGATCCAGCAATGCGACCCACTGCCCGGTCGCCAGTGAGAGAGCGCTGTTGGAGGCCGCCGAGATGTGTCCGTTCTGTTCGCGGAACACGACCTTGATCCGGGAATCGGATGCGGCGATCTTCTCCAGCAGCGGCCTGACTGCCGGGTCAGTCGAGGCATCATCCGCAATGCAGAGCTCCCAGTTGGGGTATAGCTGGTTGCGCACCGAGTCGACCGCTTCGGTAAACCAGGCAGCGCTAGGGTTATAAGTGGGCACCACGATCGAAATCAGCGGCGGATCTACCCATTCAGCAACGATTCGCCGAATCTGCTTGCGGTCCTCGTCTTTCAGGCTGTCGTACAGGCGCACCCACTCGGCGTAATCATTCTCAGCCTGGAGTTCAACCTGTTGCTCGACTCGATGCCTGAAGCCCGCAACGCCTTCGGTGCGCATGACCTCCAACACCTTTCGTACCGAGCCGATAGCGCCGTAATGCTTGAAGAGATGACTGGCACCGCCGCCGAGGGTGCGTAGATGCTTCGCCTGCGTCCCGACAATGCGCAGTGGCGAGGTCGCCTTCCAACTGGTGGAGGACCACACCTGGGCGACGATTCGCTCCATTTCTTCAGCACGCTGCTGGTGCTGAAGTATCTGGCCCTTCAGCTCCTCAATTCTTCGCAGGTCGGCACTGTGCTGCTCTCCCAGGGACTGCATTTGCTGAGCGTCATGCTGAACAAGCTCGTCGAGCGCTGAAACCCGCTGGGATTCTTCTGCCAAGCGATTGCTGAGATCAGCCCGTTGAGCTTCTCGCTGCGCGAGCTGTTGTTTCAGCGTGTCGAATTGTTCATCTGGCGCACGGTCCAGCATTGTCCAGGGGTTTTCGCTTTGATCCGGAGTGCTGGCAGGGGAAGCCGAGAGCGTTTCACGCAGCGGCAGAACCGGCTCCGTCTCCCCTACGATGAGCCGCTCGCCCAGCACATTCTCTGGCGCAGGCGCTTTTTTTACCACGCAAAGGGAATTGACGAATTGCACTGAATGAACCGCGGCAAGGGCCTCTTCGGAGAACGTGACGCCGTAATGCTCCGCGAACCCGGCCAGTACCGTTGACCGGGAACCCGGCCTTCCCCAGTGCTCGAAATTCACGACATCACCAAGCCGTTTGAAGAAGGTGATCGACGAAAACGGATTGTAGAGTCCGCCCTGATAGCCTTGCCAGTAACTGCAGTGCAAGTCTTCAGCGAGCAATATTCCACCTGGCTTCAGGTACGGAAAATAGCGAGCGAAGGAGCGAACTATGTCACCGGAAGTATGAGACCCATCGTCGATGATGATGTCGAACTTCTTTGCGTGCGACAGGATTGCCGATTCTGACTCGTCCGAATTGGCATCCCCTACCACCACCGCGATGCGCGCATCCTCGTATTCGAGCTGGGCGCAGTTGGGATTGATGTCACAACCAACCAGCCGGATCGCCTTGGGGAAGTACTGACTCCAGATTTCCAGCGATCCGCCGTTCTGAATGCCGATCTCCAGCAGGTTGACCGACCTGTCGCGATACGGGCTCAACAGCTCATCGTACTCTTTCAAGTACAGTGACCACTTGTCAGAGACTTTTCCCTTGTGCTGCTCGTACAGTTCCGGCAATGCTTTCATGAATTCTTCTTCAAAATGACTTTTTCGAATGGTACCCCGACGAGCCCCCACCGGACTTTGCTCGACGAAACATTGATCACCATCGCATCGTGCAGCCAGTGATGCTGAACATTGTCGACGAGATCGCCGTCAGCCAGCGAAGCCATCACGAGATACTGACCATTCGGCAACATAGGTAGCCGAAACGTATAGCGAGCTTCGAAGGCTTCTCCCGCAGAGACCGGAATCGGGAGCACGTCCGTGAATGGGAGCGTGTTCTCACCAAACAGATCCTGACCGAGCCGATCCCTGACCAGGAAACCGAGAATGGGCTGCTTCAGGTCGCTATGCGCCACGGCGCGGATGGTCATCTCGACCTTTTCCCCGCCCTGAAATACGCCCTCGGTCTGACCGCTAAGGTTGACCAGTTCGACGGCTGTAATTTCTCCCGCCCCGCTTTTCCAGCCATTGGCAGCGTCCAGATTATCGCTTACGTCAAAGGTCGCTGAGTAATCCAGGCACGAGCTGGGGTCATCCGAGACCGGAGCCGTTTGTTCCTCGTCGGCGTCATCCTTGCGGATGGTTTCCAGGTCTGCCGTCGAACCATAGACTTCCTGGAAGGTGTACTGCAGGTAGTTCTCGGCGATGTCCTTGGCTTTTCCGGTCTCACGCAGCTCCCCTGCGTGCAGCCACACGGCCCGATTACACAGGCTAAGCACGGAATTGATGTCGTGGCTGACGAAGAGGAGCGTACCGGTTTCCTTGAACCGCCGAATGAAGCGCATGCACTTCTGCGTGAAGACCGCATCACCAACCGCAAGGGCCTCGTCAATCACCAGAATATCCGCGTCGACATGGGCGATGACAGCGAACGCCAGCCTGACGTACATCCCGCTGGAGTAATTGCGGACTGGCTGGTCCATATGGTCGCCAATGTCGGCGAACTCGGCGATCTTGTCGAATCGTTCGTCCACCTGACTCCGGTTCAACCCATAGATCGAAGCGGACATATACACGTTTTCGCGGCCGGTAAACTCTGGGTTGAAGCCGCTGCCGAGCTCGAGCAGCGCTGCAATCTTGCCATTGGTGCGGATTTCGCCGGCGGTCGGGTTCAGCGTTCCGCAGACCATCTGCAACAATGTTGATTTGCCGCTGCCATTGCGTCCGATAATCCCCACCGTCTCGCCCCGGCGTAGTTCGAAGCTGACGTCCCGCAGCGCCCAGAACTCGCGGTAGTACTTCTTCCGGCTGCGCATGAGCATCTGCTTTAGACGACTCTGCGGCGTGTCATAGATCTGGTAGCACTTGCTGAGACCGGTTACCTGAATCGCGACATCAGAGCACATCGGCGAACCCCTTGCGCGTCTTCTGGAACATCGCAAAGCCCGCGAAGGCGACCACGACACTCACTGCGCTGTACAACAGGTAGCCGTTCCAGTTTGGGATCTGCGATTCCAGCAGCACTGCACGTGTCTGCTCGATGATAAACGTCAGCGGATTGATCTGGTAAATCCAGAGATACTTTTCGTGCACGCTGGACAGCGGATAGAAGATCGGACTCAGAAACATCATCGCCGTAAGGATTGGAGCGATCAGCTGGCCGACATCGCGCAGGTAGACCCCCAGCGCGGAAAGACCCCAGGTAAGTCCCAGAATCAATACCAGAAACGGGGCGAAGACAACCGGCAACAACAACGTGTGCCAGGAAAACTCCCAGCTGGAAAACAACATCAGCAGGAACAATATGGAATAACCGGCCAGCAAGTGAAACAGGGCTGCAATCAACGTGACCGGAGTCAGTATCTCCAGCGGAAATACCACCTTTTTCACATAGTTGGCGCTACTGGTAACGAGACCGGGTGCCTTGCTGATGCACTCAGAAAAAAAGTTGAAGATCAGCAGACCCGCGAACAACGCGACGGCAAAGTCCAGGGACCCCTGCCCGCCGCCCCCGCCCCGCGCGCCCCAGCGGGCCTGGAAGATCTCACCGAAGACGAAGGTGAACACCACGAGCATCAGCAGCGGTGTCAGGAACGACCAGAAAATACCGATGAACGAGCCGCGGTATCTTCCGACGATTTCTCGTTTCGACAGGTTGAATATCAGGCCACGGTGTATCCAGATGTCTTTCGCTAGGCGAACCGGCGAAATGTCGAAGCGCTGCATTCAGCTTCCCGCTCCCAATCTCTGACGCTGATAACTCCCATCCTGTACCCGCTGGCACCATTGCTGGTTATCGAGATACCAACCGACCGTCTTGCGGATGCCGCTTTCGAAGGTCTCTTCCGGCGACCAGCCAAGCTCGCGTTTGATCTTGCTAGCGTCGATCGCGTAGCGCATATCATGGCCAGGGCGGTCCTTCACGGTCGTTATCAGATCCTTGTAGCTGCCCTTCGCGCGGGGATGCATCTCGTCCAGAAGTTCGCAGATGGTATGCACCACCTCGATGTTCTGCTTTTCGTTGTGGCCGCCGATGTTATAAGTCTCGCCGATTTTCCCGGTGGTGGCGACCAGAACCAATGCGCGCGCGTGGTCTTCCACAAACAACCAGTCACGAATCTGATTTCCCTTGCCGTAGACCGGCAGCGGCTTGCCTTCGATGGCGTTGAGGATCATCAACGGCACCAGTTTCTCGGGGAAATGGTACGGGCCATAATTGTTCGAGCAATTGGTCAGGACGATGGGCAAGCCGTAGGTGCGATGCCAGGCACGTACCAGATGATCCGATCCGGCCTTGCTGGCCGAGTACGGCGAACTGGGTGCGTAAGGCGTCTTTTCGGTGAACAGCGGCAGCTCGCCTTCCTGCTCTTCGGGGTGCGGCAGATCACCATATACTTCATCGGTAGAGATGTGGTGAAAGCGGAACGCAGCCTTGCGGTCTTCGCTGAGCGACTGGTAGTAAGCGCGCGCCTGCTCCAGCAGAACATAGGTGCCGATCAGGTTGGTCTGGATGAATTCGCCAGGGCCGTCGATCGAACGATCAACATGGGACTCAGCTGCCAGATGCATGACCAGGTCCGGCTGGTGCTGCTCGAATACACGCTTCACCTCAGCCTGGTCGCAGATGTCGACCTGCTCGAAGCGATACCGGGAGTCCTCGCTTACGGACGCCAGCGATTCGAGGTTGCCTGCATAGGTGAGCTTGTCGAGGTTTACCACTTCATGCTCTGTGTTGTCGATCAGATGCCTGACGACAGCCGAGCCGATGAAACCAGCTCCGCCGGTAACCAGAATTCTAGCCATTGTTTTGTTCCTTGATCTTTTGCAAGCACCGCTTCAGCGAATGCTTCCAGTGCGGAATGCCAGTACCTAGCTGCGCCTTGATGCGCTGCTTGCTCAGCAGGCTGAAATGCGGTCGTTTGGCGGGAGTCGGGTATTCAGTCGCGGGTATCGGTTTGACCTGGCAATCCATATCCATCAGGTCAAAGATCTCGACCGCGAAGTCGTACCAGCTGCACGCACCTTCATTGCTGAAATGGAAGACTTCGCAACCAGTCTGATCGGCGCTGGCCACGCGCTGCTCGATCATCGTAACGATCGCCTGCGCCAGATCAGCAGCGTAGGTGGGCGTGCCGACCTGGTCGCTGATGACGGTAAGCAGGTCACGCTCGGCCCCGAGGCGAAGCATGGTCTTGACGAAGTTGCTACCGAACTCGGAGTAGACCCAACTGGTGCGGATGATCGCACCGGACACACCCGATTGCTGCATGGCGCGCTCACCCAGCAACTTGGTTGCGCCGTAACGGTTTACCGGATCGGTCGGATGATCTTCTTCGTAGGGCTTGTAGTGGCAGCCATCGAAAACATAGTCGGTGCTCACGTGGATCAGAAAAGCGCCCTGCTCCTTCGCGGTTTCAGCGAGTTGTTTGACCGCAAGATGATTGATGCGGTCTGCCAGTTCGGGTTCGCTTTCTGCCTTGTCCACAGCAGTATGCGCGGCGCAGTTGACGATGAAGTCGTACCGGTTCATCTCCAGGCGCGCGGCTATGGACGCGGGGTCAGCCAGGTCCATCATCGAGCGATCAACGAAGGTGAATTCAAGTTCAGGATGCGCTTGCGCAATCGACTGGATGCTGCGGCCAAGCTGACCGGTCGCGCCCGTGACTAAAACCGTCTTAGGCATAGTAGTCCACACCGTAATCGAAGGTCTCTTTCAGCTCGGCGAGCTTTGGCTGGCGGGTATCCTTTTCGGACAACAACACCTGCTCCGTCGCGATGTGCCAGTCGATGCCGATGGCCGGATCGTCCCAGGCCAGGCCGCGATCACATTCCGGAGAATAGTAATTATCAACCTTGTAGGCGAATATCGCCTGCTCACTCAGCACCACGAAGCCATGGGCAAAACCACGTGGAACGAATAACTGATGCTTGTTCTCTTCGGTGAGCTCCGCCACGACATGCTGACCGAATGTAGGACTGCCCTTGCGGATATCCACCGCCACATCCAGAACGGCACCCTTGATCACACGCACAAGCTTGCTTTGCGCATGCGGCGCCAGCTGAAAGTGCAAGCCCCGCAAAACGCCGCGAGTAGAGCTGGATTCGTTGTCCTGCACAAAGTCGACCTTATGTCCGACGGCTTCTTCGAACAGATCCTGACGAAACGTCTCGGTGAAATAGCCTCGGTGGTCGCCGTGCACCTTTGGCTGGCACAGAACTACGTCAGGAATCGACTGCGGAATGAACTTCACCGAAAGGCCCCTTCTTCGGCGCGCTGAATCAGATACTGGCCGTACTGATTCTTCGCCAGAGGTTTGGCCAGCGCCAGCAACTGGTCTTTATCGATATAACCCATCTCGAAGGCAATTTCCTCGAGACACGCGACCTTCAAGCCCTGACGTTTTTCGATGATTTCGATGAACTGGGACGCTTCCAGCAGACTCTCGTGCGTACCAGTGTCCAGCCAGGCGTAACCACGGCCGAGGAGCTCAACTTTAAGCCGGCCCTCTTCAAGGTACATCTGGTTCAAAGTGGTGATTTCGAGCTCACCGCGATCCGATGGCTTGACTTCCTTTGCCTTGCCTACAACGTCGTTCGGGTAAAAATACAGCCCAGTCACGGCGTAGTTGGACTTCGGTACCTTGGGCTTTTCTTCAAGGCTGACCACGACGCCATTCGCATCGAATTCGGCTACGCCATATCGCTCCGGATCATGCACGCGGTAACCAAAGACGGTGGCCCGGTTCTCATCGTTTGCATTGGAGACCGCGCTGGCCAGCGTTTCTGCCAAGCCGTGACCGTAATAGATGTTGTCGCCGAGCACGAGGCAGACGTTGTCGTCGCCGATGAATTCCTCGCCCAGGATAAACGCCTGCGCCAGACCATCCGGAGAGGGCTGTACTACATACTCGAAACGAACGCCCATTTCGGAGCCATCACCCAACAGCCGCTGAAAGCTGGCTTGATCTTCGGGGGTGGTGATAATAAGAATGTCACGTATGCCTGCAAGCATGAGCACCGAAATGGGGTAGTAGACCATCGGCTTGTCGTACAAGGGTACCAGTTGCTTGGAAACGCCCTTGGTGATGGGATACAAGCGAGTGCCGGAGCCGCCGGCCAATACGATGCCCTTCATGTACACCTCTCTTCGTTCGATGCTAAGCAAACTGGAGCTCCAAAACTGCGAGCGAAACAGCTCAAGCTTAGGCCTGGAATTTATTCGAGGCGAATAGTAGCCGCGCGGCACACCCCCGTACAACCAAGACCCGCCAAAAGTTCTAGATTGGCGTCAATCTTTTGCCGCAGAGCGGACCCTAGACGAAACTGGTTTCGTCATCCGAGAGACCCGCTCCATACGCCCAGGCTACGAGCATCAGCGGCACGTAAGCGACCACAGCGATAATGAGCCCTGCGGCATATCCAAGCGCTACAAGACACGCCAGAGGCAGCAGCCAGAACACATTGAGCAACAACACCGACAGCGTCACAGGCAGATGACCTCCGTGGCGTCGGGTTGCACGTTGATACGCATGACTGCGATGCGCTTCGTAGATCCGGGTTCGGCGCATGAGACGTCGAAATAGGGTAATGGTTGCATCAGTGACGAACACGCCAAGCAGAATGACCCAAGACCACAACAAGGCCGGATGTACCAGAGCGGCCTGCACTGCCAACCCGCCGAGCAAGATGCCGAGGAAGCCGCTGCCCGCGTCGCCCATGAAGATCTTCGCCGGCGGCCAGTTGAAGAACAGGAATCCCAGCACCGCAAAGGCCAGCAGCAGCGCAGGCAAGCCCAGCAGCGGCTGACCAATCAGCCAGTAACAAAGTACTCCGCCCAGGCACACGGTGATCGCCTCGGTACCGGCGATCCCATCGATCCCGTCCATGAAGTTGAACAGGTTTAGCAACCAGACCAACGCGAGGCCGAACACTACATAGCTCCACCAGCCCGGCTCGATGTCTAACGTTCCCAGGGTCAGCATCGGGACGCCTAGCCACGCCAGCAACCAGGCGGCCGCAGCAAGATGTACCAGCAACCGCCAACGCGCAGCAATATGACCATGGTCGTCCATGAAACCAACCACTGCGAGCATCAATCCCGCCCCCAGCAATCCAACCAGCGACTCCCAGGATTCATAGCCGCTCGCGCCCAGCCAGAGCAGCGCAGCGCTGTATATGACTATGAATGCCAGGCCGCCGCCTCTGGGCGTCGCCACGCTGTGCGAACTGCGTGCGTTGGGCACGTCCATCAACTTGCGAGCCAACGCATAGCGGCGCAGCAGCCAGGTGCCGGCCGCGCTACAGAGCAACATCAGAGTCATCATGACAAGTAGCGATATCGGCGTCATAGGCTCCGCCCCGTCATCAACCGCAACCCATCATCCAGCGAAACAGGCGGCCGCCAACCGAGCGTCTGGCAGGTATGGGTTATGTCTGCCCGTAAAGATCCGCAGAGCTTTTGTACCCGGTCCTTTTTACCCACCATGCTTGCACCCGACTCCATCCATGCGACGGGCACCGGAAACAGCCTGGCGTCGCGGCCAACTGCCTTCGCGATGCGGCGGACAAGCTCAGGAGTGGAGATATCTTCGCTATCAGCGGCGAGAAAAGTGTTGTTGGCTGCGGCGGGGTGATCCAGGCAGGTAATGACCAGGTCGACAAGATTATCCAATCCAAGCAAGCTTCGTGTGTTGTCTACCGCCGCCAGCGGCAATGGCAGACCGCGCTGAATCCAAGCCACCATGCTGCGAATGTTGCCGCGTATACCCGGCCCGTAGACCAGGACGGGGCGGATGATCACGATCTCCATTCCTGTATCGGCCGCCAACTCCTTTAATGCCTCTTCGGCTTCCCATTTCGATTGCCCATAGGCATCCAGAGGATGGGGTTCGTCGAACGCAGTAAAGGGATGCCCAGGCAACGTCGCTTCGCCATTGACCTTTATAGAGCTGAGATAGACGAAGCGGTCCACGCCTGCCGCCGCCGCCATCCGAGCCAGTCGCACGGTGAGTTCGACGTTAGCCCGGCGGAAGGCGGCCAACGGATCAACAGCGGTTTCGTTCATCACGTGCGCGCGACCGGCGCAATGCACCAGCACCCGCCGACCACCCGCTACGAAACCAGCGGAAGCGAGATCGTCAAGGTTCACTTGCTTGCTTGATAGGGGCCTGTCGCGGCGCTCCCTGGCGATAGTCACTACGTCCCGCCCCTGCGCATGTAACGTCGCCAGCAATCGAGACCCGATGAAGCCCGATGCCCCGGTAAGATAAACAGTCATGTAAGGTCCGTTCAAAACAATCGGCCCAATACTAACCCGTGCACGCCGTTGGTGCTTAGCCAGCCCGCAACATCCTCATCGGCACACTGATCGATTGCTGACGCTGAAGGATGCTCAGCAGGATGATTGCCCGCTCCTCGCCGTCTGCCTTCTGAAAGATGGCCTGGATATCGCGGAACGGCCCATCGGACACGACGACCGCACTGCCCGAGGCGAATAGCGGCTGCGCCTGATGGACGGCTAGCCGCTGACGGATGTCGACAATGATCTCGCCGGGAACGGCCACCGGCCGGTCGCAGAACGTCACCAGCCGCGCAACGCCGCGTGTCGAGCGGATGCTGTGCCAGCTGTCGGTGTGCTGACATAGATTGATGAACAAGTATCCGGGGAACAGCGATTCGTCCAGCATGACACGCTTGCCGCGGCGGATGGCTTCGACAGGATGGACCGGACGGTAACAGGGGAAATTCTGATTACGCAGATGTTCTTCGGCGCGAGCGTCCTGGCGGGGCTTGCACTGAATGAGGTACCACTGGGGAGCGTTGCTTTCCTTGCCAGACATCCTGTCCGCCTCCTTGAAAAACTCTTTAACAACGATGCGTCCAGGCATCATTTTTAGCGCGGGGCGACGGGCGCCCGATCTCCAAGGGCAGAGAAAAAACGTGAACCAGTTCGCGCCAGAGAGCCGCCAATATAAGCGGAGCATGATGGCAAAACAATGGGATTTTGACGTTTTGACTGTCATTTCAGGCGGGCCATTTGGCAGAACCCGCTTCATCCCTGCTTCAGGAAAAATCGGTCGCTTCCTTGATCCGACGAACGGCGCCCCGCCCCAGGCGTCCCGTCTGTAGAGGTGAGGGGCCGCCGAGGCATGAGCGCGAACAGGGCCAGCGACCATCAACAGAAACCAACCCCCTTCGCGGTCATGCCCGCTCCTACGGAAAGACGAAACGGAGAAATCCGCGAACAATAATTCCGATCACCTCTCAATGCTCCGGAATCACCACCTCCATGTCATGCCCCTTCCTCCGCGCGGCATCCCTCAACAAGCCGCCCAACCGCTGCTTTGCGCCGTCATCGCCATGCACCAGACGCACCTGCTTTGGCCAGTGCCGCATACCGGTGACGAACCGCACCAACCCTTTCTGATCAGCGTGTGCGGAATAACCACCAAGCGTCTCGATACCCGCTCGAATGTCATACCGTTCGCCATCGAGCTCCACCCAGCCACCCCGAGGCCCGTGCTCCTGAATATCCCGCCCCGGGGTACCGCGCGCCTGATAGCCGACGAAGAGCACGTTATGCCGCGGATCGTGCAGCATCGCCTTGAGGTAATTGACGATCCGCCCGGCGCTGCACATGCCATTACTGGTAATCACCACTGCCGGCTGCCGGGTCTGCGCCAGGCGGTTGACCATCGCCATGTGCTTGTCATGCGAGTCCACCGTCAGCAGCTGCTCGAACCCCAGCGGCTTGTGCCCTTCGCGTACACGACGCAGCGCCTCCTTGTCCCACCAGGGTTTGAGTTCGCGGTATAGCGTGGTAAAGCGTGTAGCCAGCGGCGCATCGAGAATGATCGGCAGATTCTCCCAGTCCAGCGCCTTGCCGGGGCCGCGCTTCTTGCGCTTTTTCGCGGTGGAGATGATCGCTTCGATTTCGTACAGCAACTCCTGCGTGCGTCCAATGCTGAACGCAGGAATAAGCACCGTACCGCCATCGGACAGCGCCGACTCCAGTGCCTTCTGTAGTCGATCGCGACGGGTACGTCGGTCTTCGTGCTGGCGATCGCCGTAGGTACTCTCCAGCACCACGACATCCGCCTGCCATGCAGGCTTGGGCGGCGGCAGCAAAGGTGCATGGGGCGCGCCGAGATCGCCGGAGAAGACGATGCGATGCTTCGCTCCCGAAGCCGGGTAGCGAATATCCACCTCTACCCAGGCCGAACCCAGAATATGCCCCGCCTGACGAAACCGCACACGGCAGACCAGATCATCCCGCTCGATCACCGGCACCCACTCGCGATACGCGTGGCCGTTGAGCATCGGCTCCACATGCGACAGAAAGCGCTCGGCCAGAGCGCGATCACGCTTGACGCCAAGCATGAACGCATCCTCAAGCACGGCCGGCATGAGCATGGCGGACGGCTCGGTGCAATGCACCGGCCCCTTGAATCCCGCGGCAATCAGCCAGGGCAGTCGACCCACATGATCGATATGTACATGCGTGGCGATCAGCGCACGAACACTGGCGAGATCGAACTCGATCTCCAGCTTGCCCGCGCCCGCCCCCGCGTTGGATAGCTCCGCACCCTGGAACATGCCGCAGTCGATCAACAGGCTGTCATGCTCGGTCAGCCATAACTGATGACACGACCCGGTGACGCCCTGCACCGCTCCGTGGTGATCAATCCGAGGAAACGTCTCACTCATTGGTCACTTCCCTGTATTCAAACGAGGGCGAAACCTTAACGTAATGGCACATTGTTAGCCGTGACCTTGCTCACATGATCGAAACCAGTCGACCGTCCTTCACGCCCATCATTCCGCTGGTAAGACCGACGGGCAGTCACGCGCAGACGATGCGCGAAGCCTGGACCGTTAGCGTGCTTCAACTGTAAGCATCGCGACAAACCCTCGGCCAGCTTTGCACTAGACTCCGGAGACCGCTGCTGCGACGACAGTGCGAGATCCATGCTTCGAACTGCCAGGCATGCGGATCCTCCGGTCACTATCCGGCCGGGCCAATAACAACAACAGGATATGCATAATGAAAGCGCACTCAACCTCTAGCGGGGGCCGCTCGATGCGCCCTGCCTTGCTCGCCCTGTCCATCTCTGCGGCATTGCTCACAGGCTGTTTCGATGGCGATAGTGATAGTGATAGCGATGACCCTGTCGTACCGCCCGCCGGGGAAGTCACCATCCAAACCCTGTCGACCCACCCGGAGCGAGTCAGTGGCGGTGACGTGCTGGTCGAAATCGTCGCCCCGGAGGACATCTCAACCGATCAACTGGTCATCAAGCGTAACGGCACTGACGTGACATCCGCCTTCAGCCTGCACCAGGCCAGCGGCAATCTTCGCGGCCTGGTCAGCGGACTGCTGGAAGGCGACAACACCATCACCGTCGAAACCAGTGAAGGCGCAGAGGCCAACGGCAGCCTGACGGTGAGCAACCACCCGATTACCGGCCCGATCCTCTCCGGCCCGCACCTAGCGCCCTATGAGTGCCGCACCGAAGAGTCCGGGCTTGGCACCCCGCTGGATACCGACTGCTCGGCCGAGCGCAAGATCGAGTACTTCTACCGCACCACCGACGGGGCATTCGAAAGCTTCGATCCAGCCGCGCCGCGACCGGCGGACCTGGCGACCACCACAACCTACGATGGCAGAACCGTCCCCTACATCGTGCGCGTCGATGGCGGCACAGTGAACCGCACCATCTACCGCATCGCCCTACTTGACGACCCGGAGGCCCAGGCTGACCCGGCCGAGTGGACTCCTGGCGACGGCTGGAACGGCAAGCTGGCGGTATCGTTCGGCGGGAGTGCCGGCACCGAGTACAGCCAGGGGGTCTATGAGGCGGACGACGCGCTTAACGACATGTATCTGTCGCGCGGCTTCGCCCACATGATCTCCACCGAACTGGTCAACGGCCGCCGAGGCAACGCCGTGTTGCAGGGCGAAACGCTGATGATGCTCAAGGAGTTCTTCGTCGAGCAATACGGCGTGCCGAAGTGGACCCTCGGCAGCGGTGGCTCCGGCGGTGCGATCCAGCAGCTGGTGATCACCCAGATGTATCCGGGGCTGCTGGACGGTCTGCAGCCTTCGCTGGCGTTCCCGGACTCGCACCTGCACATCTATGACTGCCTGCTGTTCCAGGACTTCTACGCCACCTCCAGCAGCCCTACCAGCTGGACCGCTGCCAAGCGCTACGCAGCCGAAGGCATGACCCAGGGCGGCCCGGCGGGCAGCACCTGCGGATACTGGGCGCTGGCCTATGCACCGCTGGTGGACCCTACCCGGGGTTGCGCGCTGAATGATGCGAGCCTGGTCTACGACCCGGCGACCAACCCGGACGGCGCGCGCTGCACCACCGGTGATCTGCGCGTGAACATCATTGGTGAAGACCCGCAAACCGGCGCCGCACGCAACACTTGGTCCAATACCGGGCTGCAGTACGGTCTGGCAGGGCTGAATGCCGGTGAGCTGACCGTCGACGAATTCCTCGACCTGAACGAGGGCATGGGCGGGTTCGATGTCGACGGCAACGTGGTGGACGATCGCTCCGAAGGCGACCCTGAAGCCATGCGCGCCGCGTATGAAAGCGGCCTGATGGCCTCGTACAACGAAGCGCTGGCCAACGTGCCGATCCTGCACTTCCGGCCGTACCTGGACGCCAATGGCGACATTCACGACTTCCACCGTGACTTCACTATCCGCGCCCGTCTGGAACGCAGCAATGGTCGCTCCGACAACCAGGTGATCTGGGTATCGCCACCGGACGAGAGTCTGGCCGTACCGGCGCTGGAAACGATGAACACCTGGCTGGACAACATCGCTGCCGACTCGGAACCGCTGTCCGTCGACAAGGTCGTCGACAACAAGCCGCCGTCGGCAGTCGATGCGTGCTGGACACCGGAGGGAGAGAAGATTGAGGAACAGCTATCGCTGGACGGGACCGGCCGCTGCGCCGATCTGTATCCCATTCATAGCGAACCACGCCTGGTTGCCGGCGCACCGCTGACCAACGACATTCTCGAATGTCAGCTTAAGCCTATCGACTTCAGCGAGTACCAGGTCACCTTCACCTCAGCCCAGGCCGACCGCCTGACCAGCATCTTCCCCAACGGGGTCTGCGACTGGTCCAAGCCCGGCGTCGAGCAAACACCCATCAAGGGGACGTACCAGAGTTATTGATGCGGTAATGTGAACAGGTGCGGCGGGCATCCCGCCGCACCCACCCACCCCTCCCTTATCGTGTAGGAGCGGCGTCCCCGCCGCGATAGCGAACCACCAAACTACTCACCCTCAGTCGCCGCGAGTCGCGCCTCCCACTACGGACATCCGCGACCCCGTAGGAGCGGCGTCCCCGCCGCGATAGCGATGCCCGGCCCACTCCCCCATCGCGCCGAGGACCGCGCTCCCACAACTCGCCTGCTACACCTGCCAAGCGATACAAATAAACATACTGCATCAGTCTGTTGCACATATGCATCGAAGAATCACAGCGAGACGTAAATCCTTTTCCTATCCTGATAAAGGCAACACCCTGACAAATACAACAACAATGAGGTACCTCTCATGCGCTCCTCACAACGCTTTTCCACAGCCCGGCGTCCGCTCGCCTTCGCCTGCCTCGCCGCAGCAATGGCTCTCCAGGCAGGCTGTCTGGACGGTAGTGACAACGACGACGATCACGACAGCGCTACCCAAACCGGTATATTCATTGACAGCCCGGTCTCCGGACTGGGCTACAAAACACCCACACAGGAAGGCGTCACCGACGCCGAAGGCCGCTTTGAGTACCGCGCCGACGAAACCGTCACCTTCAGCATTGGTGAACTGGAGCTGGGCTCGGCGGCAGGCGCCGATCGGGTCAGCCCGATCAACCTGATGCCCGGTGCGCAGGACGCCAGCGACCCGGCAGTGACCAACCTGTCGATACTGCTGCAGAGCCTTGATCAGGATGGCGACCTGAACAATGGCATCCAGATCACCGACGCCATCGCCACGACCGTATCCGAGCACGCCAACGCTCTTGACCCGGACAGCGATGCATTCACCCAGGCCATGAACGACCTGCTCGTTGAGCTCAACGCAGCGCAGCCGCCAGTTTTCACTGACACCGACCCGCGGCCCCGCACAGCGCGCCCGGCAGCCCAGGCGCAGGCTCACCTGGCGCGCTCCCTCGCTCCGCAAAAGGTAGTTACGATCGAACAGGGTGACATCGCCGGCTTCGAAGCGGACGACGGCGCCTGGAGCTGGTACGGCATTCCGTATGCCAAGGCACCGTTGGGCGACCTGCGCTGGAAGCCGCCAGTGGCCCCAGAGCCGTGGGAAGGTGTACGCCTGGCCACGAGTTGGGCCAACCAGTCCGCACAGAACCCCGGCTATGAAGCCTTCGGCGAAGGCGGCATGAGCGAAGACAGCCTGTATCTGAACGTCACCGTGCCCGAAGGCTACGAAGGCCAGCAGCTCCCGGTCATGGTCTGGTTCCATGGCGGCGGCTTCTCGATCCTGACCGGCAACACCAAGGCGTTCAACAACACCTCACTGCCCAAGGAAGGCGTGATCGTGGTAACGGTCAATCACCGTCTCGGGCCGTTGGGGTATCTATCGCACCCGGCCTTGACCGCAGAGTCGGAGCGCAACGCGTCCGGCAACTATGGTCAGCTCGACCTGGTCGCCGCCCTGCAGTGGGTACAGCGCAATATCGAAGCCTTCGGTGGGGATCCGGACAACGTCACCATTTTTGGTGAATCCGGCGGTGGCGGCAAATCGCTCTCGTTGCTGCACTCGCCCCTGGCCACCGGCCTGTTCCACAAGGCAATCATCCAGAGCGGCATGGGCACACCCGAGCATGGCGGGCGCTATCCGGTGCGCTGGACGCTTGAGCAGAACGAAGCTGAAGGTCAGCGGCTGATCGAAGCATTGGGCCTGGCCAACGAACCGGACATCGCTGCGGCCCTGCGACAGGTGCCATGGACCGAACTGGTCACCACGGCGGATGCGATCGGCTTCGAGGCCTACCCGACCATCGACGGTTACTACTCCACCATGGGCATCCAGGAAGCCTATCTGGCCGGCGAGCACAACGATGTGCCGATCATCGCCGGTGCCAACAGCGGCGACTACCCTGACCTGCGCGAAGGCCTGGTCTGGTATATGCCGTGGATGGCTGATGCGAACGAGGCGGACATGTTCGCCTATGTGTTCGATCATGTGCCGGAGAACTGGGCAGCCAACGGTACCGAGGCTTACCACGGTATCGAACTGGTTTACGTGTTCGATTACTACGGCAGCTTCCTCAGCCACTATCTGCTGGGCCTTAGCGGCCATGAAAGCCCGACGCCGCAAAAGTACGCCGCAAACCTGCCGGGCGTCACCGCGGTGGATGACAAGATCAGCGATGACATGCGCTCGTTGTGGGCCGAGTTCGCCCGTACCGGCAACCCGTCCACCGATGCGATCAACTGGCCCGCCTATACCCCGCAGAGCGATGCCTACCTGCGGACCCAGCAAAACCCGACCGTGGAAACCGGGCTCGAATCCGCATTTCCGCCCGCAGCACCGTAACGGTTGACTGTCAGAGACCGACCGGCCCCGCAGGCCGGCCGGTTTCAGCCGAGAACACCGTTCCGCAACTCGACCGTCAGATGTCTGACCTCGTGGACCGCCTCGAGTCGCCGACGCACCTCATCGGCATCCGGCACCCCATGCGCTACGACGCTCACAATCGCCGCGAGCGCCTCCGGGCCGACCTGCCAGACATGCAGGTCGACGATGGTCGCATCGCCCGGCGCCTCGACCAGTTTACGGATCTCCTCGGCCACCTGCGGATCAGTACGGTCCAGCAAAACGCCCGAGGTTACCCTGATCAGAGTCCACGCCCAGCGCGCGATCACCAACGCACCGACAATCCCCATCACCGGGTCCATCCACACCCAGCCGAGGTAGCGACCAGCGAGCAGCCCGGCGATCGCCAATACTGACGTCAAGGCGTCGGCCAGTACGTGAAAATAGGCTGACTTGAGGTTGTTATCCCCGCCGTGATGGTGATGCGCGTGGCCATGATCATCATGGTCGTGTCCATGCCCGAGCAGCACCGCGCTGACCACATTGACCACCAGTCCGAGTATCGCCACCAGGATGGCCGCGCCGAACTGCACGGTAATCGGCTGCAAGAGCCGCATCACCGACTCGAAGCCGAGGCCCAGGGCAACCAGACCCAAAATCAGTGCCGAGGCAAACCCGCCCAGGTCGCCTACCTTGCCGGTCCCGAAGCTGTAGCGGTCACTGCGCGCGTGCCTCATGGCATACGCATACGCTGCTGCGGCTATCCCCAAGGCGCCTGCATGGGTAGCCATATGAAAGCCGTCCGCCAGGAGCGCCATCGACCCGGTGATATATCCCGCGGTGATTTCACCAATCATCGCCGCGACGGTCAGCCAGACGACCCACATCGTACGCCTGGCATTACCTTCATGGGCCGACCCGAGGAACACGTGGTCATGATCGCGAACGGAGTCGCTCTGCGTAACGCGCGGCTGCGTCATCGCGAGTACCTGCCGATGGCTTCCAGCAAATCGGCAAGCCCCTGACTGCGCTCCTCATCGCTGAGCCCCGGCCGGGCAACATGTTCCTTGGCGTGCTCACGAATGATCTCATCAAGCAAACCGTTGAGGGCACCGCGCATTGCAGCAACCAGATGGAGCGTTGTCGCGCAGCCGGCGTCCGTCTCCAACGCCCTTTCTACTGCCTGGATCTGCCCCGCTATGCGCTTCACCCGTTTGAGCAGAGCGCTTTTGTTCGATGCTACGTGACCCATACGAGACTCCTATACAGAAGCGCATCGTCGCATACCCCCCACCCGTATATGAATCGTGCTTGCCAGAGGCCCGGACGAACGGCTCGCATCCGTCAAGCCGCTGACTCGCGACCCGCGTCGCCTCTGTCACCGTCAATTACCCAGCCTTGACCCCACACCCCGCGCCGCCATACAGTTCCACCTTCGTGGCCACCGCGCCGGAAATTAAGAAAGCCAAATGTTCAAATCGATACTGATCGTATGTGTAGGGAATATATGTCGTAGCCCTACTGCCGAAGCGCTGCTCAAACACAAGCTCGACGGCTACGACATCAAGGTCACCTCAGCGGGCCTTGGCGCCCTGGTCGGCAAAGGGGTCGACGCCACCGCCGCCGCCGTCATGGCTGAGCACGACATCAGCCTGCATGATCACCAGGCGCGCCAATTGACGCGGCAGATGGTTCTTGACGCTGATCTGATCCTCACGATGGAAACCCGCCACATCAAGGCGATCTGCGAGCTGACACCAGAAGCGCGCGGCAAAACGTTCCTGTTCGGCCGCTGGCTCAATGGCTGTGAAACGCCAGACCCCTATCGCCAGCAGCGCGACGCTTTCGTCCATGTGTACCAGATCCTCGACAAGGCCGCGAACGCCTGGCTGCCCTACCTCAAACGCTGACGCCTCGCTGTAACGTTCACGCACCAATATGGCGCTTGCTGCTCATGGTGAGCGCGGGTGCCGCCGGTCGCCTTTCGCTTGGATAACCCGGAATTTGCGCTTACCTTTCCCGCGCTGTTGCGGATAGAATAAGCGCCAGTATTAAGCCATCACCGTGGCATGGCTCGTGCATAGCACGAAGCCACAACCGATGGCGTGACAATTCGAATACATGGAAGTCTTCAGGAAGAAACTGTAAATCCTGTGGCGGTAGCATTGTCCAACGGAAGGTAACCCTCCGGCCCTAGGCCGTATCCCCCCCGATTGGCAACCAGCGGAACCCGGTTGCAAAAAACCGATTCAGCCCGAAACCCGCCCAAGATGCGCACTGATTTCCGTAGGAACTCAGCGCCGGCTGCTGCGTGCGCCTAGCACATGGCCAGCATCAGCCGATATAGCTCTCAAGCTGGCGCCTGAGAGCGTTTTGTGGCAACGGTGCGCCCCTATCGAACGAATAGATGGAAGGCGACCAAGCGATACGACCCTCCCCCACCAGGAAGGTTCAAAACTTTTTTTGTTTCAGGCTCGGCCAACGAGCTAATGCTTACATCCGCCAAGGTTTCACATGCAAACGAACCAGACCCAAACCCAGGACGATAACGAAATCGACCTGCTTGCCCTGCTCGGCGCCCTGCTCGACGGCAAATGGATCATCCTGGGCTTTACCTTTCTGTTCGCCATCGCCGGCATCGCCTACGCGCTGCTGGCCACGCCGATCTACCAGGCCAGCGCCCTGATCCAGATCGAGGAGAAAACCGGCAGCAGCCTGAGCGGATTGAGCGAACTGACCGACATGTTCGGCTCCACTTCCAAGGCAGTGACCGAGATCGAGCTGCTCAAGTCGCGCGCCGTTATCGGCCAGGCGGTGCACAACCTCAAGCTGGACATCATCGCCGAGCCCAGGCACTTTCCCGCCATCGGCGCATGGGCGGCACGCCGGTTCGAACCCGAATCCCTTGGGGACGTGGCCCAGCCACTGTTCGGCCTCAGCAGCTACGCCTGGGGCGGTGAAATCATCGACGTGTTCCAGCTGGACGTACCGCCGCGCTACCTAGGCGAACCACTGACCCTGACCGCGATCGACCACGCCAGCTTCGAAATTGCCGATGAAGACGGCAACCTACTGGCAGAAGGCAGCGTAGGCCAGCAGATCGACCAAGACGGCTTCAAGGTACAGATCGCTCAACTGGTAGCACACCCGGGCACTCAGTTCGAAGTCACCCGTCAACGGCGCCTGAACACCATCCTGCAGTACCAGGAAGAACTCGGTGCCAGCGAGCGCGGTAAGGACAGCGGCATCATCGCCCTGAGCCTGAAGCACGAAGATCCGGACTACGCTACCCGCGTGCTTGATGAAGTCAGCCGTCTGTATGTGCGTCAGAACGTCGAGCGCAACTCCGCCGAAGCCGCACAGAGCCTGGAATTCCTCCGCCAGCAACTGCCACAGGTGCGCACCGAGCTGGAGCGCTACGAGCAGGCGCTGAACGAATACCAGACCAGCAACAAGTCGGTAAACATCACCATCGAAACTCAGGCGGTACTGGACCAGCTCGTCGAGCTGGATACGCTGATCAGCGAACAGAACCTCAAGCGCGCCGAACTGGAGCGCCGCTTCACCCGCGAGCACCCCACCTACCAGGCACTGATCGAACAGACCACTCAGCTGCAGCGCCAACGCAGCGAACTGGCTGACAAGATCGAAAACCTCCCGCAAACCCAACAGGAGCTGCTGCGCCTGACGCGCGACGTGACCGTCACCACCGAGGTGTACACCGCCATGCTCAACAGCGCGCAGGAGCTGGATGTGTTGCGCGCAGGGACAGTGGGCAACGTGCGTGTAGTCGACGACGCGGACGTGAATCTTGAAGAACCCGTAGCCCCGAAAAAGCCAATGATTGCCGCAATAGCAGTTCTGCTGGGCGGCTTCGTTGGGGTTGCATTGGTGTTGCTTCGCAATGCGCTCAACCGGGGCGTAGAAGACCCAGACGTCATCGAACAGCTTGGCCTACCCGTTTATGCTGCCATCCCCTTCAGCAAGGATCAGGAAGTGCTGGAAAAGCGCGCCCGCGATCGCAACGACAAGGGCCCCAGCTCGCTCCTGCTAGCCGTAAATAACCCGGCCGACCTGTCCATCGAATCTCTGCGCAGCCTGCGTACCAGCCTGCACTTCGCACGGCTGGAAGCCAAAAACAACATCCTGATGATTTCCGGCCCCAGTCCTTCTGTAGGCAAGTCGTTCGTATCCGCCAACCTCGCCGTCATCATGGCTCAGGCGGGCCAGAAAGTGCTGCTGATCGACGCAGACATGCGCAAGGGCTATATCAACAAGCTGTTCCGTATTCAGCCAATCAATGGGCTGTCTGAACTGTTAGCCGCACAGCTCACCAGCGAAAAAGCAATTCGCCAAACTGAAATCGAGAATCTGCACTTCGTGCCACGGGGCCAGGTTCCGCCGAACCCGTCAGAACTACTGATGCATCCGAACTTCACAGCGTTCATGGAAAACGTGAGCAGCCAATACGACCTGGTGATCATCGACACCCCGCCGATCCTCGCCGTAACCGATGCGGCAATTGTAGGCCGCGGCGCTGGAACCAGCCTGGTAGTGACTCGGTTCGGTGTGAACGGGGCGAAAGAGATCGAAGTAATGAAGCGTCGGTTCGAGCAAAATGATATTCAGCTCAAAGGCGCTATTTTCAACGCCGTACTCAAGAAAGCGGGCGCTTACAGTTACGCCAACTACGGCTATTACAACTACGTGTACAGTTCTGACAAATCGTAACGCTACGTTTCAGCGGCGAACGAGCATCCTGCAGGGGTCAGAAGACTAATATGCTGAAAATTACTCGGACGAACCTGGGTCAAATGGCAGCAGCTTTCGCTATAAAAATCGCTGCAGGCGCCACCTCCTACATACTTTTTGTTGGCTTAGCACGTTACCTGGGCCCAGGTTTGTTCGGGACATTCAGCGTGTTATTCAGCATTGCTATGGTAGCTGGTCTGGCTGGGTCGTTCGGCCAGCAGGTGTTCATAGTGAAAGAGACCGCCGTCGCTCGCAGAGGCGCTAATGTGGAGTATGAGAAAGGTATCTACCTGTTTTCCGCAATTGTTACGCTCACGGTCGGCAGCGCTTTCGCTCTCGCCGCAGGAATAGCCGCCGCCGCTCATGTCGATCTACCATTGAAAACGGTAGATCTCGTGTTGCTTTCGAGTCTGTCCTTTCTGTATGCCGTCACTCAATCGACGATCGGTGCATTGCGGGCGCAGGACAAAGTACTTTACGCGATTTTCTCCCGCGATGTTCTTTGGCGCCTTTTGGCCGGAGGCGCAATCACATACTTACTGCTCTCCGAAGCGGAATCGGAATTAACTATCGCACTAGGCGTTTTAGTCGCGCCGCTTTGCGTCATCGCGCTATCTCACGTTCATATGGTATGGAAAACCGTTCGTGCGTTGAGGAACGGTGTGAAGATCCGGATTAAGCGGTGGCTTGATACGAGTTTTGGCATGAGCATAATCGCCGTTATAGCCGGATCCGACACATACCTTTTTACTGTCATACTCGCGGTGGTCGCCACGGAGACGGAGACCGGCGCGTTCTTTGCGTCGATGCGTACCGTAGACGTCATAAACATGTTCATGATCGCGACTACGCTGATCTCCGCAAACCGATTGTCGAAAGCGATAGCGGGAGGCCAACACCGCGAGTTCCAAGGCATATGCAACTTCTTAATACTGGTACAACTGATCCCGGTTTTAGCCGTCTGCGGCATACTCGCTATTTTTGCAGAGCCTGTCTTGTGTTTATTTAGTAGCGAATATGTTGAGTACGGTCCGATTCTTCGACTGCTAAGCCTAGGAGTAGCGATCAACGCCCTGACCGGTCCAACCGGCCTCGCGATGCAAATAGCTGGCCTGCATTGGTTGCAGGTCTTCTACCAAGGTGGAGCGCTAGCTTTGTGCTTGCTAGCTCTACCTTTAAGCTACACAAACTTTGGGCTTGAAGGAGCAGCGATGTCGTTCATTGTCTCGAAGACTGCTTGGAATGTCCTAGCAGTCTGGACGCTAGCTACACAGAAATCGGTAAACGTTTCAATAGTTGGCCTACTGGGGACATCCGAAATCCCGTCGAAAGATGTTATTAAGGGCTTGAAGTCTCAGATGTCTCAACGAATTCGATAACGACCGCATTGTCGAAAGCAGGCGAGCTGACATTTTCGGCTGATCGTTGCGGAATGCGTCTTATATTTTGAGAGCGGCCGAAGCCCCTGCACCTGTAAGATAGAGTGCATCCTAACTTGCCTGACGTTGCCTGGCTAACGAAGCCAAAAATCAGTGATCCGGAAAAATTAGTCGTACTGACAACCACCAACATCTCAGCGGTAACTAGAAATGATCTTACGTCACATGGAAACAGCGCCTTCAAACCAGCCGACGCCCCCTGTGCGCGAGAAACCTTCTCTTTACTACGTTGCAAACACTCAAAATGAAAACCTCGGCGACATCGTTATAAATCTGCTTCTAATTGAACAGTGCGCCAAATTGTTTAACGTAACGGTAAACGTGAGAAACTGTCCACCGCATTACATTGAGGCCATCCGTAAAACCGAGTGCTTCGTAGTAGACTCCGGACACTTTTCTTTCGTTTCAGCGATGATATACAGAAGCATCCGACGCAATCGCACTTATTTCTTCCAGAAACCCGGGCACTTTTTCGGAGATGAAGAAGGCTTAAAGAAAACACTCGTGCGCACGGTCTCTTTTTTGGGAATGCGGTGTGCAGGCGTTCGAATGGTAAGAGTTGGCGCGTCGATAGGGCCTTTCCGAACCACTGTGGAAACGATGCTAGAGAAGCTCCAAGCATCTTTACATGCTCTCTACACCGTACGAGAAAGTTATTCGATGACATATTGCCGAGCCAAAGGACTGCCCTCAAGCTTTTGCCCGGATATGGCCTTTCTATTGACATCGCGTCAGCCCGGGCTCGCCAGATATGGTTACTGCCTGAGCTTTCGGGATATGCATCTTGAAGGCGAGCATCCCGCCACCGCTCTTAGCGCAATGGAACTGCTCAGCCAGCACAGTCGTTTGGCTGTCGTTACACAGGTAGAAAGAGACCATGCCTTCAACCACGATCTTAGCTCCCGGTGCAATGCGGAGATCCATGTAGGCTTCAACGGGAGCAATGCTGATGAGATATTCGCAATTTATAACGTAAGCACAGTCACGCTGAGCAACAGGCTCCACGTTCTATTGTTCGCAGCGGCGCAGGGGTCAATTCCCGTTCCAGTAATCGATCGAGCCAAGCAAACTAAGATCGCTGGAATATTTGAAGACCTCGGCTTAAGTTATTTGATATTCGATTTAAGCGACGAGAAACCTCTCGATCAGCATCTTGAGGGAATCTCCAACCAGGAGGCCCAAATCAGGTCCGCACTAACTACAGCTTATCAACGAAACTCTCAGCTAATATCAGATGCCCTAGCGTATCTTTCACAAAGCTAACGCGCAGACATATAGATGCTACGAAAGTTTGATCGAGCAATAGCTTCACTTTACCTAGCCGCCTCAATGGGCCTTTTCGCAAATCTGATTTTCGGAAACGAAACCGAAGCTAGAAATGACAACCTTTTTCTCATCTCATGGCTAGTTCTTTATGTCGTGACGATTACCCGCCTGCTGACTCTGAAGCCGACGATCTACCGGGCTGACGCCCTGTGTTTTTACCTGGCGTTGACCCCGATTATCTCATCGCTTTGGAGCGTGGACGTTGGTACATCCCTAAATTATTCGATCGCTTTTTTTTGCAACCTAGCATTCTGCATGTACCTTCGGGCACGCTTTACATTCGCGGAACTCCTGAACATTACACGCAACACAATAGCTATCATGATTGGGTTGAGTCTTATATTCAGCACCTTCGGCTTCGACACGGTTCGCTACGTCGACATCCACCAGCGTGACACGATGCTCGGTACAGATCCAATTCGCGGCTTTTTTAATCATAAAATCACGGCTGGCTTTTACGCTGCTCTCGGCGCGATTCTATCATTGAAAATCGAGCGACAGGCCCTTCGGACGACGGCCGTGGCGTTCCACATTATCTTTGTACTATTGACGGGTTCGTCATCAGCTCTGGCTCTTTGTGCGTTGGGCTTGGCTTCTTACGGATTATTCTTTCGGGCTCGTAAACAACAAATTGGACCCTCAACATTCATCGCATTCGTTTTTATTATCCTATTTTCTTGCGCAGCGGGTTTTGCGTTGCTTTCCGGGCCTATTCTTGAGTTTCTAGGGAGAGATCCCACCTTGACTGGTCGGACGCTCTTATGGGGCGTTGGAACGAAGGCTGCAGAAGAAAATCTTTTATTGGGGTGGGGATATCAAGCGTACTTGAGCTCAGAACATTCCCGCGACCTGCTCCGCTATATACCACAGTTCGCAAACTACGACGTTCCGCACTTTCATAACTCGTACATTCAGGTGCTGGTCGACCTGGGCGGGCTAACCCTAGCCATTTTGGCTCTCACCACGCTCTTTACTCTAAGAAAGCTTTACGGATTTGCAAAAACAAGCGCCTCGGACACTATTCCGGCGCTCGCCGTGTTTTTCACCATTTCAATATCAGCGGTCTTCGTATTTTCTATTTACAACCACAATAATTTCTCATCAATATTATTTTTTTCGATTATTTTGTTTAGCTCCAATTCTTTAAAATTTAGGAACCACACCGAGGAAACGCATGGAACGCAAAGTCTCGTCATTACCAGGCCATGTCCCCCCGCCGCTGCGCTTAGCATCAAACCACTCTGAGCTACTTTTTTCAGGACAAGGGAAGCTGATTTCCTTTGTAAATTTCTCGTCGATCGCTCAGGTACTTGGTAACACGGAGTATCTCGAACGTTTTTCGTTCTACTGCGACGGAATCCTTTGTTCAAAGTTTTTTTCTTTTTTTTCCCGCAACCCGATACGCCGCGTAAGCTTTGATTTTTCGTCGATAGCCAGAGACGTTTTTGAGTACGCAAGCAGGAACGGCAAGTCTATATATTTTATTGGCGGCACCGCGGCGGAGGTTGACCGGTTCGTGGCCAAAATTCGCTTGAGATATCCAGATTTAAAAATTTCCGGACATCGAGATGGTTACTGGGACGGGAATTTGTTGTTCGAAGTGTTGGAAAAGACGATTTCTGCATCGCCTGATATCGTCGTCGCCGGCCTTGGGGCAGGTAAGCAGGAGCAGTTTCTTTCCTTGTTGCAAGACCAAGGCTTCTTCGGCACCGGGTTCACCTGCGGCGGATTCATACGGCAAGAGTCTACCTGTGAGAGCGATTATTACCCGAGCATAATAAATCGTCTCAACCTACGCGCTTTTTACCGAATGGTCCGAGAACCGCATACCATCAAGCGCTACCTCACTGATTATCCGTTTAATCTGTTCAAAACCTATCGACTTCTTTCGCGCGGCCGCGTCTCTATAGAGGTGAAAACATGGGAATGATTGCATCGATTATCATCCCGGCAAAGGATCGGCCGGTACAGTTGAACAGAGCAGTACAATCTGTTCTGTTGCAGCCTGGTTCGGACAGAGTCGAAATCATCATCGTCGATGACAACTCGTCGCGCCCGTTGCAATGCGCGCTTCTTCGTCCTCATGATCTGATTATTCGGAATACCGTCACGCGTGGCGCGGCCATTTCCCGAAATATAGGGATTCGAGCGTCGTCGGGTCAATTAATATATTTGCTCGACAGTGACGACCGCTTTCTGGCTCGAAATTTCGAATCAGACTATGTGCAATATTCGCAAAGCCCGCTTCTGCACTACGTCGATATTTTTTGTTCCGGCGCCCGGTACTGTTACCCTTCTTCGTTGACACGCGAGCTTTTTTTTAGCGCCGTATTCAAATCGCATCCGCATATTTGTCAGACCTCTAGTCTGATGTTTACTCGCTGTAACTTACGTTTCTTCGACGAATCGCTACCGAAGCATCAAGACTGGGATTTGGTGCTAACGTATTTGAGCAGCTATAGCCACGCTCAGAAGATCGAAGGTCTGTCGGAATTCGATCGATCGGACCGGTTTTCCTTATCGCGTACTTTTGCTCCTGATCGATCGTCACCTTGGATGGAAAAGCTGCAGCGGTCAGCCGACCTCCGGTGCACCGACGACGAACTCAGATACGCATCATTCATGACACAGGGTGGTAGTACTCGGCACTATCCGTGGGCCACTTGGCTCAGCTCGTCCGCCTCGTACCTCGCGCGCCGCGAGGCGAATCCGCTCACGATAGCTAAAGCGGCGTACCGTCGAGTACGTTTTATCGGCGCAGCCAATAAGGACGTGGTGCAATGAAGATCACCGTTTTTGGGATTGGCTATGTAGGCCTTGTCCAGGCTGCCGTGCTCGCCGATGCGGGCCATCAGGTCTGCTGTGTAGATGTTGACGCAGCAAAGATCGATAACCTCATCAAGGGCATCATCCCTATCTACGAGCCGGGGCTGACCGATCTGGTCGAAAAGAATCATGCGGCTGGTCGGCTTAGCTTCGCCACCGATGCCGCTACCGGCGTCGGCTTTGGCGAGATCCAGTTCATCGCGGTGGGCACTCCGCCCGACGAGGACGGCAGCGCCGACCTGAAATACGTGCTTGCCGTTGCCGAGACCATTGCACGTTATATGGACTCGGGGAAAATCGTCGTGAACAAATCGACCGTTCCGGTCGGGACCGCGGACCGCGTCCACGCTCGAATGGCCGAAGTGCTGGCCGACAGGCGGGTGGACATTGCCTTCGATGTGGCATCGAATCCCGAATTTCTGAAGGAAGGATCGGCGGTCGCCGACTGCGTTCGGCCGGACCGTATCATCATCGGCACCGATAGCGACCACGTCGAGGCGCGCCTGCGCGAGCTGTACGAGCCGTTCAATCGCAACCATGAAAAAGTCATCATCATGGACGTGCGCAGCGCCGAGCTGACCAAGTACGCGGCCAACTGCCTGCTGGCGACCAAGATTTCCTTCATGAACGAAATGGCCAACCTGGCCGAGCGGCTGGGGGCGGATATCGAGGCAGTGCGTCACGGCATAGGCTCCGACCCGCGCATTGGCTATCACTTCATCTATGCCGGTTGCGGGTATGGCGGTTCGTGCTTTCCCAAGGATGTTCAGGCACTGGAGCGAACAGCTCGCCAGGTCGGATACGAGGCGCAGCTGCTCACTGCTGTCGAGGCGGTGAACGAGCGGCAGAAGTCGCGCCTGTTCGAGCAGATCAGCCATCACTTCAATGGTGACGTCACGGGCAAGACCTTTGCCGTCTGGGGCCTGTCCTTCAAACCGAATACTGACGACATGCGCGCCGCTTCCAGCCGCGTGCTGATGGAGCTGCTATGGCAGCACGGCGCGGTGGTGCAGGCGTTCGATCCCGAGGCAATGGAAGAAACCCAACGCATCTATGGTCATCGTAGAGACCTGCGACTCATGGGCACAAAGGAAGCGGCGCTTTCCGGTGCTGATGCGCTCGTGGTGGTCACCGAATGGCGCGATTTCAAGGCTCCGGATTTCGAGTACGTTCGCGCCGCGCTGAGCACCCCCGTCATCTTTGACGGGCGGAACCTGTATGACCCCCAGCGCATGGAAGCTCAGGGCTTCGACTATTACGGCATCGGCCGCGGCAAGTCAGTTCGCCCCGAGTTCTAACCACGGGTATCAACCCTGAACAGCCCGAGGACTGTTTGAACGCTCATGCCTAAATACCAAAAAGGGATTCTCCACTCGCGGGAGTCCATGCTGTCGTTAATGCATCGCTGGCTGGATCTGCTGGTTATCGCTGCGGCGTTTTTTGGGACGCTGCACTGGAACGACACGCCGCTGCAAACGGAATACATTCTGTGCGTAACCGCTAGCCTGTTCCTGTTCTATCTGATCAGTGACTTCAGCCAGCTGTATGGCTCCTGGCGGGGCGAACACAGCCTGCTTGAATTGCGCAAGGTAGCCAGTAGCTGGGCAACGGCGTTTGCCGCGGTGTTCGCGGTGGATTACTTTCTGCTGCCCTCTCGCACCCTGCCCAACACGGATGGCCTGCTATGGTTCGGCCTGGCTCTTGCCGGCCTGGCGTCCCACCGTGTGGTGTTGCGGGTGGTAGTGAGGCGTCTGCGCAGCCGGGGAATCAATACCCGGTCTGTCGCCATTGCCGGTGCTGGCCCGCTGGGCCAGCGTCTGGCCAACACCATCATGAACGCACCCTGGATGGGATTGGACCTCCTCGGCTTCTATGATGACATGTCCGTGGAGCCGGTCTCCCTGGATGGCACCAGCGTTCGCCTGCCGATCAATGGCAACATGGCCAATCTGATTGCCGAGGCGCGTGAGGGGAGAATAGACAAGGTCTACATCACCTTGCCCATGCGCGCGGAGCTGAAGATCAAGTGGCTGGTAGACGCGCTGAGCGACACCACCGCGTCGGTCTACCTGATCCCTGACGTGTTCGTGTTTGATCTGCTGCACGCACGTAGCGAGAGCATCAACGGGTTGCCGAGCATCAGCATTTTCGATACGCCGATGGATGGCGCGAGCCGAGTAATCAAGCGCATGGAAGATATCGTGCTTGCCTCGGTGATCCTGGCGCTGATCTCGGTGCCCATGCTGCTGATCGGGCTCGGCGTGAAGCTGACCTCCCCTGGCCCGGCTCTCTTTCGCCAACAACGCTACGGTATCGATGGCAAGCCGATCTCGGTATGGAAGTTTCGGAGCATGCGTGTAATGGAAAACGGCGCCAATGTCGTGCAGGCTACCCGGGGCGATGCGCGTATCACGCCGTTCGGTGCCTTCCTCCGCCGAACCTCGCTGGATGAGTTGCCGCAATTCATAAACGTTCTGCTGGGCGACATGTCTATCGTTGGTCCGCGCCCGCATGCGGTAGCGCACAACGAGGAATATCGCACCTTGATCAGCGGCTATATGCTGCGTCACAAGGTCAAGCCGGGGATCACCGGTTGGGCGCAGGTCAACGGCTGGCGTGGCGAGACCGATACGCTGGACAAGATGGCCAAGCGCGTCGAGTGCGATCTGGACTACATCCGGCACTGGTCACTGTGGCTGGATCTCAAGATCGTGTTCATGACGGTATTCAAGGGCTTCGTCGACAAGAACGCCTACTGACGCAAAGCGTCATTGCAAACAAACGGATCCAAACGACTACATGAATAAATCAATACTGGTCACCGGGGGCGCCGGCTACATTGGCACCCACACCTGCATCAAGCTGCTCGAGGCCGGTTACCAGGTGGTGGTGATCGACAACCTGAGCAACAGCTCGCCCGAGGCGCTGCGCCGCGTCGAGCAACTGGCCGGTCGGCCGGTGACCTTTGTGCAGGGCGACATCAACGACGCAGCAGTGCTCGACCGTTTGTTCAGCGAACATGTGATCCAGGCGGTGATTCACTTTGCCGGGCTCAAGGCTGTTGGCGAATCCGTTGCGCAGCCGCTGCGCTATTACCACAACAACGTCAGTGGCACCGTGGTGCTGTGCCAGGCCATGCAGCGTGCCGGCGTGAAGAACATGGTATTCAGCTCGTCAGCCACGGTATATGGCGACCCGGTCAGTGTGCCGATTCGCGAGGATTTTCCGCTGTCCGCGACCAATCCTTATGGTCGCTCGAAGCTGATGATCGAGGAGATGCTGGGCGATCTGTACGTGGCCGACAGCGACTGGAACATCGCCCTGCTGCGTTACTTCAATCCGGTTGGGGCGCATGAAAGTGGCTTGATCGGCGAAGACCCTTCCGACATTCCTAATAATCTGATGCCCTACGTCGCCCAGGTGGCAGTCGGCCGTCGCGAACACTTGAACGTGTTCGGCAGCGATTACCCGACGCATGACGGCACGGGCGTGCGCGATTACATCCACGTGGTAGATCTGGCTGCCGGTCACGTCAAGGCGCTGGAATGGGTCGAGCGTAAGCCGGGCATTCAAGCGTTCAATCTGGGCACCGGTGTCGGTTATTCGGTGCTGGATATGGTCAAGGCTTTCGAGAAGGCAGCCGGCAAACCCGTTGCCTACAAGCTGGTGGACCGCAGGCCTGGGGATGTTGCGCTGTGTTATGCCGATGCGTCGCTGGCCGAGCAGGAGCTGGGTTGGCGCGCTGAGCTGGGCGTGGGGGCCATGTGTGCTGATGCGTGGCGCTGGCAGTCGCAGAATCCGCAGGGGTATGGGGATTAACCTATCGCGGCGGGGACGCTGCTCCCACAGGGTTGGTTGATGTAGGAGCGCACCCGGGCGCGAACGAGTCCGTGCATTCTTCTTCGCGCCCAGGTGCGCTCCTACAAATACAACTCATGGTGTCCCGAAAAACAGCGCGGCCTGACAATCTTTTTTTGAAATAGTTCCCAGTTTTTGGTAACTGCGTATAATCGCTCCATCAATATCTGCTCACAAGGAACCGAGTAAATGAAACAGCAATTCCTCGCTTTGATCGCCAGTGGCTTGATCCTTTCCTCCAGTTTTGCTCATGCCGCTGAACAGGCTGTCGCCGCCGAAGGTTCGGCTGGTGCAAGCGGTTCCACTGCAGGCGCTTCGGCAGGCACTGGTGCAGCAGCAGGTACCGGCACTGGCGTTGCTGCTGGTGCAACAGCTGGCGCAGTCGGTGGGCTTAGCGTAGGCGCCATTGCCGTTGGCGCAGCAGTAGCTGGCGCAGCGGCCGCTGCGGCTTCCGCTGGCGGCGGCGGTTCGGGCGGCACCGGCACGACTGGTACCACTGGCACGACCGGCACTACCAACTGATCAGCTGAACCGAGCCACTCGCACGTCGTGTCGAGTGGCTTTTTGCTGCAGTAGCCTTTCTCTATACCCCCACGTTTGCCTCACGATTAAAAGATTCCTGCCATGATTCGTTTCCCGTTCGCCGCGCTGGGCGCGTCCCTGTTGTTGTTACAGGCGTGTGCCTTTGCTCCTGGCATGCATATGCAAAAGAAAAGCCTGATCGATCGCGATGCAGCGGATAACAGCATGGTGGAAATCGTGCAGATCACCCCCAAGGTGATCGCCCAGGAGCAGGCGGTAAATACCCGCATGCACATTCCCCAGGTGCTGCTGGACTACCAGCCGGAGAACTACCGCATCGGCGCCAACGATGCTCTGTTCATCACCGTGTGGGATCACCCCGAGCTGACTGTGCCAGGCGGCCCGCAGCAGCCTGCGGAAGCCAACTCCCGCGTCGTGCGCAGCGACGGCACGCTGTATTACCCGTTTCTTGGCAACGTACAGGTTGAAGGCCTGGAGCTGGAGCAGCTCCGTCAATTGGTCGCCGACCGCCTGGCGCGGGTGATCGAGCAGCCGCAGGTCGATGTGAACGTGATCGGCTTCAACAGCCAGAAGATCGTCGTCAGCGGTGCGTTCAACACCCGTGGCTATCTGCCGATCACTGCCGAACCGCTGACACTGGTGCAGGCGGTGGGTATGGCCGGCATCGATAAGGCCCGTGCGGACCTGTCCAACCTGACCCTGGTGCGCGACGGCGTGACCTACACGCTCGATTACGATCGCCTGACCGACCGCCCGAGTAATATCGGCGAGATTTACCTGCGCTCCGGTGACAAGCTGCACCTGGCGCTGAACGATTCGCGCAAGATTTTCGTGATGGGTGAGGTGCGTACGCCGCGCCCTCTGCCTTACAGCACCAGCCGCATGACACTGAGCGAAGTGCTTGCCACGGTCGGCGGGCCGCTGCAGGAGACTGCCAGCGGCCGCGAAGTGTATGTGATCCGTGGCGTAGAAGACCTCGAAACGCAGAAGGCCACCGTATTCCAGCTCAATGCCAGCTCGCCGACCGCTTTCATCCTCGCCGATCAGTTCGAGATGCAACCGCAGGATGTGGTGTTCGTTGGCCCGGCGGAGATCACCCGCTGGAACCGCTTCATCAGTCAGCTGTTCCCCTCGGCCAACATTTTCCGTACCACCTTGACCATCGACGAAGACCTGCGCGATCGCAGCGCTAACTGAGGAAGGCGTAGGTGAACACCCTGTCGCGCGCAGCTGCATGCTGCGCCGCTTCCCTCTGGCTGGCTGGCTGCAGTTCGCTTGGCACGACGTCCTACGAGACGATTCGCATCGCCGTGCTCGGTCCGCAAGCGCAGATCACCACTGAACACGTCAATCAGCTCACCGTTCCTGCTCTGGTGGCTCGCCTGGGCCAGAGCGAGGCGTTGCTTCTGCTCGCCTCGCGCCAGCAGGCCGTGGCCGAATGGCATGGCGTCGATCAGCATTTGGTCACGTGCAACGGCAAGTTGATGCACAGCGCCGGGCTGCCCGCCGAAGCGGATGTGCTCGTTGCGCTGGCTGAGAATGATCCGTTTCTCGGCGACCTGCGTAATCTAGTTGATGGCCTCATCGTCACACGGCTGGTCGATTACCCGGCACGCTATCTGACCGGCGTTCCACAGCACGCTACCTATTCCCTGGGCCCGAGCGAAACGCTGGAAATCATGGGCCAGCAGGTCGAACTGCAACGGGTAGACGAAGCCGTGAGCATGCCAGCGCTCGGCTTCAAGGCCGACAATCGCTACTGGTATGACCCGGCCGATGGGCGGGTCATAGCCAGCGCTCAGCATGTCGCACCGGGCCTGCCGGAACTGTTTCTGACTGAAGCCATACCCGCTGGGGCACAGCCATGACTCGGCTGCCAGGCATGATCCAGTGGAAGCGGCTGTTCCCGGGACAGCTTCTGTGGGAGCGGCGTTCTTGCCGCGATGAGGGCGGCTCGATGTGCATGGGCGCCACCTCCCCGCGCCGTCTCGCACTAGCCATATCGACCGCCTGCGCCCTGATAGTCACCACACCCAGCCACGCCGCGCTAGTGAGCATCGCCGTTGACGGTGCGGTATTGCGCCCGGGCTCCTACGCCCTGCCCGACGGTGCCCGCCTGCACGATGCTGCGGTGGCCGGGCAGGTACGCGCCGATGCCTGGTTCCTCGGCGCTGCCCTGTTGCGCCGCTCAGCCATCGAGCCGCAGCAAAAGCTGAAGGCTGGAGTGCTCTTCGACTTGCATAGCAATCGGGTGCACTGGCTGGCCGACAACAAGCCGGCCGGTGTCGAGCTGGCTAACCGCTTGCTGGTTGCAGTCCAGCGGATGCCGGTTACCGGACGCGTACTCGCCCAGCTCGATCCGCTGCAGCAGTTGGCATTGAACCGCAACGCGTTGCTCGAGACTGGCGATCGGATTCTGTATCCGCAGAGGGCGAATCAGGTACGAGTGACCGGCGCGGTGCAGGCAGACTGTGTGCTGCCATTTGACCCGGTCTGGCAGCCGGTCGATTACCTGAAGCAGTGTCCGGCCCATGAGCTGGCCGACCCGAGCTTCGTGGATGTGATTCAGCCGGACGGCGTGACCCAGCGTCGCGGCGTAGCGCTGTGGAACCGCGAACCTGCCGCGGTGGCGGTGGGCGCGGTGCTGTATGTACCGGTGAGCGAGCGCCACCTTGCTGGCGAGTCGCCAAGCTTCAATGAGGACTTCGTCTCGCTGCTGGCTACCCAGTATTCGCTCGGGGGTCGCTTTGAATAAGCCTGTGCCGTACCGCCTTGCGCTGCTCGTCCCGGCGTTACTCGCGGGCCTGGGTTACTCGTCTGCTAGCGTCGCGGACCGTTATCGCACTACGCAGCACGACTTCGGCGGCGTCGGCCTGCTGCAGACGCCTACTGCGCGCATGGCACCGGAGGGCGAGTTCAGCTTCAACGCCAACCGTACCTCACCGTACAGCCGCTATAGCGTCTCGGTGCAGCCGCTGCCCTGGCTGGAAGGCACGATCCGCTACATGGCGATCACCAACCGGCTGTACGGCCCGCAAATTGCCGGTGACCAGAGCTACAAGGACAAGGCCGTCGACGTGAAGGCCCGCGTCTGGGAAGAAAGCTACTGGACGCCGGACGTGGCCATCGGCATGCGCGACATTGGCGGCACCGGCCTGTTTTCCAGCGAATACGTGGTCGCGAACAAGCGCTTTCTGGATCTGGATATCAGCCTGGGCCTGGCCTGGGGTTACATCGGCAATCGCGGGGACTTTCGCAACCCGTTCTCGTTACTCGGCGAGAGCTTCGATGACCGGCCCGGCCGCACGGCAGACCAGGTCGGGGACTTCAACCAGGACAACTATTTTCGCGGTCGTCCGGGCGTGTTCGGCGGTATCGAGTACCAAACGCCCTGGAATCGCCTGCGCCTGAAGCTCGAGGTGGACGGTAATGACTACCAGAGCGAGCCGCAGGATAACGATCAGCAACAGGACTCGCCGCTCAACCTCGGCGCGGTGTTCGCCGTCACCCGCGGTATCGATCTGCATGCGGCCTGGGAGCGCGGCAATACCGCCATGCTCGGGATTACCTTTCGTACCAACCTGAAGTCCAACGCAAGCACACCCAAGGTGCTCGATCCGGCTCCCGAAGCGCGCTTGCCACCGACTGGCGTGTCCGGCCAGGCGGTCGATTGGGATGCAGTAAGCCAGCGCCTGGAGGAGAACGCGGGTCTGGATGTGCAGCAGATTGCCAGGCGTGATCGCGAGCTGATCATCACCGCCGAGCAAACCCGATTTCGCAGCACTGCCAAGGGCCTTGGCCGCGCCAGCCGCGTGTTGGACAACGCAGCCGGTGCCGGCACTTACGACTGGTACACGCTGCGGCACACCGCGCGCGGCGTGACCATAAGCGAGACCAGCCTGCGCGCCGAGCGCTTGCGTGATCTCGATGCCAACCGCATCGATCCGCAGATCATGCGCCGCGCGGTGGTGTCCGCAGAGCCAAGCATTGTCGACACCGACGTGCTATATCAGCAACCGCTGGATCGCTTCGATGCCGGTTTGTCGCTCGGCTACAACCAGAATATCGGCGGCCCGGACGGCTTCATCCTGTACCAGTTTCTGGCACGCGCCGACGCGGAGTACCGCTTCGCCCGCAACAGTTGGATGCATGGCAGCGTAGCGGCGAACCTGATCAACAACTTCGACAAGTTTCGCTATGACGCACCCAGCAACCTGCCCCGTGTACGCACCAACCTGCGCCAGTACCTGACCACCTCGGATGTGGTCATCGAGAACCTGCAATTCACCCATGCCGAAGAGGTTCGCCGGGACTGGTACGGCATGGTCTATGGCGGGCTGCTCGAGAGTATGTTCGGCGGCGTCGGCGGCGAAATGTTGCTGCGCCCGCATGGCGAGAAGTGGGCGGTGGGCGTGGACGTTAACTGGGTACGCCAGCGCGGCTTTGCCCAGGACTTCAGCTTCCGCGACTATTCCGTGGTAACCGGACATGTGACCGGTTACCTGCAGACCGGCTATCACAACGTACTGGCCAAGGGCAGCGTCGGCCGTTATCTCGCCGGGGATCTGGGCGCGACCCTGGATCTGTCACGCCGCTTCGACAATGGTGTGACCGTGGGCGCCTGGGTGACACGGACCGACGTGCCGGCTGAACAGTTCGGCGAAGGCAGCTTCGACAAGGGCGTGTACTTCACCTTCCCGTTTGATGCCTTCTTCGCCCGCTCGACCCGTAGCCGGGGGACCATCGTCTGGAATCCGCTGACACGCGACGGCGGTGCTCGACTGGCTCGCTACTATGGCCTGTACGAGGTGACGAGCGATCGCGATATCGAAATTTTCGAGTCCGGATTTGACCAGCTGGTCAAATAGCCTCGCCTCGTCTCGAAAGGCAAATTGATATCAAATTGATTCGAAAATCGAATATATAGTGTGTGGGCCGTCGTGCCTTTGTGAAAGCGTCTACAGGGAATGTAAACACACCATGATCGCCTATCTCATCGCGTTATCATTTCTGATTCTCTGCGCTGAATCCTACGCCAAGACCCGCCGCGTGCTGGATGCGAGGCCTCGTCCGGATACGCGCCTGAGCACGGCGTACACCTTTCTCGGCGGCTATGCGGCCCCGGTATGCGCGTTGGGCCTGCTCGTCTGGGGATTCTTCATCTTTGACTGGTGGTTTCCGATCGTGGCGCTGATCGGCTGTTCGGCGGCGATCGCACTGATATTCGGTCGGTTCATGGAGAGCTTCGCTGCAGGGCTGGTTCTGATCTCATTTCCGCTTGGTGCGGTGAGCTGTTTGTACTGGTTGGTAGCTTGAGAGGGTCCCTGGCGGTCTGAGCTGGTACTGCATGATGTTGCACGCTTTCTCAGTCGCAACTCACCGCACCAATACGGCTCGTCTCTCGCCTTTGTTGTACCTCTCATGCAACCTCTGACTTCTTTCGCAGACAAACGGGTTCGCGCCAACCGACGTTAACGCCAGGCCGGCGCTTGCCGCTGATGCCGCTGACCAGTGCAACTCGCTGTGCGGCATGGCCCTTGCAGAGTCAAAGTACGCAGTCAATATTCTTACGCGGTCCACGCCGCGCTTCCGGAGCTTTTATGTGGCGAAGCGTCACGCAACGCTGGGCACAACATCGCAGTACGTTTCAGATTATGTTCGTCGCGGTCGTGGCGCTAGGCATGTTTTTCGGCATGCGCCCTACTCCGCCGTTTGGTAGCGGACAGTGGTTGATGACCAGCTTCCATATGGCTGGCCTGCTTGTCTGCACGTTGTTGAGTTACCTCGCCTTCCCGCGGTGGCGTTGGTGGCTGCGGTTCGGAATGATGTCGGGCGTTGGTTTGTCGGTGGAGTTCGTGCAGTATTTCCATCCGACGCGTTCGGCTGATCTTGATGATCTCTTCGCCAATACGATTGGCGTGGTGATGGGGTTGGTCGCGATCGCCATGTGGCAACGGCGCAACGGCTGGAATGGGTTACGCGCGGAGTCGAGTTAGAGTTTTGGACGGGAGATTGGCGGCGCCTGATGGTACGCTTTCGCGGTCATGCCCGCTCCTACATTGCAGGTCCGACGCGATGGCCGTTTTCCTGTAGGAGCGGGCATGACCGCGAAGGGTTTGGTTGCCAGGCCAGACGTCCCAGACCAACCATTCGCCCGACACACCACCGCGGAGCATCTATGTGGTTTACCATCATGCGGCAATGGGTACGTTACCGCCCCGCATTTCAGATTCTGTTCATCTCGGTCGTTGCCTTCGGCATGTTCCTCGGCATGCGCCCTACCCCGCCCCCCACCGCGTTCAGTTGGATGGCGACCGGCTACCACCTGGTCGGCCTGTTCGGCTGTACGGTGCTCAGCTATCTGGCCTATCCGAGGTGGCGCTGGTGGGCGAGGTTTGTGCTGATGTTTGCTGTAGGCATATCGGTTGAATGGGTGCAGTCCTACCATCCGACACGCAGCGCGGACATTCACGACGTTTACGCCAATACCATGGGCGTCGCCTGCGGTCTCGCGTTGATATGGCTATGGGAACGGTTTGGAAAGTGGCAGCCGCGCCGGTCGGCGAGCGCGCCATCGCGGCGGGGTTAGCCGCTGCGAGCGCTGCTTGTAGGAGCGGGCATGACCGCGAAGGGGTTGGTTGTGTCGCCCCCGCATCACGCTTTCGCGCCCAGGTGCGCTCCTACATTCGAAATCAACCCAGCTGGGAGCAGCGTCCTCGCCGCGATGGGGTTACCGCTGCTTACGCTTCGGCGGCGCGAGGCCGTCGGAGCTGGTGCTCACTTCGCCTTTCGGCACGGCTGGTTTGCGCTTGTTGGCGGGTTTCGCTGACTTGGGCTTCTTCGGCTTGCTGCCCTTCTTGTCGTCGCTTTTCTTCTTCGCCCCGACTGGCTTGCCAGACGCTTTCACCTTCTTCGGTCCTTTGAAGCTGCCTGCCACTTCCTTGAGGATTCGGCGCTCGAAGTTGCGTCGCAGGTAGCGCTCGATACTGGACATCAGGTTCCACTCGTGCGGCGCTACCAGCGATATCGCCACGCCCTCCGCACCCGCACGCCCGGTCCGACCAACGCGATGCAGGTAATCATCGCCGCTGCGTGGCATGTCGAAGTTGATGACCAGATCCAGCTCGCTGATATCAAGCCCTCGCGCGGCGACATCGGTCGCGACCAGTACCCCGGATTGCCCCTGCTTGAACCGGTCGATCGCTGCCTTGCGGTCTTTCTGGTCCTTCTCACCGTGCAACACGTACACGCGAAACTGGTCACCGGCCCGCAGCACTCCGTTCAGTCGATCGGCCATAACGCGCGTGTTGGTAAACACGATCGCCTTGCCCGGGCTTTCATTGGCCAGCAGCCATTTCAGCTGCGCTTCCTTATGAGCATCGTGATCCGAAGCAATGACTTGCTGGCGGATCGCGGGGGTATCGTCTCGTACGCTGTCGAGCTCCAGGCGCAGCGGCTCTCGTAACACCTGCTCGATCACACGCCGCAGGCCGGCGTTGCCGGTGGTGGCCGAGAACAGCATGGTCTGGCGCTCCCCGGGACAGGCTTCGGCGATCTTCAGAACGTCTTCGCTGAAGCCCATGTCCAGCATGCGGTCGGCCTCGTCAATGACCAGCGTACGGATCTGGGTGAGATCGATATTGACGCCCGCTGCGAGATGCTCGAGCGTGCGTCCAGGCGTGGCGATGAGCACATCCGGGTTCTTGCGCATCTTCGCCGCCTGAACCTTGAAGTCTTCCCCACCGATGATGAGTTCGGCTTTCAGAAAGGTGAATCGCGCCAGGTTCTGGACATCCTGCAGTATCTGCCGAGCGAGCTCGCGCGTCGGAGAAAGAATCAATGCACGCGGCCCGGTCGACCTGGTTTCGTCCTCGAGCAGACGATGCAGGATCGGTAACACGTAGGCTGCGGTCTTTCCGCTGCCGGTTTGGGCGATAACGTAGAGATCCTTTCCTTCGATTGCCGGCGGGATGGTCTGCTCCTGCACCGGGGTGGGCGTGTCGAACGAGAGTTCGGTCAGGGCTTTGAGCAGGCGTTCGTGCAACTGAAGGTCGGTAAACAAGGGAAGGATCTCTGATGGAAGTGCCGGATTTCGAATGAGCGAAGTTTAGCATCTCGGCGAGTCAAGTCCGAGCGGAAGAGTCTGTCTTTGCCCCAGGGGTCGCCGCGGGTCGTGCCTCTCACAATGGGAAGCGGCGGTACTGCGGGATGGATCGGGTCGACTCGCTGCCTGCGCGTTCCACCACTTCAAGGAGGTCGCAGACTCGGCCCGATTACCGTGGGCGAGGCAAAAACGCATAAAAAAAGGGGCGCCGGAGCGCCCCTCAAATCCCAAACTAAACGAGCAACACTATTACTTAACGAACGCCCGAAGCACGGAGTGCAGCCGGGGTGAACTGGTTGTAGTTCGGCTGGAAGTCGAACTGCGGTGCGGACTCTTCCTCGGTGTACATACCGAGAGCGATGTAGCGACCAGCCAGCAGGTCGTACAGGGTCTCGATCGCGTAACCCGGGATCTTGTGCTTGTAGTTGAAGGCCAGGTGACCTTCGCCTACGCGCCACAAGGTGCCACGACCGTCATAGTGGTCAGCCAGGTTGATCATCCAGGAGTCTTCGTCCATGAAGAAGTTACGCTGTGCGTAAATGTGACGTTGACCCTGCTTGACGTTACCCTGCACTTCCCACACACGGTGCAGCTCGAAGCGGGTGTGTTCCGGATTGATATGACCAGCCTGGAGCACGTCTTCGTATTTCAGGCCTTGCTCGGTCATCTTGTAGCTGTTGTACGGTACGTAGACTTCCTTCTTGCCGACCAGCTTCCAGTCGTAACGGTCAGGTGCACCGTTGTACATGGAGAAGTTGTCGGAAGTACGCATGCCGTCCGATGCAGTACCTGGACCGTCATATGCAACCTGCGGAGCGCGACGAACACGACGCTGACCGGCGTTGTAAACCCACGCCATGCGCGGCTCTTTCAACTGATCCAGCGTGTCGTGTACCAGCAGCACGTTACCAGCCAGACGCGACGGAGCATTCACGCGCTGCTTGAAGAACAGCAGAGTGTTGGGGATCTGCGACTCGTCAACATCGGGCATCAGCTGCGGATAACCAACTTCTTCTTCCAGCTTGATCAGCGTGTAAGAACCGTTGGTTTGCGGCATGGCCTGCATGTACCAGCGCTTGATATTCACGCGATAGCGAGTGTTGTGGTTCCACACCACTTCGGCGCCCGACTTTGGAATCGGGAAGGCGAAGGTGCCGTGCGCGAAGTTGGAGATGCCGTCGCCACCGTTGACGAGCTTGGCTTCGCCAGCGGTACGCTTGACCTGGTCGTACACTTCCTGTGGGTAACCGACAGTACGCTTGGTCGGGTAGACCGGCATACGGAAGGTTTCCGGGTAGCGTTCGAACATCGCGACCTGACCGGGAGTCAGCTTGTCCTTGTACTGCTGATAGTTCTGAGCAGTGATGGTGAACTCGGGCTGTTCCTGGTCCATGGGGTTTTCAGAGAAGTGATCCTCGAGCATCCGGCCGGCGTCTTCCGACAAGCCGCCAGTCCACTCAGGGATGGTGCCGTCAGCATTGCCCGCTTTCTCTGCACCGATCGGAGTCAATTCGTTACCCAGCTTGTTGATTTCATCCTGGGTCAAAGACTGGGCCATAACGCTGGATGCCAGTAGGCTTAACGCCAGACCGCCTGCACCCAAAAGAGTTGTTTGCATACGCATATTATTGTTTCTCCTAATTCTGCCAGTCTTAGAAAGTCACACTGAAGCTGAGCGACGCGAAGTCACGGTCAACCGAGGTGTTGTACTTGCCATCAAAGAAGTCAGTGTAGCTGAGCGACGCGCTGTACTTGTTCGCGTAGTCAGCGTTCAGACCCAGGCTGATTGCCTTGGCATCTTCGGTGAAGTTGGGGCTGTTACCCTCAATGTCGTGCGACCAAGTAACGCTCGGCGACAGGTTGACGCCCATGAACACGTTGGAATAATCCAGACCTGCGCGAACGCGATAGCCGTACGACCAGTCTGTGAAGAAACCTTCGTTTTCGCACCAGCTGTTGCGATAGCGCGACGGATCGTTGCCGCTCTGCGACGCGCAAGTACCAGCTGCGCCGGTATCGTTTTCGTTGTACGGGCTCTGACCGAACAGCGAATCGCGACCGTAGCGCATTTCACCGATACCGCTGATGTAGTTCACACCGGCTTCACCAACGATAGCCAGGCGGCTTGCACCCAATACGCGATCGATGAAGTGGATGGCTGTGACCTGGGCCTGATAGAACTCTTCGCGCTCGTAACCCTGGATGTAGCCGCCAGGAGCCACCTGCCCTTCCAGGCCGCGGTGAGTGTTGTCAGATCCCGGGATGCCGACTGCAGCCAGCAGAGCGGTACGGCTCATGTCGCCGGTATTGATCTGCATGGGCATGTTCGGGCGGTAGCTGATTTCACCACCAACCGAGGTGCCAGCGATGCTGGTCTGGAAGCTCATGCCGTACAGGCGGATATCTTCAGGATATTCGAAGAAATAGCCTGCAGCGCCGACTACGCCGCCGAGACCTGGCTGAAGCTGCGCCGGGCTCTGGGTAGCGGCAAAGGTACCAGCGATGTTCGAGTAGATCGGCGTGCGGCTGTGGTAGTTCATAGCGTACAGGCCGAATTCGGTGTCATTCAGCGCAGGTACGAACCAGCGGAACGCAACGCCGTACTGACCGCTGTCACTAGCCTGCTGGTCCTTCATGGCGCGAGAAATGATGCGCCCGTTCAGACGAGGGTCACCCTGAGGCAAATCGACACCGGCGTAAACCAGGCGATCGTTACAACCGGTTGCCAGCGTGTCGGAGCCGAAGAAAGTACCGCAGTTATCCAGAACGGTTTCCTGCCACTTCAGCTGGTAGAACGCCTCCATGCTCAGGTTTTCGGTCAGGCCCTGAGAGAGATACAGCATCTCGACCGGGAGCAGGCCTTCCTTGATCTCGGCGCCCGGACGACGGAATGCGGCCACGTCGATGGGGTTGATCGAGTTGATCGAATTGCCGATGAAGGTGCTTTCACCCCAGCTGACTACCTGCCGACCCAGGCGTACGTTGCCCGGATTGTTGCCGATGAAATAGTTGTGGTACACGAATGCGTCGAGCAGCTCGACGCCGGAGCCTTTGACCAACGGATCGCGGCCGTCGTCATCGATGTCATAGAAACGCTGACTGCCGTCTTTGGTTTCGAAGTCGTACCAGTATTTGCCACGGAAGAACGCACCGGAATCGCCATAGTTCAGCTCAAGATCATGAACACCGCGGAAGATCTTGGAGAACACATCGCCAGCTTCATAGTTCAGGCGACCATCATCCGAGGTACGAGCCAGAGCCTGGCCGTTCTGAGGAACGCCGTCGACCGAAGTACCCCAGTGGATGAAGCGCTTGTCCGCGCTTTGGGTGGACATACTGGCGCCGATGGACAGTTGCGAATCGAACTGGCCGCGGACTTCGCCGAGGTTGAAGGTGACTGCGGCTGCTGAACCAGAGAAGCTGGCCAGACCAATTGCCAGGGGCAATGCGGCGAGCGACCAAGCATGCATTTTTTTTGTCATTGTGCTGCTCCGTTGGAATGAATCACGAGTGCCAGGCCTTGGGATGGCTCTGGCATCGGTGATTAGTCTGTCACGGCTTCGCCGAAGCATTTGTCCGATTAGGACGAGTCTTTTGTCTCAGAGGGACATTCAACGAATGAATGGCAGCAATTGCCCTGCGGAATAATCTGTTGCAATTGTTTACCCAATATAGCAATTTAGAGCCTCGCACGACGATCGGGCACACGGTCGCGTATCAATAAGAACAAGAAAACTAGACGAGAGGCGGGAATGAATCAGATTCTCCATCCGCTGCCCTGCGAACGGTTGCAGGAGAGAGCGTTCTGGGCCCAAGGCATCGCCCAGACCATGGAACAGTGTGGAAAGTCATTGCGGGATCTGCCGGCCGATTTGCGCCAGCATTGCGCACCGACCGATCAGAGCCTCGCCCAGATCAGCCAGACCGACATGAATCGTCTTTGGCACGCCGCAGCGCGAGTCACCCAGGATGAATGCTTTGGCCTGCGCATGGGTCAGGCTTATTGTTCAAATACGCTCAAGGTCCTTGGCCTGGCAGCAGTCTCCAGCGAAACCGTAGGCGACGCCGTTCAGCGCGTACTCCGTTACATTTCAGTCTTCAGCACTCAGGTTCAGCTGTACTCCGTCGAAGACGATCAGTATTTCACCATCTATTTCGAGCCCCGTGGCACCCCGCATCCGCTACATATGGAAGCGGTCGTCGCGCAGTGTGCCAAAATCTGGAGCTCACTGGAAAACGGCCAGGCGCCGCTCGTGCTGGAAACCCGCCTGGCGGGCGAGCATGAGGGCACTCGTCCCTACTGCGAATCGGTACTGAGCGGCAAGGTACGGCTGGGTGCCAAGCGCATTGCCGTCCGAATGAGCCGCGCCCTGTTGCGCAACCCTCTCCCCTCGGCGGATGCTTTTCTGCGCAAGCGGTTGGATGCGTCGCTGGAAGACATGCTGGGCGATCTGCCCAACGTGAACTTTGCCGAACAGGTCAAGCAGCGTATTCGGGTGCTGGTCGCTCAACGCGAAGTGTCCGAGGACATGGTCGCCACGCCTTTCAACATGAGCCCGCGTCACCTGCGCCGCAAGCTCAGTGAAACACAGACGACGTACGAAAAATTGCTCGATGAAGTGCGCATGGAGCTGGCAATGAGGCTGATCCAGGAAGGCAAGCTGAACCTGGGGCGAATAGCTTTCGAGCTTGGCTTTCTTGATCCCAGCAGCTTCACTCGTGCATTCCGCCGCTGGACGGGCATGAGCCCCACGGCCTTCAAGGATCGGGCGCATGGCAGGCTTGGCGCTGCGGTAGTCTGAAACACAACGCCGTCGTCGGGCGAACCATATACCCCGCGCTTGCTTTCAGTGCGGGACGCAGGACGCTTCAGGACGGCGTGTCAGGTCGGCAGATTCGTACATTCTTCTTCGCGGTCATGCCCGCTCCTAAATGATGTAGATCCGCGCTTGCAAGCATGCGGGTCGATCGAATTGCCAATACAGCATCGCTAAATAAAAAAGGGGCCCGAAGGCCCCTTTTCTGTCACACCCAAAGGTTACCGCTTAACGAACGCCCGAGGCACGCAGTGCCGCCGGGGTGAATTCGTTATACGAGGGGTTCGTGCCGTAGACCGGCGCCGACGATTCCTCGTTGTACATCCCCAGAGCGATGTAGCGACCAGCTACCAGGTCATACAGCGTTTCGGCTGCGTAGCCCGGCAGTTGCTGATGGTAGGCATGGGCGATATGACCTTCGCCTACGCGCCACAGGGTGCCACGACCGTCGTAATGATCAGCCAGGTTGATCAGCCAGGAGTCCTCATCCACGAAGAAGTTACGCTGCGCGTAGATGTGGCGCTGGCCCTGCTTCACGTTGCCCTGCACTTCCCAAACCCGGTGCAACTCGAAGCGAGTGTGCTCCGGGTTGATGTGCCCTGCCTTCAGGATGTCTTCGTACTTCAGGTTGGGATCAACCAGCTTGTAGCTGTTGTAAGGAACATAAATTTCCTTCTTGCCAACCAGTTTCCAGTCATAACGGTCAGGTGCGCCGTTATACATGGAGAAGTTGTCGGACGTACGCATACCGTCAGACGCGGTACCCGGGCCGTCGTATGCAACCTGTGGAGCACGACGCACGCGACGCTGGCCAGCGTTGTAGACCCACGCCATCCGCGGCTCTTTCAGCTGATCCAGGGTGTCGTGTACCAGCAGCACGTTACCGGCCAGACGCGAAGGCGCTTCTACACGCTGCTTGAAGTACAGCAGAGTGTTGGACGCCTTCTCCAGATCGACGTCAGGCATGTACTGCGGATAGGCCGCTTCTTCCTCGAACTTGATCAAGGTGTAGGAGCCATTCGTCTGCGGCATCGCCTGAACGTAGGAACGCTTGATGTTCTGGCGATAGCGCGTCATGTGGTTCCACACCACCTCGGCGCCGGACTTCGGAATCGGGAACGCGAACGAGCCGTGGCTGAAGTTCGAAATACCATCGCCACCGTTGACCAGCTTGGCCTGTCCGGCCGTTTCCTTGACCTGGTCGTAGACTTCCTGCGGGAAGGATACGGTCCGCTTGGTCTCGTAAACCGGCATGCGGAAGGTTTCCGGATAACGTTCGAACAACGCCACCTGACCAGGAGTCAGGTGGTCCTTGTACTGCTGATAGTTCTGAGCAGTGATGGTGAACTGCGGTTGCTCGGCCTTGACCGGGTTTTCGCGAAAGTTACGTTCCAGCTCGGCGCCCGCTTCCGGGCTCAGACCACCAGTCCACTCGGGGATGGTGCCCTCAGCGTTGCCGGCCTTCTCTGCACCGACCGGGGTCAGCTCGTTGCCAAGCTTGTTGATTTCTTCCTGGGTCAGGCTTTGCGCCATGACACTGGTAGCGAGCATGCTGAGGGCCAGGCCGCCAGCACCGATGAGAGTTGTTGCTATACGCATATTATTTTTCTCCTGATAGCGAATGTTTAGAACGTCATGCTCATGCTGACAGCGGCGAAGTCGCGATCAACCGACGTGTTGTACTTGCCGTCGAAGAAGTCGGTGTAGCTGATCGAGGCGTTGTACTTGTTGGCGTAGTCGGCGTTCAGCGCGACGCTGATGGACTTGGCATCTTCGGTGAAGTTGGGACCGTAACCTTCGATGTCGTGCGACCAGGCCAGGCTCGGCGACAGGTTCACGCCGGCAAACACGTTGGCGTAATCCAGCGCAGCGCGGACACGGTAGCCGTATGACCAATCGGTGTAGTAACCGTCGTTTTCACACCAGCTGGCGGCGTTCGGCGAGCGGTCCGCAACGGCAGTGCCTTCATTGGACGAGCAAGTGCCGTCGGCAAACGGGCTCTGACCGAACAAGGAGTCACGACCGAATTTGGTAGCGCCGTCGCCATCATCCAGGCCGCTGATGTAGTTCACACCGGCTTCGCCGACCAGTGAAAGACGGCTTGCGCCCATGACGCGATCGATGAAATGTACGGCTGTGACCTGAGCCTGCCAGAACTCCTTGCGCTCGTAGCCCTTGATGTAGGTGCCAGGCGCTGCGCCTGCGTAATCACGGTGAGTGTTGTCCTGACCCAGGTTCAGCGCAGTCCGGCTCATGTCGCCAGTGTTGATCTGCAGCGGCATGTTCGGACGGTAGCTGATTTCACCGCCAACCGAAGCCGGGCCGACCATGGTCTGGAAGCTCATACCGTACAGACGGATGTCTTCGGGGAATTCGAAGAAGTAGCCGGCGGGGCCGGTGCTGCCGTCGTAGCCGGTGATGGTGCCCTGTGCTGCGAGAGCACCCTGCGCTTCTGCACGCGCACCCAAGGCTGCTGCAGTTGTCAGATCGCCCGCTGCGGCCGCCTGACGGGCAGCTGCAGCCAACGCCAACGCCGTTTGACCCGGAACCAGCTGATTACCAGCGACGTTCGAATAGATCGGCGTGCGGCTGTGATAGTTCATGGTGTAGAAGCCGAACTCGGAGTCGTTCAGCGCAGGCACGAACCAGCGGAAGGCCACACCGAATTGTCCGTCGTCATCGGCGTGCTCGTCCTTGCGCTCACGAACGATGTAGCTACCGGTCGGGGTTGCGCCTTGCGGGAAGTCCGAACCAGTTACCACCAGGCGGTCGGTACAGCCACGCGCCAGTGTGTCGGAACCAAAGAAGGTGCCACAATTATCCAGAACGGTTTCGCGCCACTTGAGCTGGTAGAAGGCCTCCATGCTCAGGTTTTCGCTCAGACCCTGGGACAGGTACAGCATCTCGACCGGCAGCAGCGCTTCTTTCAGCTCTGCGCCTGGACGGCGGATGGCCGCCACATCGATCGGGTTGATGGAGTTGATCGAGTTACCGATGAAGGTACTTTCACCCCAGCTGACGACCTGCTTACCCAGGCGGACGTTGCCCGGATTGTTGCCGATGAAATAGTTGTGGTAAACGAAGGCGTCGAGCAGCTGATAACCCGAGCCTTTCTGCAGCGGGTGGCGGCCGTCTTCCTGGATGTCATAGAAGCGCTGGCTGCCGTCCTTCACTTCGAAGTCGTACCAGTAGTTGCCACGGAAGAACGCGCCGGAGTCGCCGTAGCGCAGCTCGAGGTCGTGGACGCCTTTGAAAATCTTGGAGAAGAAATCACCGCTGGCATAGTTCAGGCGGCCGTCGTCGGACGTACGCGCCGCGGCTTCGCCGCCGCTCAGGGTGTGGATGAAACGCTTGTCAGCATTCTGTGTAGACATGCTGGCACCGATGGATAGCTGCGAGTCAAACTGACCTTCCAGCTCACCAACGTTGAAATTAACGGCGTGAGCCGATCCTGCGAAACTGGCCAGGCCGATCGCCAGAGGCAAGGCCGCTACCGGCCAAGCATGCATTTTTTTTGTCATTGTGCTGCTCCGTTTGGGGTGACATGAACCTGTGTATCTGAGGACACGTTCAGGACACAGGCAGTCTGTCATGATGGCAAGCGGGAAAACTTGCCCTCACCGGCCAATATCCTTAGCTTGTACGGCCATTCATATAATGAATCGCGATTATGCGATTGGGAACCGAGCGCCAGACGCTATTGGCGCCGCGCGCAGGAAAACACACATTTTTCATTGTCATCTCTGTTCAGAGGCCTCTAAAACGGGCATTGTACCTGCCTGAAGTAACACGTTGCCGCTTGTGGTCGGCGCTCGATAGCGCGACCGCCAGCGACGAATTTTCCATCAGGCACCCTAAGGCGTTTAATGGCCCTGCTGCGCCCTTGCATATCGCTTCGCGGAATTGCATTCCGTCAAACCCTTCGAACGGATTCGCTTAAAGGATCGGAACGGGACAAAACCGCGAGATGCCTGCGCACCCGATTACGATCTGGAGACGGCGGATGCCTATAGAAGGTCGCAAAGCCGCGCCGACTTCCCGGGTGCGAGAAAGGTCATTCTGGGTGACCCTGGTTAACCAGGCCCTCCGGCAGTACGGCATGTCCTTGCAGGACTCCAGCGTTGCGCAGAATCTGATTCATGCTGCTCGGGAGCAAACGGGCTTCGTCGAACAGGGCTCGTGCTCGCTGATCTGGGCTGAAGCGGCGCGGCTGGCTGATGATCCGCTGTTCGGACTACGCGCGCATCGCCTGTTCTGCCCCACTCCGCTCAATGCGATCGGTCTGACCACGCTGGCGAGCCGGGACCTGGGATCGGCACTGACGAACCTCGTTCGCTTCTTTCCTATCGTCAGCACCCAGGTCAAATTGGAACTGCGTACGCTCGACGATCTGGTACACCTTCATCTGTTACCGCAGGGCGAGCCACACCCGCAGCATATGGAAGCGGTCATGGGCTACCTGGGCCGGCTGTTTCAACAATTGGATCAGGACAATCGGGAACTGGTGCTTTGTGCGCAGTTGGCGCGCCCGGCGGTGGATATGGCGGAGTGTTCGCGTCTGCTGGCAGCGCGCCAACTCGTCGCCGGAGACGGCTACAGTTTTTCCTTGGCCAGAGACATGCTTGCGTTGCCGCTCGCCACAGCGGATACCTTCCTGTTACCGCGGTTTCTCGACTCGATGGAGGAACTGCTCGCCAATCTCCCGAGTACCGACCTGGTTGAACAGGTGAAGCGGCGGATTCATCTGCTGCTGGGCACCGGCGAGATTACCGTCGACCGGGTGGCGACGCCGTTGAACATCAGCCCCCGGCACCTGCGGCGCAAATTGAATCAGGAAGGCACCTCTTACGAACAGCTTGTCGATGAGGTACGCAGGGAATCAGCGGTTCGTCTGATCAGCGAAGGGCAGCTATCGTTGACCAGCATCGCCTACGAACTGGGCTTTCTCGACCCAAGCAGCTTCACTCGAGCCTTTCGCCGCTGGACCGACATGAGCCCGACGGCATTCCGCCGCCAGACGCTCAAGACGACCATCTGATCATTTCTTGCGGAACAGCAGTGTCATCCGGTCGCTTTCGCCGATAGCGAGGTAGGACGTGCGGTTTTCATCGCCCAGCTTCAGTGTGGGCGGCAACGTCCAGACTCCCTCGGGGTGATCTTTCGTATCCTGTGGATTCTGGTTCACCGGGGTGCTGCCGACCAGCTCGAACCCAGCCTCCTCGGCCAGTTCCGTTACCAGCTGCTGGGTGACGTAGCCGCTTTCGATCATTTGCTCCAGCTCTGTACCGGGCTGGGCCTGGTGCTCAACAACGCCCAGCATCCCGCCCGGCTTCAACGCTGCGTGAAATTTGCTGAAGACCAGTCGAGACTCGTCCATGCCGGCCGCCAGCCAGTTGTGAACATTGCGGAACGTCAGAACGCGGTCCGCACTCCCCGGTTCGGCAATCGGTGTGTCGGGATCGTAGTTCAGCACGGTCACCTCGACATGCTCGTAATTGCCCCGCGGATCGTCGAGCTTCTTCTCGAAACTCTCCAAGGACTGGCGCTGGTAATCCGCAGTACTTTCAGGGTCGAAGTGAGCAGCGATCAGCTTGCCCTCTTCCTCCAGGTACGGCGCCAGTATTTCCGTATACCAGCCTCCGCCCGGCCAGGCTTCGACTACCGTGTGTTGCGGCTCTACCCGAAAGAAGGCAAGGGTGTGTTCAGGGTTGCGGTAGGCGTCGCGGACCACGTTGGTGATCGACCGGGTAGGCGATCCTATAGCCTGGCGCAGCGCCTGCTGGTGTTCGGGATCCATTTGCGGCGTCGGCACGGTCGGCTGTTGCGCCAAGCCTACAGTCGGTAACAGCAACATCGCTGCTAGGATGATCGGTCGCATTCGTTCTCCCCTTGGCATGGACTACTCTAACGTAAGATATATGGAGTACTTCCGCCCCAGCCTAGTTCATGCAAACCTTGTTGCCCGAAACGAATGACAGATGAGGCCAGCCCGTGCGCGATACGTTGCCGCTACTCAACGAACTCGACTTTCCTGCCATCCTGCGTGGAACGTTGCAGGTGCTGCAGGTAAACCTGACGTACCTGTGCAACCAGCGGTGTCTGCATTGCCATGTAAACGCCGGCCCGACGCGTACCGAGGCGATGTCCGATGAAGTCATCGAGGCGCTGTTTGCGGTTATCGATGCCCACCCGGTCAAGACGCTGGACCTCACCGGCGGCGCTCCGGAGATGCATCCACGATTCCGTGACATCGTCTGCCATGCACGCGCCGCTGATCTGCAGGTCATCGACCGCTGCAATCTGACGATACTCTCGGAGCCGGGATTTGAAGACCTGGCCCGGTTTCTTGCCGAGAACGAAGTCCAGGTCTCCGCCTCCCTGCCCTGCTATTCGCGTGACAACGTCGACAAGCAACGTGGCGACGGTGTGTTCGAGCGCAGCATCGCGGGGTTGCAGCAGCTCAACGCGCTGGGCTATGGGCAGACCGGCAGTGGTCTGGAGCTCAACCTGGTGTACAACCCGCAAGGCCCGAGCCTACCGCCGCCGCAGAGGGCTCTGGAGGCTGACTACAAACAGCATTTGCTCGAAGATTTCGGCGTCCGCTTCAATTCGCTGCACACGATTACCAACCAGCCAATCGCACGATTCGGTAGTACGTTGGTCAGCAAGGGGCAGTTCAACGATTACATGCAGCTGTTGCGCGACAACTACAGCGAAGCCAACGTGCCCGGGTTGATGTGCCGCTCGCAGGTGAGCGTGGACTGGCAGGGTTATCTGTACGACTGCGACTTCAACCAGATGCTCGACCTGCCGGCGCCACTGGTCGCCCGCGAACGGAGCCATCTACGCGACCTGCTGGCCGCACGACTCGAAGGCCGGCCGATCGCTACGCGCGATCATTGCTTCGCGTGCACTGCGGGACAGGGTTCCAGTTGCGGGGGCGCGCTGGACTAGGGTGAAGCGCTGGTTGGTAGGAGCGGGCATGACCGCGAAGCAGAATCCGCACGCCATAAGGCAAACGGCTGGGAAACCGGGAAAAGAAATCAGGGGATGAGGTATGGCAATGTCCGGTTCGCTGGGCGTGTTTTTCTGGGGGTTTCTGCTTGCTTATGGTGGGCTGATGTATTGGCTGTCGCCGCGCACTGTCACCGCTGGCGGGTTCTTCAATGGCGAGGACAGCCAAGGCAGGAGCGCATCGCCGTGGCTACTGACCACCAGTATCTTCATCAGCTGGATCTTTGCCAAGTCGGTCACCAATGCAGCCAATCTGGGCGCGGAGTTCGGCCTGGTTGGCGGGCTTGCCTACGCCACCTACTGGCTATCCATACCCCTTTGCGGGCTGGTGATCTATCGGCTGCGTCGTCGTTTTGCCGCAACCAGCCTGGTCGGTTTTCTCACCAGTAATTATGGCCGCGCTGCGGCGCTGGCCTTCTCCGCTGCGATACTCATCCGCCTGTTCAACGAAGTCTGGAGCAACACGGCGGTGGTCGGCGGCTACTACGGCGAGCCCGGCACCGCGCCCTTCGTCATCTCCGCGCTGCTGTTCACTGCCGTCACGCTTGCCTACAGCATGCGCGGAGGGCTTCGTAGCTCGATACTGACCGATGCGGCCCAGGCCGGCATTTTCGTCATCGCCCTGGTATGCGTGCTGGGCCTGGTCTTGCCGCAGCACTCGGTAGCGGAACTCACCAGCACCAGTTCCTGGACACTAAACGCTGGCGTCGATCTGTTGCTGGTGGCCTGCCTGCAACTGGTGAGTTATCCGTTTCACGACCCAGTACTGACCGACCGCGGCTTTATCAGCCAGGAGGCCAGCATGCTTCGCGCCTTTACCGTCGCCGGCGTGCTCGGCTTTTTCGCCATCCTGGCGTTCAGCCTGATCGGCGTCCACGCGGATCTGACGGGTATTGGCGCCTCGTCCAACGTGCCCGCCGCGTTGGCCCGCTCTCTGGGCATCGGCGCGCTGCTGGTCATGACTATCGTGATGATATCCGCCGCCGGCTCGACGCTGGACTCGACCTTCTCCAGCCTGGCCCGACTGACCGGGCGCGAACTGCCCGCACTGGCGGGCCGCGATCTCGGCACCCGCGCGGTGGGCCTGGGCATGTTCGCGATGGCCGTATTCGCCCTGCTGGGCAACCTGCCGATGCTCGCCGGAACCGACATCCTCAAAGCCACCACCATCAGCGGCACCATGGTGATGGGCCTTGCTCCGGTGTTCGTACTGCACGGCCTGGTTCGCCCAAGCGCGCTCGCCTTTCATCTCAGCTTCTGGACCGGTCTTGCTCTGGGCGTTGCGCTCACGCTCGGCTGGGTGCCCGCAAGCTGGGCAATCGGTGACGGCAAATACGCGCTGCTGCTCGGCACCAACCTGTACGGCTTGTTGATCTGCACCACGTTGTACTTGCTGGCTGGCAGGGTGAATCGTCAATGAGGGCCGGTCGGGAGTGCCCGCTCGACTACCGCCTGGCGCCGGACAGTTTCGCCGGCGAGCCTCTATTCAATTGCGAAACCCTATACGTGGTTGGCGGACTCTATGGTAATCGCCAGGCCCTTGCTGCCCTGCAGCGTCGCCTCTCAGCCGAGCCCGGCGCACGCGTGGTGTTCAATGGCGACGCGCACTGGTTCGACATTTCGCCGGAGATCTTCCTGGAGATCGAAGCCGGCCTCGCCGCACATACCGTCCTGCGCGGCAACGTCGAGACAGAACTCGGCCGAAGCGAGCCCGGGGCGGCGGGCTGCGGGTGCGCCTACCCGGACGATGTCGCGGACGCCACGGTCGACTGGTCAAACCAGATCCATGCGCGACTGTCCGAAACCGTCTCCGTCTTGCCAGGAATGCGCGACGCACTGGCCCGCCGACCCGCCACGGCGCTGGTAAGCGTAGCCGGACAGCACGTGGCCATTACCCATGGCGACGAACGATCGCTTGCCGGCTGGGGCTGCGACAGGGCCGCCTTGCAGCGAGCCGAGCGACAGGCCGCGCTCGATACTTGGCTGCACAGCAACAGTTTGCGCGTGCTCGCCACCAGCCACACCTGCGCGCCAGCAGCGCTGCAGCTGCCGAATGGCGTGGTGATCAACAATGGCGCCGCAGGTATGCCCAACTTCAATAACGGCCGGTATGGGCTGGTCACGCGTATTGCCACCAGACCGCACGCCAGCGCGTTGTACCGAAGCAGGCTGGCTGGGCTGTTCATCGAGGCGGTACCGATCAACTACGATCACCAGGCGTTTCAGGCAGACTTTGATCGACAGTGGCCTGCCGACTCTCCTGCGCAATCATCTTACCGGGATCGCATTGACCACGGCACCACATCGCCACCCGAAGCCGCCTTGCTGGGGGGCTTTCGGCTCGCCAGTACCTTGTGCGCCATGGAGGATTTGCACTCTTGAAAGCCACCCGTTGGATACTGCTGTCGGTTATCGCCGTCTTGATCGTTCTGTTCATTGCCTTCGATGTGCATGAGTATCTGCGTCTCGAAGCGTTGAAAGCCCACCAGGCCGAGCTGGAAAGCTGGGTGGCCGAACGTCCTTGGACATCCGCCGGGGTGTTCATGGCCATCTACGTTCTCGTCACGGCGTTGTCGCTGCCCGGCGCCGCTGTGATGACGCTGGTCGGCGGCGCCCTGTTCGGTCTTGGCTGGGGTTTGCTGCTGGTGTCCTTCGCCTCCACCGTCGGCGCCACGCTGGCCATGCTCATCAGTCGCTTCTTTCTGCGGGGCTGGGTATCCCAACGGTTCGGCCGGCAACTGGAGCCGATCGACCGTGGCATCGAGCGCGACGGTGCTTTTTACCTTTTCGCGCTGCGCCTGGTCCCGGCGTTCCCGTTCTTCATCATCAACCTGGCGATGGGGCTGACCGGCATCCGCGTGCGGACCTTCTGGTGGGTCAGTCAGCTGGGCATGCTCCCGGGCACGCTGGTCTACGTGAATGCCGGTCGCGAGCTGGCGCAGGTGGAATCGCTCGGCGGCATCCTCTCCCCGGGGCTGATCGGCGCCTTCGTCCTGCTCGGCCTGTTTCCGCTGGTGGCGCGCAAGATCCTCGACTGGGTCAAGGCCCGAAGGGTCTACCGCGGCTGGCGCAAACCCGAACGATTCGATCGAAACCTGGTGGTGATTGGCGCCGGCAGTGGCGGATTGGTGAGTGCTTATATTGCCGCCGCGGTGAAGGCACAGGTCAGTCTCGTGGAAAAGAACGAGATGGGTGGTGACTGCCTGAATACCGGCTGCGTGCCTTCGAAGACCCTGATTCGCTCAGCTCGGCTGGCGGCGGACATCAAGCGCGCCCACCGCCTCGGCTACAGCCAGGCCAGCGCGGAAGTGGACTTCGCCAAGGTGATGGAACGCGTGCACGGCGCTATCGCCGAGATCGCGCCCCACGATTCGGTCGAGCGTTACAACGATCTAGGCGTTGAGGTATTCCAGGAGGCGGCGTGCATCACCTCGCCCTGGACGGTCGAGGTCGGGGACCGCACCCTGACCACACGCAACATCATCATCGCGACCGGCGGCAGGCCCAAAGTGCCACCGATTCCCGGCCTGGAGCAGATGGACCTCTATACCTCTGAAACCGTCTGGAATCTGCGCGAGCGTCCTGAACGCCTCCTGGTAATCGGCGGCGGGCTGATCGGCTGCGAGCTGGCGCAAGCTTTTCAGCGCCTGGGCTGCCAGGTGATACAGATCCAGCGTGGCGAACGAATACTACCCAGCGAGGACCCCGAGGTAAGCGAGTTGGTCATGCAATCGCTGCTGGAAGATGGCGTCGAACTGCTCCTTCGGCACAACCCCGAAAGCTTCGCTCGTACTGGTGGAGTTCAGCAGGTAACGCTGCGCAATCTGGAAACCGACCAGTGCCATACGCGCCACTTCGACGCCGTGCTGGTCGCCACCGGGCGCGCCGCAAACACTGACGGTTTTGGTGCACAGACGCTCGAACTCGCCCTGCGCGAAGATGGAACGCTGGAGACAGACGATTACCTGGCCACGCGTTTCCCGAACATCTATGCGGTTGGCGATGTGACCGGCCCCTACCAACTTACCCACGCCGCAAGCCATCAAGCCTGGTATGCCGCGGTCAATGCGTTGTTTGGTCCCTTCAGGCGTTTTCGCGTGGACTATCGGGTGATGCCGCATTGCGTGTTCACCGACCCGGAAGTGGCGCGAGTGGGGTTGTCCGAAACCGAAGCACGGGATCAGAAGGTTCCCTTCGAAGTGACTCGCTATGAACTCGCCGAACTGGATAGGGCCATAGCTGAAGACGCCAGGACCGGCTTCGTAAAGGTTCTCACGGCACCGGGCAAGGACCGCATTCTTGGCGTGACCATTGTCGGCGAGCATGCCGGCGAACTGATCGCCGAATACGTGCTGGCGATGAAGCACAACCTGGGGTTGAACAAGATACTCGGAACCGTGCACAGTTATCCGACCATGGCTGAAGCGAACAAGTACGCTGCAGGCAACTGGAAAAAAGCCCACGCGCCGCAAAAACTCCTGCGCTGGGTTGGCCGCTTTCACAAATGGAGACTGGATTGAAGCTCTCGGTCATCATTCCAACACTGAATGAGCAGGCCACGCTGGAACGCACGCTGACGGCGCTTCAGCGCTGGCGTGACGAACTTGAACTGATCGTGGTGGATGGTGGCAGCACGGACCGCACCCGAGACATTGCCGAGCCCCTTGTAGATCACGTGCATCGGGCGCCACTGGGCCGGGCCCGCCAGATGAACCTGGGAGCCGAACTCGCCAGCGGCGACGCGCTGCTCTTCCTGCATGCCGATACTTTCCTGCCACCGGGTTTTCTTCCGCTGATTCGTCAGGCCCTGGCTGACGAGACGCATCTATGGGGCCGCTTCGACCTGTCATTCGAACCCAGCAATCGGCGGCTGGGTCTGGTGGCGTGGATGGTCAACCGCCGGTCGCGCCTGACGCATGTGTGTACCGGAGACCAGGGCATTTTCGTCCGCACCCAGGTCTTCCGCGATTTCGGTGGATTTCGCAACATTCCCTTGATGGAAGATATCGAGTTCAGCCGCCGCCTGCGTTATCTGACGCCTCCAGCTTGCCTGGACGCGAAAGTCGTCACCTCAAGTCGCCGGTGGATGGAAGAAGGTGTATTGCGCACCATCGTGCTGATGTGGTGGCTGCGGTTGCTGTACTGGCTCGGCGTGTCGCCGGAACGGCTGGTGCGCATCTACTATCCAGGGCATTCGGAACAGGCATGACTCGCCCGTTGCTCATTTTCGCCAAGGCCCCGGTGGCTGGCACGGTGAAGACCCGACTGATGCCCGCTTTGGGCCCGGACGGCGCGCGAGACCTCTATATCGAGCTATTCGAACTTACCCTGCGACAGACCGCCGGCTGGCCGGGCGAGCGCTACCTGTACTGCGCGCCGGATGATTTACATCCTTTCTTTATCGACGCGGCGCAGCGGCATAGGCTGCATCGTCGCACTCAGCGCGATGGTGATCTCGGTGCACGAATGCTGGGCGCGATGGAGGGCCATCCCGCCGGTGCCTTGCTGATTGGCACCGACTGCCCTGACCTGGGGCTGGACCATCTTCAGCAGGCCGCCGAGGCTCTCGCCGATCATGACGTCGCTGTGCTTCCGAGTGAAGATGGCGGGTATGTGCTTATTGGCCAGAGCAGACCACATTCGGCGCCGTTCAGCGCGATGACCTGGAGCCACGCCGAGGTGATGAACGATACCCGGCAACGGATCGGCGATGCGGGCCTTTCTCTCTGGGTCGGCCCGACTCTGTGGGATATCGACGAGCCAGAGGATCTGGAACGGTATCGCGCGCTCCGCTGCGATCAGCCGTGATCTCTTTCACAGTTCAAACAGCCTGAACAATAGTAACCCCGCCGGCTTATCAAACCTGCTTATGCAGCTCCATTCCAACAGTGGGACATACTTCACCTTGTGTCTCGGTGACTATATGGTCGAGTGCAATGCGCTGCCCCCGGCGCGAACGACCCCAACGGCCCAAAGGATCCCTCACATGTTCGAACTCAGCCCCCGCATCCAGGAACTCAAGCAGCAAGTCGAAGCCTTCATGGATGAACACATTTATCCTAACGAAGGCACCTTCTACGAGCAGGTCAAACAGAACAAATGGGGACACCCGCCGATCCTGGAAGAACTGAAGAAGAAGGCCAAGAGCCAGGGCCTGTGGAACATGTTCCTGCCCCATTCAGAGCGCGGCGCTGGTTTGTCGAACGAGGAATACGCACACATCTGCGAGATCCTCGGTCGCGTTTCCTTTGCAGGTGAAGTCTTCAACTGCAACGCGCCAGACACCGGCAACATGGAAACCATCGAGCGCTACGGTAACGAAGAGCAGAAAGAGAAGTGGCTCAAGCCGCTGCTGGCTGGCGAAATCCGCTCCTGCTTTTCGATGACCGAGCCTGACGTCGCCTCCTCCGACGCCACCAACATCGAGTGCGAAATCCGCCGCGAAGGCGACGAGTACGTGATCAACGGCACCAAGTGGTGGTCGTCCGGAGCCATGAACGAGCACTGCAAGATCGCCATCGTCATGGGCAAGACCGATCCGAACGCACCCAAGCACCTGCAGCAGAGCATGATCCTGGTTCCGCTGGATGCGCCTGGTGTCACCATCGTTCGCGACCTGCACGTGTTCGGTTACGACCATGCACCGCACGGCCATGCCGAAATCCGCTACGAGAACGTCCGAGTCCCGGCTTCCAACATCCTGCTGGGTGAAGGCCGCGGCTTCGAAATTGCCCAGGGTCGCCTCGGGCCAGGCCGCATCCACCATTGCATGCGCGCCATCGGCCAGGCCGAGCGTGCGCTGGAAGCCATGTGCCGCCGCGCTGCCGAGCGTGTTGCCTTCGGCAAGCCGCTGTACCGTCTGGGTAGCGTGCCGGAAGCCATCGCCAAGTCGCGCTGTGAAATCGACCAGGCTCGCCTGCTGACTCTGCATGCTGCGCGCAGCATGGACCAGCATGGCAACAAGGTCGCTCGTCAGCAGATCGCCATGATCAAGGCGGTTGCGCCGACCATGCTGTGCAACGTGATCGATCGTGCCATCCAGATTCACGGTGCCAAGGGTGTCTGCCAGGACTCGTTCCTCGCCTCCGCCTACGCCAAGGCCCGCACCCTGCGCCTGGCTGACGGTCCGGACGAAGTGCACCTGAACACCATCGCCAAGCTGGAAATGGGGCGTTATCTCTAAAGGCAAGCGGATCTACTTGTAGGAGCCACGGGGCCGCCTAGGCCTGGGCGCGAAAGCGAGGTCGCCTGAAGGCACCCTTCGCGGCCAGGTCCGCTCCTACAGCACAGGGAGAACACTCATGAGCAAACTATTTGACCTGACCGGCAAGGTCGCGATCATCACTGGCTCGACCAAGGGCATCGGCAAATCGATTGCCGAAGAATATGCCAAGGCCGGCGCCAAGGTGGTCATCTCCAGCCGCAAGGCCGATGCCTGCGAGCAGGTAGCCAACGAACTGAAAGAACAGGGTTTCGATGCCCTTCCCGTCTCCTGCCACGTCGGTGACAAGGCTCAATTGCAGAACCTGGTCGACAAGACGCTGGAGAAGTGGGGTCGCATCGACATCCTCGTTTGCAACGCCGCGACCAACCCGGTCTACGGCCCGACGCATGATGTCAGCGACGAAGCCTTCGACAAGATCATGGGCACCAACGTCAAAGGCACCTTCTGGCTGTGCAACATGACCATCCCGCACATGGTCAAGCAGGGCGGTGGCTCCATCGTGCTGCTGTCGAGTATCGCCGGCATCCGCGCCAGCGCCAACATCGGCGTGTACGGCATGTCCAAGGCGGCCGAGGCTGGTCTGGCACGCAATCTGTCGCTGGAGTGGGGCCCGAAGAACATTCGCGTCAACTCCATCGCCCCCGGCCTGATTCGGACCGATTTCGCCCAGGCACTTCTGGATGATCCGGACCGCCTCAAGCGCGTGGAAGAAAAGCTGCCGCTGCGCCGGGTTGGCGAGCCGGTGGATATCGCAGGCGTGGCGCTGTTCCTCGGTTCGGCTGCCGGGGCATATGTCACCGGCCAGACCATCGTCGCCGACGGCGGCGATACCATCACCTGATGCAGTTTGATTCACCCGCTTTCTATCACGCCAGGCTCAGTCCTGGCGTGGTAGTTTGTGGGTCACATCTTTATTCCAATAACGATTACAGGACCTTCAAATGAGCGAAGCCACCCTGATTGATGTGTTGCCCGCGCACCGCTTCGACGAAGCGAAGCTGGCGGCCTACCTCAAGGGACGTATCCCCGGCGCCGAGAACGGCATGACAGTGCAGCAGTTCCAGGGCGGTCAATCCAACCCGACCTATCTGGTCGAAATCGGCGGCAAGCGCTATGTACTGCGCAAGAAGCCACCGGGAAAACTGCTCCCCTCGGCGCATATGGTCGAGCGCGAGTTTCAGGTAATCAACGCGCTGGGCCAGACTGATGTACCGGTCCCCACCGCCCGCCTGCTATGCGAAGACCCCGACGTTATCGGCACCGCGTTCTACATCATGGATCATGTCGAAGGTCGGGTTTACTCGCAGCCGCTGCTGCCCGATGTCGCCATCGAGCAGCGCATGCCGATCCACAGGTCGATGATCCAGACCATGGCCCAGTTGCATAATGTCGACTGGAAAGCAGTCGGCCTGGAAACCTACGGCAAGGCCGAAGGTTATGTGCCACGCCAGATCAAGCGCTGGAGTGGCCAGTTCGAAGCCAGCCGCACCGGCGACATGCCCTCCATGGATGCGCTGATGGCCTGGCTGCCTGAAAACGCCCCCAACGATGATCAGACCACCATCGCCCACGGCGACTTCCGCATTGGCAACTTGATCCTCCATCCGGACGAGCCGAAGGTCGTGGCGATTCTCGATTGGGAACTGGCGACCCTTGGCCATCCCCTGTCCGACCTGGCCTACTGCTGCCTCCCCTATCACCAGCCGGCCAGTGCCGAAGGCATGCGCGGCATGCAGGGCCTGGACCTGAAGGCGCGCAACATTCCCGAAGAACAGCAGGTGCTGGACTGGTATTGCGAGTTCACTGGCCGCAGCGAAGTGCCGGACTGGAACTTCTTCCTGGCTTTCTCGCTATTCCGCCTGGCCGCGATCCTTCAGGGGGTCTACCACCGGGCACTGCAGGGTAACGCGAGCAATGCCGACGCGCTGGAAGTTGGCAAGCGGGCCAGCCTGCTGGCTGACATCGGCTGGTCCATCGCCCAGCGCAAGTAACCTGCTCCCGGTGCAAACAGACTGACGACGAGGACAGCATGAGTAAACCAATCAAACGTGTCCTGCTGACCAACGATGACGGTTGGCGCGGACCCGGCATGGCCATCATGGAAGAAATCGCCAATCAGATCGCCGAGGAAGTGTGGATCATCGCGCCTGATCTGGATCAGAGCGGGGTGTCCATGTCGATCACCCTTCATTCGCCGCTGCGCGTGCACCACATGGGCGAAAATCGCTTGAGCATCAGTGGCACGCCCAGCGATTGCGTGTTGCTGGCCGTCGGCGAGTTGATGCCGGACCTGCCGGACCTGGTGCTGTCTGGCGTCAACGCCGGCGCCAACATCAGCGATTCGGTGGCCTATTCCGGCACCATTGGCGGCGCCTTGACGGCCACGCTGATGGGCATTCCCTCCATCGCCCTGTCCCAGGCCTACCACAAGGGCAGCGACATTCCCTGGGACACAGCGCGGCGGTTCGGACCCGGCGTGGTTCGCGCGCTGCTGGAGAAGGGCTGGCCGACCGATTGCGCCATGAACGTCAACTTCCCCGCCTTCGCGCCGGACCAGGTTACCGGTGTCGCTACCTGCCGCGCGCGTGCCGGCAGCATCGGCGGAATCAATATCGAATGTAGGCACGACACCCGTGATGTCCCCTACTTCTGGCTCGGATTTCAGCGCCAGACCGAGCGCATCACGGGGCTGGATACCGATGTCGGAGCGCTACGCGCCGGGCGCATCAGTATTTCCCCGCTGCGCTTTGAACGCGACATAGCAAGCTGGCAGATAGACAACGACGCCGTAGCCAAAAGCTTGGGCATCGACGCCCAGGGCGACCATGCCACCGGTTTGGATCCGAGTATCGACCACTGACAGGAGTGTTTTTATGCAACGCTACAGCAACAAGATTGCCCTGATCACCGGCGCCGGCAGCGGGATCGGCCGCGCCACCGCCAAGCGACTGGCGAGTGAAGGCGCCAGCCTGATGCTGGTCGATCGCAACGAGGACGGGCTGCAACAGACTGTCAGCGAGCTGCCGGAGGGCGCCCAGGTCATGACACGCGCGATGGACGTGTCGGTCGAGGCGGAGGTGGAGCAGTGCGTGGCCGACACGCTGGCGAACTATGGCCGTATCGATGTGCTGTGCAACAACGCGGGCATCGCCGGCGGTGACTACAGCATCGCGCCGGAACAAAGCCTGGAGACCTGGCAGAAAATCATTGCGGTCAACCTCTACGGCGTAATGCTCTTCACCAAGTACGTCAGCCGGCACATGCAGGAGCAGAACGCAGGGGCCATAGTCAATACTGCTTCGGTAGCCGGCATTCGCTCCGGCGCCGGCGGCAACGCCTATAGTGCGTCCAAGGCCGGTGTCATCAACTTCACCATGACCTCGGCCTGTGATCTTGGGCAGTGGAACATTCGCGTCAATGCGGTTTGCCCTGGCCTCGTCGAGACCGGCATGACTCAGCCGGTGTTCGATTACGCCCGCGCCAACAACAAGGAAGCCAAGCTCGGCGCACGGTGCGAGTTGCGTCGCTACGGCCGTCCGGATGAGATCGCTTCCGCCATTGCCTTTCTTGGCAGTGACGATGCGAGCTACGTTACCGGTCAGGCGCTGGCGGTGGACGGCGGCAACACCGCATCACTCAACCTGCCAGGGATGAAGGTCTGATTCGCCGACCACCCTGCTCGATTTGACCGGAGCAGGTCGAAACAGGAGGCCCCGAATGCCCTGGTTCAGGCTTGTTTTGGGAGATCCCATGTTGGTCGATTCCCGGTTGGACGAACTGGTTGAGCAGGCAATAGGTGCCCTACCGGCAGATGAAGTGCTCGGCTTGCGACACGAATCGACAGGCGACCTTCACTGTCAGGCCGTTTTGTACTTCTCCCCCGGCCTCCCAGCCTGGGCAACATCGCTCGGTGCGCGGGCGTGCTCACCGCCAGCCCGCCGCGGGCTAAGCGCGGTCGTTGGCGACGAGCGGATCCTGGCAGGGCTGGACTAGGGGTTGCCTGTTTGAACCAACGGGGCGCATGATCCCTATCGACACTCCGATCGGAGACAGTGATGAATAACGCGCCCTACCCTCTGTTTTACCGCTACGGGCAATGTTCGATGGGAGGCCTGTTGCTCGCCGAGGCCGACGAACATCTCCATGCGATCCTGCTCGGCGATGACGAGCAAAGCCTGCTTGCAGATCTGCAGGCAAGATTTCCCGCTGCGCTATTACAGGAAGGCGATTCCTCACTCGATCAGACGCTGCAGGCCGCGATCGGCTATGTCGACCAGCCTCAGGGCCGGTTCCCCGTAAGCAAGCCCCTCCGCCTGCGCGGAACGGCGCTGCAGTGCGAGGTTTGGCATGCACTGAGCGAGGTACCGGCCGGGTCGACCATCAGTTACGCAGAGCTTGCCCGGCGTATCGGGCGACCCCGTGCGGTCCGAGCCGTTGCCGCCGCCTGCGCAGCCAACCCGTTGGCGATCGTGGTGCCCTGTCATCGTGTGCTGCGCAGCGATGGCGAGGTATCCGGCTATCGCTGGGGTGTCGAGCGCAAGCGTCAACTGCTTGCTCGCGAGCGGGAGCTCGCCGCCGTTATCGCTTGAGTACGTTCGATCTTTTCGACGGCAGGGTCGATCGACCACCGGAACCCATTGCCGATGGCGCCTGGCTGCTGCCCGGTTTCGCCCTGGCGAACGCCAGCGAGATGCTGCAGAGCATTTCACAGATCGCCTTGCAGGCCCCGTTCAGGCACCAAGTGACGCCAGGTGGCTACAGGATGTCCGCCTCCATGACCAGTTGCGGGCAACTCGGCTGGGTCACCGATCGCACCGGCTATCGCTACTCCCCCACCGATCCGCTTACCGGCCGACCCTGGCCGGACATGCCTGGCATATTCGACCAGCTGGCAAGACAGGCCGCGGACGCGGCAGGCTACCCGCACTTCGTCCCTCAGGGGTGCCTGATCAACCGCTACGAGACCGGTGCGCGCATGTCCCTGCATCAGGACAAGGACGAGGACCGGTTGGAAGCGCCCATCGTCTCTGTGTCGCTGGGCGCGCCGATTACCTTCCTCTTCGGCGGGCCAAACCGTACCGACCCCACCGCCCGCTTTCGCCTGGAGCATGGTGACGTCGTCGTATGGGGTGGTGCGAGCCGGATGTTCTTTCATGGTGTGGCACCGCTGGGCAAACGCGCGGCGCATCCTGCGACCGGAGCGGTGAGGTATAACCTGACGTTTCGGAGGGTCAGGTGATGTCAGACGGGACGTCTTAGAAGTGCGAGGCTGCTCTATGGGGGCGCACCTGGGCGCGAAGGGGTCGGTGCATTCTTCTTCGCGGCCAGGTCCGCTCCTACAGAAACCCGTTCCGTCCCTGCAATAAATAAAGCCGGGACTAGCCCGGCTTTATTCGACGAAGGGACTGGCTGTCAGAAGCACTCGTCCGACATGTCCAGCGTGGTCCGGTCAGCGTCACGCAACACGTTCGCCAGCGCCAGCGGCTTGGGCAGTTCGTAGCGTACGAAGTATTCGCACGCCTTGATCTTGCCCTCGTAGAAAGCCTTGGGGCGCTCGCCGCCATTCTGCAGACCGCGCAGCGCGGTCTGCGCCTGACGCAGCCAGAGCCAGCCCACTACTACATGGCCAAAACACTCCATGTACAGATAGGCGTTGGCCAGCGCACGATCCGGATCATCCTTCTTTACCGCCTGCAGCGCCTCGGTGACGCCTTCAAGCGTACCCAGTGCCTCCTCCAGCAGCTCGCTCGATGCACTCAGCTCGGAGCTGCGATTGCATTCGGAGATCGTCTGGCGGATCTGCTTGAGCAGTGACTGATAGAAACGCCCTCCACCCATGCTGACCTTGCGGCCGAGCAGGTCCTGACCCTGGATGCCATGAGTACCCTCGTGAATCGGGTTGAGGCGATTGTCACGATAGAACTGTTCAACCGGGTACTCGCGGGTGTAACCGTAGCCACCATGAACCTGAATCGCCAGGCTGTTTGCTTCCAGACAGAACTGCGACGGCCAGGATTTGACGATAGGCGTCAGCAGATCGAGCAAGCCTGCAGCCTCTTCGCGCACCAGCGGATCGTCGGAATGCTTCTTCTCGTCGATCAGCGTGGCGGCGTACAGACACAGCGACAGGCCGCCTTCGACGAAGGCTTTCTGCGCCAGCAACATGCGACGCACGTCGGCGTGTTCTACCAGCCGGATCATCGGCGTTTCCGGGTTACGCTCTTTCAGCGGGCGACCCTGACGGCGATCCCGGGCGTAGTCCAGCGCGTGCAGGTAACCGGTGTAACCCAGCATCACCGAACCCAGGCCGACACCGATACGCGCCTCGTTCATCATGTGGAACATCTGCGCCAGGCCCATGTTGGCCTCTCCGACCAGATAGCCCACCGCGCCGTCTTTCTCGCCAAAGTTGAGCATGGTCGAGGTCGTGCCGCGATAGCCCATCTTGTGGATCAGGCCAGCCAAGGTCACATCGTTGCGCTCGCCAAGACTACCGTCTTCGTTGACCAGGAACTTGGGCACGATGAACAGCGAAATACCCTTCACGCCAGCCGGTGCATCGGGCAGCTTGGCCAGTACCAGGTGAACGATGTTTTCGCTCAGTTCGTGATCGCCAGCCGAGATGAAGATCTTGTTGCCGCTGATGCGATAGGTGCCGTCATCCTGCGGAACGGCACGCGTCTTGATATCGCCCAGCGACGAACCGGCGTGCGGCTCAGTGAGACACATGGTGCCGAAGAAGCGACCGGCAGCCATGGGCTCTGCGAAGCGACGCTTATATTCGTCGGTACCGTGGGCCATAATCAGGTTGCAGGCGGCGATCGTCAGACCGGCATAGGCTTGGGTGCTGACGTTGGCGCCCTTGATCAGGCCAATACACGTTTGCGCAACCACGGATGGCAGTTGCATGCCACCGCGCTCGTAATCCTGGGAGGCGGCCATCAGGCCGGTGTCACGCAGAACCGCCAGGGCTTCGCTGACCTCCTTGCGAATAACCACCTTGCCGTTTTCGAAGCGCGGCTCGTCAGCATCGCAAAGATGGTTGTGGGGAGCGAAGGTTTCCGCGCCGACCTTCAGCGCCAACTCGATGGCGGCATCGAAGGTGTCACGGCTATGATCTTCGTAACGGGGAAACTGGGTAAAGCGTTCGATATCGAGCATTTCATACAGCAGAAACGCCAAATCGTCAGTGTTGATGATCTTCTGGGACAAGGAAAATTCCTCCGGAATTTCAGCTTCAAGCTATAAGCGCCAGGCTGCAAGCCAACTGAAAAAACGAAACCCGAGCATCGGCCCGGGTTTCGCTTACAGCTTGCCGCTTGGAACTTGCCGCTGCGCTTACAGAACTTCGAACAGGCCCGCTGCGCCCTGACCACCACCGATACACATGGTGACGACCACGAACTTGGCGCCGCGACGCTTGCCTTCGATCAGCGCATGGCCGGTCAGGCGAGCGCCAGTTACGCCATACGGGTGACCGATGGCGATCGAACCGCCGTTGACGTTCAGCTTCTCCATCGGAATGCCCAGCTTGTCGCGGCAGTAGACGACCTGCGATGCGAAAGCTTCGTTCAGTTCCCACAGGTCGATGTCGTCCATGGTCAGACCATTGCGCTTGAGCAGCTGCGGAATGGCATAGACCGGGCCGATGCCCATTTCGTCGGGCTCGCAACCAGCGACGCTGAAGCCGCGGAAGATACCCATCGGCTCGATGTTCTGCTGCTCGGCGACGGTGCTGTTCATGACCATGCAGACCGAAGCGCCGTCAGACAGCTGGCTGGCGTTACCGGCGGTGACGAACTGGTCCGGGCCACGGACCGGCTGCAGGCTCTGCAGACCTTCGATAGTGGTGCTCGGGCGGTTGCACTCGTCGCGGGTCAGGGTGACTTCCTGCTCGCTGACTTCGCCGGTTTCCTTGTCCTTGACCAGCATCTTGGTGGTGTAAGGCACGATTTCGTCGTCGAACTTGCCGCTTTCCTGGCCGGCGGCAACGCGCTGCTGGCTGATCAGCGAGTACTCGTCCTGCGACTCGCGGCTGACGTTGTAGCGGGCAGCGACGATATCAGCGGTCTCGATCATGGACATGTAGAGCTCAGGCTTGTTCTGCTTGATCCACTCGTTGGTGCCCTTGTACATGTTGACCTTGTCGTTCTGACACAGGCTGATCGACTCCACGCCGCCGGCAACGATAGCCGGGACCTTCTCGGAGATGACGCGCTGTGCTGCGATGGCGATCGACTGCAGACCCGAGCTGCAGAAACGGTTGATCGACAGGCCAGCAGTGGTGACCGGCAGGCCGCCGCGGATAGCCGCCAGACGAGCCATGTTCTTGCCCTGGGCGCCTTCATGGAAAGTCGCGCCGAGGATGCAGTCTTCCACCAGCGACGGGTCGATATTGGCCCGCTTGACCGCCTGCTCGATAACGAAACCGGCCATGTCGACACTGTGGGTGTTATTCAGCGCGCCACGGTAGGACTTGCCCAGGCCGGTACGGGCCGTGGATACGATAACTGCGTCACTCATGATGTTGCTCCTGTTGATTAATCTGCGCCGATCAAAGCCGGCGCGACTTCATTGATGGCTTAAGCTGGCTGGCCTTCCTGTTTCTCGCCCCAGCGTGCCAATGTCTGGCGCGCCTCGCGGTAGGGCTTCAGACCCATCCACAAGAGCACTACAGCGCCGAGTGTGATGACGGTGGCGACCCAGAAAATCGAATAGCGAACCGCGTTGTCATCCATGAATACGTAATCGGTGACCATGGCTACTGCGGTCGGCCCGATGCCGAGGCCGATCAGTGTAATCGTAAACAGGTAGATGGCAGAAGCCTGACCGCGCATCGAATTGGGCATGACTTCCTGAATGGCCGCCGGCGCCACGCCGAACGGCATCGCCACCGTGAAGACGTTGAAGAACATCAGTGCCCAGACCAGATTCAGGTCGCTGAGCAGGAATACCACGTTGCATGGAATGGTGAGGATTGCCGATAGCAGGCCCACCCGCATGTTCGAATCGGTATAACCACGGCGTGCCAGGAAGTCAGCCAGACGGCCGCCGAACACGATACCCATGGAGCCAGCGATCATCACGATGGTCCCGTAATACACGCCCACTTCACCGGCGGTAAGACCGTGGTTGCGGATGAAGAAGGTCGGGATCCAGGCGGAGGCGCCATACGAGGCAAACGACAGGCAGGCAAAACCAAAGTTGTGGCAAATCACCGTCTTGCGGATGCTCAGCAGATAGGCACCCACGTCCTTCAGCGGCACTGCGACGCCAGCACCGATGCCCTTGCGTGTCGGCTCCTTGATCAGAAACAGGAACAGGCAGAATGCGACACCAACCGCACCGAGGATCAGAAAGATCATCTGCCAGGGGCGTACCAGGCCGAGCACCGGGACCACGATCGCGCCTTGTGCCGATGCAAAGGTGACGACCATGCCGCCGAGCAGGAAAGCCAGGCCGGCGCCGAGGTAAATGCCCATCGCATAGACACTGATGGCCGTCGCCCGCTTGTCGGCAGGAAAGCTGTCTGCGATCAGGGAATAGGCCGACGGCGACAAGGCCGCCTCACCGGCGCCAACACCGATACGGCAAAGAATGAAATGCCAATACTGCTGGGCCAGGCCGCAGGCAGCAGTCATCAGGCTCCAAACGAATACACCGGCGCCAATCAGGCCACGGCGGCTCTTGCTGTCGGCGATACGTCCGAGGGGGATACCGGCTATGGTGTAGAACACGGCGAACGACAAGCCCATCAACAGGCTCATCTGTGTATCGGAGATTTCCAGGTCACGACGAATTGGCTCGACCAGCAGATTGAGAATCTGACGATCAATAAAGGAAAGTACGTACGCCATCAGCAGGATGGAGACGGTAAACCAGGCGCGCTTGCTGGACGGATACAGATTGTTATTGTGGGGCACGTTACTCTCCGCAGTGCATTGGGACAACGACCAGCGGCCAGAGTAGCGGTTCGCACAGCGGAAGTCGATTCCGAAAACAAACGCATTAGCGAGCACAATGCGGGTCCATCACTCTCGGCAATAGGGGGTAAATCGATGAAATCCGGGGTGCGACCGCTGGTGCTGATCGGCGCAGGGCACGCACATGTCGTCGTGCTGCGGAGCTGGTTGCGCACGGGTTTTCGGCCGCCGGAAGGATCCATGCTGATTACCCCCGACCGATATGGCTGGTACTCCGGAATGATGCCCGGGCTGATAGCCGGGCGTTACCGTCTCGATCAATGCCGTATCGACATGATCGAACTCTGCGAACGCTGCGGTATCGACCTGATCCAGGACCGCGTCCGCGGACTGGACGCGGACAACCAGCAAATCACGCTTGAAAGCGGGCGCCACGAACAGGGCCGGTGGCTGTCCCTCAATGTAGGTTCAGCGCCGCCTTCGCCCGATATCAATGCAGCGTCAATCGAAGTGCTGCCTGCCAAGCCGTTCCCGATACTGGTCGAGGCCTGGCGGCGCTGGCGGGCCGAGGGCGCCCCTCCAAGCGTTGCGGTGCTGGGCGGGGGCGCCGCGGCATTCGAGCTGGCTATGGCGCTGCAAGCCAGTCTGCCGGGCACCAGCGTGCGACTCATCAGCGGCTCTGAACTGTTGCACGGCCATCACCCCAGAGTGCAGCGCAAAGCAAGAGGCTTACTGCGAGAATACCGTATCGATCTTACCGAAAACCGGCACGTGACCCGCGTACAGGGCAAGGCGTTGTACGAAGACGATACATCGCTCGGCGTGACCGATGCTTCGGTCGTGGCGACCGGGGCCGGGGCATATGCCTGGCCGTGCAAATCCGGACTGGCTTGTGAGGAAGGGTTCATCAGCATAGACGCAACGCTGCGCAGCATCAGCCACAGGAACCTTTTTGCCAGCGGGGATTGCGCCGCTCTGCCGGCCACGCCGCATGCAGGCGTATACGCAGTGCGACAGGGCGAGATCCTTGCCGACAATCTCAGGGCAGCGCTGCTGAGAGGTTCGATGAAGCTCTACCATCCCCAGCCCAGGGCACTGGCACTGCTTGCGACCGGCGACGGCCGCGCTCTGCTCAGTTACGGCCCGCTGACCGCACACAACCGGCTGCTCGGCCGCTGGAAGGATCATCTTGATACCCGCTTTATCGAAGGCTGAGGGTATTTTGCTGCACCGGTGGAATTCGCGACGAACGCTGACGCCATTGACCGATTGCCGATCGGGTCCCTTCGGTGGCTAAATGGCCGGATACCGAGGCTGTACCCTCTGGAGACACAATGAATAGGGAAGTTGTCGTTCGGCTCGCACTCGTCGCTGTCCAGCTTGGCTGCCTGGCTTGGCTGGCTAATACCTATGGCGAGTCCGTCATATTCCCCGCCCTGCTCGCCTGTGCATTGCCATGGATGCTGCTGGCCCTCCCCAATCAGCCACCATGGGTGGATGTGGAGCAGGCTTCGCCTGCTGAGACCCACGAACTCGCTGATCAGCTGTCGCTCTCATCCAGCCACAATGCTCGCACCGCAACGGAGGTGTCGTTGTCGGTCCAACGCTTGGCCGACTACGCTGCCTCGCACCTGTGCGCCATATCCCAGCTCGCGGGGGACACGCAACAAATCGCGCAGCAGATAGGCAGCACTACTGAATCGGCCAAACACGCCGACCAGGCGGCCCAGGCTGCTCGCGACAGTAGCGGCGCCGGAAAACAGCTGATTGAGCAGTCGACGGTGCTGATGCAGACATTGGCGAAGGGCATGGACGACAGTATCGCGCTACTGGACCAGCTCAATACGAAGAGTGCAAAGATCGTGCAGGTCACCCAGGTGATCGACAGCATCGCAGCCCAGACCAACCTGCTGGCGCTGAATGCTGCCATCGAAGCGGCCCGCGCCGGTGAAATGGGCCGCGGCTTCGCCGTGGTCGCTGACGAGGTCCGCAACCTGGCCAAACGTACCGCGAATTCCACCTCCGAGGTTTCGGGCATCGTCGAGGAAATCAACGCCGAGGCGCAGCGCGTCGCCGAGGGGATCGATCAATTGACAGTACAAGTTCAAGCGGGCGCCCGATTGGTCGAGCAGGCCAGCCAGTGCCTGGTCGAAATCGACGACCATACCGACAGGGTCCGGCAGCAGACGACACAGATCACCCATAGCAGCGCTGCGAACTACGGCCATTTGACCTGCCTGGCAACCGCGATGGAGCACGTGCGCAACGACCTCATCACCAGCGAAGAGCAGACGCGTCACCTTGGCAACGACGTCAACGGTCTGGCGACACGCTTGGAAGAAGTTAGCGGATTGCTTACCGAGTCCGAACTGCAGAGAAGAGACAGCCAAAACCATTCCTGAGCCGCCGGCGCCGTCCATGACTTGTGGTCGACGCGTAACGCGAGACCGTAGCTTGTAGGAGCGGGCACGGCCGCGAAGATGAGGGCCTCGCGTTCGCGCCCAGGTGCGCTCCTACAGAAGCCGGCAATCAGGCGACTTCGGAATAGGCAGGCGCCGCGAGAGCCGCTCCGACCGCGTCGGCATCGGTTTCGCGGCGCAACTGATCGAACAGTTGACGCGCCTGCGGATAGACCTTCGCCAGGAGCGCTAGCCACTGCTTCATCCGCCCCGGCGCGTGACGATCGACCACCCGCTCGCGGGTTTGCTCATAGAAGTCGCTTAACCAGGGTTGCAGCTCGTTCCAGCTCAGGGCGCACGGCGGCTGTTCCTGAAGATGCTGATGAATCTGCAGGGCGAGATCGGGCCGCTCGATCAGACCGCGACCAATCATCACATCACTGCACCCGCTGACGTCGCGGATGCGCTGGTAATCCTCAACTGTCCAGACTTCTCCATTGGCCACGATCGGCACGCTGACCGCCTCGCGAATGCGGGCGAGCCAGTCCCAGTGCGCCGGCGGCTTGTAGCCGTCTACTTTGGTTCGCGCATGCACAGTGATTTCCGCCACGCCGGCATCCTGCAACGCCTGGGCGCACTCCAGCGTCTGGCTGGTATCGCTATAGCCCAACCGCATCTTTGCCGTGACCGGCACTTCTGGGGGCGTCGCCGCGCGGACGCTGGCAACGATTGCGTGCAACAGCTCCGGCTCGCGCAACAGGCTCGCCCCGCCGCGATGGCGGTTGACCGTCTTGGCCGGGCAACCGAAATTCAGGTCGATCGCCGGAGCGCCCAACTCGGCCAGCAAGGCAGCGTTACGTCCAAGCCAGTACGCATCGGAACCCAGCAGCTGAGGGCGCAGCGACACCCCTGCCCGCGTCTTCCAGCCATTGCGACACTCCGGAACGATGCGCTCGATGGTCGCCAGATTCAGCAGGCCTTCGGTGACGCGAATGAACTCGCTCACGCACCAGTCCACACCGCCGATGCGCGTAAGGATGTCGCGCATCGGCGCGTCGACGAGCCCCTCCATAGGAGCCAGGACGATACGCGGCGTCATACCTGAATTCCGTGTTCAGTCAGTAGCGCCAGCAGACCCTGTTCGTCGAGCACGTTCACTCCCAGCTGCTCGGCCTTGGCCAGCTTGCTGCCGGCACCGGGTCCGGCAACCACGCAATGCGTCTTGGCCGACACGCTTCCGGCCACCTTGGCGCCCAGCGCTTCCAGATGATCTTTCGCGACATCGCGGGAAAAGGTTTCCAGCGTGCCGGTCAACACCCAGGTCTGGCCCGCAAGCGGCAGATGGTCCACCCGAGCCTTCGGGCTCTCCCAGTGCATGCCGAAATCACGTAGTTGCTGCTCGACACGCAGCACGCGCTCGCGGTTGGCCTGATCGCCGAAATAATCGCGCAGGCTCGCCTGAGCCTTCTCGTTGAACCGATCTACCCGCTTGAGCTCAAGCCAGTCGGCGTCAATGATCGCCGGCAGGCTGCCGAAATGACTCGCCAAGCGCTCCGAACCGGTGCGCGCCACGTTGGCAATCTCCAATCTTGCGAGAAACTCGGCGAGGCTCACATAGGCTGCGAACTCGGGCGCGATGTCGCCTTGCCCCTGGGGCTCGACACCGCGTTCGAGCAGCTCGCTAATAACCTTCGTGTTGTGCTCGTCGGTAAAGAAGGTGTGGATCTCATGGGCGACTTCGGCCCCGATGTCAGGCAGGTACACCAGCACTTCCGGCAACGCCTGACTGATGCGTTCGAGCGAACCCAGGGCCCGCGCGAGCAACTTCGCAGTCTCTTCGCCGACGTCCGGCACACCGAGAGCGTAGATGAAGCGAGCCAGGCTCGGGTGGCGGCTCTCGTGGATAGCGCCGAGCAGGTTCTTGGTGGAGATTTCGGCGAAACCTTCCAGCCCTAGCACCTGCTCGTAGGTCAGCCGGTACAGGTCCGCAGGCGATTCCACGTAGCCGATCTCGACCAGTTGCTCGACGATTCGCTCGCCCAGGCCGTCGATATCCATCGCGCGGCGCGAAACGAAGTGGATGATTGCCTGCTTGAGTTGCGCCTGACATGCCAGCCGGCCGATGCAACGGTACACCGCGCCTTCGCTGACCGTCTCGCGACCACGGCTGCGCTTGACCAGTTGGGTGCGCTCGACGGCCGAACCACATACTGGGCAGGCCCGAGGCACCTCGACCGGCTGCGCATCAGCCGGTCGACGCTCGGCGACTACCTGCATCACTTGCGGAATAACATCCCCCGCGCGGCGGATGATCACGGTATCGCCGATCATTACGCCCAACCGCGCGACTTCATCCATGTTGTGCAGTGTGGCATTGGACACCGTTACACCAGCGACCTGCACCGGTCGCAAGCGGGCCACCGGGGTGATGGCGCCGGTGCGGCCGACCTGAAACTCGACATCCAGCAGCTCGGTCAACTCCTCACTGGCGGGAAACTTGTGCGCTATGGCCCAGCGCGGTTCACGCGAACGGAAGCCCAGTTCACGCTGGTATCCCAGGTCATTGACCTTGAACACCACGCCGTCGATTTCATAGGTGAGGTCGGCACGGCGCTCACCCAGATCCCGGTAGTACTCCAGGCAACCCTCGACGCCACTGACCAGCTTGAGCTCGCGGCTGATCATCAGCCCCCAGCCGCGCAAGGCTTCGAGAATGCCGACCTGCGTGCGCGGCAGCTCCCCTTCGAAACGGCCGATACCGTAGCAACAGAATTCCAGCGGACGGTTGGCGGTGATATTCGAGTCGAGTTGGCGCAGTGACCCGGCGGCCGCATTCCTCGGGTTAGCGAAGGTCTTGCCACCGGTTTCGCGCTGGCGTTCATTGAGTTGCTCGAAACCGGCCTTGGTCATGTAGACCTCGCCGCGTACTTCCAGCACGCGCGGCCAGCCCTCTCCGCGCAGGCGCAGCGGGATATTGCGAATGGTACGCACATTGGCGGTGATGTCTTCGCCTGTGGTGCCGTCTCCGCGCGTTGCGCCGCGGGTGAGCAAGCCGTCCTCGTAAAGCAGGCTAACGGCAAGCCCGTCGAGCTTCGGCTCACAGCAGTATTCGATCTGCTCGGCATCGACCGGTGAATCGAGCCCTTCTCGCACGCGTCGATCGAAGTCGAGCATGTCCTGTTCTTCGAATGCGTTGCCGAGACTGAGCATCGGCACATCATGGGCGACCGTGCCGAACGCCGACAGCGGCGCGCCGCCGACGCGTTGCGTGGGCGAGTCGGGCAGGATCAGATCCGGGTTTTCCGCCTCGAGGCGCTTCAGCTCATTGAACAGCCGATCGTACTCGGCATCGGGGACACTCGGCTCGTCGAGGACGTAATAACGATGATTGTGTTCGTTAATCTGGTCGCGCAGGGCCTGCACGCGCTCGGCGGGGCTGGGAGTCAGGGTCATGGTTTGTCAGTCGGCCGGAAACATGGGCAAATTGTAACGCATCGAGGTCGCTTGGGCGGTGTTCGAGAGATTACCGGGCTTCGTTGGGAGGATGCCGGCGAAGCAGATTCCGCAACCCCTTCGCGGTCATGCCGGCCCTACGCACCCCGGCTCCGATGTAGGAGCGCACCTGGGCGCGAAGCAGGTTCCGGTTTACCCGAAGAGAAAAACCCGAGCCCGAATCAGCGGCGCAGTCCGTAATGCTTGCGTTCGTACTCGGCGATGCGCGCGCGGTAATGCTCGATGGTCTGCGCGGTGAGCACGCTGCGCTGCTCGTCCTTCAGATCTCCGCCGAGCTCATGGGCGAGCTTGCGTGCTGCGGCAATCATCAGATCCAGTGCCTGCTTGGGGTGGCGCGGGCCGGGTAACCCCATGAAGAAGCTGACGGCCCGAACGTAGGTCGAATCCATCTCTTCCAGATCGAACACGCCGGGCTTGAGCGCATTGGCCATGGAAAAGAGGATATCGCCATTGCCGCTCATGCTTTCGTGGCGATGGAAAATGTTCATTTCGCCGAAGCGCAGGCCGCTTTCCATGATGTTCTGCAGCAGCGCCGAACCCTGGAACCCGAGCTCGTCGCGGGCGATGACATTGATGATGAATACTTCCTCAACCGGCGCCGCGTCACGTGGCGCCGCGGGCTCCTCCAACACGGGCTCTGCGGGTTCAGCCCGGGTGATTCGATCGGTCTTTCGCTTGTTTGCCGGCTTGGCCGGCTTCGGCTCTACGTGCCTAGCGGTCAACGGCGCGTCCAGGTCGAGGCCGACCTGTTCCGGCTCACGCCGGCTGGCTTCCGAAGCGTCAGCCGAAGCGCCCGTCTCGTCGCCCAGCGACGGTTCCTCCCGCTCACCGCGCCCTACGACCCGCGGCGGGCCGAGCAGCTCATCGCGCGTATCGGCCGGGGGCAGATCACCCAGATTGCGTTCGAGTTTGAAACGGATCCGCGACCGGCCGCCCATGCGACGCCAGCCATCGAACAGAATGCCAGCGATCACCAGAAGGCCGATGATGATTAGCCACTCACGCAAACCGAAATCCATGAATATGTTGTTCCTGATCAACTGTTTTATGTGTTGTCCCCGCGCAGTGCGCCGGGATCAGGGATTTATGCGAGGACACTAGCACGCCCGCGCAAAACTTTACACTGCCGCCAGGGCAGCGGCCTCCTCGACGTTGACTGTGACCAGACGTGAACAACCAGGTTCATGCATGGTTACCCCGAGCAATTGGTCAGCCATCTCCATCGCGATCTTGTTGTGCGTGATGTAGATGAACTGGACGCGCGAGGACATCTCCTTGACCATCCGCGCGTAGCGGCCGACGTTGGCATCATCGAGAGGCGCATCGACTTCGTCGAGCATGCAGAACGGCGCCGGGTTGAGCTGAAAGATCGAGAAAACCAGAGCGATGGCAGTCAGCGCTTTTTCGCCTCCGGAGAGAAGGTGAATGGTGCTGTTCTTCTTTCCCGGGGGGCGCGCCATGATGGTCACGCCGGTGTCGAGCAGGTCATCACCGGTCAGCTCGAGATAGGCATGGCCGCCGCCGAACACTTTTGGAAACAAAGACTGCAGGCCGTGATTGACCTTGTCGAAGGTTTCCTTGAAGCGGCTGCGCGTTTCCCGATCGATCTTGCGGATGACCTGTTCGAGCGTGTTGAGCGCTTCTTCCAGGTCGGCATTCTGTGCATCCAGGTAGCGCTTGCGCTCGGACTGCTGCTGGTATTCGTCGATAGCGGCTAGGTTGATCGCGCCCAGACGCTGGATGCGCGCGTCTAGTTGAACGAGCTGGTTGTCCCAGTCCGCTTCGCTGGCGCCTTCAGACAGGGTTTCGATGACCGCGCGCAGGTCATACCCGGCCTCCAGCAGCTGCTCCTGCAGGCCCTGGCGGCGCGTTTGCAGATCGCGGGCCACCAATCGCTGCTCATCCAACTGCGCGCGCAAGACGTGTGATTGCTGCTCGGCCTGGCTACGCCGGCGGTCCTGCTCGCGCATCTGCTGATCAACACCTTCCAGAGCCTGGCGCGCCGCGCCAAGCTCCTGCTCGGTTTCGATGCGCTGTTCCAGCAGGCTTTCCAGTTCGATCCGCTGATCATCTTCCGGTGCCTGGCTTTCTTCGAGCGTCATGCGTAGCTGCTGGCGGCGCTCTCCGAGCCGCTCGACCTGCTGCAGCAATCGCTCGAGTCCCTGCGCCGTGGAGTCCTGTTGCGCGCGCAACGACTGCACACGCAGCTCCAGTTGATGGGCCTTGTCCTTGTGCTGGCGAGCATGCTGCCGCGCCTGATCGAGCGCGTCGCGCACCTCGTCACGCTGACGCAGCAGGGCTTCGCGCTGCCCGGCATCATCAGTCATGCGATCCAGCGCTTCTTGCAGGATCAGCCGTGCTTCGCCGATCTGTTCGAGCTCCTCGGCGCGCTGCGCGCGGATATCTTCGAAATCTTCATTGATGCGCTGTCGCCGCGCGTTGACCTGTTCCAGGCGAACCTGACGAGCCGAGACCTGAGCCTTCAGGTCGCCCTGCTCACGGCCCATTCGGGCGATGCTTTGCTGCAGGCCGTCGCGCTGCAGGTCCAGCGCGCGAATGGCTTCGCGCAGCTCGGCGATGCGTTCCTGTGCTTCGTCGAGCTGAGCCTGTTGCTGGTCGAGGTTCGACTGTAAGGTCTCGATTTCCTGCTGACGGGCAAGCACGCCGGACTCGCTGGCTTCGCCGCGCCTGTAACGCAACCAGTTGCGGCCGATCCAATGTCCCTCGGGGGTGACCACGGACTCGTGCGCGGCGAGATGCCCCCGCATCGACATGGCCCGCTCCAGCGTCTCAGCGGTACGCACCGATGCCAGCCAGGGGCTCAGGTCCGTGGCGCAGCGCACCTTGCCAAGCAACGAGTCAAGGGTCGCGTTGGCCGCCAGGGGCTCGCCCCGCTCTACCGCTCTGAGGTTGCCCTGGCTGAAGGTGGCGAGACGCTCGGTCAGGGACGAGAGCCTGTCCAGGCTTATCGCCTGCAGGTCCCCACCGAGCACGGTTTCCACCGCGGCTTCCCAGCCAGCATCGACTGAAAGCTGCTCGGCCAACTGCGGCAGGTCGTGGAAACCCTCTTCACGCAACCAGTCGCTTACGTCGGCGCCGCGATCCAGCGCCGCCTGCTGAAGCGCTTCGAGCGATGCCAGGCGGCCGCTCTGGCGCTGAATTTCGCCGCGGCGAATGTCCTGCTCCTGACTGAGAGCAGTGAGGTTTTCGCGCTGCAGCTGCAAGGACTCGGTGACATCGCCCAGCTGCTGCTGTTCGCTCTCCGAGCGCAGATCAAGTTCGGCCAGCCGCTCGCCGAGTTCGGCAAGTTCATCGTCAAGCGGCCCGGCGGTGAGCGTGCTGCGCTCGTCCTCGAGCCGCTGCATGCGCTCACCAAAGCGCTCCACCGCCTGTTCCAGATGCCTGATACGTGACTGCTCTACCTCCGCCTGCTGCCTCGGCGCCGATGCCTGCTGGTTGAACTGATCCCAGGCTGTCTGCCACTCCTGCATGGCGTCTTCGGCAATCTGCAAGCGTTCGGCAGTATCTTCATCGGCGGCACCGGCCTTGTCCATTTCCGGCTCGAGCATTGCCAGTTCCGCCTGCAGGTCGGCGAGCAACGCCTGATCCTGGGTCAGGTGGCTCTGTGCTTCCTGCCAGGCGTGTTCGGTCTGCTCGATATCTTCGTGGAGTTGGCGCTGCCGGTCGCGATTGAACTGCAGCGCTTGCTCGATCCGGCTGATGTCGGCGCCGACGCTGTAGAACCGAGCCTGTACGCGGTTGAAGGTTTCGGTAAGGTCGGCGTGCTGGTCGCGCTGCTTTTCGATCTCGCTGTCCGCGTTGCGCTGCTCGGCAATCAGCGCTTCCAGGGCGATCTCCAGATCACGAACGCGATGCTCCCGCTCGCCGACCTGACCATCCAGCGTCTGCCAGCGCAGCGCCTGCAACTGAGCCTTGAGCTGGCGCTCCTCGGCTTTGTATTCCTTGTACTTTTCCGCGGCCTGGGCCTGACGATGCAGGTGCGACAGCTGCCGCTCGAGCTCTTCGCGCAGATCGGTCAGGCGCGCCAGGTTGTCGTGGGTGCGGCGAATGCGGTTCTCGGTTTCCCGGCGCCGTTCCTTGTACTTGGAGATGCCGGCAGCTTCTTCGATAAACAGACGCAGCTCATCGGGCTTGGCCTCGATCAACTTGGAAATCATGCCCTGTTCGATGATCGAATAGCTGCGCGGGCCCAGACCGGTCCCAAGGAAAATGTCTGTAATATCCCTGCGGCGGCACTTGGTGCCGTTGAGAAAATACTGGTTCTGCGCTTCGCGGGTGACCTTGCGGCGAATGGATATTTCGTTGTAACCGGCGTACTCGCCCTTGAGCTTGCCTTCGCTATTGTCGAAGACCAGTTCGATCGACGCCTGACCCACCGGTTTGCGGCTGTTGGACCCGTTGAAGATGACATCGGTCATGGACTCGCCACGCAGGTTCTTGGCCGAACTCTCGCCCATCACCCAGCGCACCGCATCAATGATGTTCGACTTGCCGCACCCGTTGGGGCCGACCACCGCGCCCATGTTGGTGGGAAAGTAGACGGTGGTCGGATCCACGAAGGATTTGAACCCCGCCAGCTTGATGCATTTGAGTCGCATTGAAGAGCCTGTCCCTGCGCCACGGATGACGACCAGCGCGAAGAACGCGCCGTCGCACGAAAACGTGCATTTTTACTCGCTATGCGGCTCGAATAGAAGCCCCCAGCCCACCGTGCCCTGTGCCCGACGCAAATAAGTGCGCATGGTCCTGATCCGATCAGTGCGGCACAATTATCGCTTTGCTTTTTCTGAACGAAGACAGCGACGCTCTACATGGCCACCCGACCCGATCTGGACACCCTTTACGACGCCTTGATGGACGAGGAAGACGCACGCTCCTGTGCGGACATACCGGGCTCAGCCTGCACCAATGTGCCGGCCAACTTCTTTCGTCAGGTGGCCGCCACCACGCTGACCGGGCTGGGCGATGCGCTGACCAACCCGAAGACGACGCTCGCCTGGCTGATGGGCATGGTGGGCGCCCCGGTCGGACTCATCGCCTGGCTGGTTCCGGTCCGCGAGTCCGGCTCGCTGTTGCCGCAGCTATTCATAGCTGCACAGATCCGCCATCTACCGCTGCGCAAGGGTGTATGGATCTTTGGGAGTCTGGCCCAGGCCGCTGCGCTGATAGCGATGGGCTTGATCGCCTGGCTGGCCGAAGGCGCGCTGGCTGGCGGATTGATCCTCGCTTGCCTGGTTGCCTTCAGCCTGGCGAGAGGGCTTTGTTCTGTCGCGGGGAAGGATGTGATCGGCAAAACCGTGCCCAAGCGACGGCGCGGACGTCTCAATGGCCTAGCGGGAAGTCTTTCCGGTGGACTGGTGCTAGCCTTCGGAATCGCCTGCATGGTCTGGCCGCCCGGTGATGACGACACCATCTTTTATACCGCATTGCTCGCCGTCTCCGCGCTTTTGTGGCTGGTCGCGGCCCTGGTATTTCGCGGTATCGACGAAGTGCCGGGCGCGACCCAGGGCGGGCGTAACGGTATTGCTGCCGCGCTAAGACGTCTGAAATTGCTACGCGACGACCTGCCGTTTCGACGCTTCGTCATCGCCCGGGCGTTACTGCTGTGTACTGCGCTGTCGGCGCCCTTTTACGTCCTGCTGGCGCAAGCCCTGCACAGCGGCGCGGGGATGCTGGGCGCGTTTCTGGTCGCAAACGGCCTGGCCGGCAGCCTGAGTTCCATGGTCTGGGGCCGCCTCGCCGATCGATCCAGCCGCCGCGCGATGATTGGCGCAGCCCTGCTTGGCAGCCTGCTGGGCCCGCTCGTGCTGGCTATCGACCAATTCAAGGTCTTGCCTGAGTACGTGCAGCCCTGGCTGTTCCCGGTGGCGTTCTTCGTGCTGGGCGTCGCCCACGCTGGCGTGCGTATCGGTCGCAAGACCTATGTTCTGGATCTCGGCGGCGGAGAACGGCGAACCGATTATGTCGCCATCAGCAACAGCGTGATCGGCCTGGTTCTGCTCGCCACCGGCCTTTTCGGCCTGCTCGGGTCGATGATCGGCGCAGCGGGAATGCTTTTGCTGTTGTCCCTAATAGGGCTGGCCGGTGCGATTTTCGCGGTGCGCCTGCCGGAACTCTAAATGCACCGATAGACAAGGGGCTGCACAATGACCCAACCAATACAAGCCGATGAAAGCGGGCTACCTGTGGGCCGTTTGATCGGGTTGTTCCTCGGTCCGCTGTTTCTGCTGGCGACCATCCTCCTGCCCGCTCCCGGCGACATGGCAGAACCAGCCTGGCTGGCCCTGGGGCTCCTGCTGCTGATGGCCACCTGGTGGTCGACCGAGGCGATTCCGATACCGGCCACGGCCTTGCTACCTATCGTGCTGATACCGGCTCTGGGATTGGGAAATATCAGCGCTGCCACTGCCCCTTACGCGAATCCGATCATATTCCTGTTCATGGGCGGTTTCGTGCTGGGGCTGGCGATGCAACGCTGGAACCTGCATCGCCGCATTGCCTTGATGACGCTGTTGGCAGTAGGCAGTCAGCCGAAGCGCCAGATCGGCGGATTCATGCTGGCAACTGCTTTCCTGAGCATGTGGGTCAGCAACACCGCCACCACCATCATGATGATGCCTATCGGCTTGTCAGTGGTCGCCATGCTCGATCAGAGCAATCCCGAGGCAGTGCGCCGGTTCGCTACATCCTTGCTGCTTGCGGTGGCGTACGCGGCCAGCATCGGCGGTATAGCAACGCTCATCGGCACTCCGCCCAACGCATTGCTTGCAGCGTACCTGGCCGAAAATCAGGACATTCAGATCGGCTTCGCACAGTGGATGCTGCTCGGCGTGCCGGTGTCGCTGCTCATGCTGGGATTGACCTGGTGGTGGTTGACGCGAGGCGACATCAATCTCGGCGATACCGATAGCGGTGTAGCGCTGCGCCAGCATCTGAACGAACTCGGTGCGATGGGTAAAGGCGAGAAGCTGGTTGCGATCGTGTTCGTCCTGACCGCGGCAGCATGGATTTTCCAACCGCTCCTGTCAGCCGAGCTGATTCCATGGTTGAACGATACGATCATCGCCATTGCCGCAGCGATCGTCATGTTCCTGATACCGGTGGATGTGCGCAAACGCGAGTTCATCATGGACTGGGACACTGCACGGACCATGCCCTGGGGCGTGCTGCTGTTGTTCGGTGGCGGCTTGGCACTGGCCGGAATCATCAGTAGCTCCGGACTGGCTGAATGGATTGCCGAAAGCCTGTCGGTGATGGGAATGTTGCCGGCCCTGCTGATGGTCGGACTGGTCGTCACGGTGATCATCTTCCTCACCGAGGTGACCAGCAATACCGCGACGGCCGCGGCCTTCCTCCCCTTGCTTGGTGCGCTGGCCGTTTCACAGGATGTGTCGCCGATCCTGTTCACCGTCCCTGCGGCTATCGCCGCGAGCTGCGCCTTCATGATGCCCGTCGCTACCCCACCAAACGCCATCGTCTTCGGCAGCGGGCATATGCACATCGGCGACATGATTCGGGCGGGGTTCGCGCTGAATATCGGCGGAATAATCGTGGTGACGCTGGTGGGTTATGCGCTGATGGGATGGGTTTTCACACTGTGAAGACAGCGCCGGCGCGCGGTCCTGAAACCAGACGCAGGCTAGCGTCAGGATCGCGCGCGGGAGTCCGAGGTGGGCTCCGAAGCAGTCCCAGCGGCGGCAACTGCCGCTGACACGGCGTCAGTCACGTTTTCCGTGACCGTCGCTGGAATGGATTCGGCGGACGCCTTTGCACCTTCAAAGGTTGAGCCCGCGATCAACATCATCACCGCGCGGGCAAGCATGTAGACGGAGCCAACGGCAAAGAGCACGGCTACGGCGCCGAGACCCAAAGCCATGTAGGCATCTTCGGCGGCGAAAAAAAAGGCCGCCCAACCATAAAGGCCTGCCTGCAGGCCGAGGAGCACGCAGAACACCAGCCGGTTGCGTATTCCCGAGTCGCTATCCCTTGCTGTCGGAGGTGTTTGCCCGTCGTTCATGAGTCGCTCCTGCTACGTCTGGCATATTCATGGCTCACCGGAGCGAGACATGGTTATACATGTAGGTGGTGTTTTCAACCGCGTCCAGCCGAGGGCCGACAGTCGGTTCCCTCAGCAGAAACCGACGTGACCAGATGCCTTATATGTGGGAAAGAGACTGGAAGCCGGCGTCGCCTCAGCGAACCGGCTGGTCGATGGTGACCGTTACCCTGCCTTCGGCACCTACTTCGGCTTCGGTCTGGCCTTGATGCGAGCCCTGCATGGGGTCGCCAGTCGGCGATACCCGAGCGATCAGTTGTACCTGCTGGCCTGCCCGCAGTTTGACCTCCGGCAACATCGCGTCGCTTGAGGTCAAGGTGACGTCGGCAGGAAGCTGATCCAGGGTGAAGCGGCGCGCGACCAGGGGCATGGGCGGACCGGACGGGTCCCGCGCAAAGACGAACACCACGGCCTGATCATTCAATTCTTCGGCAATTTCAGAACTGAGCTCGACACGTACCGCTATACCTGGTTCTTCGCCGGACTCCAAGGTCGAAGGTTCTCCCGAAGCTGACAGCTCTACACCTGGTTCGCCGGCAACCTCGCCCATGCGTTGGCGAGCTCGATCTATCCCGCCCTGGATCGCCTGCGCGCCCGGACTACCCGGTTGCATTCCGCCGAGCAGCGTCTGCCAATAACCAATGGCGCCGGAATAATCGCCTGCCTCGAATGCAGCGATGCCCAGCAAGCCGAGGGCTGTTGGCTCCCTGGGGTCGAGCTCCAGCGCTTTGTCCAGGGCCGCGACCGCTTCGTTGTCCAGTGTGTTGCCAGCCGCAAAAAACCGCGCCTGAGCCAACTGGGCCAACACTTCGGGCCGCTCGCCAAGGCGCTCGAGACTGTTGCCGAAGGCACGCGCAGCGTCGCCCGGCTGCTGGGCCGCCATGTAGGCGCGGCCCAGCATGAACCAGGCTTCGCCACTTTCCGGCTGTACGCTGGTCACGCGCTGCATCCGCTCGATCAACGCCTCGACGTTTTCCGGCGGCGGACTTTCCTGCAGGTCACGGTGCAAGGCCATGCCGGCGAAGTTTCCCCACACCAGATACAAGCCGACGACGACAACCGGCAGCAGTCCCGCGGAAACGATCAGCCATAATGGGTTTCCGCGGCGGGTCGCCCGCTGCTGGCTGTCCGCCCGTGCAGTATCCTCGAGCAGGAGACGGCTGGCTTCTTCCAGGGCCAGTTCGTGTTGCTCGGCACTCAGCACACCAGACTGTCGTTGAGCGTCCAGCTCGGCAACGCGCTCTTCGTATAACGCGACATTCAAGGCCGTGCGATCGACACGCTCCTGCCGGTGGTGTCGCCAGATAGGCCACAGAACCGCAACGACACCTGATACCACCAACAGCGCAGCAAACAGCCAAAAATCAGTCATTCGAACCCTTCTTGTCCAGCAAATCACGCAGCTGCTGCTGCTCGTCTTCGCTCAGATGGCGAGTCGGCGCACCGGGGACACGCCGACGCCGGCGTACCAGAACCAGCAGAACCGCTATCCCAACGACCAGAAACAGCACCGGCGCGAACCACAGCACCATGGTCTGACCGGTAAGACCCGGGCGATAACGGACGAAATCGCCGTAGCGCGAGACCATGAAGTCGATGATGGCCTCGTCGCTCTGGCCTTCCTGAAGCAGACGATGCACCTCGCGCCGCATGTCGGTAGCAATCGGTGCGTTGGAGTCGGCAATATTCTGGTTCTGGCATTTGGGGCAGCGCAGCTCGCCGCTGAGTTCGTAGAAACGCTGGCGCTGCGCCTCGGATTCGAATTCGTACGTATCGATCGCCGCGATCGCGAGCGCAGACACGACGAGCAGTGCAATGCCCAACAGGCAGCGCATCATGGCTGTTCACCATCGAGCAGCGCCTGGTAGCGCGGGCCCAGCTTGTTTTTCCACACGCGATCATCGATCACGCCGATGAACTTGTAACGGATGATCCCCTCGGCATCGATCAGATAGGTTTCCGGGGCGCCATACACGCCCAGGTCGATACCCAGCCGACCTTCGGTATCGGCGACGTCGAGCTGGTAGGGATCATGGAAGTCCTTCAGCCAGCTGCGAGCGGCTGCGCTGTCGTCCTTGTAGTTCACTCCGTGGATTACCACACCCTGCTCCGCCAGCCTGTTGAGCACGGGATGTTCAGCACGGCAGGCCACGCACCAGGTTGCCCAGACATTGACCAGCGCTGGCTGGCCCTTGAGGTCTTCTTCGGTGATGGTGGGTCCGTCCTCTTCCACGCTCGGCAGGCTGAACTCGGGGAACGGCTTGCCAATCAGCGGCGAGGGCAATTCGATGGACGAGCTGGCCGGCCCCTCCTGCTGGCTCTTGCTCCAGAGCGTGTGCAGAAAGAACCCCGCCAGCACCAGAAAGATGGCCAACGGTATCAACAGCAGAACCTTGCGCATCAGACCACCTCCCCCGCTACCGCCATTTCGGCCGACTGGCGCTGGCGGGCGCGCAACCGATAGCGCTTATCGCTTGCGCTGAGCAGACCGCCAAACATCATCAGCAGGCCGCCGCCCCACACCCAGCGCACGAATGGCTTGATATGGACGCGCATGGCCCAGGCATCACCATCCAGGCGTTCACCCAGGGCGACGAACAAATCGCGTGTGAACCCAGGGTGAATCGCCGCTTCGGTCATCAGCTGATTCTGGACCGTGTACAAGCGCTTTTCCGGCTCCATGATAGTGATCAGTGTGTCGCCTCGGTAAACGTTCACGATCGCCTTGTCCGAGACCCAGTTCGACCCTTCGCGGTGCGATGGGTGATCGTACTCGAATCGATAGCCACCCAGTTCGAGCGACTGTCCCGGCGCCATGCGCAAATCGCGCTGGTTGTCGAACAAGCTGGCCCCAACGATGCCGACAGCACAGGCGGCCAGGCCAATGTGGGCCAGCGTCATGCCCCAGTAACTGCGCGGCAATGCTCGCAGGCCGCGGGCCAGGCCCTTGTTGCGGGTCTTGTCGAGGATATCGCGCACACTCATGCCGACGACCCAGAACACCAGCAGCAACATGCTGCCGACGGCGAAGTAGTGGTCGCCAATCCAGATGGCCAGGCCGATCGCGCCGATGATCGACAGGATCGCTACCCATTTCACCTGGTTGAACAGCCACTTCACCGGGGTGTCCTTCCAGCGACTGACGATACCCACGCCCAGCGCCAGCATGAGCACCGACATCAGCGGCAAGAACAGTGAATTGAAGTAAGGCGGACCCACCGACACCAGCGTGCCGAAAGACGACATGATCAGAGGATAAAGGGTACCCAGCAGCACCATCAGCGCAGCGATCACCAGGATGATGTTGTTCACCAGCAGCAGCGTCTCGCGGGAATACAGGGCGAAACCGATCTGGCTTTTCACCACCGGAGCGCGCAGCGCATAAAGCAGCAGCGAGCCGCCGACAACCAGCAACAGGAAGCCGAGAATGAACACACCCCGCTCCGGATCGGTGGCGAACGCATGCACGGAGGTCAGCACGCCCGAGCGCACCAGGAAGGTGCCCAGCAGGCTCAGCGAGAACGCAGCAATCGCCAGCAGCACCGTCCAGCTCTTGAACACGCCGCGCTTCTCGGTGACGGCGAGCGAGTGAATCAGCGCGGTACCTACCAGCCAGGGCATGAACGAGGCGTTTTCCACCGGATCCCAGAACCACCAGCCGCCCCAGCCAAGCTCGTAATAGGCCCACCAGGAGCCGAGCACAATACCGATGGTCAGGAACGCCCAGGCGACGATGGTCCAAGGCCGCGACCAGCGCGCCCATGCCGCGTCCAGCCGGCCACCAAGCAAGGCAGCGATGGCAAAGGCGAAGGCGACGGAGAAGCCGACGTACCCCATGTACAGCATCGGTGGGTGGACGATCAGACCGAAGTCCTGCAGCAATGGGTTGAGATCGTTTCCATTGGCAGGGTAGTACGGCAACTGACGGTCGAACGGGTTGGAGGTCATCAGCATGAACAGCAGGAAGCCGACGCTGATCATGCCCATCACCGCCAATACACGGCTGAGCATTTCTTCCGGCAGGTCACGTGAGAATACGGTGACGGCGAAGGTCCAGACAGAGAGGATCAAGCCCCAGAGCAGCAGGGAGCCCTCATGTCCGCCCCATACCGCGCTGAGGCGGTAATACCAGGGCAGCGCCGAGTTCGAGTTGAGTGCCACGTAGGTGACGCTGAAATCGTTGACCAGGAACGCCTGGGTCAGGCAGATGAAGGCGAACAGCACGAACAGGCACTGCGCACGCGCCGCAGGCTGGGCGAAGCTCATCGCCAGTGTATCGCCACGCCAGGCGCCGTACAGCGGAACGGTGGCCTGCAATACCGCCAGCACCAACGCGATGATCAGGGCAATCTGTCCAAGCTCGGGAATCATGCGCTCTCTCTCAGTTCGGTGCCGCGGGGGCGTTTTCGACCTTGACGTGCTTGACCTTTTCCAGGGCCTGCGCCACCTCCGGTGGCATGTATTCCTCGTCGTGCTTGGCGAGCACTTCATCAGCCACCAGCACACGTTCTTCGTTCAGCCGACCCAGGGCGACGATGCCCTGACCTTCGCGAAACAGATCAGGCAGGATGCCGCTGTAGGCGATGATCACCTGCTCGTTGCCATCGGTGACTGCGAAGCGTACATCCAGGGTTTCCCTGGACCGTTCGACACTGCCCGCCACGACCATACCACCGGCGCGGATTCGCGCCTGCTCCGGCGCATGACCTGCTGCGATCTCGCTGGGTGTGTAAAACAGGTTGATGTTCTGCTGCAGAGCGCTCAGTGCCAGCGCCACCGCGATACCTACGCCTGCCAGCAACAGCAGGATGAGAGCCAGACGTTTCTTGCGTTGCGGATGCATCACGGATTCTCCCGGCGACGACGACGCGCCTCTTCGTTAACCAGACGCCGGTTGGCCAGCCACGGCTGGACCACATTCAGCGCAAGTACTGCAGCAGTGATGGCGTAGGCCGACCAGACATAGGGGCCGTGGCTACCCATCGCGAACATCTCTTCCAGACTGCTCATGCCAGTTTCTCCAGCGCTTCGCGTGCCCAGCGGGTCTTGCCTTCGCGACGCAGGGTCTCGACACGCATGCGCATCAGCAGGCTGACGGTGAACAGCGCATAGAAGCCGAGCACCATCAGCAACAATGGAAACCACATCTCGATCGGCATGGCCGGCTTTTCGGTGACCTTGAAGGTCGCTGGCTGGTGCAGCGTATTCCACCACTCCACCGAATACTTGATGATCGGAATATTCACGACCCCGACGATCGCCAGCACCGCGGTGGCCTTCGCCGAGGTGTCACGGCTACTGATCGCCTGGCCCAGTGCAATGATGCCGAAATACAGGAACAGCAGGATCAGCATCGAAGTCAGGCGCGCGTCCCACTCCCAGTAGGTTCCCCAGGTCGGCTTGCCCCAGATCGAGCCGGTGATCAGGGCGACGAAGGTCATCCAGGCGCCGATCGGGGCCGCGCACTTGAGCGCGACATCAGCCAGTTTCATGCGCCAGACCAGTCCTACGACGCCGGCCACAGCGAGCATGACGTAGCATGACTGAGCAACGAAGGCAGCCGGGACGTGAATGTAGATGATGCGAAAGCTGTTTCCCTGCTGGTAATCCATGGGGGCGAAGAACAACCCCCATACGGTGCCCACGGCCAGTAGCGCGGCAGCGGCAATGGCGACCCACGGCAACCAGCGCCCGCTGATGTCATAGAACCACTTGGGCGATCCCAGCTTGTGGAAGAAGCTCCAGTTCATCGCTTACTCACTCCAGCGTTCATTCACTCACTCCGATGCGCAGGCCGGCAGCGATGGCGACCGGAGCCAGACTCAACGACAGCACAGCCAGGCATCCCAGCCAGAGGGCGTATCCGGTAACCGGCATGCCTTGCAATGCCGCCTCGATGGCGCCGGTACCCAGAATCAGCACCGGAATGTACAGCGGCAGGATCAGCAGTGCCAGCAACAATCCGCCGCCCTTAAGCCCGACAGTGAGCGCAGCCCCGACCGCACCCAGCAGGCTCAGCACTGGCGTGCCCAGCAGCAGGGTCAGACAGAGCACCGGCAGAATGGACGCCGGCAAGGCGAGCATCAACCCCAGCAACGGCGCCAGGATGACCATGGCTACGCCCGATACCAACCAGTGGTGAAGTACTTTCACCAGCACCATCAGCGAGAGCGGATGCTCGGACAGCACCCATTGCTCCAGCGAACCGTCTTCGTAGTCACTGCGGAACAGCCCGTCCAGCGACAGCAGCGTGGCGAGCAGCGCCGCCACCCAGATAACCCCCGGCGCCATGCTGCGCAACATCGCCGGCTCCGGCCCGACCGCCAGCGGAAACAGACTGATGACGATGGCGAAGAACACCAGCGGATTGAGCAGATCACCGGGGCGCCGCCAGGCGAGGCGCCATTCACGGCAAAATAACAACCAGACGATCCGCTGCATCAGGCCAGCCGCTCCAGATCCAGTCGCCGCACACCGGACAGATGATCGAGGCTATGGTGGGTGGTCAGAATCACCACGCCGCCGCGTTCGGCGTGAGCCAGAACATGTGCCTCGAGCTCGGCGACACCGGTCTTGTCGATCGCAGTGAAGGGTTCGTCGAGAATCCAGACCGGGTGCGCCTGCAGGTACAGCCTTGCCAGCGCAACGCGGCGCTGCTGGCCGGCAGAAAGATTGTGACAGGGAACGTCCTCGAATCCGCGCAGGCCTACCTGTGCAAGCGCGCGCCAGATCGCCTCGCTCGAACACGGCTGGCTCAATGCACAGAGCCAGGCAAGATTTTCCTCGGCGGTGAGATTCGCCTTGACTGCCGGAGCGTGACCGATGAACAAGCGATCGCGCCGCCAGTTGTCGCGGCCTTCTCCGGCCAGTACCGAAGCCCCGCCGTAACGCAGCTCGCCGTCAGCCGGGGCCAACAGGCCGGCGAGGATACGCAACAGACTGGTCTTTCCGGATCCATTCGGGCCAGCCACCTGCAACACCTCACCGGCGCCAAGCTCGAAGGAGACGGAGCCAAACAGCTCCCGCTGGTCGCGCTCGCAGGCCAGGTTCTCGACTTCGATCGGCAGTGCTTTCACCATTGCTCCACAATGTGGCGGACCACCCCGGCAGGACGCGATAGACGATTCGCAGTGGCGAGCCGCTATACTCTCAGGGTCCGGCTTTCGACGGGTTGCCATTATACATACGGGCCCCGTGGCAAGGCTGCTGATTTATATCAACATGTGGCGATATGACCTCCGATTTTCGCTTGCCTCCAGCCGCCAGCACGCCTGGCTCCGCGTCCTCCGCGCGCCCTGCGGACGCCGCTGCGCTCGCCTTGCAGTTGCTGCGTCCGATTGACGCAGCGGTGCTTGCGCCCGGGCAATCGGCACCGGCCGAGGTGGTCCGCTCCACCGCCCAGGCCGGCCAGTTCGAGCTCCTGCTGAGAATCGCCCGCGGCAACGGGCTACCGCCGGCAGACGTCGCGGTGACCAGTCGACAGCCAGTCGCGGAAGGGACTCAACTTGTCGTTCAGGCGGTCAATCAGACGCGCCTGCTGGCCGTGCTCGCTGCCGGCGCCACGGTTGCCTCGGCAGAGGCTTCGCTACTTACCCGGCTGGATCCGTCACGCTTTCCGCCGGATGCGCAGTTGCAAGCTCGCATCCTCACCCAGCAGCCGCTGCTGCAACAGGGGGTCACCCAATACGCGGTAGTGGCCCGAATCATTGAGGGCCCATCAACCGGCGCATTGCTCAGCCTCCAGAGTGTGCGCCCCCTCGAGCCGGGCAGCGTCCTCACCGCTCAGGTGACCGAGCGCGGCGAATTGCGAGTGCCGGCGGTCGTCGAGCAGCAGCGTCAACTAGCCGTGACCCTGGGCCTGCGCGACAGCTTCCAGCGGCAGGCATCACCGGAGGCGCTCATGGCGCTGCTCGATCGGCTGGCCTCACCCGGACCGGGCCAGGCGCCGCAATCGCTTCAGCCAATCATCCGGCAAGTATTGATGCACGTTGCCAGCGTTGCCCAGCTGAGCAGCGAAGCCGGCGTGCAGCAGGCGGTCAAACAGAGCGGGCTGTTCCTGGAGAACAACCTCGCCATGTTGACGGAGGCATTGAAGGCGCGACCGGCTGGCAGTTCGCCCGGCTCCATGGGCGACGCGACGCAGACGGGTTCCGCCGCCCTACCGCTCAACAAGATCCTGCCCTTGCTAGCGACGCTGGCCACACCGCCTGGCGTCGAGCCCCTACCTGGCGCGGACATGAAAGCGACCCTCATTACCCTGTTGATGGTGCTGCAACAGCAGCTGCCGCCAGACAGCCTCAAGGCACTCGGTTTACCCACCGGGCCCTGGCAGCAGCAGGCAACCGCCAAACCCGGCTTGTTTCCCCTTCCCAGCCGTGCCTTGCAGGCACTAGGCGAAGCGAGCGACCTGGGCAGCTTGCTGCGTCTGACCGCTGCCCTGTTGTCGCGCATCCAGCATCAACAGTTTCAGAGTCTGGGGCAGAGTCAGACCTTCGCCGATGGCAGCAGCCAGACGGTGTGGCAGATGGATTTACCGCTACGAGACGGACAGCAGTTTTCACATGTGCAGGCTCGTATTCAGCGGGACGACCCCGCTCCGACGCGCAAGCAGCCCGAACCGACACCCAAATGGGAGGTGCGCCTGGCTTTCAATCTCGGCCCGCTGGGGGCATTGCAGAGCATTGCGCGACTGTATAAGGGACGGGTTAGCAGCGAATTCTGGACCGACCGTTCCGACACGCTGAGCCTGCTCGACCGCGAAGTAGGCGAACTGCGCGACAGGTTGCTGGCCAAGGGATTGGAAGTAGGTGAGATCAGTTGTCACCAAGGCACGCCCCCCGAGCCGCGGCAAGCGGTACAGCGACGCTGGGTCGACGAGGTCACCTGATGAGCGAAAAACGTGAGGCCATCGCGCTGCTCTACGACGGCGAGCAGGCACCAACCGTCACCGCCAAGGGCGAAGGCGACCTCGCTGAGCAGATCATCCAGCTGGCAATGGAATATGAAGTGCCGATCTACCAGAACGCCGACCTGGCAAAGATGCTGGCAAGAATGGAGCTTGGCGACCAGATTCCCGAAGAGCTCTACCGCACGATTGCCGAGATCATCGCCTTCGCCTGGTATTTGAAAGGTAAGGCACCGGTGGGGTTCATACCGCCCGATGACGATGCAATCGATGATTAATGCCGAGTCGCCGCCTCGCCCCAGAGCGGGCGGGGCCGCCCAGGACGACCGCGAAGAAGAATCTACGAAGCCCTTCGCTCCGCGCTGTAGGAGCCCCAGCTGGAAGGGTGCGGATCAAGGTTTGCGCGCGGCGTACATCTTCATCACCAGCTCTGCTTCGGCCTTCGAGAGGCCGCAGGACTGGGTCAGATCTTCGAGACTGGCACCCATGCCAACCAGGCGCGCGGCCTGATTGTAGGGCATCGACTGCGGGTCGTGTTGTTCGATGCGTTGCTGCTTGTCTTCCATTCGCCGGAGCTGTTCGCGCAGCGCAACGAGCTCCTCACCCATGCGGATGGTCCCCTGCTGGTAGCCGGCGATATCCCGCGTGAGGGTGTCGATCCGCTCGCGATGCGCCGCGTCCATTTCCGTCAGACGGCTACCCAGCCTACGACAGGCCAGCGCAAGCCCCACCAGGCCTGCTATCAGCAAGCCCAGTCCGAGGCCTAGCACCAGAACCAGCCAGGGCTGATCCATCCGATCAGAAGCCCTGCAGTTCGGCCCACTCATCCTCGTTCATCATCTTTTCAAGATCGACGAGGATAAGTAGTTCATTGTTCTTGTTGCATACGCCCTGGATGAATTTGGCAGACTCGTCGGTGCCCACGTTCGGCGCAGTCTCGATTTCCGACTGGCGGAGATACACCACCTCGGCGACGCTGTCGACCAGGATACCGATGACCTGCTTGTCGGCCTCGATGATCACGATCCGCGTGTTATCGGTAATCGGTGCCGGGCTCAGACCGAAGCGCTGACGGGTATCGATGACGGTGACGACATTGCCACGCAGGTTAATGATGCCGAGCACGTAAGCCGGCGCACCGGGGACCGGGGCGATCTCGCTATGGCGCAGCACTTCCTGAACCTGCATCACGTTGATGCCGTAGGTTTCGTTATCCAGGCGGAAGGTCACCCATTGCAGGATCGGATCTTCAGCGCTCTGTGCGGTATTGTCTTTCATACTATGGTTCCCGATCTTAGTTAAGCGACCCGGCCGCCTGCTGCACCGGGCTCAATTGTGTTCATCCTAATGCCGGCGCGGTGCCTTTGCCACCGGTTTACCGGCAGCGGGCCGTGGTGCCTGCAGTTCGTTCGCAGCACCGCTGACAATCAGCGTCGCCAACGCGGAAACGTCGAGCAGCGCGCACATATGTTCGATCACGGTACCGGCCAGCCAGGGCCGCTTGCCCTGCTGCGAGCGCCACTTGATCTGCTCCGGCGCAAGCCGGATCGACTTGCTTACTCCATGCACCGCCATCCCCCAGTCATAACCTTCCACGGAGATGACGAACTTCAATCCATCCTTGAGCTCGCTCTGGTAGCGCTCCGGCATCACCCAGCGCGCGGTATCCAGCACCTTCAGGTTGCCTGTCTGGGTCGGCAGAATACCCAGGAACCAATCCGGCTGGCCGAACAGCGGCGTGATCTCGCTCTCCAGCGTATGGATGGTCCCGAGCGACACCAGTGGTACCGCCAACGTCAGGCCACCGACGTCGAACAGCAATGCTTCGAACGGCTGCTCGCGCCACGCCGGGGTAGCCACAACCGCAGGAGGCGCTGGTGGCGGCTCGACTGCTAGCGGCTCAATGATGCGCGGAGCTACAGGCGCGACGACCTTTTCACGCACCGGTGCCGGGGGGACTATCCGCGCTTGCGTCGTTACCGCCTGGGCAACCGGCTCGGCGACAACGCTAGCCACCGCTTTCGCCTCGACTGCTACGGCCTCGGGCTCGGCGAACGCCAGCTCCAGGGCGGCGTCCTGCAACAACGCATCCAGATAGGACTGGATGGTCTGCTCGGGAATGTACTGCTGCAGTGAAACCGGCTTGTTCATGGGGTATTGCCACTTCGTATTGAGTTGGAGTGCGCGAGGTGGGCGCAGGGACGTAATCCTGTTATCGGCTGATGCTGCCGAAGCATTAGGCGACCTGTTCCTTGCCCGGCAGCGCTTGCGCCAGCAGGTATCGCACCAACGCACGATACGCGAGCACTCCGCGTGCGTTGGCTTCATGACGCGACGGTACCAGCCCGGCGAGACTGGCGTCACGCAGCTTGGTGTCGATCGGTATGTAGGCCTGCCAGAGATGATCCGCGTAATCGCGACGCAATACACGCAGGGTGCTTAGCGACGCCTGGGTGCGACGATCGAACAGGGTCGGCACGATGGTGTACGGCAACGCCTGTTTCCGTGATCGATTGACCATGTTCAGCGTATGAACCATGCGCTCGAGTCCCTTGAGCGCGAGAAACTCGGTCTGCACCGGAATGATCAGCTGCTCGCAGGCGGCCAGCGCGTTGATCATCGACACGCCAAGCAAAGGCGGACTGTCGATGATCACGAACTCGAAATCGTTCCACAGCTGCGCCAGGGCGCGTGAAATCACCAGGCCGAAACCGCCCTGGGCGGCCGATTGACGCTCCAGCGTGGCCAGCGAGGTGCTCGATGGCATCAGCTGGATGTTTTCATGCGATGTGTCCAGCAACAAAGCTGCGGCAAGCCCCTCGGGGACCTGCCCCTGATGCTGGAACAGATTGAAAACGCTTTTGGTGAGGGTGTCCGGGTCGTGGCCGAAGTAACTGGTCATGGAGCCGTGGGGATCGAGATCGACCACCAGCACACGTTGCCCCTGGTCCGCCAACAGGCCAGCCAGCGCCACTGCGCTCGTGGTTTTACCCACGCCACCCTTCTGATTGGATACGGCCCAGACTCTCATTCCATCCTCCAGAAGCGCGCTCTCCGCGCGCTTCAACTACGACGACTTGTTGACACTCGCTTCAGGGGAGCGCCATGAAAAAACCACACATTGCCGCGGCAAGGCTGATGCAGCGCCATGCGTCCAGCGTTCCTTCGGCAAGGAGGCTCAATTACGCAACCAGTGCAGAATCCGTGCCACCTAATTCGCCTCGGCCGTGCCGGTCGCATCGCGTGCGCGGCGCATATCGTCCACATTCTGCGCGCTAGCGGTGAACGGCTGGTGACGGTGGTCGAGAAACCGCGACACCAGCAATACCACCCGCCGGTTCGCCCGGCGGCCTGCCACAGTGGTGTTATCGGCCACCGGGCGAAATTCTCCATAGCCGACCGCTGCCAATCGACTCGGATCGACACCACCGTTGGCCAGCATTCGCACCACGGTCGCTGCCCGGGCAGCGGACAGCTCCCAGTTGGTTGGATACGCACGTGACTTGATGGGAATGTTGTCCGTGAACCCTTCGACGTGGATCGGGTTCTGGTAAGGCGAGAGGATGCCGGCGATACGGTCCAGCAGACCAAAAGCCGTATCGCTTGGCAGCGCATCCCCACTGGGGAAAAGCAAGCCGGAGTTGAGCTCGATTTCAATCCACAGCTCGTTACCGCGGATCTCCAGATCCCCGGCCTGGATCAGCTCGCCGAAGGCCGCCTGCATGGCCGCGGTGATGTCCTGCAACGGGTCGTTCGCCTCGCCTGCACTGGCGGTGCTTGCGCCCTCGGCGCCGTCCAGCTGACCGCTACCACTGGGCAGCTGATCGCCGATCGGAATGGGAGAAGTGGCTCTCTGCGGCTCGTTGAACACGCCGACCAAGGTATCGGACAGCACCTTGTACTTACCCTCGTTGACCGAGGAGATCGAATACATCACCACGAAAAAGGCGAACAACAACGTGATGAAATCGGCGTAGGACACCAGCCAGCGCTCGTGATTCTCGTGTTCCTGATGCTGACGACGGCGCATTAGCGCACCTCCCGCTTCGCTGCATTGGGCAAGGACAACGACATGCATTGCACCTCTAGTCCAGGAAGCCTTCGAGCTTCATCTCGATGGAACGAGGGTTTTCGCCCTCTGCAATCGACATCAACCCTTCGAGCAGCATCTCGCGATAGCAGGATTGCTGCATGACCACCGCCTTGAGCTTGTTGGCGACGGGCAACAGGAACAGGTTTGCCAGTGCCACGCCATAGATGGTCGCAACGAAAGCGACTGCGATGCCACGACCGAGCAAGGAGGGATCTGCCAGGTTGCCCATGACATGGATCAACCCCATTACCGCGCCAATGATGCCGATGGTAGGCGAGTAGCCGCCCATGCTCTCGAATACCTTCGCGGCAGCCAGATCATGGTTTTCGCGGGTGACCATATCCACTTCGAGAATACTGCGCAGAGCCTCAGGCTCGCTGCCATCGACAAGCAACTGCAGCCCTTTGCGAGCGAACGGATCCGCTTCGGTATCGGCTATGCTTTCCAGCCCCAGCAATCCTTCCTTGCGCGCTACGGTGCTCCAGTTGATCACCTGGGCAATGCCTTCGCGCAGGCGATTGGGCGGAGGCAGGATGATCCAGCGAAGAATCACCAGGGAACGTTTGAACACCGGCAAGGGCGTCTGAATGAACGCAGCTCCGAGCGTTCCGCCGATGACGATTACGGCAGCCGGCCCATTGAGCAGCGCGCCGGCGTGACCGCCTTCGAGATAGTTGCCACCGAGGATTGCAACAAAGGCGAGGATGACGCCGATGATGCTGAGGATGTCCATCAGCTGAGCTCTGACAGAAAGCGGCCGATGTCATCCAGGCTATAGACACCATCGGCCAGATTGGCCTTGGCTACCGCCATCGGCATGCCGTAGATAACGCAGCTGGCTTCGTCCTGAGCCCAGACGCAGCTACCGGCTTGCTTGAGCATACGCGCGCCCTCGCGGCCGTCCGCTCCCATACCGGTCAGCACGACGGCCAACACCTTGTCCTGGAAGGTTTTGGCAGCGGAGCCGAACGTCACGTCCACACAGGGCTTGTAGTTGAGTCGCTCGTCGCCCGGCAGAATCCGCACTACCCCGCGGCCATCGACCATCATCTGCTTGCCGCCCGGCGCCAACAGCGCCACGCCAGGGCGCAGCGTGTCGCCGTCCTCGGCTTCCTTGACGCTGATGCGGCAGAGCTTGTCGAGACGCTCGGCAAAGGCTTTGGTGAACGCGGCCGGCATGTGCTGCACAAGCAACAACGGAGCGGGAAAGTTCGCCGGAAGCTGGGTGAGCACCTTCTGCAGCGCAACCGGACCGCCCGTCGAGGTGCCGATCGCCACCAGCTTGTACTGACGCTTACGCGGCGGCGGACTATTGCCCGCCCTCGGCGCGGTGGGTGCAGGGGTTGCCTGACGGTCGAACAGACTGGTCGCGCCGCCTGCCCGGCTATTGACGGGCGATGACGGCGCGGTGGGGACCGAGTGGCTGGGTGCGCTCAGACCGAGCGACGTGCGGTTTGAACGTGCCAGCGCATGCACTCGCTCGCATAGCAGCTGACGGACCTTGTCCGGGTTGCGCGAAATGTCTTCGAAGTTTTTCGGCAGATAGTCGGCCGCGCCGGCGTCCAGTGCATCGAGACTGACCCGTGCGCCTTCGTATGTCAGAGAGGAAAACATCAACACCGGCGTCGGGCAGCGCTGCATGATCTGGCGCACTGCGGTGATGCCATCCATCACCGGCATCTCATAGTCCATGGTGACCACGTCCGGTCGCAGTGCCAGGGTCTGGTCGACCGCCTCCTGTCCATTGGACGCGGTGCCGACGACCTGGATCTGCTTGTCCCCGCCAAGGATTTCCGCGACCCGGCGGCGAAAGAAGCCCGAGTCGTCCACCACCAGAACCTTGACCGCCATCACTATCTCCTGAAAGCCTTTCGGCTGGCGTCAGCCGCGACGCGCGTAGCGCTTGAGCAGGCTGGGTATATCGAGGATGAGCGCGATGCGTCCATCACCGGTAATGGTGGCGCCGGACATCCCTGCCGTGCCTTGCAGCATGCGACCTAGCGGTTTGATCACCACTTCTTCCTGACCAACCAGCTGATCGACGACGAAGCCGACTCGCTGGGTACCCACCGATACGATCACCACGCTCGCTGCCGAGCGGTCGGTGGTGTCCTCTGCGCCGGCCATGAGCCAGCGCTTGAGATAAAACAGCGGCAATGCCTTGTCGCGGACAATGATCACTTCCTGGCCATCGACGACGTTGGTACGCGACAGATCCAGGCTGTAAATCTCGTTTACGCTGACCAGCGGCAGCGCAAAGGCCTGGTTGGCCAGCATCACCATCAGGGTCGGCATGATCGCCAGGGTCAGCGGCACCTTGATCGCGATGCGCGAGCCCTGGCCCTTGGTCGACTCGATATTGATCGTGCCGTTGAGCTGGGAGATCTTGGTCTTGACCACGTCCATGCCTACACCGCGGCCGGACACGTCGGAAATCTCGGTCTTGGTCGAGAAGCCCGGCGCCAGGATCAGGTTGAAGCACTCGGTGTCACTGAGACGTTCGGCGGCTTCCTTTTCCATCATGCCCTTCTCGACCGCCTTGGCGCGCAGGACCTCAGGATCCATGCCACGGCCATCGTCAGTGATGGTGAGCAGAATGTGATCGCCTTCCTGCTCGGCAGCCAGCACGACCTTGCCGGTACGCGGCTTGCCAGCCATCTCGCGCTCGTCAGGCGGCTCGATGCCATGGTCGACCGAGTTGCGCACCAAGTGCACCAGCGGATCGGCCAGCGCTTCGACGAGGTTCTTGTCCAGATCGGTTTCTTCGCCGATCAGCTCGAGATTGATCTCTTTCTTCAAGCTGCGAGCCAGATCCCGGACCACGCGCGGGAACCGACCGAATACCTTCTTGATCGGCTGCATGCGGGTCTTCATGACCGAGCTCTGCAGATCGGCGGTGACCACGTCGAGGTTGCTCACCGCCTTGTTGAGTTCTTCATCGCCACTGGCCACACCCAGGCGAACCAGACGGTTACGCACCAACACCAGCTCGCCGACCATGTTCATGATCTCGTCGAGCCGAGCGGTGTCGACACGGACCGTGGTCTCGGCTGCGTTGGCGTCGGCAGCAGGCGCAGGCGCAGCCGACTTGCCTGCGGAAACGGCAGACGCTTCAGCCTTTTGCGGCTCCGGCTTGGGCGCAGGTTTCGCCACGGCCTTGGCCGGTTGTTTGGCTACCGGCGCATCGGGCTTCGACGGCGCAACCTCTGCTTCGCCCGGTGCGGCGCCAGAGCCGTGCAACTGATCGAGCAACGCTTCGAATTCGTCGTCGGTGATATGGTCGTCTACGCCGCTTCGCTCACTCGCCGGTGCAGCGCCAGCCGTAGCCGCGGCGTTCGCAGCAATGACGCCAGGGGCCTGACCGTTGCCATGCAGTTGATCAAGCAGAGCCTCGAATTCATCGTCGGAAATGTTTTCGTCCGAACCCGCCGATGCGGGAGCGGCCGGGGTGGGCGCTTTGGGTGCGTCGGTCACGACCGGCGGCTTGCCCGTACCATGCAACTGATCGAGCAGCGCCTCGAATTCATCGTCGGTGATCTCGTCCCCGGAAGCAGCAACGGCGGGTTCGCCGGTCGCTGCAGAGACGGGACTGGCTGGGGTGGGAGCAGCAGGCTCACCACCATGCAGGGCATCGAGCAACTGTTCGAATTCGTCATCGGTGATGTCGCCGTCGGCATCGTCGCCTTCAGCTGCAACAGCTTCCAGCTCCATGGCCGGAACCGCCGCGACCACAGGCGATGCGATAATCTCTTCACCGGCGGGCTGTGCGAGGACAGACAAGGCCGCGAGCAGCTCCGGATCAGCCGGCGTCGGGTCTTCGCCTTCACGCACTTCGGCAAACATCCCGTTGACCGCATCCAGCGCCTGCAACACCACGTCCATCAGTTCCGAGGTGACCTGACGCTCACCCTTGCGAAGGATGTCGAAGACGTTCTCGGCGATATGGCAGCAGGCGACCAGAGCATCGAGCTGGAGGAATCCGGCCCCGCCCTTGACGGTATGGAAACCGCGAAAGATGGCGTTGAGCAGGTCCGTATCCTCGGGACGGTTTTCCAGCTCCACCAACTGCTCGGACAATAATTCGAGGATCTCTCCGGCTTCCACCAGGAAGTCCTGGAGGATCTCTTCATCCGCGTCGAAACTCATGCACCCACTCCCCTAGAAGCCAAGGCTGGACAGAAGATCATCAACTTCGTCTTGTCCAGAAACCACGTCTTCTCTTATATCGGCATGAATCTGCGGACCTTCACCCCTGTCCGAGGTTTTTTTCTCCTCACGCTTGGGCTCGGCATGATCGATACCCGCGAGGCGGTCGACCTGACCAGCCATACGCACCAGATTGACCAGGCTTTCCTCGACATCATGAACCAGCGCGGTGACACGCTTGATCACCTGTCCGGTGAGATCCTGATAATCCTGCGCGATGAGGATGTCGTTAAGATGCGAGGACACCTGTGCACTGGATTTCTCGGTCTTTTCGAGAAACTCGCCAATCCGCCTGTACAGGTCGCGGAATTCGGTGGCGGCCATTTCGCGGCGCTGCAGACGATCCCAGTCAGCCTTGAGCGCGGACGCTTCCTGACCAAGATCCGAGACGATAGGTGCGCTACTTTCCACCAGATCCATGGTGCGGTTGGCCGCCTTGTCGGTCAGCTTGACGACATAGTCGAGCCGATCGGACGCATCGGATATCTTTGACACTTCGCCGCTGTCACCCAGCGCGTGAGATGTGTCGATCTGGAAATTCACGATGGAGTTGTGCAGCGCACGAGTCAGTTGCCCGACTTCGTGGTAAAGCCCACGATCGCGCGCCTGATTGATGGCGTGGATGACGAGGATGGCTTCGCCGAACTGGCCTTTTTCGAGAAACTCGACCAGTTGCCGCGCGTTATCCTTGAGAGAGTGTTCAAATTCCTGAGCAGTCGCCTGGCCGGGATCCTTGCTTAAAGCCATAACCTGTACCCCGGATTACTTTGCCTGGACTCGCTCGAAAATCTTTTCGATCTTTTCCTTCAGCGCCTGCGCGGTGAACGGTTTGACCACATAGCCGTTCACGCCGGCTTGTGCGGCCTCGATGATCTGGTCGCGCTTGGCTTCGGCGGTAACCATCAGCACCGGAAGATGCTTGAGACGGTCGTCGGCGCGCACGGCCCGAAGCAGGTCGATGCCGCTCATGCCCGGCATGTTCCAGTCGGTAACCAGAAAGTCGAAACCACCGCTCTGCAGCATCGGCAAGGCGGTATTGCCATCATCGGCCTCGGCCGTGTTGGTGAACCCCAGGTCGCGCAGCAGGTTCTTGATAATACGTCTCATCGTCGAAAAATCATCAACGATGAGGATCTTCATGTTCTTGTCCAAGTCGACCTCCGTACAAACCAGGGAAAGTGCAGGTTCGCACTCGCTAATCAGATGCTAATGGCCTTGCCAGCCTTGTCGTTGTTGCGGTGTGCTGGCTACCCGGGCATTGTCCGGATGCTGGCGATAAAATCAATCGTTGCGCCAGTCTGCCAGACGCGCCCGCAGGCGTGCCGCGCACTGACTGTGCAACTGGCTCACACGGGACTCGCTGACGCCGAGGACGGCACCGATTTCCTTGAGATTCAGTTCTTCGTCGTAATACAGCGATAACAGCAACCGCTCCCGCTCGGGCAGGCCATCGATAGCCTGGACCAGCGCCGACCGGAATCGCTCGTCCTGAAGCCCGCCGTAGGGCTCGTGATCGGCGTGCGCGTCGGCCTCCCCGCCCGATTCGAGCAGATCCTCGAAACTGAACAGTTTGCTGCCGCTGGTATCGTTGAGAATCGAGTAATAATCGTCGAGACTCATATTGAGTTCGGCAGCGATCTCGTGATCTTTAGCGTCACGGCCCAAACGACCTTCAACGGCACGTACTGCGTCGCTGACCATACGTGTGTTGCGGTGGACTGAGCGCGGAGCCCAGTCACCCTTGCGCACCTCGTCGAGCATGGCTCCGCGGATGCGGATGCCAGCGTAGGTCTCGAAGCTTGCACCTTTACCGTGATCGAATTTTTTTGACGCTTCGAGCAGACCGATCATGCCGGCCTGCATCAGATCCTCGACCTGAACGCTCGACGGCAACCTGCCCAGCAGGTGATAGGCGATACGTTTGACCAGGGGAGCGAATTGCTCGACAAGACGATCCTGATATTCGGCAGAACTTTGGGCGCGGGTATACATGCGTACTCCACTGGCCGATGCGTTCATAGCCCCGACCCTGTCTGCTGCACCAGACGTTCGACAAAGAACTCCAGGTGCCCACGTGGGTTGGCAGGCAGGGGCCAGGAATCCACTTTTTGCGCAATGCCACGGATGGCGATGGAAGCCTTGCTGCGCGGGAATGCGTCATACACCGCACGCTGCTTCTGGACTGCCTTGCGCACCGCTTCGTCGAAGGGCACCGCGCCGACGTACTGCAGCGCGACATCCAGGAAGCGGTCTGTCACTTTGGTCAGTTTAGCAAACACCGTACGGCCTTCCTGCGGCGTATTCACCATGTTGGCGAGCACGCGGAAACGAGTCATGCCGTAATCGCGGTTGAGCAATTTGATCAGCGCGTAAGCATCGGTGATCGAGGTCGGCTCGTCGCAGACAACGACCAGTACTTCCTGAGCCGCGCGCACGAAGCTGACGACCGAATCACCGATCCCCGCGGCGGTGTCGACGATGAGCACGTCAAGATTGTCGCCGATGTCGCTGAATGCCTGGATCAATCCCGCATGCTGCTGCGGGTTGAGGTTGACCATTTTCGCGGCGCCCGAGGCGGCCGGAACGATGCGGATTCCGCCCGGGCCGGTGATCAGCACGTCGCGCAGATCGCAGGTGCCTTCCAGCACGTCGGCGAGCGTTGCCTTGGGTTTGATACCGAGCAGGACGTCGACGTTGGCCAGGCCAAGGTCGGCATCAAGCAGTACAACGCGACGGCCCAGGTCAGCCAGTGCCAGGCTGAGGTTGACCGAAACGTTGGTTTTGCCGATCCCGCCCTTACCGCCGGTGACCGCGATAACCTGAACCGGATGTTTGATGGCCATCTGTGTCGATTACCTTGTCTTGAAATTCATTAGCTTGCCCGCTGGGTATGCAATATACCCGCAAACACGTCGGCCATGGCCTGATCTGCCGGGGCTTCGTTGCCTGCCAGGCTGACTGCCCGGCTAACCAACTGGTGACCCACAGCCTTGCTGATGTCGTCTGGAATACGCTGGCCATCTGCCAGATAGGCTACCGGCAAACCCTGTTCCATAGCCAGCCCTAGGGATTCGCCCAAAGTGGCGGCTTCGTCGACCTTGGTCAGGATACAGCCGGACAAGCCACAGGCGCGGTAATTGTGAAAAGCCGCCTTGAGTACCCGGTACTGACTGGTGGCAGCCAGAACGAGCATGGTTTTGACCCGCTTGCCCTGCGCAGCCAGCTCGCCGAGTTGTCCACGCAGTTGTGGATCCTGAGCCTGAAGACCAGCGGTATCCACCAGAACCAGTCGCTTGCCGGTGAACTCGTCGAGCACATCACTCAGACTGTTCTGCTCGTCAACCACACGCACCGGCACATTGAGAATGCGGCCCAGCGTGCGCAGTTGCTCATGCGCACCTATACGATAGGTGTCCATCGTTACCAGTGCCACGTGCTGGCTGCCGTGCTTGAGTACATAACGTGCCGCCAGCTTGCCGAGCGTGGTGGTCTTGCCGGCGCCGGTAGGGCCGACCAGGGCGATCACTCCACCCTGTTCGATGAGTTCTTCACGGATGACCGGGATGCTCTGCGCCAGATGCGCCAGCAGCAACCGCCAGGCCTGACGGGTGTCGGTGATGTCGGCCACCCTGCTCAGCAATTCCTTGCACAGCTCGGCCGGCAGACCCAGTTGAGTCAATCGGCGCCAGAGGCTGGCCTGACGAGGCTGATGCTGGTTGACCTGACCCCAGGCCAGGCTGCCGAGCTGCGTCTCGAGCATCTCGCGCAGACCGGCGAGCTCGGCACGCATGGCGCTGAGACCTGCGCCCTCTTCCGCTGCCGGCGCGGCAACCTGAGCCGCAGGTGCGGCGGCCGGCTGGCTGGCCTGCTCGCTCTGCATGCGAGCCAGCAATGCCTGGGCAACCGGCGAGCCGCTTTCCACGGCCTGACGCATGGTCTCGCCAAACAGTTGACGGTTCACCTGCGGGCCGCCGGTGTTGCGCTCGCCCGATTCCAGCTCGGCGCGGGCACTGAGGATCTTCTCCTGAGTCTTCTTCAATTCCTGGCCGAGACCAGGCGTCGGCGGAGTCAGACGCGGAGCTTCATAATCCAGTGCTGCAGTCAGCTCGACGCCTCCGACGACCCGGCGGTTGGCAATGATCGAGGCATCCGGACCGAGTTCTTCCCGAACCAGCTTCATCGCCTGGCGCATGTCGGCGGCAAAGAAACGTTTTACTTTCATGGCTGACCTCGATTGTCCTGTTTGCCTGGCGGGCTGCGCCGAGCGTCTGTTGCTGAGCTTTACTGCTGGCCAACCGTCGCGACGATGGTGACCTGCTTGCTATCCGGTATTTCCTGGTAGGACAGTACGTGGGCTCCGGGAGTCGCATAACGCACGAACTTCGCCATCATTCCGCGGATCGGTCCGGCTACCAGCAGAATCGCTGGCTTGCCCTGGACTTCCTGCCGCTGCACCGCATCGGCCAGGGAACGCTGCAGTTTCTCAGCCATTCCCGGTTCGAGCATGATGCCTTCATCCGCACCCTGTCCTGCCTTCTGCATAGTCTGTAGCAATATCTGTTCCAACCTTGGCTCGAGAGTGATCACAGGCAGCTCGGCGTCAAGCCCGACAATGCTTTGCACGATGGAGCGGGAAAGCGAAACGCGTACTGCCCCAATCAAGGCGCCAGGATCTTGACTCTTGCCAGCCTGGTTGGCGATGGCCTCGGCAATGGTCCGAATGTCGCGAACGGGAACCTGTTCCTGCAGCAAACCCTGCAAGACCTTGAGCAAACCCGACAGCGAGATCATGCCTGGAACCAGCTCTTCGGCCAGCTTCGGCGACGCCTTGGCAAGCACCTGCATGAGTTGCTGGACCTCTTCATGACCGATGAGTTCGTGGGCGTGCTTGTTGAGTATCTGATTGAGATGCGTGGCAACCACCGTGCTGGCGTCGACCACGGTGTATCCGAGGGACTGCGCCTGATCCTTCTGCATCGGCTCGATCCACACCGCGTCCAGACCAAACGCCGGGTCCTTGCCGGCCAGCCCCTTGATCTCGCCAAAAACCTGACCCGGGTTGATCGCCAGCTCCCGGTCCGGGTAGACCTCGGCTTCAGCCACGCCGACACCCATCAGGGTCACGCGGTACACGTTGGGTGCCAGATCCAGGTTGTCGCGGATATGCACCGAGGGCATGAGAAAGCCCATGTCCTGAGACAGTTTCTTGCGTACGCCCTTGATACGGGCCAGCAACTGACCACCCTGATTGCGATCGACCAGCGGAATCAAGCGGTAGCCGACTTCCAGACCGACCATATCCACCGGGGTCACATCATCCCAGCCAAGCTCCCGTGTTTCCGGACGCTGTACCGCCGGAAGCTGGGCTTCCTGACGTTCGACTTCTGCCGCGGCCTCGGCTTTCTCTTTCTGCTGCTTGGAAATGAACCAGGCGCCGGCGCCGGCCAGAGCACCCAGACTGAGGAACGAGAAATGCGGCATGCCAGGAATCAGGCCCATGATCACCATAATGGCCGCTGCCAGGGCTAGCGCCTTGGGCGAGGCGAACATCTGCCGCTGTACCTGGGCACCCATGTCTTCGGACGTCGAGACGCGGGTGACCATGATCGCCGCTGCAGTCGACAGCAGCAGCGAAGGAATCTGTGCCACCAGGCCGTCGCCGATGGTCAGCAATACGTAGATGCGACCGGCATCGGCGAAGCTCAGGCCGTGCTGGGCCATACCGATGGCCAGGCCGCCGATGACGTTGATGAACAGGATCATAAGGCCGGCGACCGCGTCGCCGCGAACGAACTTGCTGGCACCGTCCATGGAGCCGTAGAAGTCCGCCTCCTGGGCCACTTCCATGCGGCGCAGCTTGGCCTGCTCCTGATTGATCACACCGGCGTTGAGGTCGGCATCGATCGCCATCTGCTTGCCGGGCATCGCGTCCAGCGTGAATCGCGCGCTGACTTCGGAGATGCGCCCGGCACCCTTGGTCACCACGACGAAGTTGATGATCATCAGGATCGCGAACACCACCAGACCGACGACGTAGTTGCCGCCGATGACCACTTCGCCGAAGGCCTGGATGACCTTACCAGCGGCGTCACCGCCTTCATGCCCGTACAACAGAACGACGCGGGTCGATGCCACGTTCAGCGCCAGGCGCAGTAGCGTGGACACCAGGAGGATGGTCGGGAACACGGCGAAGTCCAGCGGTCGCAAGGCGTAGGCGCACACCAGCAGGACCACCAGCGACAGGGCGATGTTGAACGTAAAGAACACGTCCAGCAGGAACGGCGGCACCGGCAACATCATCATTGCCAGCATTACCAGCAAGAGAATTGGCACCCCCAAACTGCCGTTGCGCAACCCGGCGATGTTGGTGCGCATGTTGCGCATCGTTTCCATATGGTTTGCAGCCATGCCGTTGAAGCGCTCCATCAAAAAGTTGACGAGAAAGGGTGTCAGTGCCTGGCCTACGCAAGAAGTGTTCCAGCTTTGCCAGCCAAGCCGTCGAAGGCACCAACTCGGCTTTACGATGTCACATGGATGCTACGTTCGTGGGGTCTACCGATAAATCACGTACAAGGTTCAAGCGCAGGTGCCGAGAGCTGCGTACGACATGGTTGAGGAGTACCAACGAGATCAAGGCCGAAACAGGGATTCTGGATGCGCGTAACCGTTTACATGCTGGCAATAGGGATAACAATTGGGCTCGGTGGCTGCACCACGCTGCCTGACCGGCAAACCGTTGCCAAAAATTCCGCCGAGTTCGTCAACCGCGCCGAAGCCATGCTTGCAGCGCAACGCAGCCGGTTGGCTGAAGTCGCAAACGATCTGAAAGCTGACTCGCCCACGGCGCGGCGCAACGAAGTCAACAATCTGCTCCGTCAATCTCGCATCGATCCGCTGACGCAGTACCTCAACACCTATGCCAACGATCCGCGTTACGTTCGGGAGCGCGCCCGCGTTCGCGCCGAGCGTAACAGACGCTGCGATGCGGTGGGCGACCGTTACGCCCGACGTGACGCCACCCCGGCGAACCTGGAGCGCTTCCGACGCGGTTACAGCTTCTCGTGCCCAACCCAGATCGCCAGCTTCGAACGGCGCGTCAATTCGGAGACGAGCGTCGCCGAGGCGAAACCCGAGCCGCAAAGCGAGCCGAAGAGCGTGGCTGCCCCCAGGGCGGCGAACCCGGCACCACCAGCCCGGACGGCTACTCGCGTCGAGCCGACACCGGCGAAACGCGCCGAACCGACCCTAGCCTCACGCTCCGAAACAAGTGTAGTGCGCACGACAAGCCAAAGCTCGCCACCGTCAGAGGCGGCAAGCAGCTGCTATCTGCTTTACGCCATCAAGAACTTCCAGCAGGCCCATGGGGACTGTCTTCAGGCCGCGCGCGCCGGCGACGCCAAAGCACAGCATCACCTTGCCGATATCGCCTTGATCAGCAAGGAAGACAAGGCCGCCCGCCACTGGGCCCAGGCTTCTGCGGAACAGCAGTATCCCGCCGGCCAAATGCTCATGGCCAGGCTCCTGCAAAAAGATGGAGAGGATGCCGAGGCGCTGGCTTTGCTCAAGCGTGCCGCCGATTCCGGCCTGACTGAAGCCAACTACCTGGTTGGCCAGGCCTACCTCGAAGGCGACGGCGCCCCGGTCAACGCAGCTGAAGCCATTCGCTACCTTACACTCGCAGCCGAGCGCAATGATGTGGAGGCGCAGCTGCTTCTCGCCCGCCTGTACGCGTCCTCGGAGCACGCCAACGCCAGTGAAGCGCGGCGCTGGCTGACCCGTGCCGCCGAGCAGGAGTCGGCAGAAGCGCAGTTGGCGCTGGGCATGAATTACTATGAGGGACGCGGCGGGCCGGTCGACTATCGGGAAGCGTACGTATGGCTTAGCCGAGCCATGCTCAACGGCAATGAGCGCGCGCGCGAGCATCTCGAGCGCATCGCTCCGGAGCTGACCGAGGAGCAACTCGGCGATGCCCAGGCACGGGTGCAGTCCGGGCTGGCAGGACGGCGTCCATGACCATCCCGGGACAACGAAAATGGCTCGGCTCGAGCCCGGTCAAGCGGTCCATCATGTTGGTGCTGGGCCTGCTGGTGGCATTGTTCGTGCTCGGCATGTGGCTGTTGTCCTCGCTCAACCTGGATTTCGCAGAAGAGACCATCTCCGATCTGCGCCAGCGGCAGATTGCCGACAGTTTTTACGGCAACCTCGATCGAATCGATGCCCACCATCATTTGATGGAGCAAAACACCAAGGATTTAGCCAGACTCGCCCAGCTGCTTTACTGGCAATCACGCCAGGCTGGGCGGAACAATGCCGACCAGCTTGACTCCTCGCTGACCGAAACCCTGGAGGATTTTCCGGATACCTTCGGCGGCGGCTTATGGTTCGAACCGGATACACTCGTAGCCGGCCCGTACGCGGTGTATGCCTACCGCACTGGCGAGGAGATGCTGCTCGAACGCGACATGACCGGGAGCTATCTCGAGCGTGAAGATTACCTGCGGCTACTGCCTGCCGAAACGGAAGCTGACCCGCAGCGCCGCTATCACTGGACCCCGGCCTACTACAAGGCCGGGATAGATACGGTCGTTATCAGTCTCAGTACGCCGATCCGCACTCGCGACGGACAGACCATCGGTGTCGCTTCCACCGACTGGCGCGCGGAAGACATCATCCGCCTGGTCAGCCGTGTCGAGGTGACACCAGGCAGTTTCTCATTCCTCCTCGACAACGAAAGCCGCAACCTTTCCAGCCTCTCCGAATCAGACGATGTCCAGCACGCCCAGCGCTTGATGCAGGCTATCTCTGGCTCCGAGCTGCACCAACGCGCCACGCCTCAGGCGCCGGAAGAGATCGTTTCCAGCCGGCAGCTCGGCTCGCCAATGCAGACGATGAATCTGACAGTCGATGGCGCGAGCTACCAGTTGTTCTTCGCGCGCACGGTCGCCGGACTGGTGTTCGGTATCGGCGTACCCCAGGCGGAAATCGACGCAGTGCTTACCCCTATGCGCGAAAGCAACCTGCGCGTAGCCCTGATAATCGGCTCCGTCTTCGCCGTGCTCGCCGCGCTGATCATGTTGCTGGTCGCCAGCATCCTGCGCCAGTTGAGCACCCTCTACACGGACTCGCTGACCGGCTTGCCCAACCGGGAAAAACTGCTGGTGGAGCTGCGCAAGACCGATTCGGCCGCGTTGCTGCTGCTCAATATCGACGCGTTCAAGCAGATCAACGATTTCTACGGTCACGAATGCGGCGACCACGTCATCCGGCAGTTGGCCGACCATATGCAGCGCTTCATCCGTACCCGCGCCGCATGGCGCAGCTGTGAGCTATACAGCATGCCGGCGGACGAGATGGCGGTCATCATTCCTGGGCATCACACCCCCGCCTCGCTGCCGGCGCGCCTGGAAGAGATGGTCAACTTCGTCAGCCTGATGCGCATCACCTGGCAGGACCACGACATTCCCGTCCACGCGAGCATCGGTGCGGCGAGCACGGTACAGCCGGACAACTCACGGCTAAATGGCGAGGAACTGCTGCCGTCGGCGAGTATTGCGCTGAAGCTCGCCCGGCTCAACCAGATCAGCTATTTCGTCTACGATCCGGCGAACCGGGTGCGCGAAGCCTACGAGCAGAATCTGATCTGGGCCAACGCATTGAAAACCGCGCTGGACGAGGGCCGCATCGTGCCCTTCTTCCAGCCGATCATGGATATCCGCACTGGCCGGATCAGCAAGTTCGAATGTCTGGCACGCATGCTCGACCGCAAGGGGCAGCCGGTAAGTCCGGAGCAGTTTCTGTCGATCGCCAAGAAGATCCGACTGTACCGCTATATAACGCGGACCATGGTCGACCAGTGCTTCCGGCGGTTCGCCAATAGCCGTTACGAGTTTTCGCTCAATCTGTCCTGCGAAGATCTCCTCGATACCGACCTCACCGAATTCATTTTCGACCGCCTGCAAGGCAACGATCTCGCCCAACGGGTGATTTTCGAAATCCTGGAATCCGAAGGCATCGAAAACTACGAGCCGGTTCGAGAGTTCATTGATCGCGCCAAGGCGTTGGGCTGCCGTATCGCCATCGACGACTTCGGCACCGGTTATTCGAATTTCGAGCACCTGCTGCGGCTGAACGTCGACATCATCAAGATCGACGGTAGCCTGATTCGCCACCTCGATGCCAACGACGACGCCATGACGCTGACCCGAGGCATCGTCCGCTTCGCCAGTGAACTGGGTATTCATACCGTTGCCGAGTTCGTACACAGCCCGGAAGTACTGGAGCAGGTGCGTGAATTGGGCATCGATTTCGCCCAGGGTGCCTATGTGGGTATGCCTGCCGGCGCGCTGATCACGGAGGTTGAACTGGCTTGACCGTTCGGCGGTGATGGCCATTTGCGATTTGATTCTTCGGCGCCGTCTGCCTATCCTCTGTCTGGTCGTGCACCGCTTCGCCTGGTTGGTCGTAACCAACCTGCCTAGTGCAAGGACAAGCCCCTCGGGTGACTGGATCAGGAGAGTCCATGCGTGTATTACCCGCGATTTTGATTGTTACCGCTACGCTCGGCGTGACCGGCTGCGCTGGCTCCATGGAGAGCTCCAGCGATTTTCTTTCACGCTCTGGCGCAATGATTGCCGAACAAGGCAAACGTTTGGCCGAGTTCGCCGGCGGGCTGGTCAACAGCCAGGATGACAAGCGCTATCAGCAGGAGATCGACACGCTGTTTGCGCAGCCGATGATCGATCCGCTGACCCGCTACCTTGAAACCCATTCCGCTGATACCAACCGCGCTCGGCAATTGCAGCAGGTAGTCACCGAACGTGACCGCCGCTGCGGCGAAATTGGTCGGACCTACGCCAGTCGAGACGCCACCACGGCCAATCTGCAGCGCATGCGAGGCGGCTATTTGTATTCCTGCCCGGATGAAGTCCAGGCATTCGCCGTTCGCGTAAAAAAGCAGGCCAGCAGAACCCTGGCCCAGCCCTCCCCTTTACCTGCCCCGGAACCACAAGCAGCGCCAGCGCCAGCGGCGAGTGCCGAACCGCCACCCAGTCTCGAAGTGGCCAGCGCCGACTTCGCCGATGCGCTGAACCGCAAGCGCAACAGCAATTGCTACTTGCTGTACACCATCAAGAATTACACCCAGGCACTGGAAGCTTGCCGCCAGCCGGCAGAGCGTGGCGATGCCAAGGCCCAGCAGCATATGGGTAGCGTGTCCCTCGCCCGCCGCGATTACCGCTCTGCGAAGGCCTGGGCCGAGCGGTCCGCCGCGCAGAACCATGCTGCCGGGCAGCTTCTGCTCGGACGGCTGTATCAGGACGGTCAGGGCGTGAAGCAGGATCAGCGGAGAGGCCTGGAGCTGATAAGCCAGGCCGCCGACCAGGGATTGGCAGAGGCGCGCTTCAGCGCCGGCCTGGCCTATCTGAACGGACTCGGCACCAGTCCGGACCCGGCGCGCGCCGAACGTTATCTCAAGCTTGCCGCCGTCGATGGCCACATCGCCTCGCATCTGGCACTGGCGACACTGCACGAATCGCAAGGCGAACCGCAGCAGGCCCGCCACTGGCTGCGCCAGGCTGCCCGCAAGGGGTCGGCCGAGGCGCAATTCCTGCTGGGGCAAAGCTATGCCAGCGGCAGCACCGGCGCGGTGGACAATCAGGAGGCGTATGTCTGGTACAGCCTCGCGGTGCTGAACGGCAATGCCAAGGCGAAACAAGCGATCGATGGTCAGCAGGCGTTGCTCTCGGATGAGCAGCTGAGCGCAGCGAACACACGCATCCAGGATGGAATCAACGGCAAATGGCAGTAATGACGCTGGGCAACTTCCGCATCAAGCGCTCGATCATGCTGGGCCTGATACTGCTTGTCGCGGTATTCGTGCTGGGCATGATCCTGATGTCCACGCTGAATCTGGATTTTGCCCAGAAGGCCATGGCCGAGCTGCGCCAGCGCCAGATCACCGACACCTTCTATGCCAACCTCAACCGGATCAACGCTCACCATCAGTTGATGGAGCAGAACACTACGAACCTGGCGCGTACCGGTGAGCTGCTTTACCGCATGAAGCGGGCCCGGGACCTGGATAACGCCGGCGAGCTGGAGACCGCCATGCAAGCCGCACTGGCACGCATGCCGGATGCCTATGCCGGTGGTCTGTGGTACGAACCGCACAGCTACGTGCGCGGCAACCTGTCGGTATACGCCTATCGCCGCGGCGACGCGTTGCGTGTCCAACGTGACGACAGCGACTACCACACCCGCGAGTGGTATAGCCGGGTCGTTGGCGAACATGGCGAATACGCAGCGGGAAATGCCCTCCCGGAGTTCTTCTGGACGCCAGCCTATTACAAAGAGCTGATCGACAACGTCGTCATCAGTCTGACCACGCCGATGCGTGACGAGAGCGGCCAGGTCATCGGCGTGGCTTCGACCGATTGGCGCGCAGATGAAATTATCGGACTGGTCAGCCGGGTGAAAGTCACGCCAGGTGCCTTTGCGTTTCTCATCGACAGCGAGAACCGCAACCTGTCCAGCCTGGCCAACGCCGGCGAGGCACTCGGCGCGCAGGAGAAAATGGATGCAGTGATCGAGAGCCGTCTACACAGCCGTGTTACCGCTCCGGATCCGCAATCGGCGATCGTCTCGGGGCGGCTTCTCGTCGCGCCCATGCAGACCATGGCCTTGCGCGTCGATGATGAGGACCACGCACTGTTCTTCAGCCGCACCCAGGCCGGCATGATTTTCGGCGTCGGCGTACCGAAGGCGGAGATCGATGCTGTATTGCTACCGATGCGCGAGAGCAACTGGCGGATCATGCTTCTGATTGGCGGGGTCGTCCTGGTGCTGTCGGCACTGATCCTGACTAGCGTCGGCCGTATCCTCAAGCGGATGCATACTCTCTACACTGATACCCTCACGCAATTGCCCAACCGCGAGAAGCTGCTGGTCGATCTCAAGGGCGCCGAAGCCGGCGCACTGATCCTGGTGAACATCGACGCGTTCAAGGAAATCAACGACTTCTACGGGCACCACTGCGGCGACCACGTCATCGGCCAGCTCTCATTGGCTCTGCAACAGTTCCTCACCCAGTCACCTGCATGGAGCGGCAGCCAGCTGTACCGTATGCCGGGCGACGAAATGGCCATCTGGCTTCCTGGCGAGGAGGCAACCCGCAACATCGAGGCACGCACCGACGAGCTGCTGGACTATGTCACCGAGCGGCGGATCAGCTGGCAAAGCCAGACCATTCCGCTACACGTTACACTCGGCGTCGCCACCACGGCGCAAGCCGACGGCAGCGAGCTCAACGACGAGCAGTTGCTCACCTGCGCCAGCATTGCCCTGAAACTCGCGCGCCAACAGAAGTCCAGCTGCCTGGTCTACGACCACCGTCCGGCCAAGAAGATACGCGAGACCTACGAACACAATCTGGTCTGGGCCAACCGGCTCAAACGGGCGCTGGACGAGGGCCGCATCGTGCCGCATTTCCAGCCGATCATGGACACCCGTAGCGGCAGGATCGATAAGTTCGAGTGTCTTGCCCGTATGATCGACGAGAGTGGCCAGCCGGTCAGCCCGATGGAGTTTCTCGACGTAGCGAAGAAGATTCGTTTGTATCGCTACATCACCCGCGCAATGGTTCAGCAATGCTTCAGCCGGTTCGCCGATAACGAGTACGAGTTTTCGCTGAATCTGTCCTGCGAAGACCTGCTCGATCCCGAGCTCGGCACCTTCATCGTCAACAGTCTGGGCAAGGGTTCGCTGGCTCGACGAGTCATCTTCGAGATCCTCGAGTCCGAAGGCATCGAGAACTATGCTGCGGTGCGCCAGTTCATCGATACCGTCAAGGCGCTGGGCTGCCGTATCGCAATCGATGACTTCGGTACCGGCTATTCCAACTTCGAGCACCTGCTGCGCCTGGGCGCTGACATCATCAAGATCGACGGCAGTCTGATCAAACACCTGGATACCGATCCCAACGCGCTGACGGTGACCCGAGGCATCGTTCAGTTCGCCAGCGATCTAGGCGTGCAGACGGTCGCAGAGTTCGTCCACAGCGCAGCGGTACTGGACAAGGTTCGGGCGTTGGGTATCGACCATGCGCAGGGTTACCACATCGGTATGCCGGCCGCGTCGCTGATGACCGAGATGCCTGCAGAGCGACCTGTGGCTACGGTGCTGGCGTTGCAGCGTTAGACCCCTTCCCCACAGGCGCCGACGCAACAACGACCATTCCGGGCACCGAGCCCGGAGGGGGCACGCAGAAATTCGCGGAACATGAGCCATGGGTGGGCGCTCGTATGCTAAGCAGTTAGCATACCGGCTACCGATTCTCTTGCGGAGGAACCCCATGGCTGCCAACGCCGTTACCTTATCCATCCTTGATCTGTGTCCCGTTCCGCAGGGATCGACACCGGCCCAGGCATTGCACAACAGCCTGGCCCTGGCGCAGCACGCCGAATCGATCGGCTACAAGCGCTTCTGGGTAGCCGAACATCACAACATGACCGGCATCGCCAGCGCCGCCACCTCGGTGGTAATGGGCTATCTGGCCGGCGGAACCGAGCGCATCCGCATAGGGTCGGGCGGCATCATGCTGCCAAACCACGCGCCCCTGCAGATCGCCGAGCAGTTCGGCACCCTGGAATCGCTGTATCCCGGGCGAATCGATCTCGGGCTGGGGCGCGCGCCAGGCACCGACCCGGCCACCGCTCAGGCGCTGCGCCGTGGCCGCGCCGATGGCGAGGATTTCCCGCACATGCTTGACGAGCTGCGCCGCCTATTCGCCCAGCCGCAACCTGGCCAGCGTCTGCGTGCCGTACCCGGCGCCGGCCTTGATGTCCCCATCTGGCTGCTCGGCTCATCGACCTTCAGCGCCCAGCTCGCAGGCCGCCTGGGTCTGCCCTTCGCGTTCGCCGGACAGTTTTCACCGGACTATATGCTCGCCGCACTGCGCACTTATCGCGAGAACTTCGAGCCTTCAGCGCAGCTGGACCAGCCTCACGCGATGCTCGGTATAAACGCCTACGTGGCGGACTCCCGGGACGAGGCGCATCATCTCGCCACGTCTCATCAGCAGGCGTTTCTCAACCTGATGCGAGGCCAGCCCGGCCCGCTTCCGCCGCCGGTCGCCGACATCGAAACGCTGTGGCAGCCGCACGAGCGGCACAGCGTGCTGTCGACACTCGCCGGCACGCTGGTCGGCGAACCGGCAACCGTGGCGCAACAGATATCCGATCTGCTCGAGCGTACCGAGGTGCAGGAGCTGATCGTCAACAGCTCGATCTACGATCAGCCGCTGCGCCGGCAAAGCTACACGCTGCTGATGCAGGCGATGCGGGAGCTGTAAGCACCCGGCTAGTCATCGGGGAGATCGGCCAGCGCAACGGTCGAACTTTCCCTTGCTTGCGGCTTTCCAAGGTTTTGTCTGCTATCCGGAGGGCAAACATGACCGAGATCCCGCGCGACCGTACGTTCGACTGCACCCTTGCCTTGCTGGGCAACGGTTACAGATTCATTTCCCAGCGTTGCGAGCGCAACGGGGCGGACGCGTTCCGTACCCGCATGCTGATGCGTCCGGCCGTCTGCGTCACCGGCGAGAGTGCGGCGGAGATGTTCTATCACCCCGACCGGTTCACCCGTAAGCGCGCCATGCCGCCGAACACCTTGATGTCGTTGCAGGACATCGGCAGCGTCCAGTCGCTGGATGGCGCGGCCCATCGCCATCGCAAACAGATGTTCATGTCCCTGATGACCCCGGAGAGCATCCAGCGCCACGGCGAAATCTTCGAGCGCATCTGGCGCAGCGCGCTGACCGAATGGTCGGCGAAGGATTCGGTCACGCTGCATTACGCTGTTGAGGAACTGCTCTGCCGCGCGGTTTGCGAATGGACCGGCATCAAGCTCACTGACCACGAAGCCGAGCAGCGGACCCGGGAGTTCTCGGCGATGATCGACGGTGCTGGCGCGATCGGCCCGCGCAACTGGAAAGGCCTCACGCTGCGCCGACGCACCGAACGCTGGGCGCGCAAGTTGATCGAGGATGTCCGCCATGCTCCATTGTCTCGACAGGTTCGCTCGCCGCTCGAAACCATCGCCCTCTTCCGCGACGAGAACGGCGAAGTACTGTCGACCGAGGTCGCAGGCGTCGAACTGCTGAACATCCTTCGCCCTACCGTAGCCGTAGCTCGCTTCATTACCTTCGCTGCGCTGGCACTGCACAATTATCCGCAGTATCGCGACAAGCTGCGTGATGGCGGCGAACCCTGGCGGCAGATGTTCACCATGGAGGTGCGGCGTTTTTACCCCTTCTTCCCCCTGGTCGCAGGCAATGCCCTGGAAACATTCGAATGGCAGGACTACCGTATCGAAAAAGGCACCTGGGTCATGCTGGATATGCATGGCATCAACCACGACGCGCGTATTTGGGGCGACCCGCACGACTTCCGTCCAGAGCGCTTTGAAAACTGGCCTGGCAACCCCAACGCGCCGGTTCCGCAGGGCGCCGGAGATTTCGCCAGCGGCCACCGCTGTCCGGGCGAATGGATTACGGAAGAGCTGATTCGCCGCGCATTGCATATGCTCGTCTCGGGCATGCAATACGATGTCCCTGCGCAGAACCTGTCGATCGACATGTCGCGGCTGCCAGCGATCCCGGAAAGCCGCTTCATCATCTCCAATGCGCGCAGCGCTTGAGCTGCGTGCCTTGAAAAATATAACCCGGCCGCGTATTTACCCGGGCCAGCGCGCCTGCGTAGAATGCGCAGCACGCGGGTGTAGCTCAATGGTAGAGCAGAAGCTTCCCAAGCTTACGACGAGGGTTCGATTCCCTTCACCCGCTCCAGTCTTTTCTGCTTCTCTCGATATCCCGTAACGCCCAAATCCGCTCGCCCAAATCAGGCCGATTACCGCTCGTCGGCGCGCAGACAATCTAGCGTCGAAAAAGTTCAGTCCGCCCCATTCAAGCCGATATACCGCATGATCCGGTGCCCCGCCCTCTTGCGCCGAAGACGTCCGAACAGTTTTTCCAGTGAGCGCATGATGCACCCGAGAGAAAACACCCCTTCTACTGCTGTGGCTCGGTCCAGAGCGGTGCCGCCGTCGATTCTTACCATTTTGTCCGCCACCTGCCTTTTGGCGCTGGCCGGTGCTGCCCAGGCGCAAACCCCGTCCGACATCGATGCGGCAGCGCGACAGGCTGAACAGCTCCAGATTCAGACACGCGAGCGCATCGAGCAACAGCGGCAGCGGGATATCAGCTCCGGTCGCGCCCCGACCCAGCTTGACGTGCTCCCGCCGGAAACGGTGGACCGTACGTCAGCGCTTTGCCGCGACATCGAATCGATCAGCATCGAAGGCGCATCGCTTCTAAACCAGCGCGCCATAGACCAGCTGGTTGAGCCTTATGAATCCAGTTGCATGGGTGTTGCTGAAATCGAGCGCCTGCTCGGAGCGATAACCGTGGCTTACATGAAAAAAGGCTATGTTACCGCCAGGGCGTATCTGCCGGCTCAGGATCTCAGCACGGGCACGCTGACCATCGAGGTGGAAGAAGGCCAGCTGAAAGAAATAAAAGTCGAAGACGCGGGCAAGGACAGCGTCTCGACATTCAACGTGTTGCCCGGTGGCACAGGCGAACCGTTGAATCTTCGCGACCTGGAGCAGGCACTCGATCAGATCAACCGGCTTGCTTCGAACAATGCAACCATGGACATCCTGCCCGGCACCGGCCCGGGGGACAGTATCGTCGTGTTCCATAACCAGCCCTCGCGCCGCGCGCACCTGGGGCTGACTTACGACAATAACGGCCAGGAGGCGACCGGGCAGAACCAGGCCGGCATCAATCTCAGCCTGGACAATCCGTTTGGGTTGACTGATTTCGTCAGCTTCACCCATCGCCGGGCCCATCCCTACGATACCGGCCGGCACTCTTCGTATTTCAACAACCTGAGCTACGTGCTGCCGCTGGGTTACAGCACACTGAGTCTCAACGCATCGAACTCCGAGTACGCGAGCATCCTGGACGCCCCCAGCGGGTCGGAATTGCACACGAACGGCAACTCGAAGAACTACTCCGTGCGACTGGATCGTGTGATGTGGCGGGGCCAGGGTTCCATGTGGACACTTTCCGGCTCGTTGACGAAAAAGAAGTCCGAGAACTATCTGGAAAGCATTCTGCTCCTGGTAAGCAGTCGTTCCCTGACCGTCTTCGATCTGGATTCTTCCTTCACGACCGGGCTCTTCGGAGGTGCGTTGACGCTGGATGCCGGCGTCGCTCGCGGGCTGGACTGGTTCAACTCACTGGAAGACGCGCAGGGGCTGCCGTACTGGGCGCCAAGGGCGCAATTCACCAAATTCAAATACGGCGCTGGTTATTTCTATCCGTTCGCGCTGGGAACGCATCGCCTGAGCTTCTCGACCCAGTTCCAGGGTCAGCACGCGCAAAACGTTCTGTATGGCTCGGAACAGATCTCGATCGGCAGCCTGTATACCGTGCGCGGCTTCGCCAACGCCTCGCTGGCAGGCGATCACGGTCATTACGTGCGCAACGAGTTGAGCCTGCAACAACCTTTCGTACTGCCCGGCGCCCAGGTCGCCATGCTCCGTCCGTTCCTTGGGCTGGACTACGGGCGGGTCTGGAACCGCGCCGGCGATGTGCCTGAAGGCGAACTTAGCAGCGCATCGGTTGGCGCCAGCCTGAGCCTGGGCCGGCTGAGCCTGGGCATTGTCCACTCCCGCCCAATCAGCGAACCACGCTTTCTCGAGGAACGAGCCGAGCGTGAAAACACCTTTTTCAATCTGAGCCTGTCCATCTGAGGGAACGCCTGTCATGAACCGTATTTTTCGTGTTATCTGGAGTGTACGTCGCAGGGCGTTCGTAGTGACCTCGGAACTGGCCAGCGCTCGCGGCAAATCCCCCAGCACCCGCGGCAGCACCGCCAGCGCAAGCAAGCCCGGCGTGTTCATCGTGACAGCGATCACCGCCGCTTTGAGCATCAATACCGTCTTTGCCGCCGGCGTCGAGGTGGCGAGCGGCAACACTCAGGTGTTCGAGGCGCCGAACGGTGTTCAAGTGGTCGATATTGCCACCGCCAACGGAGCGGGCGTGTCCCACAACCGCTACATTCAGTACAACATCGATGCCACCGGGCAGATTCTCAATAACAACTCCGCGCTGACCCAGGCCGGCGCCTTGCAGTCCCAGCTGGGAGGGCAAATCGTCCCCAACACCAACCTGACCAACGAAGCGCGGGTGATCCTCAACGAAGTGGTTTCGGCCAACCGCTCCTCGCTCAACGGTTATGCGGAAGTCGTCGGCGGTCGCGCTGACGTAGTGATCGCCAACCCCTACGGCATCACCTGCTCCGGCTGCGGGTTCATCAACTCCGACCGAGCGACGCTGACCACCGGTGTCCCAACTATTGGCGCGGACGGGCGGCTCACCGGGTTCAAGGTCAACCAGGGAGACCTGTTGATCGAAGGCAAGGGCCTCGACGGTCGCAATCAGCAGGTGCTGGATCTGGTTGCGCGCTCCGTGAAAGTGGATGGGCAGATCAATGCCCAGGACTTGAATATCGTCACCGGCACCAATCAGTACAATTATGCCGACCGCAGCACCATCGCTCAGGGTAACGACACCAACGCACCGGCCTACGCCATCGACTCCTCGGTACTTGGTGGCATGTACGCCAATCGCATCCAGCTTCTGGCCACCGAGGGCGGCGTCGGTGTGCGCATGCGCGGCGAAGCTGCAGCCAGCGCCAGCGACTTCACCCTCAGTGCGTCCGGCAGGATCGAAATCAACAGCCAGATCAGTGCGAAGCGAGACCTGATCGTGGTCACCACGGCGGGCACCCCTGCTGACACGAGCGTCATCACCGTGACCGGTGACAACGCGGCGCTCACCGCTGAACGGGACCTGCAGCTACAGGCAAACAATGCTGGCATCACGCTGGACCGCAGCGCGCTTACCGCCGGCAATAACCTCGGGGTCACCGCAACGAGCCTCTTGGATAACTCTGCGGCGGGCTCACGATTCGCCGGCAACAATACCTCTATCAACACGACTGGCAACGCCACGATCAATGGTTCCACCTGGGGCGCCGGCAATAATCTGACTGCCAACATCGGTTCGCTGGACGTAGGTACCGCCGGGAGCAAGCTGTACAGCGGCTCCGACGCTCAGGCCGACGGTCGCTCGCTCACCATCACCGCCACCCAAGGCGACATTCGCCTGGCCAACGCCGAGCTCCAGTCGCCCGGCGCTCTTTCGGTGACCTCGAACCTGGGCAGCATCAGCGTCGGCACGCAGGGCTCGGTAAAAGCCGCTGCCGACATGACGCTGGCTGCGGCCAGCGCCATCGACAACGCCGGCAAGCTGCTCGGGGCTTCCACTGTGACTGTTAGCGCAACCGATGCGCAGGCAGCATTCATCAACCAGGGCACTATCGAAGCCGCTTCGAATTTGGTGCTGGGTACCGCCGGGCACACGCTCGATGTGACCAACCAGGTCGGATCCAACGTGATCGCCGATCGAATCGCCATGCAGGCCAATGCGATCGACAACGCCGGAACCATTCAGGCGGCGCAAGGTATGACCGTCGCGGCACAGTCATTGCGCAACCGCAGCGGCGCCCAGTTGACGACCTCCACTGTCGTGGGCGGTGATGCCGACTTGAATATCACTGGGTCGCTTGGCAACCAGGGTACGCTGCAATCGAGCGGCGACCTCCGGATTGCCGCCACAGGGGTCGTCCAGAATGACGGGGCGATGCTGACGCTGCGCGATACCCAGGGCGGCGATAACGGCCGCCTGGATATCACATCGACCCGTCTGGACAATACTGGCGTAGTCGACGCTGGCGGCAGCATGGCCGTGACGGTATCGGACGGCATGAGCAACAGTGGCGCCCTCCAGTCGGACGCCGATATGACGCTCAGCACGGGCAATGGACTGGCCAACCTGGCCGGCGGCAGCATTGTTGCCGATCGCAATCTGTTGCTGACGTCCAACAACGCGAGCTTCGTGTTCACCAACACGGGTCGCCTGATGAGCTGCTCCAGCCTGGCAGTAGGTAGCGTGGGCCGCTCCGTGCTGCTGAACAACCAGATCGGCGCCCTTTTGCGCGCTGGTGACGCCATGCAGATTACCGGCAGCCAGCTCAACAACCAGGGCTCCGTGATCGCCGCCAATGGGCTCACCGCAAACGTCGGTACCCTGATCAACGGCGCCAGCAGTAATACATCTGCACGGTTGAGCGGCGGCGCTCTGAGCGTAGCCGGCAATCAGCTCACCAACCATGCTGTGATCACTGCCAACAATGCCATGACGGTTAACGCCGGCAGCTTCGTCAACGGCACCGGCGCCAACACTGCTGCATCGATTACTGCGGGAAGCCTGGGTCTGACCAGCACTCAGTTCAACAATCAGGGCGTCATCGGCGTGCAGAACGGGATGACGGCCAATGTCGGAACCTTCATCAACGGCGACGTTGGCAACAGCGGTGCGCTTATACGCGCTGCAGGTCTCGATAACGCTACGAGCCTGTTGCGTGCCTCTGGCACCTTCAGCAACCACGGCGGCCTGTTTTTCAGCTCAGCTCTGAACATCGATGCCGCAGGGATTCACAACGCCAATACAGGGGGCATCGCCTCGCTGACCAGCCTTACCCTGACCGGGGCATACGGTTCGCGCATCGACAACTACGGGCAATTCTTCGCTGGTGACGCGCTTCGTCTGACCAGCACCGGCGGTACGGTTCGTAACTGGAGCTCCGGCAGTATCGATAGCTACGGCACCCTGCACAGCGCCAGCGCCGATTTCGAGAACAACGGCGCCGTCGTAACAGTAGGCAACGCCATCATCGATGCCACAGGCTCGTTCATCAATCGCACGCTCCACAATGGTCAGGTGATCACCAAGGAATGGGGCGATATCGTCGCGGGTGATCAGATCAGCAGCGTGCAGATCGGCGAGGAAGGAACCTTCGACAGCGGCCAGAACGTGTGGATGATGGACGCCCGATTCACCCGGGAAGAGCGTTTCGTCGGCCTTACCGCTGCAGAAGTCGCGGCTCTGACCAAGGCTCAGATCATCGTCAACGGTGCCGGGAACGCGCTGAGCGTGAACTATCGCTCGGGCACAGGCGAAAACACTGGCGGAGTAATGTCGGCCAATACGGTCAACATCACCGGCAGCGGGACATTCACCAACCAGGATCTGACCCTGCATCGTTACACCATGGTCCGCCGCTGGATCCGTGTGGATGACGAAAAGTCCGGTGACGACTGGTTCGTGTCGTTCGCCCGCATCGACCCAAGCCGTGACGGCGCCGCCTACACTGGCGATCCTGGCGATGGCAACTGGGACACATGGCACCCTGGCGCAGGCTGGGTCAAGGTTGCCCATACCGCCGGTGACGGTTTCCCGGGCTGGCTTGCAGATGATGCGCTGGCGCGGGCGGTCGACGGTGCGATCATGGAAGGCGCAGTGGTCACTGCCCGGAGCGGTTCCGGTATCTTCGCGACCAGCTTCAACTTCAATGGCGGCACGCTGGTCAACGCCGGCTCGCCGTGGCCGGACGATCGCTCGCTGGCGACGGTCGGCAACGAGACTTCCGGCAATGGCGGTTCCGCTCCGACCATGTCGGGTGTCGAGAACAACGGCGAGACCGGAGGCTGGTCACCAGACAAGATCACTACCCAACCGGGCCGCACCCTGCTGCCTGGCGGGCTGCAGATCAGTCTGCCGGCCAACCCGAACGGGTACTACGTCATCGCCCGTGATCCGAATGCCCGCTATCTCGTGGAAACCAATCCGAACTTTGCTGTCGGCTCCAACTTCGTTGGATCGGACTATCTGGCCAAGCGTTACGGCGTCAATCCTGACAACGTACAGAAGCGTCTCGGCGACGCCAATTACGAGGCCTACCTGATACGGCAGCAGCTGATTCAGCAGACCGGCAGCAACATCATCAAGGGCTACGATAACGAAGCAGCGCAGATGCAGAAACTGATGGACCAGGCCTACAAGCAGGGTCAGACACTGGGCTTGCAATTCGGCAAACCGTTGACGCCTGCTCAGGCAGCTTCCCTGACCGAAGACATCGTCTGGATGGAAGAAGTCGAGATCGACGGCCAGAAGGTGCTGAGCCCCAGAGTCTATCTGGCAGCGGCAACCATCGCTGCGATCAACACCGGCGCTGTGATCGGTGGGGACAACGTCAACATCGCCGGGACGGGCCTGCAGAATACCGGCGGCACGATCGAGGGCAGCGACACCCTTGCCATCAAGACAACCGGTGACGTGGTCAACACCAGCGGCAACATTCGCGGCGGCGATGTCAGCGTGACGTCGACCGAAGGCAGCATCCGTAACGAGACGGTGGCCAAAGGTGCCGGAGACGACACCACCTACGTGACTGCGATCGGCAAAACCGCCGGCATTGAGTCGACCGGCAACATGAAGCTGGACGCGGCCAAGGACATCACCGTGCTCGGTGGCAATGTCGAAGCGAAGGGCGCCGCCACTCTGAAGGCCGGCGACGCGATTACGTTCGATACCATCGTCGACAAGAACACCAGCAGCACATCCAGCAGCAGCAGCGGACTGTTCAGCAGTACCAAGACACAGACCACCGTGGGCACCGAAAAGAACATCGGATCGGATTTGAAAACCGGCGGGAATCTGGGGCTGCAAAGCGGCGGCGACACCACTATCGCCGGTAGCAACGTCGATGTGGGCGGCGACCTTGACGCCGATACCGGCGGCAGTTTCAAGGTCATCGCGCGCCAGGACAAGGTGATCAGCGACACGCAGACCAGCACCTCCGGGCTTGGTGTCGGCGGCGGCCTGTATGGGGAACAGAAGACCACGGTCAATGACTTCCAGGGTACGAACGCCGGCTCTACGCTGAACGTTGGCGGTGATGCCTCGGTGAAGGCTGGCAAGGAAATGGTGCTGCAGGGATCGGATGCGAACATTGCCGGCAATGCCGATATCGATGCTAAGGAAGGGATAATCATCCTTGACGGCCTCGATGAAAGGCGCACCACCAGCAAAACCGAAACCACTACTTTCTTGAAGCTGGAAAGCGACGGCGGCGCGCAGGCTTCTGCCGGGGCCAAGGCTGGCGGTACCGAGGCTTCAGCCTCGGCTGAAGCCGGAGCCGAAGGCAGCGCCAATCTCAAGCTCGCCGAAACCAGCACCACCACGACTCGCGCAGGCAGCAACACCAGCGTCGCTTCGAACCTCAACGTAGGCGGCAGTCTGGGTTTGAAGACCGAGGGTGCCGTGACCGTACAGGGTTCGAACGTGGCCGCCGGTGGCGATCTGGCTATCGACGCCAAGGACGTTAACGTCCTGACGGGCCGCAACGAGCAGTGGAGCGAGAGCGAGACCAATACCGTATCGGTCGGCATCTATAACGAGGCGGAAGCCGGAGCCAAAGCTGGAGCCGAAGCAGGCGTGGACCAATACGGTGTGGCCAGCGCCAATGCCGGCGCTTCGGCCGAGGCCGGCTCCACTACCACATTGGGTGCTCGCGTCGAAAACTCCACCGAGTCCAGCTACAACCTGACCAACTCGGCATCTTCGCTGACTTCCGGCGGGAATATGAAGATCACCGCCAAGGACACCGCAACCTTCCAGGGGGCGAACGTCGAATCCGGCGGCGACATGGCGATCGAGGCAGAGAACATCCGAAACGTGGCCGCGCAGGACATCAGCACATCGAGTAGCTCGGCGAGCACGCATACTGCCGGACTTTACCTGGGCACCAATGCCTCGGCTGAAGCCAGCACCAGTGTCGACTCGAACGGCCAGGCTCAGGCAAGCGCAAGCGCCAGTGCCGAAGCCAGCGCTGGGGTTCGCTACGCCAACACGTCCGAAAGCAGCACGGAAGGCTCGATTACCCAGGTCACCAATACCTTCAAGTCTGGCGGCGATTTCACCCGGACAGCCAAGGACACGATCGTCGACCAGGGTACCCAGGTCGACGCAGCCGGCGACCTGACGCAATCAGCGCGGGTCATCCGCGATGAAGCGGTATCGGATGCCAGTTGGTCCAGCAGCAGCTCGGAGAGTCACGACGCCCGCATCGGGGTGTATGCCGGAGCGGAAGCCGAGGCCAGCACGGACGGCGGCGCCGATGCCGGCGCGGGCGTGGGAGTGAAGGCCTCATACGACGGCTCGATCGAGAAGGAAAGCGAAAGCAGCACCACTGCGGTCGTTAGCCGCTTCAAGGCCGGCGGCAATATCAGCTCCACTTCCAAGGAAGAAACCGTGTTGGTGGGCGCGCAGTTCGAGTCGGGTGGCGACACCACACTCGACGCAGGCTCGCTCGACTACCAGGCAGCACGGGATACGTCGAGCAGCTCCAGTACCAGTCACGAAATCGGTGTCGAGCTCAAGGCCAGCACGGGCGATGCGAGCGCGGAAGCCAACTACGAAATGGGCACCAGCAGCGAGCAGTCTTCTACGGCACGCACCGGAGGCATCAGCTCTGGGGGCAACCTGACGATCCGCACGCGTGACAATGCGACCTTCGAAGGCACCAATCTCAACGCCGGAGGGGCCGCCGATATCGCAGCCGGCGGAAATGTGGACTTCAAGGCTGCGCAGGATACTGCCAGCAGCTCAGAAACCGGCGTTTCGGTGGCGCTCGGGGTGTCGTCCAGCAAGACGGACTCCGGCGGCAAGGAAAAGTCGGGAGAAATGGGTCTCGGCGCCGAGCACAACCAGGCATCGAGCTCCACTGCTCAGGTAGGGTCTATCACCGCAGGCGGTCCGATACGCGTGTCCGCAGGCAACGATGTCACCCTCCAGGGTACGCAGCTCAGTTCGGGCGGAACGACAGAGCTCAGCGCAGGTAACGAGGTGAAGCTGGAATCAGCTGAAAGCACTTCGTCGGAGTTCGGCATCAAGGCGGACCTGTCGCTGAAGGGAAGCAGCACCACAGGCGGCACCGGTGCGGGCAATGCCGGCGCAGCAGCCGCGGACGAGGACGAGAAAGAGCCGGAAGGATCGTCATCGCTGGGGCTGTCCACTGGTTCCAGCAGCCAGAAGACCAAAGCTAATATCCAGTCTTCCGGAGGCACGATCATTAGTCAGAAACAGGGTAACTAAATAGGTCAGGCAGCGCGGCTTTCGTCGCGCTTGCTGAGTCGCTCAAGCCCGCGCCAGCCGCGGGCTTTTATTTGAAGCAGGCAAATCTGAAAAATCCAAGAAACCGCGGTGGCTTCTGCGGCAAGCTCCAGTAAAGGGCCGGGCATCTTGCGGGCAGCGACAGAACGCCCGATTTCCTTTCATTGCCAATCCGACGGGGTACGCCGCAATACACGCACCCGGACTTGCCGGGACGAAGGCCGATTGTGTATCGTCTGTCCTTGGCGCGAAACGTTGGTCCTAAAGGGACAACGATGCTTGAAGGGGACTCAAGTCTGACGGTCGCGGCGAACCACACCCTGCAAGCGAAGCCGAAATGACCCGAAGTACCGATCCATCTCCGGCGTTAGCCGCTCTGCGCGACGCCACGCGGACGCTCCACTCTGATCTGGACCAGCTCTCTCCGCTGAACCAGGACACGCTTCAGACCGGTAGCTATTTGCACCACGCCGCGCGCGTATTGGGCTGGATGCATCCGCTCGAGCATGCCCTGTGGCACGCACCCATGGCCGCCTCGCTGCCAGCTCAGTTTGCGGTCGAGAAGCGGCGAGACAAGAGCGCCTGGCTCGAACGAGACTTGCTCGATGGTGGATACTCCTCACTCGATGTCGCCAATATCCCACACTGTCCCTACATTGCCAGCCCATCCAATCAGGCTGAATTGCTAGGAATGGCCTATGTGGCCGAAGGCGCGACATTGGGCGGCACTTTTCTCAGAAAGCGCTGGGCAGGCCGATTCGACGGACTGTCGCTTCGCTGGCTGCAGGGTTATGGTGCTGAAACCGGCACGATGTGGAAGACATTTCTGCACGTTCTGGCTGTACAGGTGACCACCCCCGCCGAAATTGCCGATGCCCAGCGAGCAGCGCAAACTACATTTCTCTCGTTTCGTCGGTGGGTCATCGACGAAGCGGATATACGGGGGTAGCCGATGGCTGAAGATGTCACTCCGACCGTCAGTCTCGACAACTGCGATAACGAGCCGATCCACATTCCCGGCGCCATCCAGCCGCACGGCGCATTGCTGGCGGTAGACACGCAGGCCCGCGTCCTGGCCTATAGCGACAATTTCCAGGCAGTGGCTGGCTCGGCTCCGGAAGTAGGCATGAACGTCTGCGAAGAGCTAGTCGGGGCGGCTGTCATGCGGTTACTCGACGAAGCACTAGCCGCACGCCGTCCCTGGACGAACAGCATCGAAACGTGTCGGGGCGATACGGTGTTCGATGTCATTGGTCATACGCATGACTCAGTCTGCTATCTCGAATTCGAGCCACGTTCCGGCGGCATCGCGTCGTTCACTCAATTCGCTCTTTACGCCCAGCGCATCATCAGCCAGGTTCAGCTACGTGATGATGTCGGCGTGCTGCTTGACAGCGTCACAGACGAGATAAGACGCATGACCGGCTACGACCGGGTGATGGCTTACCGGTTTCGCCCTGACCTGTCTGGCGAGGTGGTCGCCGAGTCCCGTCGCGAAGACCTGGGCAGCTTTCTGGGTCAGCGTTATCCCGCCACGGACATTCCGGCCCAGGCGCGCCGCCTGTATATACAGAATCCAATTCGCCTGATTGCCGACGTCAAATACGTGGGGTCGCCGCTGATTCCGAGCCTCAATCCGCAAACCGGTCTGCCCTTCGATCTGAGCCACAGCACCCTGCGTAGCGTATCGCCGATCCATTGCGAGTACCTGTCGAACATGGGTGTTCAGGCGTCCATGAGCGTGTCCATCGTCGTCGACGGGAAACTCTGGGGCCTGTTCGCCTGCCATCACATGTCGCCCAAGACTCTGCCGCATCCCGTGCGTATGTCGTTTCAGGTGTGCTCGCATGTATGCAGTGCGATGGTCGAGCGTCTCGAAGCCCATCGTGAGAGCGAGCTGGCCCACCGAGGCGCTGAGCGCCGTTCGATGCTGATGCGCCAGGTGCGAGAATCCGACGATATTCTCCATGCGCTGGCCAAACCCGATCTCAACGTGGCGAGCCTGATGGAGTGCGACGGCGCGCAGTGATGATGGGCGGGCGCGTGTTGTGCGTCGACGGGGACTTCGAACGCTTGGCACTGGCCGTGGCCAGTCAGCTCGACGAGCTGGGCAAAGACGAGTTCACTACCGACCGCTGGCAACACGCCGACCCGAACTGCGAAGATGCGCGCTACTGCGGAGTGACCGCGGTGCGCTTCCATCGCGCCAACGCCGGTTGGATCATCTGGTTCAGACTGGAGGAAGTACACAAGATCCGCTGGGCCGGCAAGCCGGAGAAGATTACCGCCATCGGCCCGTCCGGCGCGCGGCTGACACCCCGCGGCTCGTTCGAGGCCTGGGAAGAAACCGTCCGCGGAGCTTCCGCGCCCTGGACGGACAACGACATCGCTACGGCCGCGACGCTACGCAATGACATGATTGAGGTATGTCTCACGCGGGCCAGCGAGATCGATCGCATGCGTCAGCGGCTGATCGCCACACTCGGACACGATCTGCGCACGCCCTTGCAGTCGATATCCATGGCCGCATCCATGTTGTCCAACGACAGCGGGCGCACCGGCGAACTGCGCGAACACATCAACTATTCGAGTAGTCGCATGGAGCGACTGATCACCCAGATTCTGGAAATGAGTCGCCTGCAGGCGGGCTCCAGCATCGCCGTGCACCCGGTCGCGACGGACGTCTCGTCACTGGTACGCGGTGCGCTGCAGGAAACCAGCCTTGCCTACCCGGGGTACCCCATGGAGGTCGATGTCGAGAGCGATGTTCATGCCGTTATCGATCCGGACCGTTACGCCCAGGTCGCAGTGAACCTGCTGAGCAACGCGCGGCACCACAAGAAGCCGGGCACGACTGTGCAGGTCCAGCTTTCACGAAACGCGGGTGAGGTCGTCTTGCGGGTCTGCAACGAGGCGGATCATTTGAGCGAGAAGCAACTTGCGACACTGTTCGTGCCGTTCAAGCAACAGCACATGTCTGCAGAGCGTAACCGCACTGGGCTGGGAATCGGTCTCTACATCTCCTCGGCCATCGCCGAAGCACACAAAGGCAGGATCGAAGTGTCGCAGGATCAGGGGCTGATTACCTTCAGCCTGATCCTGCCATTGCAGGCAGCGTAGCGAACGCTACGCCTGCCTGATGCGGCATCAGGCCGCCATGCGCTCGCATTCCTCGGCGCATTTCCGGCACGCCTCGGCGCACTCCTGGCAATGATCATGGTCGTGCTTGCCACATTCCTCGGCGCAGGCACGGCAAATTTTTGCGCATAGCTTGCAAATATCTTTAGCAAATTCGCTGTTGCGAGCCATGGCTGCGGCGGCCATCGCGCAGATGTCGGCGCAGTCCATATCCAGAGCAATGCAACGCGCCATCATCTTCACGTTGTCTTCGCGCAGACACGCCGTGGAGCAGGTTTGGCAGACGATTGCACAGTTGCTGCAGGCCTCGATACAGGCTTGGTATTGGCTGTTCATGTGTGTCTCCCGGTTGGTTCAACAAGGTCAGCGCACCGAGAACCGGCCGCGCTCAATGGTTGGACACGCGCGAGAAATGAGGTTCAACCACTCCAGACAACTCGATCAGCTCAGACAAGCAAGCGCGGCAACCAGCTGCCCGCGGGCCCCAGTAAGCACCAGTCGCGTTCGCATACCAGTGGCGGTCGCTCGGGATTGACGTGAATGACTTGTGCGCCATTGTCGTGCGCCGGCTGCGGGAGCTCTGCCGCCGGATACACCACGCCCGACGTGCCGACCGAGATCATCAGATCGCACTGAATGGCCGCGTTGTAAGCATGGTTCATTGCTTCTTCCGGCAACATCTCGCCGAACCAGACCACGCCAGGCCGGGTCGCCCCGCCACATGCAGCGCAGCGCGGCGGTTCGAGACGACCCTGCTCGTCAGGCTCCTGCGAGAGGGCTGACAGGTCCTGGGGTGCACCGCAATCGAAGCAGCGGGATTTGAGTATCTCACCATGCAGGTGCGTCACCCGATCGCTGCCGGCCCGCTCGTGCAGATCGTCGATGTTCTGAGTAATGACTTCCACGCGTGGGACTCGCTCGGCCAGGCTGGCAATCGCCTCATGCGCCGGGTTCGGCAGAGCTTGCATCACCTGTCGCCGCCGCGCGGTGTACCAGCCCCATACCATGGCCGGGTCGGCCAGGAACCCTTCTGCCGTGGCAAGCTGCATCGGATCAAACCGACTCCAGAGAGCCGCTTTTTCTGCATCCCGAAAGGTCGCTATACCACTCTCGGCCGATACGCCCGCCCCGGTGAATACCACGACGTAGGACGCATTGCCCACGGCGTCGTGAAGCTGGTCTGGAAGGGTTTCGCCGGCGCTGATGGTTTGTCGATCGTTCATCCGTACTCCGGTAGCTGTGCTGAATGATCCCAGCATAGCAACCGGAGCGGGTCAGATGATCCGCGAGAAGCGCTGGTTGGAATCGACGCTTTGATAGGCGTCGAACACCATGCACACCGAGCGCACCAGCAGCCGGCCTGCCGGCAACACGTCGATCCCGGTTTCGCCCAGGCGGATCAACCCATCACGGTCCATCTGCTGCAACATGGGAAAACAATCACCGAAGTAGTCGCGGAAGTCGATTCCGAGCCTCTGCTCGATGTCTGCGAAGCGCAGGCTGAAATGGCAGATCAGCTGGCTGATCACCGCCCGCCGTAGACGGTCATCGGCATGGCCCACCAGGCCGCGGCGCGTCGCCAACTGCCCTGCTTCCAGCGATCCCTGGTACTGCTTGATGTCGGCGGTGTTCTGACAGAACAGATCGCCGATCTGGCTGATCGATGAGACGCCCAGCCCGACCAGATCGCAATGTCCGTGCGTGGTGTACCCCTGGAAGTTTCGCTGAAGCGCACCGGTTTCCTGGGCGATGCTCAGACTGTCGTCGGGCAGCGCAAAATGATCCATGCCGATGTAGCGGTACCCCGCCTGCATCAGTTGGCGAATGCTGCTCTCGAACATCTCCAGTTTGGCTGTGGCGCTCGGGAGGTCTGCTGCGTTGATGCGCCGCTGTGGCAGGAAGCGCTCTGGCAGATGGGCATAGTTGAATACCGACAACCGATCCGGCTTGAGCGCAATGATCGCCTCCACCGTGCGCGCAAAGCCTTCGGGAGTCTGCTTCGGCAGGCCGTAGATCAGGTCGATGTTGATCGAGCGGTAGGCCAGCGTGCGTGCCGCTTCCATCACCGCCTGGGTCTGCTCGAGGCTCTGTAGACGATTGACCGCGCGCTGCACCTCCGGATCCAGATCCTGCACCCCGAAACTCGCGCGATTGAAGCCGAGCTCGCGCAGCAGCCCAATGGTCGACCAGTCGGCCTCGCGCGGATCGATCTCGATACTGTAGTCGCCGATGTCGTCGTCACGCAGCTTGAAGTGTCGACGCAGCTTGGACAGCAGGTCACGCAGCTGGTCATGACTGAGAAAGGTCGGCGTGCCGCCGCCGAAATGCAGCTGCTCGATGGTCTGCTCGCTACCCACGTGGCGACTGACCGTCTCGATTTCGCGGTACAGGCTGTCCAGGTAGGACTGCGCGCGACTGCGATCCTTGGTGATCACCTTGTTGCACGCGCAGTAGTAGCAGATGTTGGCGCAGAACGGCACGTGCACATACAGCGACAGGTCGCGGTTGACCTCGCGACTCTTGTCCAGGGCGTGCAGCAGGTGCATCGGCGCCACCCCGTCATGGAACTGCACGGCGGTCGGGTATGAGGTGTAACGCGGGCCAGCCTTGTCGTATCGGCGGATAAGGTCGGCATCCCAGCGGGGTGAATTGAACATATCGGGACGCTCCGGGTAGTGGGGTATGCGGCAAGCCTATCGCTCGACAGGATGCGCAGTTTTGATCCATATCAAGTTCGCGCCGACCCGCCTCTTTTATGCTATTTGAGGCTCTTCTGCGAGCGAGCTGTTGCCGGTTGCTGGCGTCCATCGTCTACAGAGGCGGCGGCTGCCCAGCCCAGCGCCGTGTAACGCTCAAAGGGTGAACATCGCCTTGGCGCAAATCACGACCAGCACGGCATGCATCAGCAGACTGATATTGAGCAGATGCATGCCGTGCGGGCCGATTCGACCACTTTTGCGCAGGAAAATCAGTGCCACGTAATGCGCGACGATAAGCAGCGCGAGAGCGATCTTGAACGTGAGCAATGCGGAAAACTGGCTGGAAAACGGCTGTGACAGCACCGCCCGATACTGCCAGCCGAGCGTCAAACCGGCGCCATAGAGAACCAGCGCAACCCAATGCACAACGCGACGCGCTCGCTGTCCTAAAGCCGTAGCCAACCGGCTCCGATCGCCTTCAGGCAGGTCCCTCATTACCGGTGCGAGGATGAACACCTGGAAAAACAGCGTGCCGATGAAGGCGATCGCCCCCAGCAGGTGTAAAGTCTTGATGGCTGTATATGACATGAAAGCGCCCTCTCTTGGCTGCCGAAGCATAACCAACTGCCGCTGCGCCGCCCAGGCACGCAGGCGGAGTACCTCCAATGGCTTATTGTTCGCACTGACCCTGCGCCTCAGCATACCCATCCACGCGCCAAGCCGCGCCGCTGTTACACGAGTCGATGCCTATGTCTGACACCCAGCTTCCCCCTGCCCTGCTTCGTCTGGGCTTCCGACCGTTCTTTCTCGCTGGTGGCCTATTTGCCGCGCTTGCGGTGCCGATCTGGCTTCTGGCGCTGTTTGGTCATCTGGATTGGCAGCCCAGCGGTGGCTGGCTGGCCTGGCACCGACATGAAATGCTCTTCGGCTTCGGCGCCGCCATCATCGCCGGCTTCCTGCTCACCGCAGTGCAGAACTGGACTGGCGTTCCCGGGCTACGCGGCACGCCGCTGTTGATCCTGGTTGGGCTGTGGCTGGCCGGCCGGATCGCCTGGCTGCTCGGCTTGACGCCATGGCTGGTACTGGCGCTCGACGTTGCTTTTCTTCCTGCTCTGGCTGTAGCGATTGGCAGCAGCCTGATCAAGGTACGGCAGACACGAAATTATCCAGTTCTTCTGGTTATCACCCTGCTGGCCCTGGCCAACCTCCTGGTGCTGGTCGGGCTCGTGCAGCAAAGCGACCAACTGGCACGCCAGGGCAACCTGGGCGCGCTCTGGCTGATTGCCGCATTGATCGGCGTCATCGGCGGGCGTGTGATTCCGTTCTTCACGCGCAATGGGCTAACGCTTGCCGCCCCAGCCGAAGCCCTGCCCTGGCTGGACAATCTGCTCTTGGCCGGAAGCATCATCGTTGCGCTGTTGATGTTCAGCGGCACGGCATTGGCACCGAGCCCCTGGCTCGCCGCACTGTTTACCGTGATGGGGCTCGGCCACGCTCTGCGTCTGGTCCGCTGGCACCATGTCGGCATCTGGAAAGTGCCGCTGCTTTGGTCGCTGCATCTGGCCTATGGCTGGCTGGTTCTCGCGTACCTGGCGATGGCGTGCTGGCACGCCGGCTGGCTGATCAGCTTTACCCAGGCCACACACCTGCTGGCGATTGGCGGCATGAGCGGCATCATTCTGGCAATGATCGCGCGTGTCAGTCTCGGTCATACCGGACGGCCGCTGAGAACGCCGTTCACCATGTCGGTGGCCTTCGTATTGATCAACCTCGCCGTGCCAGCTCGAGTGTGGCTGAGCCATGTTCACCTGTCAGCCGGGCTATGGCTGGCCGCAGCCGCGTGGTCGGTCGCCTTCGGATTATTCGTCTGGCACTATTGGCCGATGCTTAGCCGTCCACGACCGGATGGCGGTCCGGGTTAGGAGGAATTCCGATGCGTCGCGCATTTGCCGTTGTCTGCCTGTTGTTCGCTATCACACCGAAAGCCTTCGCTGATCTCAGCATCGCCGCGGCATCCGATCTGCGTCCGGCACTGGAGCAGATACTGCAAGCCTGGAACGCCTCGCACCCTGACTCGCAGGCCAGCGCGACCTACGGCTCCTCCGGTCGCTTCGCCACACAGATCCGCAATGGCGCACCCTTCGATCTGTACATGTCTGCAGATATCACCTATCCGCGCGCGCTCCAGGAGGAAGGACTGACCGATGGCGAGCCGCGCACCTATGCGCTGGGCCGCCTGGTGTTGTGGTCACGCAGTCCGTTTCCCGAACGGATCAACGAGCTGGCCAACACCGAAGGCCGTATCGCCATTGCCCGGCCCGAGCATGCCCCGTACGGCGCGCGTGCGCGTGAAGCGCTGGTAAACCTGGATATCTGGAATGCCGTCGAGCCCCGCCTGGTGTATGGCGAGAGCATCAGTCACACGGCGCAGATGGCCCAATCCGGCGCAGCCGAGTTCGCTCTGCTCGCGCTGTCGCTGGTTGGTGCGCCGAACCAGCAGGCGCCTGGCCATTGGCAACGGATTCCGGTTGGACTGCACAGCCCGCTGGAGCAGGCGCTCGTCGTGACCCTGCACGGGGCAGGGAAACACCAGGCTGACCAGCTCGCCGATTATCTGCTCGGCCCCGAAGCGGCCGCAGTGCTTGTCGACTTCGGCTTCGAACGCCCGCCGGTACCCGGCGGTATTGCTGGTCAGCGCTAGGTGCAGACCCGTCCTATCCTTCTTGAACCCGAGCACAGCGAACCATGATGTCTCTGAGCGCCGCCGACTGGCTGGCCATACGCGTGACGCTCAAGCTGTGCCTGTATACAACCGTGATCCTGATGCTCCTGGCGACACCCTTGTCGCTCTGGCTTGCGGCCGGGGCCGGCCGTGTGCGCTCGCTTGTCCAGGCACTGGTTGCCCTTCCGCTGGTTTTGCCTCCCACCGTCCTCGGGTTTTATCTGTTACTCGCCCTGGGGCCAAACGGGTGGGTGGGCGGGACGCTGGAGCGGCTGGGTATCGGCCATCTGGCGTTCAGCTTCGGCGGCATCCTGATCGGCTCGGTGATCTATTCGTTGCCATTCGCCGTGCAGCCGCTACAGCAGGCTTTTCGCCAGATGGGCCGCAGGCCGCATGAAGTGGCGGCGTCCCTTGGGGCGGGTCCGCTCGATCGATTTCTGACCATCACCCTGCCGCTCGCTCGTAGCGGCTTTGTAGTGGCCGCCACCCTCACCTTCGCCCACACGCTAGGCGAGTTCGGCGTGATCCTGATGATCGGCGGCAGTATCCCCGGCGAGACGCACGTGTTGTCGACGACCATCTATGCGCATACCGAGGCGATGAACTATGCCGCAGCCCATCGTCTGTCGCTGCTGCTGATTGGCTGTGCATTCGTCGTGCTGTCACTGATCTATTTTGCCGGCAACCGCAAATCCGCAGTGGTACAACCATGAGCCTGACGGTCAGAGCGCGAATGCGCCGCGCGGGCCTGGACATGCACATCCACGTGGACCTGCCCACCGAAGGTGTCACCGCGGTGTTCGGCCGGTCTGGCTGCGGCAAGACCAGTCTGCTGCGCATCATTGCCGGGCTAGACCGGGTGCCGGGCGCCGAGGTCTGCTTCGACGATCAGACCTGGCAAGGCTTGAACGCCTCCATACCGCTGGAAAAACGGCGCATCGGTCTGGTCTTTCAGGAATCGTCGCTGCTGCCGCATCTCGGTGTCCGCGATAACCTGCTCTACGGCTACCAACGAACGCCCGATTCACAGCGGCGGCATCGCCCGGAAGCGATCATCGATCTGCTCGGACTGGGTACCTTGATAGAGCGACGTATCGATCAGCTTTCCGGCGGCCAGCGCCAGCGCATTGCCTTGGGCCGTGCGCTGTTGGCCAGCCCGCAACTGCTGCTGCTCGACGAACCGCTGTCGGCGCTCGATAGCCAGAGCAAGCGCGAAATCATGCCGTTTCTCGACCGTCTTTCGGGTGAGATAGGCGTTCCGATAATCTATGTCAGTCATGCCGCGGCCGAAATAGAACGGCTCGCTGATCATGTAGCCCTGATGGAGCGGGGGCGCATAGAGTCGGTCGAGCCGATCCAGCAGGCGCTATCGCGGCCGGATTCGCCGCTGTTCGCTGACGAGGGTCCGGCCAGTGTGCTGATGGGAACCCTTCAGGCAAGCGATGCGCCGGATTTGCAGATGTTTCGCTCTGGTGCGCTCACGCTACGCCTGGCATTACCCAACCCCGTGCAAGCGGGACCTACTACGGTGCGGCTGCGCATAGGCGCACGCGACGTCAGCCTGGCCATCGAGCCGACCACCGGGATCAGCATTCTCAATCAACTACCGTTTACCATCGAGGCAGTTCACGCGCGCGACGAAAGGCGCGTGATAATACGCGGAAGGTTGGTCAGTGGAGATCTACTGCTGGCCGAAGTTAGCGGCTGGTCGGCACGCGAGCTGCTACTGCAACCTGGAAAGCGCGTATTCGCGCTAGTCAAGGCGGTGTCGTTACTTGACTAATCCTTGACGCACTCGAGCAGAGCGATTGGGCCTCCCTCAGAGTATTTGCCAGGCACCTCCAGCACTGCCCGGTCGTTCGGCTCAAGCACGGAGGTCGGGGTACGCTCGGTTTCGTCAGGCAGTGCAGCGAACTCACACAACACTCGCTCATTGCTGCGATTGATGACTGTGACTGCCGGGGTTCCCTTGAGATCGACTTGCTCGCTGGATGCCTCCTCAACACCGAGTGGCTCCCATTCGATATCCAGGCCATTGAACTCGGTGATGATTTCGACACTTTGCGCCAAGACCGGCATGGCAATGACAAAACAAACGCCGAACAGAACTCTATTCATCTCGCTTCCTCAGTAATCACCTGATAAAGGTTGGAGGAACCGGATTAGGGGAAGTTCGATTTTGATATTGGTACGAAGCATCGCGCGCAGCGAGTGACTACCCGCCGCTGGCATTCATGAATCGCAACACCTGCACCTCGCCATCGGATGCGAATTCGTGGCGCAAGGGCTTGCGCTGCAGTGCACTCTGCAAGGCTTCGAGAACCGGCTCGTCGCTGGTCGGATAGCGGCGCACCAGGTCGCGCATGTCGAGCGAGTGTTCATGACCGAGACACAGCAGCAACCGTCCCTCGGCCGTCAGCCGCACGCGATTGCAGGTGGAGCAGAAGTTGTGCGAATGCGGGGAGATGAATCCGATGCGGGTGCTTGGCTGTCCTTCGATGCGTACATAACGTGCCGGCCCACCAGTGGATTCGGGACTGTCGAGCAACGTATAGCGCCGAGCAATCAATTCGCGTACTTCGTCGCTAGAACAGAAGGCTTCGCCGCGCGATCTGCCTACATGACCCAACGGCATCTCCTCGATAAAGGTTACGTCCAGTCCGCGTTCCACGGCATAGTCGACGAGATCAGGCACCTCATCGGCGTTGCGCCCTTTCATGACCACCACATTGAGCTTGATCGAGGCGAAGCCTGCGGCGCGAGCCGCATCGATGCCAGCCAACACCTGCTGGAGGTCGCCGGTACGGGTGATCGCACGGAACTTGACGGCATCAAGACTATCGAGACTGATGTTTAGCCGGTTGAGGCCCGCGTCGGCCAACGGCTCTGCGAGCTTGATCAGCTGGGAGCCGTTGGTGGTCATCACCAGTTCGTTCAGGCCGGGTAACGCGGCGATTTCCCTGCAAAGCGTGACTATCCCTCGACGCACTAACGGCTCGCCACCGGTTAAACGAATTTTTTTTACGCCTTGCCCCACCAGCAGCTTCGCCAAGCGCAGGACTTCTTCGAACGTGAGAATTTTCTCGCGCGGCAGGAACGTCATCTCTTCTGCCATGCAATAGACGCAGCGAAAATCACAGCGGTCGGTGACGGACATTCGTACGTAGTCGATACGACGACCTTGTCCGTCCAGAAGTTGTGTTTCGGGCACAGGCTGTACTCCGGTTGTCGCGTGGCCGCTATTCAGGTGTGAGGGGATACATCTACCAACTGCTTCGAGCCACTTTACCACGATGCGTTCAGCATTCCCGTCGGAACGCCGGGGGAGAGTTCCAAGTAATCGAGCAATCCACTCTTGGCCGCGGTCAGCGCCATCTGCGCATCGCTTCGGCGTCCATGTCCCGTGCGTCGACCCAACGAGGCCCGTCCGGCGTATCTTCCTGCTTCCAGAACGGCGCACGGGTCTTCAGATAATCGATGATGAAATGGCAGGCTTCGAAGGCCGCCTGACGATGCGCCGACGATACGCCCACGAACACGATCGGCTCGCCCGGCTCGAGCTTGCCGACCCGATGCAGCACGTCTGCCGTGATCAGCGGCCAGCGCTCGCTGGCTTCATCGACTATTTTTTGCAACGCCTTCTCGGTCATGCCCGGATAATGCTCGAGCAACATTCCGGCGACTTCCTGCCCGTCGTTGAAGTCGCGCACATAGCCAACGAACCCGACCACTGCCCCCACGCCGAGTTGTTCAGCATGCAGCGCATTGAGCATCTGCCCAGCATCAAAGGTCTCGGTCTGCACGCGAATAGCCATATCAGCCTCCGGTCACTGGGGGGAAGAAGGCGATCTCGTCACCGTCTCGCACCGGCTCATCCAGGCTGCACATTTCCTGATTGCGCGCGCACATCAGTCGCGACTCGTTGAGCACGGCCCAGGCATCACCCCGTGAAACCAGCTCGTCTCGCACTGCCCGAAGCGTATCGCGCGAGTCATTCCAGTCCAGCTGCTCCTGCCCGGTGCCCAGCGTCTCGCGGTAACGGGCGAAATATTGCAGCGTGATCATCTCTGCTCCTCCGCGCGGTAGTGCCCGCTCTTGCCGCCGGTCTTCTCCAGCAACCGTGTGGCTTCGATGACCATGCCTTTATCCACCGCTTTGCACATATCGTAGAGCGTGAGCGCCGCAACGCTTGCGGCGGTCAGGGCTTCCATTTCCACACCGGTCTGGCCAGCCAGCTTGCAGCGCGCGCGAATGCGTACGGCATCAGGTTGCTCGGCTGTCAGCTCGACTTTCACTGACGTAAGCATCAACGGATGACATAGCGGAATCAGCTCCCAGGTGCGCTTGGCCGCCTGAATGCCGGCAATACGCGCCACGGCAAAGACGTCACCCTTGGGGTGGCCGCCGCTCTGGATCAGGTCGAGTGTTTCCGGCCGCATGCGCACCAGGCTTTCCGCCACCGCTTCGCGCGATGACACGGCCTTGTCGGTCACATCGACCATGTTCGCCTGCCCCTGGGCATCGAGATGAGTAAGCATGAGGTGTCCTGAACGATTTGCGTGGCACTACTTTACCGCAAGCGTAGTCGCCGGACAGTACCTCTGGCGGGAGACCCTGCTTCGCTACGCGAACTTGGGGTTGTCTTGATTGGGTTGCGCGCCGAGCCTGAACGGGACGATGTAGTCGTGCATGAACGCCTGCACGCGAGCGATCATCTGCCGGGATTTGGGGGAGTAAGCGAATTCCATGGCACGGGTCCTCAAGCTGAGTAGGAACCAGCCCTTGCAGTCGTCGTCTGACATACACAGGGCGGTAATCAGAGGCTATGCTCGGTCTGCCGGTCTGGATAGCTTGAGGTAGCCGCGAATAGAGCGGATTCATCAAGTGGATTGAGAATTTGATCTGGATCAACCGCATGGATTTTCGTTGAATAGTGCGCAGGCGGAACCATATAGCGAAAAGCTATTTGTGCCTTAGCTGGAATATATTTCAACGATGGCGAACCAGGCACTAACATAGTCGCTGTCTTAAGCAATCAACCCACCGACTCACAAGGAGTTTTCATGTACATCAACACAGAAGTCAAACCGTTCAAGGCCACCGCGTTCCATAACGGTAACTTTGTTGAAGTGAGCGAAGCTGATCTGAAAGGCAAGTGGTCAGTATTCTTCTTCTATCCTGCCGACTTCACTTTCGTCTGCCCGACCGAGCTGGGTGACGTGGCCGACCATTACGAAGAATTCAAGAAGCTGGGCGTAGAGATCTACTCGGTTTCCACCGACACCCACTTCACCCACAAGGCGTGGCACGATTCTTCCGAGACCATCGGCAAGATCCAGTATCCGATGATTGGTGACCCGACCGGCACCATTACCCGCAACTTCGGTGTGATGCGCGAAGGCCAGGGTCTGGCTGACCGCGGTACTTTCGTTGTCGATCCCGAGGGCATCATCCAGGCCATCGAAATCACTGCAGAAGGCATCGGCCGTGACGCCAACGACCTGCTGCGCAAGGTCAAGGCTGCCCAGTACGTCGCAGCCCACCCGGGCGAAGTCTGCCCGGCCAAGTGGAAAGAAGGCGAGGCCACTCTGGCTCCTTCGCTCGACCTGGTAGGCAAGATCTAAGTAGTGCTCCTGACCCGGCCCGCCGTGATGCCCCTGGCATCCGGTTTGGCGGGCCGGGTTTTTTACGCCCAGATTTCAACGAATTGATAGAGGACGGACACGTATGTTGGACGCGAATCTGAAGAAACAACTGGACACGTACCTGCAGAATATCGTTAATCCGATCAAGATCAGCGTGTCCGCCGATGACAGCGACAAGTCGCGCGAGCTGCTGGATCTGGCCGGTGAAATCACCGGCATGTCGGCCAAGATCGACATGACCCGTGCAGATGACGCTCGCACGCCGAGCATGGCGATCGGCCCGGACAACGGCGGAGCCCCCCGTGTGCGTTTTGCTGGTCTGCCGATGGGCCACGAATTTACCTCGCTGGTACTGGCTCTGCTGCAGGCCGGCGGACACCCTTCCAAGGCCGATGCCGCTCTACAAGAGCAGATCCGCAACCTGGAAGGCGAGTTTCACTTCGAAACCTATATCTCGTTGTCGTGCCAGAACTGCCCGGACGTAGTTCAGGCGCTGAACCTGATGGCGGTGCTGAACCCGAACATCACCCACACCATGGTGGATGGCGCGCTGTTCCAGGACGAAGTCGAAGAGCGTCAGATCATGGCGGTGCCTTCGGTGTACCTGAACGGCAACCCGTTCGGCCAGGGTCGCATGACGCTCGCCGAAATCGTCAACAAGGTCGACACGGGCGCCGCTCAACGCAAAGCAGTCGAGCTGACTCAGAAGGCTCCGTACGATGTGCTGGTAATCGGTGGTGGCCCCGCTGGCGCGGCCGCTGCCATCTACGCAGCGCGTAAAGGCATCCGTACCGGTATCGTTGCCGAGCGCTTCGGCGGCCAGGTCATGGATACCGTCGGTATCGAGAACTTCATTTCCGTGCCGTATACCGAAGGACCGAAACTGGTCGCCAACCTTGAGCAGCACGTCAAGGACTACGAAGTTGATCTGATGACCGAGCAGAAGGCGGCCAAGCTCACCAGTGGGGATTTCATCGAACTCGAGTTGGAAAACGGCGCGACCTTGACCAGCCGCTCGGTGATCCTGGCGACTGGCGCCCGCTGGCGCGAAATGAACGTACCCGGCGAGCAGGAATACCGCGGCAAGGGTGTTGCCTACTGCCCGCATTGTGACGGCCCGCTGTTCAAGGGCAAGCGTGTCGCGGTGATCGGTGGTGGTAACTCGGGTATCGAGGCCGCGATTGATCTGGCCGGTATCGTCGAGCACGTAACCGTTCTGGAATTCGCCGACACCCTGCGTGCTGACGAAGTGCTGCAGCGCAAGGCGCGCTCGATGAAGAACGTCGACATCATCAAGAATGCCCAGACCACCGAAGTACGTGGCGACGGCAACAAGGTGGTGGGTCTGACCTACACCGATCGCGATTCCGGCGAGAGCAAGAACGTCGACGTAGCGGGTATCTTCGTGCAGATCGGCCTGATTCCAAACACCGACTGGCTCAAAGGTGGTGAGGTGAAGCTCAGCCGCTTCGGCGAGATCGAAGTCGACGCACGCGGTGCGACCTCGGTACCGGGGGTGTTCGCTGCCGGTGACGTGGCTACGGTTCCGTACAAGCAGATCGTCGTCGCCATGGGCTCGGGTTCGACTGCGGCATTGAGCGCATTCGACTACCTGATCCGTACTCCGCTCCCTGCAGCGGTGGCCGGGCAGCATCTCGAGCGCGAGACGGTTGGTTCGGCTGAATACAACTGATCTTCAAAGCCGTAACAAAAAAACCGCACCCTGAGGTGCGGTTTTTTTTGCGCTGCGTTCGGTCAGATGCGAAAACGATTGACCAGATCGTTGAGCTCGACCGCCAGGCGCGACAGCTCGCGACTGGAGCTGCTGGTCTGCTCGGCACCGGCTGCCGACTGGGTCGACAGGTCGCGGATGTTGACCAGGTTACGGTCGACTTCACGAGCGACCGAAGCCTGCTCTTCCGAGGCGCTGGCAATCACCAGGTTGCGCTCGTTGATCTGAGTGATCGCCGAGGTGATGCGGGTGAGCGCCTCACCTGCAGCGGTGGCCTGCTCCAACGTGCTGCCAGCCATGGTCTTGCTGATCCCCATCGCCTCGACTGCGCGCTCGGTACCTTGCTGAATGGTGCCGATCATTTCTTCGATTTCGGTGGTGGACTGCTGAGTACGATGAGCCAGAGCGCGAACCTCGTCGGCTACCACCGCAAAACCACGACCCTGCTCACCGGCCCGTGCCGCTTCGATCGCTGCGTTGAGTGCCAGCAGGTTAGTCTGCTCGGCGATAGCGCGGATCACATCCAGGACGCGGCTGATGTTCTGCGCTTTCTCGGCTAGTTCCTGAACCTCGGTCGCGGTCGACTGAATGGTGCCGGACAGCTTGTCGATGCTGGTTACGGTACGGCTGACCTGCTGCTGTCCTTCGCCAGCGATCTTCGAGGTTTCCTTGGACTGCTCCGAGGTCGACACCGCGTTGCGCGCCACTTCGTCAACCGCAGCGCTCATCTGGTTGACCGCCGTTGCGGCCTGCTGCACTTCGTCGTTCTGGCGCTGCAGACCGCGGCTTGCATCCTCGGTGACAGCGTTCAGCTCCTCGGCCGCAGCGGCCAACTGATTCGAGGAGTTGGCGATGCCCTGGATGGTGTTGCGCAATTGAAGCTGCATGGTGGCCAATGCTTGAAGCAGGCGAGCTGGCTCGTCACGGCCACTGCTGGAGATCTTCTGGGTCAGATCACCGGCGGCGACGGTTTCGCTGGCTTCGACCGCTTCGCGGATCGGCGCAACGATGCTGCGAGTCATGAAGAATGCCAGACCGATGGTCAAGGCTACCGCTGCAACAATGAAAGCCACAGTCTGGTTGAAGGCACTGTCGTAAACGTCCAGAGCGTGCTTGGATGCAGCGTCCGCGCCTGAAGAGACCATTC